>JBBRBG010000118.1:0-29071 GCA_038206055.1 Haliangiales bacterium
GAGTCGATCCTGCGCCACGGGCTCGATCAGGCGGCGCTGCCGAAGCCCGACGCGGGTCCGGCTGAATCGATCGATCACGAGAACGTGCGCGGCCCCGACTACTACAACTAATCGTTTGACCACCAACATCACAGGAGAGACCGAACGCGATGCTGAATGAACCGACCATCGAGAAACTCAAGGCCCTTCGCCTCCACGCGATGGCAGAGGCCTGGGCCCAACAACAGGCACAACCCACCATCAACGCACTCTCCTTCGACGAGCGCCTCGGCCTGCTCGTCGACGCCGAGTGGCTCTCGAGAGAAAACGCCCGGCTGAGTCGCGCGATGAAGGAGGCGAAGCTACGAATGTCGTCGGCGTGTATCGAGGACATCGACTTCGCCGCGAAACGCGAGCTCGACAAGTCGCTGGTCCGTCAGCTCGCGTCGTGTCGCTGGGTCGCCGAGCACCAGAACGTGATCATCAGCGGCAAGACGGGCACCGGCAAGACGTACATCGCGTGCGCGCTCGCACAGCAGGCGTGTCGCAAAGGCTACCGGGCGATCTATCGCCGTGCCCCTCGGCTCTACCAGGAACTCGCTCTCGCGCGTGCCGACGGAACCTATCCGCGGCTGCTGGCTCGTCTCGCCAAGACCGACGTCCTGATCATCGACGACTGGGCGCTATCGCCCCTCACGGCCGAGCAGCGGAACGACATCTTCGAGATCCTCGAAGACCGGTACGGCGGCCGCTCGACGATCTTCTCGAGCCAGCTCGACTCGAAGCGGTATCACGAGTACCTCGGCGATCCGACCGTGGCAGACGCCGTCTGCGACCGCCTCCTGCACAACGCCCACCGGGTCGTGCTATCTGGGCCCTCACGCCGGAAGGAGGACGCTCCAATCAAGTAGGACCCACCAGCGTCGCTTCGCTCCGATCGCCATGGCCGAACCAGGCGATCGCCATGCACCGGTTTCGGTGATCGCGATGGCCGAACCCCGCACATGGGCATCTCTCTGATTGGGAACCCTGCGCTTGTACGTCGCGTTCGCGACCTCGTTATTGAGCGCCTTCGCGTAGACGCTCCCGATAGGCCATAGGCCTCCAATAGGCCTCCAATAGGCCCACCCCCAAGCCCCGACCCACCCCAAGCCCCCCAAGCCCGACCGACGTTGCGTTCGTAGAACATCGGTACCACCGAGCCGGCCGGCATTCCGATTGACGCGATCGCGCCGACGCGGCCGCTAGCCGCTCAGCAGCTGCTGGCAGCGCGACCACGCCGCAACGTCGCCTGCGCGGTCGCGCGGACGTTGGCGAAATTGACGAGGATGGCGTGCGTGTCGCAGCGGGTCAGGCCGGCAACGGAGCGATCGGAACGTTGGCGAAGCGATGTAGCCAGTAGGTGCCGGCCGGGAACACGACGGGGATTTGCGCGAGCCAGGCGAGGCGCGCGGCTTTGTACTCGGCGACAAAGGCCTTGTTGCGCTGGAGGGTCTCGATGCGGTGCCACTTGCTGCGTGCGGCAACGCGGGGGTTGAGGGTGCGGCGCGGCTCGTGAGAGGTCGGGGAGTCGCGCCAGGACTGTCGGAGGACGCGGGCACGACCAACGACGCGGCGGCCGGTCTCGGCGCGCTCCTGACGCTTCTGATTCTCGATGGCGGCGATGCCCTTGAGGACCTCGCTACGGAAGTAGTCCGGATCCCCGAGCTCTTGGGGGATGGTGATGTGGAGGGTGACCTCGGCGGGCATGGTGCCGTCTTCGCTGAAGAAGTGCCTTGGGCGTTGGGCGCGGAGGGGCTTCCCGGTGAGCAGGCTGTTGAGCGTGTTGACGCCGGGCCAGTGGGCGACGGTGTCGACGAGTCCGTCCTTGACCGGGTTGGCGAGGGTGTAGATGACCTTGTCGATGACATCGCTGCGGTCGACGAGGTGAACGAGCGAGACCTCCTCGCACGACCAGAAGTTCTCCCATCGTCCGCGGAAGGCGTTCATGCACTTCGCCATCATCTTGTGAAAGTGCTCCATGAACTCGACGACGCGTCCGTGTCGATCGAAGACGTCCGTGTGGTGGTGGTTGGATTGCGCCGATGACGCGAGGATCTCGATCTCGAACCTCGTGGCGGCCTCGGCGAGGCAGTAGAGGAATGCGTTATTGGTCTCGTCGTCGGGCCGCAGAAGGAACTGCCTCTGCGTGCACCGACGCGTGATCTTGTAGAACCGACCGGGAAGGATCTGGCGAGGGACCGACATGGTGCGCTGGATTCCACGAAGTCTGCCAACCTCAAGGTTGCGAGATCGTTGCGAGCGTGCGTCCGGTTTGTCCGGCTATCGGCCGGGGTGGTCGGATGGCGGACGCGACTCGGACAAGTCTCGAGCCTTTGGTCGAGAAGCGGAAATCAACGTCGGTCGGGCGCCAAAAAGAAGGGACGAGCAACGAGCAGAGGTCGTCCGGATCTCTGAGCTCTTCGGGGATGGTGACGGCACTCCATGCTATGAGGTCAAAGTGCAGTGCCGCGCCGTTGGAGTCGTCGTCGTGTCCGCTTTCGTGCTCGCCGCGTGCTCGTCTAGCGGCGGCGACGCGAGTCCCGACGCGGCCGTGGCGTCGTTTGGTGAGAGAGTGGTATTCGAGCCGTTCGATAGCTGGCCGGCCCAAGGCGTCGACTGGTTCTATCCGCCTGGCTTCGGCGATCCGTCGCTCGACACCAGCTACGGATCGCCGGCGCCGTCGGGTCGGTTCGTCTATGCCAACGGCTACTTCGAGTTGGTCAACCCGATCGTGTACGACCACCAGACGTTCGCTGCATCGGCCGATATCAAGACGGTCGCCACGTTCGACGCCAACCACACCTACCGCACAGCGGTCGAGCTCGCCGTGTTCGTGAGGTCCACGGCTGCGCGCGTCGGCACGATCCGTCTCGTCACACAGCACGACATTACTCCTGTCGTGGCGACAGTGACGCGGGTGCAGTGCACAGCGGATCCATATCCAATGGATGCGGGCACAGTGTTGCCGACAACGTTCGTGCTCGATGCGCCTCACGCCTTTCAGCTCGAAGCGAATGCAACCGGACTGCATGCGCGTCTCGATGCCTCGAATACTGCCTCGATCCACTCGTCACGTCGGCCACCGGCGATGTGGTCGTGAAGCTCACGATCAAGCCCACGAGCTCCGGCTCCAATGCCGATGGGACGTGGGTCGATAACGTTGCGATGTACCGCGGTCGCTGAACCCAAGGGCAATCGGCCCCCGATGGGACGGCGCACCGCGCAGCAGGAACTGCCGCTGCGTGCAGCGACGACCGGGAAGCTACAACTCGCCCCGCCGAAACCGCAGCATGATCTCGAGCTTCTCCGGTGTCAGCGACTTCTCGAGAAATCGTCGCATCGATTCGAGCCAGCGCAGCTTCTCGATGGCCGGCACGTCGCGGAACGTGCGGAGTTGGTCGATCGTGAAGGCGTGGGTGTAGCCGCGGTTCTTGGCGGGATCAGACATCTCGGTCCTCCAACAGCCGCCGCAGCGCGTCGACATCGGCGAGGTCCTGGGCACGCGCCGCCACCAACTTCATCTGGATCAAGTCCTCCACGCGGGCGATGCGCAGGATCAGGCCTCCGGCATCAACCTGGTCGGCGTTGCGAGAAAGCTCGGAATACTCCAATGGGCTGTCGATCAAGACGTCGATGTCCGATAGCGGGTGGCCGGGCAGGTAGAAGGTGAACGCACGCATGCCCTTGTCGGCGATCCAGGCTCTTCGCTGTTCCGGGTCGCATAGCGCGGCAGCCTCGACCGGAGCGCGCGGCAGATACCCGAGCCGGTTCATCACCGAGATCAGCCGGTGCAGGTTCGCTGGCTCCAGATCGACGACGAGATCGAGGTCCGCCGTCGTTCGCGGCACGCCGTGAAGGATCACAGCGGTTCCGCCGACTACGACGAACTGAACGCCAGCGTCGCGGAGTAGGACGAGAGCATCTTCGAAGAACGCCGCCACTTGCTGGCAGGGTACCGCGTCTTCAGGGTGCCAAGATGCCCGCTCGTCGATCGGCGAGGGAATTGCTCGTCGAAAACCCGCCGCGTGTAGCCTCGATGAAGCAGAGTGCAGCCTTTCGCCCGCCGAGGTCGAGAGTACGATTCGCGATGGCTTCGCCGCGGTCGGGGCTCTGGACTTGGCAGATGGCGGCGCCACGCCCCAAGAAGGCCACCTACCAGGACGTCCTCGAGGCGCCTCCGCACATGGTCGCCGAGGTCATCCACGGCGAGCTCAGGCTGATGACCCGGCCCAGCGGTCCTCACACCGCCGTGGCGTCGGCGCTGGGTGACCTGCTCGTGCCGTTCAAGCGTGGCCGCGGCGGGCCCGGCGGCTGGATCATTCTCGACGAACCGGAGCTCCATCTCGGAGAACACATCGTGGTGCCCGATCTCGCGGGCTGGCGCGTGGAGCGCATGCCTCGGGCGACGAACGATGGGGTAGAATCCATACGTGGAGCTCTCACGTGCGGAGATCGACGAGATGCTCAGGCGCGCGGACGCCCAGCGCTGCAAGCTTCGACGTGCGAGCCGTGAGTTGATCGCGTTCGGAGACGAGCTGATGCGAGCCCGTGACGAGGTCCGTGGCGCTCGATCTCGATGATCCGATCGCGCTGCTGCTTGCAGCGTCGAGCGCCTTCGTGCGTGCCGGTATGGAAGCGGCGGCGTACGGCGGCCTGACGCTCGGCATGTACGGCGAGGTTCGCGAGACACGAGACGCGGACCTGGCCGCCGCTGGGATTGACGCGGAGATCGCCCGTAGTGCCCTCGACGAGATCGGTGTCCTCGTCGTGACCGCGTTCGTCGACATCCAGTTCGGCGGCTGCACGTTGACTCGGCTATCGCTGGTCGGCGGTGGTCAGCTCAATACGGTCGACCTCGTGACGCCACGCTCGCCGCGCTATGCAGCCGCGATGCTCGCTCGATCGGTACGCGGCTCCCTTCGCGGCCAGGAGCTGCGGGTCGTGTCACCGGAGGACTTCGTGATCTTGAAGACCCTCGCAACTCGCGATCGAGATCTCGAGGACGCTCGCAGCGTGCTCACGAAACAGCGCGGCCGGATCGACGAGGCGTTGATCGAGCACGAGATCGCGGTGCTGTCCGCGGAGATCACGGATCACGATATTCTCGTGCGGTTCGCACGGCTCACGAAGCAAGGGTGACGAGAACCGCCTACTTCTGCACGGACGGCACCCACGCCGTCGTGCGGCCGCCCACTTCCTCGCGGACGATCGGATGACCGCCGATCTGCTGGGATCCGCGGCTGCCGCCCCAGCGGTGTTCGAACAGCCAGCTACGCGGGAACCGTTCGTAGTCGGCGCCGACGTCCACGGCCTTCGTCACCACGGCGGCAATGACACGGCGAAGCGCGGTGACCTCGCGCTTGTCGAGCGACGACGCGGGCCGCTTTGGCGAGATGCGTGACTGGTAGAGCACCTCGTCGACGAGCCAGTTGCCCAGACCGGCGAGCATGGTCTGACCCAGGAGCAACGCCTTGATCGGGATGCGGCGACGGGCAAACAGCTTCTTGAGCTCGGCGGGCGTAGGAAGGTCGGTGTACGCATCGCGGCCCAGGCGTTTCACGCGCGGCTCCTCGCCTGGCTCCGGGCCGAGCCAGATGCGCCCGAGGCGGCGGCCGTCGGTGAACGCGATCGCCTTGCCGCCGGTCACCTCGATCAGGAGCTTGAGGAAGCGAGGGCGGCCACGTTCGTCGTCGAACGGGACATCCCCGTGTCCCTGAAGTCGGACGCCTTCGGTGCCGAGCTCGCGAACCCACCCCGTCATCCCGAGGTGGCCATAGACGGTAGGGCCGGGGCCGGCGAGCTCGATCCAGAAGGTCTTGCCGCGCCTGCCGATCGCGCGGACCGTGCGACCGACGAGGGCATCTTCGATGTTCTTGCGCGACGCCTGGAATACGATCGTGTCGGGGATGACCTCGACACGCTTGATGCGCTTTCCCTCGAGGATCCGGCGCATGACCCGGCACACGGTCTCGACTTCGGCTAGCTCCGGCATGTCGCGTACGACAAGCTATCGCGCGGCGTCGCGATGTCGAGCGAGCCTGGCGATTCAGTCCGGTTTCGTTGTCCTGATCCAGGAACCTCTGCCCCAATATCGGTCTATCGCGGTACGGTGGGGCCGATGGCTGACTGGACGCGAGCCGCGAAGCGAGACTTACTCGCGCTCCGCGCGTTGTCGATCAAACAGTCTATCGCGATCGGCGAAGCGCTTCTGACCTCCGACGTGATGCGTATCGTCACGCCCGTCCACGGACCCCGTCCACCGTCGCTCGCCGTGGCGCTTGGCATCGCGGGTCGACGAACTCGCCGCAGGTGAAGCGCGAAAGCTTCGATGCGTTCTGTCGCGCGTGTCTCGATACTCTGAAGGCAACGCGAACTCGCTACGTCGTTGTGGGCGGCCTCGCCGTCACGGTGGTCGGGGAGCCACGGTTGACCGCGGACCTCGATGTCATCGTGTTCGCAGACATGGCGGCGCTTCGCAAGCTCGTCACCTACGCCGTGGAGCACGGGTTCACGGCCAACATCGAGGATGAGATCGATGCGGCAAGGCAGGGCGGATCGATCCGCCTCGAGCGTGGCAACTACCACTTCGATGTGATCGTCCGGAGCCTGTTCATCGAGGACCTCGCTCACGCGCACAGCCGGCTGCGCAAGCTGTTCGGCCGACCCGTACGGTTTCCATCGCCCGAAGATCTGGCGGTGCTGAAGGTCGTCGCAGGGCGTCCACGCGATCTACTCGACGTCGAGGGCATCGTTCGTCGTCACGGGGACAAGCTCGACCGGCGCTACATCGAGACGACGCTCGAGCGTGTTTGCGAGCTGGCCGAGGATCACGAGATTCTCGACCGGTGGCGGCGGCTGCTCGGACGTTCGACCACCTAGCCTGGCTTTCCCGAGAATCCTTCCCGGCGCGGCGATCGTCTCGACGACCCGGTGTCATAGTCCGCGCATGTCGATGCGCACCCTGGTCCTGACGCTGCTGCTCGCGACCACCGCCACGGCTCACGCCGAGCGACCGATCACCGTCGACGTCGACGCGCGCAGCGTGGCGCGCCGACTCGTGTCCGCACACCTGGTCATTCCGGCGCCGCCGGGCAAGCTCGTCTTGCGCTACGCGAAGTGGATGCCCGGCGAGCACGGCCCGACCGGTCCGATCTCCTCGATCTCGAAGCTCGTGATCACCGCCGGGGGTAAGCCGCTCGCGTGGACGCGCGATCCGGTCGAGCTGTTCGCGTTCACGGTCGACGTGCCGAAAGGCGTGACTGACATCGCCGCCGACGTCGAGCTCGTGCTCCCGGAGTCCGGAGACTTCTCGTCGGGCGCGACCGCGACGGAGAGCCTCGCCGTCGTGTCGTGGAACTACGTCATGCTGTTCCCCGAAGGCAAGTCGTCCGACGACGTTCGCTGCCGCGCGTCGGTGCGACTGCCGAAGGACTGGAAAGCGGCGACCGCGCTGCCGATCGCGCGCCAGACCGGCGATCGCCTCGAGCTGGCCGAGGTGTCGCTGACGACGCTCATCGACTCGCCGGTGCTCGCCGGCAAGTACTTCCGCGAGATCGTTCTCGCCGATGCCCCGCGGGCGCGGCTCGCGATCGCCGCCGATTCGGCCGAGGCGCTCGCGGTGCCCGACGACATCGTCGCCGGCTACAAGCGTCTGATCGCCGAAGCGGGCGCGCTGTTCGGCGGACGGCACTACAAGAGCTACACGTTCCTGCTCACGCTCTCCGACCGCGTCGCGCACTTTGGCCTGGAGCACCACGAGTCGAGCGACGACCGCATGCCGGAGCGCGTGTTTCTCGACGACGACGATGGCATGCGTCGCCGCACCGGCCAGCTGCTCTCGCACGAGTACGTGCACTCGTGGAACGGCAAGTACCGCCGGCCCGCCGGCCTCGCGCCCGGCCACTTCGACGTGCCGATGCAGGGTGAGTTGCTCTGGGTCTACGAAGGCCTGACCGAGTACCTCGGCATGGTGCTCGCCGCGCGTGCCGGCCTCGACACCCCCGACAACATGCGGGCGCGCTTCGCGCTCGACGCGGGCCAGCTCGAAGTCGGCGGTGGGCGCGCCTGGCGCCCGCTCGCAGACACCGCGGTCGCCGCCCAGCAGCTTTACGGTCCCGGCAGCGGCTGGGTGTCGCGCTCGCGCTCCGTCGACTTCTACCCGGAAGGCGCGATGCTCTGGCTCGAGGTCGACGCGATCATCCGGGCGAGGACCAAGGGCGCGAAGAGCCTCGACGACTTCTGCAAGGCATTCTACGGCCGCAACGACGGCACCGTCGGCGTCGTCTCGTACAAGCTCGAGGACGTCATCGACACGCTCGGCTTGGTCACGCCCTACGACTGGCGCGGATTCGTCGACCAGCGCGTGTTCGGACTGCGCGCGAAGGCGCCGGTCGAGGGTCTCGAGGCGGCGGGGTGGAAGCTCGCGTACACGCCCAAGCTCCCCGCCGTGGAGAAGGTGTCCGAGTCGCTCTGGAAGTTCGTCGCCGAGCCGTGGTCGGTCGGGCTGGTGTACGACGAGCACAACTCGATCCTCGACGTGACCCCTGGGTCGCCCGCCGACCGCGCGGGCATCGCCCCGGCGATGAAGCTCATCGCCGTCGACGGCCGTGCGATCACCACCGACCGCTTTCGCGACGCGATCGCGCGCACCAAGGATCATCCCGGCATGGAGCTGATCGTCCAGCACGGCGACACGTTCTTCACCGCCAAGCTGGATGTCCGCGGCGGCCCGCGCTACCCGGGGCTCGAGCGCGTGAAGGGCAGCGACGACCTGTTGACCGCGATCTTCGCCGCTCGTGCAAAACCCTAGGTGATCACCCTCGTCGCAGGGCGTCCACGCGATCGGCTCGACGTCGACGGCATTGTTCGCCGCCGCCCCGGTGATAGGCTCGGGACGATGACGTGCGGGGCAAGATCGGGATGCGTGGTCGCGGTCCTCTGCGCGGCGGTCGCCGTGGCCGGCGCCGACAAAGGTCCCGCACCGGCAAAGGGCTTCTGGAAGGTGCTCGTGCAGCCCGGCGCCCGGTGGGTACTCGCGCCGCATGCCGAGGAGCGCGGGAATACCCCGAGCGAGAAGATCACGATCGAGACCTACGACGTACGCCGCGTCGGCGACGGCGACGTCGCACGGCTGCGATGGACTGCGGTCGACGGCAAGGACGCGCAGCCCTACAACGACGGCGCGGACAATCTGATCACGCAGGTCGCGGTCACCGAGAAGGGCCTCTACCTGCTGCGCGCGGACATGGACGATGCGGCGGTGACCGAGGCTCTCGCGAAGGCGCCCGCCCGCTCGGATCCGCCGAAGGCGTACAAGGGAACGAAGCGCAACCAGGGTCGTTACCTCCGCGTCGCCGAGCTCGGCATCGTGTGCATGGGATGGAGCCACGTCGAGGGCGACGGCGAGTGCGAAGAGCGCTGCGAAGGCGAGGTCTGCATCGCGCCGACCGACGGCATCGTCAGTCTCGACGGCACCTATGTCCCGCAGGACTCGTACTACCTCTCCGCGCAGTACAAGGCCGACTACTCGGGAAGCCCGACGCTGCACTTCCGCAAGCGCCTCAAGTCACGCTGACGGATCGAGACCTGGGAGGTCGGAGACTCCCAACCAGAGGAAGGATTGATGCTGTTCGAGCAATTCTGTGTTGATGGATAGACGTCTGTCATAGCGTCCATCCGGCGCCACAGTTCGCGCATGCCCACGCTCGAGCTGATCAGCCACCCCCTGTGCCCGTTCGTTCATCGCGCCGCGGCGCTGCTGACCGAGAAGGGCGTGCCGTTCACGCAGCGCTTCGTCGATCTCCAGGCGAAACCCGACTGGTTCCTCGCGATCTCGCCACGGGGCAAGGTGCCGCTGCTCGTCGTCGACGGCGTCGTGCTCTTCGAGTCGGCGGTGATCCTCGAGTACCTCGACGAGACGACCGCCCCCCACCTGGTACCGGCGGATCCTCTGACGCGCGCGCGCCACCGGATGTGGGTCGAGCTCTCGAACGATCTGATGGCCGGCCACTACAAGGTCGCGGTCGCGAAGACCGCGACCGAGCGCACCACCGCACTCGCCGGCGCGCGCGAGGCGCTGCAGCGGTTCGAACAGGTCGTCGTCGGACCGTGGTTCGCCGGTGACAACCTCGGCATCGTCGACTTCGCCGCCGGCCCTGCGCTCGTTCGCTTCGAGCGGCTCGGCAAGGAGCTCGGCATTGACGTCTACGTGGGCCTGCCGAAGGTCGCCGCGTGGTCGAAGCGGATCGCCGAGCGGCCGGCATTCACGGATTCACTGATCGCCGACTTCGACGAGCGGTTCCACGCATTGATCCACCCCCACGCCGCCGCCGCCTGACGACAGCATCGCGACGTCGTCCGCCGGCAGACGAGTCACGATAAGCTCGACGTCGTGGGCGAGCTGGAGTCACCGGAGGCGCTCGGCTCCGCGCCGACGGTGGAGTCGACGCCGAACGATGACCTCGGCTCGGCCGCGTCGCTGCTGCGCGGGGTCGCGTCGGCGCCGGGCCTGCGCACCGAGTTGCTGCGCGTCGGGCAGGTCGTCGCCGGCAGGTATCGCATCGAGCGCACGATCGGGGAGGGCGGCATGGGCGTGGTCTACGTCGCGCGCGACGAGCAGCTCGGGCGCGATGTCGCGCTCAAGGTCGGTTCGGCGATGTCGGCGGCGGCGCTCGCGCGGATGGAGCGGGAGGCGCAGGCGCTCGCGTCCCTGTCGCATCCAAACGTCGTGGTGGTCTACGAGGTCGGCGAGATCGAAGGGCGCGTGTTCGTCGCGATGGAGCTCGTGATCGGGGGAACGCTCGCGGCCTGGCTCCGCGCGAAGCGGCGCACGCCGGGCGAGATCATCGCCATGGTGTGCGCGGCCGGCGATGGGCTCGCGGCCGCGCACGCGAGCGGTGTCGTCCATCGCGACATCAAGCCCGACAACATCCTGGTCGGCGACGATGGTCGACCGCGCGTCGCAGATTTCGGGCTCGCCCTCGCCGGTGACGCGCGCAACGACGTCACGCGCGCGGGTGCGATCGTCGGGACGCCCGCGTACATGTCACCTGAGCAGCTCGCGGGCGCCGAGGTGGATGCACGGACGGATCAGTTCGCGCTGTGCGCCACGCTCTGGGAGGCCCTGTTCGGCGTTCGCATGCTCTCCGGCCAACCACCGCCGACCGGCGATACCGCGCGCGCGCGGACGGTCCCGCCGCACGTCGAGGCGGCGTTGCGCCGCGGGCTCGCATCGGGGGTCGACGCGAGGTGGCCCGCGCTCGATGCGCTCCTCGCCGAGCTCCGTCGCGATCCGGGCCGGCGGCGGAGGAGGGTGCTCCTCGGCGCAGCACTCGCGGGCGCCATGGCCGCGGCCGTGATCATCCCGCTCGCACTGGGCCGGCGCGGCGCTGCCGTGTGCGAAGACGACGACGTCGCGCTCGCGCCGACGTGGAACCCGACACGGGCGGACGCGCTGGAGCGGGCGCTCGGCGCCGCTGCCTGGAGCCCCGTGCGTCCGCGGATCGAAGCATTCACGCACGCGTGGATCGGCGCGCATCACGACGCTTGTGTCGCGGCGCGCGTCGACGGGGCGCAGTCCGAAGCCATGCTGGCGCGGCGCGACCTGTGCCTGACGGCGGCGCGCGCACAGCTCGATGCGGCGCTCACGGATCTCGCCGCGGCGAAGGGCGGGCTGCCGGGAGGCGCGCTGCCAGGGCTCGGCGCGTGTGCCGACGCGGCGACGCTGGCGAGACAGGCACCGCTACCGGCCGACGCCGCCGGCCGCGCGGCGCTCGAGCGTGTCTACGCGGATGCGGCCGCCCTCCGGATCGCGTGGCTGCGAGGCGCAGCGAACGACGGTCCCGAGCTCGGTGATCGTCTGCTCGCGGCGGCACGGGCGACCGCGTGGCCTCCACTGATCGCGCGTGCCGCGTGGGTCCGCGGAGAGCTCCGGTTCCCCGCTCACGCCGACGACAGCCGAGCCGCGCTGCAGGAAGCGGCGAGCGTCGCGCTGTCCGCGGGGGCAGATCCGGACGCCGCGCGCGCGATGGGCGAGCTCGCGTGGCAGCTCGCGATCGCGCGCGACATCGGTTCGGCGCGCTCGTCCGTCGAGCTGGCGCGGTCGATCTGGGCCCGGACCGACCGTGATCCTGACATCGGGGCCTACCTCCGTGGCACCGAGGCGATGGTCGGATGGCTCGGCGGCACGCATCGCTGATACGCTTCGCGGGTGGAGGACGAGGAGCTGGGAACGGCGCCGACGGTCGTCTCGACACCGCGGGCAGACGGTGATGCGGCCGGAGCGCCATCGCCGCGCCTCGCGGGCGACAAGTACCGGATCGTTCGCGCGATCGGCGTGAGTGCGATCGGTACGATCTATCTCGCCCGCGACCTCAGGCTCGATCGCGATGTCGCACTCGAGGTCGGAACGGAGTCCTCCGTGGAGGCCCGCGCGCGGCTCGACCGCGAGGTCCAGGCGCTCGCACGGCTCTCGCATCCCAACGTCGTCGCGGTCTACGAGATCGGCGAGCTCGACGGCAACAGCTTCATTGCCCGCGAGCACGTTCCGGGTACGGATGCGCGCGCGTGGGCCGCCGGGGACGGTCGCACCACGGCCGAGATCATCGCGCTCTACGCCGGGGTGGGCGACGGGCTCGCCGCTGCGCACGGTGCCGGGGTGGTCCACGGCGACGTCCGCGCGGACTCGGTCCTGGTTGGCGAGGACGGGCGACCACGGCTCGCCCATTTCGGTCGAGAGAGCAGCTCCGATGCGCGCGCCGATCAGCGCGCGTTCTGCATGGCCATTGGCGATGCGCTGAAAACCGCGCGCGACGTGCCGCGCCACGTGACGTCCGCACTGCGCCGCGGCAGCGACGCGGATCCATCCGTGCGCTGGCCTTCGGTGGCCGCGCTCGTCGCAGAGCTGCGGCGCGATCCATCGCGGCGAAGTACGCGCGTCGCGCTCGGCATCGGCGCGATCGCGGCGATCGGCGCGACCGCGGTCCTCGCGCTCGCGCTCCGCGGCGGCGGTCCCGAGCCGTGCACCGACGACGGTGCCGCGCTCGCCCCGGTGTGGAGCGCGGAGCGCGCGGCCGTGATCGCGCGCGCGTTCGAAAGTGCCGGTGGCGCGACCGCATGGGGAACGCTGCGCACTCGGTTCGATGCGTACGCGAGCCAGTGGATCGGAGCGCGCCGCGAGGCCTGCCGCGCGACCCGGATCGACAAGACCCAGCCGGAGGCGATCATGGATCGCCGGATGCTCTGCCTCGAGAAAGGGCGAGCGCAGCTCGACTCGTTGCTCACCGCGCTCGCTGCCGGTGGCCGCGTGGTGGTCGAGGGTGCACCGCTCGCGGCATCCGTGCTCCCCGACCTGTCACGGTGCGCCGATATCTCGACGCTCGCTCGCGCCGCCCCGGTGCCCGCCGATCCAGAGGTGCGTACGAAGATCGAGCGCGCGACGCGCGAGGTTGCGGATGCTCGGACGTCGCTGGTGTGGGGAGCGAAGAGCGGCGTCGCGACGGGCGAGCAGATCCTCGCGACCGCCACGGCGACCGGATGGCCGCCGGTGATCGCCGACGCGCAACTCGTCCGCGCCGCGCTCCTCATGGATGCCCAGGAAGTCGAGCCCGGGCGGACCGCGCTCGAGCAGGCGGCGAAGTACGCGATCGAGAACCAGCTCGACGAGACTGCGGGCTACGCCACGGCATGGCTCGGCAAGAGCTTCGCGGAGGCGGGCCGCCCGAAGGACGCGGAGCACTGGATCGGCCTCGCGCACGGGCTGTGGACGAAGGTCGGCGAGCCACCGGGGCTCGGCGACGTGCTCGCCCGCGCGGAGTCGAGCCTGGCAAACGACCGTGCGGACTTCGATGCGTCGCTGGCTGCGACGCGTCGCGGGATCGAGATGGCGCGCAGGGTCAACGGCCCGGCCCCCGCCGACAGCTACAACCTCGCCAACGCACTCGAGCAGGCCGGCAAGTTCGACGAGGGCGCGAAGGAGATCGCGGTGGGCCTCGCGACGGCGGAGACCCAGCTCGGGCACGACCACCCGTTCGTCGCGCGCTTCGCCTACAAGGCCGCGGAGCTCGAGATGTACATGATGCGGTACCCCACGGCGATCGCGCTCTCGCGCCGGTCGATCGCGATCACCGAGAAGTGGTACGGGCGCGACGACGTGCACCTCGTCGATGCGCTGGAGATCCTCGGCACGACCCTCGCGCGCGCGAACCAGCCCGAGGAGGCGCAAGCCACCCTCGATCGCGCGATCGCGATCCTCGAGGCGCACTCGCCCGATTCCGCCGAGCTCAACGTCATCGAGAACATCATCGCCGACATGGAAGGCCGCCTCGGTCACTGGGACTCCGCGGCCGAGCACGGCGCGCGCGCGCTCGCATCCGACGAGGCGCGGTTCGGCAAGGACAGTCCGTACGTGATGACCGGCCTCGTGATGCTCGCGACCGCGAACCGGCACCGACACGAGGTCGAAGCGTCCGCCCAGCTCCTCGAGCGCGCCGCAGCGATCGGCACGAAGACCCTTGGCCCGGCGGCCCCGGAGACGATCAACGCCCAGATCGAGCTGTCCTACACGCGCATCGCGCAGGGGCGCATCAAGGACGCGGCTGCGTTGCTCGAGCCGGCGATCGGCCTCGTCGAGAAGGCGACCGGCATGCCAGAGGCGATTGCCGCGGAGGCCCACCAGGCCTACGCCGATGCCCTGTGGCGCGCCGGTGGAGATCACGCGAAGGCGCGCGCCGCTGCGGTCGTCGCACGCGACGGCTATGCGGCACTCGGTGCAGAGTTTACCCAGCAGACCAAGGACTCCGAGGCGTGGCTCGCGGCACATCGCTGAGCATGCGAAACTTGCGGCGTGGGTGAGCAGCACGCGGCCGTCGAGGCGCGGATTCGCGAGGCGGCGACCGGCAATAACTGGCGCGCCGCCGCGGCCGGCGTGTTCGAGGGCTACGGCGACGAGATCCTGGGCTACCTGGTTGCGGTCATGCGCAGCGAGACGGATGCCGAAGATGCGTTCTCGATGTTCTGCGAGAGCGTGTGCATGGCGTTGCCGCAGTTCCGCTGGGAATCCACGGCCCGCACCTGGGCGTACTCCCTCGCGCGCAATGCCGCGTACCGGCTCCGCCGCGATCCACACCGCCGACGCGTGATCCCGCTTGCCGACCAGCACCTCGAGGAGATCGCGGCGCAGCTCCGCTCGCGCACCGCGTCGTACCTCCGCACCGAGATGCGCGACAAGATCGCGAAGCTCCGCGCCAGCCTCGATCCCGACGACCAGACGCTCCTGATCCTGCGGTTGTCCCGCGGCCTGACCTGGCGCGAGATCGCGCGCGTCCTCGCAGCTGAGGGGGAGAGCTCCACCGATGCCGCGCTCGACAAGCTGACGGCAAGCCTGCGCAAGCGGTTCGAACGCCTCAAGGCCGAGATCAAGGAACGGGCTCGGTCGCTCGAAGACTGAACCACTGATCGCATATCGCCCGTTGACCTACACCGGCGGCGTCACACCCCGTGGAGCGCCGGTCACGATGGAAATCCACCGTCGTTAACTCCCACGCCGATCGCGGGGTCAGCGTGGAGTTGCCCTACACAGCCAATGGGGCGACGCTTGCAGTCCTGGCCTCCGTGTCCTCGCCCACGACAGCGAACGACCTCCCCGTCGATCCCGACCTGCTGGCGGGCGAGCGGGTGGGGGAGTACGAGGTCGAAGGGCTGCTCGGCAAGGGCGCGTTCGGCACCGTGTTCAAGGCGGTGCATCCGCTGATCGGCAAGCAGGTCGCCATCAAGGTCCTGGCCCGTCGGTTCTCGGTGGATCCGGAGATGGTCAGCCGGTTCATCGCCGAGGCGCGTGCGGTCAACCAGATCCGCCACCGCCACATCATCGATATCTTCTCGTTCGGCAAGCTCGACGACGGCCGGCAGTACTACGTGATGGAGCATCTCGACGGCGAGACGCTCGATCAGCTGCTCGATCGCGAGAAGCGGATCCCGATCGGCGACGCGCTCGCGATCCTCCGCGCGATCGCAAAGGCGCTCGATGCCGCGCATGCGAAGGGCATCACGCACCGCGATCTCAAGGCCGAGAACGTCTTCCTCGGGCGGGACTCCGACGGGGGCCTGTTCCCGAAGCTGCTCGACTTCGGCATCGCGAAGCTGATGTCCCCCGAGGACGGGCTCAAGCACAAGACGCGGACGGGCGCGCCGATCGGCACGCCGTACTACATGTCCCCGGAGCAGTGCCGCGGCAAGGACGTCGACCACCGCACGGATATCTACGCGTTCGGCGTGCTCGTGTACTTGATGCTGACCGGCGTGTATCCGCACGACGCGGACGACTACATGTCGATCCTGATGGCGCAGATCTCCGATACGCCATCGGCGCCGTCGACGCACAACGCGGAGCTGACGCCGGAGATCGACGAGGTCGTCGGCTGGATGATGCGCAAGGATCCGGCAGATCGACCGGGGGACCTGCGCTCGGCGATGAAGGCGCTCGAGCAAGCGGCGAAGAGCGCGGGCCTCGCGAGCGGCCTGCCCACGGCGAGCTGGGATGCGCAGAGCAGCCCGAGCATCAAGCCGTTCGAGACCCAGCCGCCGCACACGAGCTCCGCGCGGATCACCGGCATTCCGCGCGGGCAGCTGACGCCCGAGTCGCAGCTGCCGCCGCCCGCGCGTCGCTCGCGAACGCCGCTGTACGCCGCGCTTGCTGCCCTGGCAGCCGCCGCGATCGGCGTGGTGATCGCCACGCGCTCGAGCGAAGACGACAAGAAGCCCGCGCCGGTCGTCACGCAGCCGACGCCGATCGCACCGCCGGTCACGCCGCCCGCGAAGCAACCGGTGGTCGCACCCGACATGGCACCGCAGACCGTGATCATCACGATCGAGGGCGTCCCCGACGGCACCGAGGTGTTCGCCGGCGGCATGACCGTCGGCGCCGCGCCGGGCCCGGTGCAGTTGCCGCGGATCGCCGAGGCGATGGTGCTGACGTTCAAGGCCGATGGCTATCTGCCGACCTCGGCCACCGTGGTCCCGGATCACGATCAGCCGCTCACGGTGAAGCTCAAGAAGAAGGCCGGCGGCGGCGGTGGGCCGACGATTCGCAAGCCGGGCAAGGACGACATCGAGAACCCGTTTGGTGGAGGCAAGAAGTGATGCGCCATGCGTTGCTGCTGCTCGTACTCTCCGGTGCTGCATGCACGAGCTTCGATACGCTCGACCGCAACGTCTGTGGCAACGGTCTGATCGAGCCCGGCGAGGATTGCGATTCGAGCGAAGCGAGCTGCGTGCGCTGCGCCATCACGTGCGATGCCCAGACGGATTGCCCGAACGCCGCGTACGCGTGCGGCACGGATGGTCTGTGTCACGCGCCAGGCGGCACGCTCGCAGCGCCGTCATCCGCCGGGCCGTTCCAGGTCAACGACTACCGGATCACAGATATCGGCGGCGACGGCGCGGGCGACGTGGTCGGTCTGTCGCGCACGTCGATCGTGGTGCGCGATGGCGATCCGAGCGGCATCCTGTCCACCGGCGTCTCGCTGGTCACGCCGTTCCAGACCGGCCGCCCCGCGTTCGGTGATCTCGACGGCGATGGCTCGGTCGACATCACGATGACCACCCCCGACGGTCTGGTCTCGTACACGTCGCCGCTCGGTCAGCTCACGCCGCTGCCGGTGTCGAGCCGCCTCGGCGAGGGCGATGGCACGCTCGAGCTGATTGGCCTCTATCGTGTCAGCAACGGCGCCCTCGGCGCGTTCCTCGCGACTCAGGATGACCGGCTGCTGATCGCGGTGTTCGATCTGGACAACGCGGCGTTCGACAAGGTCGTGCTCCCGTGCGACCAGAACTTCCGGGCGAGCACGTTCAGCGAGGCGGTCTACGACGTCAATCGGTTCGTCGAGTCAGATACGGCCAGCGAGATGCTGCTCTCGATCAACGCGCCGACGACCGCGGGTGGCGTGCGCAACTGCGTGCTCTCGATCGGCAAGAAGACGAACCAGATGGCGTCGATCACCGAGCTCACGCCGGCCACTGCGACCGCGGGCGTCTTCGGGCGTGCGGTGATGCCGGACCTCGACTACGACAACGACACCTGCCCGGGGCTGCTCGTCGCGAACGCCGCCGGCGCGATGCGCTACTACGATGGATCGCGCGTCGCCGGTGCGTGCACGATCGGAGCAGGGGCATCGACCTTCGCTCCCTCGAACATGACGCCAGGCGCAACGCTCGTCACCCGCTTTCCACTGACGCCAAACATCGCTGGACTCACCACGGACGCCGTCGTGATGAGCGACGGCGTGTACGTGCAGGTCATCGTGCTCGGCGTGCTCAAGGTGTACTCCTCGACGCGAAAGATCGCGCGCGCCGACTACGGGGATATCGACGGCAACGGCACGATCGACGGCGTCGTCGCCTCGGAAGGCGAGGACGACATCGACATCCTGTACCGACCGAGCGATGCAGCTGGATATCAGCTCGTCCGCCTGGACACTGCTAGCCGGATCAGCTCGCTGACCATCGGCGACTACGATGGCAACGGCATCGCGGACATCGCGTATACGGAGCTGATCGATCAGTACCAGCGGCTCGAGGTCGCATTCTGTACGGCCGATCGCCCGCTCGATCCGGTCGCGGTCGGTGCGTTCCCGGGAAACATCTCGGTGGTCAAGCTCCAGATCGCGGACTCGGTTGATCAGCTCGCGCGGGCGGCCGACCTCGCCGTGCTATCGCTGAAGGCAGGTCCCCGGCCGCCGACGGTCACGCTGCTTCACGGCAGCCCGCAGCGCACGATGCTGCCGTACTTCGATCCGTCGCCGACACCGACTGGAACCGACCCGCGTCCGCCATATCAGTTCCGCGGTGCGGTGGTCGGCAGGTTTGCCGGCGACGATGCGCTCGCCGACATCGCGGGAGTCGCGATTCCAACCCCGAACAACGACTTCCCGGCCAACCGCTCGAGCCACGCGTGGGTGATGCGGGGCACCTCGATCGGTCCCGATGGTACCGAGACGGCAGGCAAGTCGATCATGGGCATGACCGACTGTGCGAAGTCGACCGCGACGAACGACGTCTGCATCGACAACACGCTGTACGTGACGGTGCCAGTTGGCAACCGTGACGCGGTGATCGCGATCGACCACTCGGATCCGGCTCGCGCCGGCTCCACCGATCCGACGTCGGTCAACCAGAACCTGACCGTGACGGCCGCCCCGTCGGTCACGGCGGGCGTGCCGGGGGGGAGCATCGCGCACTCCGCGTACACGTTCGGCGACGCCGCAGCGCCGGAGCTGCTCGTAGCGTTCGCACCGCGAGCGGGCTCGACAGGGAAGGGCGCGATTCGCACGTGCGCGCTCGCCTCGGGGGTACCGGTGGCCTGCGACGACCTGACCAGCGCCATCCTCGACAAGGTCGATGGCGCGACGTCGTGCATCGATGCGGCTCCCGGTCGCATCCACTATCGCGATCCGTTCAGCGCCGAAGCCGACGCAATGGAGATCATCGTGCTGTGCCGCGGCGGTGGCGTCTCGATGCTCGAGCGCGTCACGAAGACCACCGATGGCGTCCTCGTCGAGGAGCTCTCTCGCGTGCCCGAGGTGCTCGAGAGCCTGCGCGTCGGCGATGTCACCGGCGATGGCATCGACGATGTCGCCGCGATCGCGAACGACCACGGCGCACAGACCCTGGAGGTGTTCCGCCAGTGCAGCTCGCGCGACGCCAACGTGTGCCGGGGAGGTGGCCTGTGACGCGCCTCGTCCTTCTCGCGATCCTCGCGACGACCAGCCTCGCGCACGCCGAGGATCGCGCGGCCGCCGAGCGCTACTTCCGCGCCGGTGCCAAGGCGTACGCCGCGCAGAGCTTTGGCGCAGCCGCGCAGAACTTCGACGAGGCGTACAAGGCGAGCCCGATCGCAGAGATCGCGTTCTCTGCCGCGCAGGCCTATCGCCGCCTCTATCGCGTGGAGCCGAAGGCGGAGTACGTCAAGCGGGCCGTCGAGCTGTACCGCGCCTACCTCGGACAGGTGAAGACCGGTGGACGCGTCGGCGACGCCGCGGACAATCTCGCCGAGATGGAACGCGAGCTCGACAAGCTCAAGCTCGCCGGACCGCTCGGCAAGGGCGGAGAGGTCGCCGCGGCGCACACGCGGATCGGCGTCAGCGTGACGTTCGTGGACCAGCGCGCCACCGAGGAGCTGCGCGAGATCGCCGACGCCACGGGTGAGGCCGCGACGAAGGGCCTGTCCACGAAGATCGACGGCAAGGTGATCGAGCCGTTCGCGCTCGTCGAGGTCGATCCGAAGGAGCACCTGATCGAGGTGGCGGCGGACGGTTACTTCCCCGTCGAGAAGAAGCTGATCGCCGTCGATGGTCAGTCGTCGATGCTCGAGATCGAGCTCAAGCCAAAGCCCGCCGCGGTGACGGTGAAGACCGAGACCGGTGCGCGGATCTCCGTCGACGGCAGGCCGGTCGCCACCGCGCCCACCGCGGCCCTCGAGGTCCCCGCGGGAAAGCACCTGATCACCGTGCTGCGCCGCGGCCGCGAGCCGTTCGCGCGCGAGATCGAGGTCACGCGCGGTGACACGCTGACGATCGCCGCCCCGCTCGTGCAGACCGCGCGAAGGCGCGCGGTGCCATGGGTCCTGGGCGGCGCCGCGGTGCTGGGCGTGGCGGCGGTCACGACATCGATCTTCGCTGCGGTGCACGACAGCAACGCGAGCGACCTGCGCACCGGCCTCGACGCCGGCAATCGGCCGCCGAGCGATGGCGATGCCTACGACGACGAAGTCCGGAGCCGCGACCGCTACGTCACAGCGACCTGGGTGTTCGGCGGTGCGGCCGTGGTGGCCGGCACGGTCGGCCTGCTGATGTGGGCCTTCGATACGCCTTCTGCCGAGGGAGCTCAGATCGCGCCCGCGATCGGGAATCACTCGACGGGGATCGTGCTCAGCGGCACGTTCTGAGCCCTTGACCCACCTCTGCCCGCACGAAACAATCGTGACGGCGCGTGAGCACGGTGCACACAGGGGAGCCGACCGTGATCGGTGCGGCCGATCGGGCACTCGAGGCGGGCGACGTCGTCGGCGAGTACGTGGTCGAAGGCCAGCTCGGCAAGGGCGGGTTCGGGACCGTGTATGCGGCTGTCCATCCACTCATCGGTAAGCGCGCGGCGATCAAGGTCTTGGCCCGGAAGTACTCGTCGGACGAGGCCATGGTGTCGAGATTCGTCGCGGAAGCCCGTGCGGTGAACCAGATCCGCCACCAGAACATCATCGACATCTTCGCGTTCGGACAGCTCGTCGACGGTCGTCACTACTACGTCATGGAGCTCCTGGAAGGGGAGTCGCTCGAGCAATATCTGCGCCGGAACGGCCCGCTCACACTCGCGGAGGCACTGCCGATTCTCGCTGCGATTGCGAAGGCGCTGGATGCCGCGCACGCGAAGGGGATCGCACACCGCGACCTGAAGCCGGAGAACATCTTTCTCGCGATGGACGGCGAAGGGGACCGGTTCCCGAAGTTGCTCGACTTCGGCATCGCGAAGTTGATGACTCCCGAGGAGCTCTCGGCGCACCGCACTGCCACGGGTGCCCCGATCGGCACGCCGTATTACATGTCTCCCGAGCAGTGCCGCGGCAAAGACGTCGACCATCGAACTGACATCTACTCGTTCGGGATCGTCGCCTATCGACTCTTGACCGGCGAGTACCCGTTCGAGGCCGATGGCTACCTCGACCTGATGATGCTGCAGATCAACGCCGAGGCAACGCCACCGTCCTCGCGCAACCCCACGTTGTCGCGCGCGATCGACGCAGCGATCTCCACGATGATGGAGAAGGACGCGATTCGACGTCCGAGCACCGTGACGCAAGCCGTTTCCGCGATGACGGCCGCCGGAATGCTGGCCCTGCAGGCAACGTCGCCCGGTGCGGCGACGCCGCTCGCGCCGCTCGCCACGCCGTCTCCGGCTCGACGGCGGCGCGCGACTTGGTTGGTCGTCGCCGCCGTGGTCGGCACCGCGGGAATCGTGGTGTACCTGTGGACTCGTTCCCTCGACTCGAACGCACAGGCGCGTGCCGTCGTCGATCCCAGCGTGCCCTCGGCGCCCGTGCACCACTCGGCACTGCTCGACGCCGGAGCGGCGGTCGCCTCAGCTCAACACGTGATCTTGCGTCTCGCCGGCGCTCCCGAAGGCATGGAGATCCGGCTGGCAGCCACGAGCGTCGGGTATGCTCCGATGTTCCAGCTCGACCGAGGTAGTGCTCCGGTGGTCCTGACGTTCCTGGCGGACGGGTACTTTCCCGGTGGCGCCACGATCACTCCTGACCATGACCAGCTCATCGAGGTAACGATGAAACCAAGACCGCGCGCGACGATGGGGCGGTCCGGAAAGCCCGCCGCAGCGAGAGATGACATCATCCACGATATCCCCGGGCTGACGCCATGATTCGCGCCACTGTCGCATGGCTGATCCTCACGCTCACACAGCTCTCGGGTTGCACTGATCTTCCGGCCTTCGATTCGAGTTGCGGCAACTTCGTCATCGATCCAGGCGAGGACTGCGATGGTGACGCGAGTGGACTGTGCGACGCGGACTGTAGTCTCCGCTGCGGCGACGACACAATGCCGTGCCCGGATGGCTACGTATGCGGCGCGGATACCCTGTGCCATGCGCCCAGCGGACTGTTCTCCACGACTCCCCGGTCGGTACCGTTACCGAGCGACGTCTACGCTGTCACCGACGTCGATCAGGATGGCTACGGCGACGTTGTCTCGTTAGCCAGCACGTCGCTCGACGTCGCGTTCGGCGAGGGTACTGCAGACCTGTCACGTCGCGCCTCGACGTTGACGCCGCGTGCCTTCGGTGTTCCGGCGTTCACTCATCTCGATGCGGATTCCACGCTCGATCTACTCGTACCGACCGCTGACGGGATCGCCGGGTACTCGTCGCAGTTCCAGGAGCTGAGTCCACACCCCGTCACGATCGACCTCGACCAGACGACAAACTGTGCAACACCCCCAGCGCAGGCGTTCCAGGTGTTCGCGCTGCACGCTCAGTATCTCGGAGTGCTCACGCGAAGTCAGGTCACGGGCAAGCTCGGCTTCTCCGTGATCGACGGAGCAACCAAGAGTGCGTGCCCGCTACAATCCGCGCAGATCTGCGACATCGATCTCCCGCTCTCGCCCTCGTTCGAAGTGTTCGTCGACATCTACGCTGATGTACCGGGCACAGGAAAGATCATCGCCGTGACGTTGCCCCAGCACGGCACGTGCGTGATCGATACGAACGACACCAGCTCCGGGACGTTCGACATCAGAACGATCACGCCACCTGCGGTGGCGATCTCCACCCGCCCGGTGCTGGCCCGGATCCGAGCCGGTGGATGTCCGTCGCTCCTCGACGGCGATAGCGCGCCCAATGGAATCTTGGAGTATCGACCGACGGGCACGCCAGGCGCGTGTGCGTTCGCGGCCGCGGCGACTCCGTTCCCACTCAACGACCCATCGATTCCACCCGACGCGAAGGTGATCGGCCACCTCCCACTATCGCCACCAGTGCCGGGACACGCTCCGGACGCCCTCATGCTATCGACCGGCGGATACGCGATCTCCCTGGGGGCCGGCCCGATCAAGGAGGTCTATCGCTCCGATCGCAAGCTCGACATCGTGCGGGCAGCCGACCTCGATCTCGACGGCGACATGGATTCCGTCGGAATCGTCTTCGGGAGCGCGGACCTCGATATCCTGATGCGCACTTCCGGCAGCGCGTTTCTGCCGTTGCGGATCTCGACCGGCCCGGTGCTCGACTTGGAGCTGGGGGACTACGATGGGAACGGCATCGGCGACATCGCCTACGCGGAGCTCCAGCCCTCTGGCCGCGGTCGACTCCTGATCTCCTACGGGACTCGCGATCGCCCGCTCGCGGGATCTCCGATCGGCACCTTCTCCCGCATCGTCGGGATGTGCGTGTTCCAGACCCCGGATTCGACCGATCAAGAAGACATCGTGGACGATCTCGTCGTCTTCGACCTGCCCGAGGATCAACCGGACCGCCATCAACCGTTGCTTTCAGTGCTCCACGGAAGCCCGCAGCGCACGATGGTTTCGTATTTCGATCCACGTACCACCGAGCTCGAGCCCGACGATGCGTTTGTCGGCGTCGCCGCGGGCGCGTTTTTCCCGACACCAACGGGCGCCGGGCCGCCGACCGACACCACAGATGTGATCGCAGTCGCGAGCACAGGCTCCACCGTCCAGGTCTGGCCCCTGCGCGGAACGGCCCCCGGGAACCTCGAGTTCACGTCACTTCCCACGAGCTCACCAAATCTCGTCAACTGTTCACGGCAGCCAACGGGGCCAGCGACCAGCAGCACGCAGATGTGCGTCGACAATGCGCGCTTCCTGACGTGGCCGGCAGCGGTGCACGACGTCGTGCTCGCGATCGAGAACCCGACCTCGGGGCAACGAACAAGATCGTTTGCCATCCTCGATCCAACGTCGTTTACCGCCGATGGTGTGACCACGACCCTTCACGCGCCCCCGAATGCGTTCGCGACCGTCGAGGGTTCGCTTTCCAGCCGCGGAGTGCGCGCCGCCGAGACCAACGGAGACCATCGACTCGATCTGATCGCGGCGTTCGGCGTTCCCAACCTCTACGATCCTACCGGCGTCAAAGGGACCGTCCTGGTTTGCGATGTCGACACCAACGGTGTTCCGACCACGTGCTCGAGCATCGTCGACCTTGTCCCCGAGCTCGCGGGGCTCGCCTGCGTCGATGCGGCGCCCGCCAATGTCGCGCCGCGCGGGCGCGGCAGATTCGATCACCCACCTGGCGAGGATTCACAGAACCTGATCGTCGTGTGCCACGCAAAGGCAGCTGTCGTTGAGAGTCGGCTGTTTCGCGTCTATCACGATGCGACCGGCTACCACGGCAGCTTGGTGTTCGTTCGGGCCGGTTCGATCGAGAGGGTCGAGGTTGGCGATGTGAACGGCGATGGGCTCGATGATGTTCTCGCACTCGAGCTCTCCGCCACGAGCTTGTTTCCGAAGCTGCTGGCGATCACCCAGTGTAGCTCCAAGGATACGGCGAGTTGCTCGCCATGATCCGCCTCGCCATCCTCGGCGTCGTACTGGCGATTTCCACCGCGCATGCCGATCGGCCGACGGCGCTCCGGTACTTCCGGTCCGGCGAGAAGGCCTACCGCGCGCAGAACTTTGCGGCTGCGGCGGACAGCTTTCACCTGGCGTTCCTCGAGATCCCGTTGCCGGAGATCGCGTTCTCCGCTGCGCAGGCCTATCGCCGCCAGTTCCGTGTGGACCCCAAGCGCGAGTACGTCGAGCGCGCGGTCGAGATGTATCGGTTCTATCTCGACAAGGTGAAGCGGGGCGGTCGGGTCGCCGACGCCGCCGACAGTCTCGGCGAGATGGAGCGAGAGCTCGAGAAGCTCGGAGGTAGCCGCAGGGACACATCGTCGTCGGCTGTCACGCAGCTCGGGGTCACCGTGGATCTGACCGGCGCCGCGACGGTCGTCACATCGCTGACCGAGATCGCCGAGACGACAATCCCGACGGTTACCGTGCCCATCAGCGCGACGCTCGACGGCACCCCGGTCGAACCCGACAAGCTCGTGGACGTCGAGCCGGGCGATCACGTGTTCCGCGTGTCGGCAGCGGGGTACATCGCCGTCGCAAAGAAGGGCCACGCGGTGAGAGGTCGTAGCGACTTCGTCGAGATCGAGCTTCAACCACTCCCGGCGCATCTCGCGATCGAGACCGAGCGCGGTGCGCGGGTGAACGTCGATGGACGTGGCGTCGGCACTGCGCCGATCGCAGCGCTCTCGCTCTCGGCGGGTCGTCACGTGATCACACTCCTGCGACTCGGGCGCGAAGGCGTCGCTCGCGAGATTCACGTCGATCCCGGGGAAACGTTCGCGCTCGTGCAGAACCTCTCGCCCACGCGGCAGCGCCGCGCGGTGACCTGGGTGGCGATCGGCGGGGGAGCTCTTGCCCTGGTCACCGGCGCGTCGGCAATTGGCGCGCGAATCGTGGATGGCACGGCCTCGAGCAAGCTCGACGCACTTCGGATGGGCAGTCAAGACGCCTCGTTGCTCGCTGGCTACCGCACCGCACGCGATCGGCGCGACGCGCTCGTCACGGCGACATGGCTCGCCGGAGGCGCTACGGTAGCGATGGCCACGGCCGCCATCATCCTGTACTTCGCGGATCGGCCGTCGGCCGAGGGCCTCCGCGTGACACCTTATGTCTCCGGATCTACAGGAGGAGCTTCGGTCATGGGACGGTTCTGAGCGCTTGCACAAAGGCGCCGCGTGGCTATGCTCCGCGCGCCAACGGAGAAGCACATGGGATCGACGGGAAAGACCGGAAAGCGCCTGACTGCGGCTGTGTCCACGACAGTGCAGTTCGAGAAGTTCTGGACGTGGCTCGCTGGCCACGCGAACTGCATCCTCCGCGCTGGAACTCCCGAGGTCGTTCTCCTCGACCAGGAGGACTTTCACTGGACGCTGATCACGGAGGACGAGCACACACTTGTCGTCCAGCTCGCGCGCGCGAAGGAGCTCGTCGGTGAGTTGCTCGTGTTCCCGGCCGAGATCGCCTACGTCCAGGTCGAGCCCGCAGAAACCGATGGCGAGTGGCTGTTCGAGTGCATCGTCGAGTCGGAAACTGCTCGCGAGGTCGCGTACCATTTCGTGATGGCGCACGAGTACGAGGACGGCGAGCACCGGCGCGAAGAGAAGTGGACCCACTGAGCGAACCCAACCGGCGCGGCGACGACACCGAGACCGATCCGGATCGCCGGATCGGGACTCTCGTCGACGAGCGCTACACGATCCTCGAGGCGATGGCCTCCGGGTCGATGGGGGCGGTCTACAAGGCGGAGCGGGTCCCGGTCGGGAAGCTCGTCGCGATCAAGTTCCTCCACGCGTCGTACGCGAAGGACCCCGAGTTCCTCGCGCGGTTCGAGCGCGAGACGCGGGTGATGTCCAAGCTCGCTCATCCGAACTGCGTCTCCGTTGTCGACTTCGGTGTGTGGGAAGGCGCGCCGTACCTCGTGATGGAGTACGTCGCCGGCACCACGCTGCGCGCGCTGATGGACGACGACACGGTGCCGCCGGCACGCGCGCTGCTCTTGACCCGCCAGATCGCGGCCGGTCTCGCGCATGCGCACGCGCAGGGCATCGTCCATCGCGACGTCAAGCCGGCGAACATCATGATCAGCCAGGAGGTCGGCACCGGCGATCATGTCCGGATCCTCGACTTCGGTCTCGCGCGGCTGCGCGGCAACGTCGGTCGCGATGCGACGCAGGCAAACGTCGTCGTGGGAACGCCGAACTACATGGCACCCGAGCAGACGATCGGGGGAGGCACCATCGACGCGCGCACCGACATCTACGCCGTCGGTGTGGTGCTGTTCGAGATGGTCGCGGGCGTGCGGCCGTTCACTGCCGACGACACGATGGCGCTGCTCGGCATGCACCGCGGGGCGCCGATCCCGAGGCTCGCCGACATGATGGAGACGGCGGTGCCCCTCCCCGACGGGCTGCAAGGCATCGTCGACACCGCGATGGCGAAGTCGCCCGACGATCGCTATCAGAGTGCGATCGCGCTGACCGAGGCGATCGACGAGATCGTCGGCCCGCGCCTCACCGGCCGGGAGGAGCTGTCGCGCCCGCACAAGAGAGTCGATAGCGGCGCGGTCGCGTCGACGCTGCTCGATGTCACCCGGCCAGATGCGCCGCGGTCCAGGCCCACCGCACCGGCGAAGAAGTCGAGCGCGAGCATGCTCGGCTTTCTGATCGTGCTCCTCGCCGGCGCCGCGATCGCGGCCTGGTACATCAAGATGCGACCGGCGGCGACCAGTTCGATCGACGCCGGCGCGGGTGGCAGTGCGATCGCGATGGGGCCGCCGATCGATGCAGCGATCGATGCGGCGCCGATCGTCATCGACGCGCCGCTGGCGATGGCCGTCGTCGTCGACGCGACCGAGCTCGACGCCGCAGGATCAGGATCCGGATCCGCCGACGAGATCGAGATGGATCCGGAGGCGGCGACGAATCCGGATCCGAACGCGGACGAGACCGCCGAGGACGAAGCGCCGGATGCTCCGGAGACCACCGAGGATGCGGAGAAGCGTCAGCCCACCGCGCCGGTGCTCGCGGGAAGCGTGGCCGAGGCAGTTCAGCTGATCAAGGACGGCAAGCGCGACCTCGCGCTCGCGAGCCTCAACGCTCTGTGGAAGCAGTCGCCGAAGAGCGCCTACATCCCGTTCCTGCTCGGCAACATCTATTACGACCGCCTGTGGTGGTCCGTCGCGATGGATCACTACAAGGCCGCGATCGTGAAGAACGGCCGCTACCGCTCGAACGCGGTGCTCAACAAGAACGTCATCAGGATGCTCGCGAGCCCGAAGACCCAGCGGAAGGCCACGGGCTTCCTGCGGACCACGATCGGCAAGTGGGCGGTGCCCTATCTACGGATCGCGGCCAAGTCGGAGCCGAATGACCGCGTCCGCAAGCAGGCTGCGGCCCTCGCAAAGTCGATTCGCTAGGTTGGACCGGTGTCCGCTCGATCCGGGGCTACCTAAGCCCTTGACACCGAGGGGCGAATCCGTAAAGTCCACCGCTCTCCGTACTCCGCCCCAGGATCCACGTCGCATGCCTACTATCAATCAGCTCGTCCGCAAGGGTCGCGAGAAGATGCGCACCAAGAGTGCATCTCCGGCCCTGAAGCAGTGCCCGCAGAAGCGCGGCGTCTGCACCCGCGTCTACACCACCACCCCGAAGAAGCCGAACTCGGCGCTTCGCAAGGTGGCGCGTGTTCGTCTGACGAACGCGATGGAAGTGACGTCGTACATCCCGGGCGAGGGGCACAACCTGCAGGAGCACTCGGTCGTCCTCATCCGCGGCGGCCGCGTCAAGGACCTCCCGGGCGTTCGCTACCACATCATCCGCGGCACCCTCGATACGACGGGCGTCCAGAACCGCAAGCAGTCGCGCAGCAAGTACGGCGCGAAGCGTCCGAAGTAAGGATCGATAGCCATGCCTCGTAAAGGTGAA
>JBBRBG010000119.1:0-28956 GCA_038206055.1 Haliangiales bacterium
CCCGTTGATCGGCGATCAGATTCCACCGCCCGAGCGGCTGCAGACCGGCGGCGGAACGCGGATCGATGCGGGCAGCCTCGCTGGCGCCGAGCGCACCGTGAAGCACTACACGTTCGAGAGCGACGCCTTCGCGCAGCGCTACTACTACGTGCCGCTCGATGCGTCCGCGATCTACCTGGTGCGCGCGCGCGCTTCGATCGACAAGGCGAAGCTCGTGTTCGCCGCCGCCGATGTGGTGTGCGCGTCGCTGAAGCCGCGGCTCTGATCGCAGCTACGGGCCGTCGTCGCTCGAGACGTACTTCTTCACGTTGCGCTCGTGCTCCTCGGCGGACTTCGCGAACGCGTGGTTGCGCGAGGTCTTCGAGGTGGCGACGAAGTAGAAGTAGTCGCTGCCGTCGGGCGCCAAGGTCGCCTCGATCGAGGCCTTGCCGGGATTCGAGATCGGACCGGGGGGCAGGCCCTCGTGGGCGTAGGTGTTGTACGGGTTATCGGCGTCGTCGAGCTGCGCGCGATGGAGGCGATCGCAGCCCATCGGCCTGGGCGGGGTCGCCTTGAGGCATGGCTCGTTCCAGGCAATGCACGCCTTTGACTTCTGCAACGGCACCATGCAGCCGTAGCGGATCGTCGGATCGGTCTGCAGCTTGTGCGGCTTGAAGCTCGAGGAGGTCAGGCGATTGATGAACACCTGCGCGATCCGGGGGCGCTCGGCGGGATCCACCGCCTCCTTCTCGACGATCGACGCCATCGTCAGGATGTCGCGGTCGCTCCAGCCGAGCTTGTCCTTGAGCTTCGCCGTGTCCTTCGGATGCTTCGCGACGAGCCCGTTGAACACCTCTTGGTGACGCTGGACCAGGCGTTCCATCACGGTCATCGGCTTCTCGCCGACGCGGAACTGATAGGTGTCGGGGAACAGGTAGCCATCCACGGAGTCGCCGCTGATCGCGTGCTTGCCGAGGAAGTCCTTGTCGCGCGCGATCGCCTCGAGCTCCTTCGCCGGCGCGACGCGCGCGGCATCGATGATCTCGAAGTACTCGAGCATCGACTTGCCCTCGGGGAGCGTGACCTTGACCGTGACTTCCTTGACGCCGGCGACCAGCATCGCGAGGACCTCGCGCGGCGTCAGGTTGTCCTTGATCAGGTACTTGCCGGTCTTCACGTTCGTCGTGTCGCCTTCCCACATCGCGTAGAGGCGGAACCACGTCGGCTTCTCGATCACGCCCTTGTCGGAGAGCATGGACGCCACGCCCGGGAACGACATGCCCGTCTTGACCTCGACCTCGACATCGCGTCCCGCGCCCGCGTGCGCCTCGCCCGGATACGACAGCGCACGGTGGATGAAGTAGCCGAGCAGCGCCGCCACGATGACGAGCGAGCCGACGACGACGGCCAGCGCAGTGCGGAACGAGCGCTTGGACAAGGGGGAAAATCTACCAGAGCCGGTCGCCAGCGGTACCTTCGAAGCCGTGTTCGATCTCCGTCAAACCGGTGTCGCCTGTCGCTTGCGGTAGGCATCGAGCCAGCCCGTGAGGATCAGTGCGGCGGCCTGCTGGTCGATCACGCCCTTCCGCTTTTGCCGCGACAGGTCCGCCTCGATCAGGACGCGTTCGGCCTCCGCGGTGGAGAACCGCTCGTCCTGCTCGTGGATGCTGATGGCTGGCGGCAGCACTGCCCGAACGGCGGTGACGAGATCGCCGACACGCTTCGCGCGCAGGCCGATCCGGCCCGACAGCTCGTATGGAATCCCGACAACCACATCTGTCACTGCATGCTCCACGCAGAGCGCCAAAATGGCCGCGGAGTCGCCAGAATTGCCGACACGCGCGAGCACGGTGAGCGGGTGCGCCGCGATCTCCGCCTCGTCGGTCAGGGCGACGCCGATGGTCTTGCTGCCGACGTCGAGCCCAAGTGCGCGCACGGCCATACGGCTAGCACACACCGAAAAAAAAAAGGCCCTCCGAGGGGGGGCCAAGGAGGGCCGGGGCGCAGATCGCAGAGCTACTTGTTGCCTCAGGTGGTGGGGGAGACCAGCGGGATGAGGGGGGAGGGAACCACCGGTCATCCACCGAGTCGAAACGTTGACCCTGCGTCGCGCGTGTAGAACGTTTGGTTGTCAGTTGAACCGTGAGAGTCCGGTTCGTATTCCTTGGACCCTGTTCGGCGTCTTCGGTTGCTGGAATGTATGAGCAGAATCGGTGCCACGTTTGGGCGAGCCGAATTCGGGATCGCGTCGACCAGGAAACGGCCGGTTACAGCGCCCCTCCCGCCCAATTCCGCACGGACCGTGTCGGGCTGGCGACTGATCCTGTCACCCATGGTTCTCACGTGTGGCCAGTCGGGTGGCCACCCCTGAGCGCCCTTCGGCCGTGATCGCGCTTCAAGCGAGGTAACCTGCGCGCAATGTCCGACGAGCCCGCCGCCCCCAAGCTCCAGGTCCAGATCGATGACGACGTCGCGCAAGGCGTCTACTCGAACCTCGTGCTGCTCAACCATACGGAGAACGAGTTCGTGCTGGACTTCGCGTTCATCCAGCCGAGCAACGGTCGGGCAAAAGTCCGCACACGCGTCATCTCCTCACCGCGCCACACGAAGCGGTTACTCGCGGCGCTGCAGAAGAACATCGAGCGCTACGAGGAAAGGTTCGGCACGATCGAGACAAGCGCGGACGACGAGCCCGTCTTTCACTGAACCGCGGCCTCGGTGATCTCGAACGTGCCGCGATCGAGATCCAGGATGCTGCGCGCGCCGAATGGCACCGCCTCGTTGAGCGCACCATGACCGAGCGGCGCACCGACGCCGAGTGGGATCCCGCGCAACCGCTCGATCACCACGTCGTGCGCCGCGCTGGTCGGATCGACGCCGCCGCCCGGAGGACTGGGATCCGTGCACCGCGTGAGCTCGCCGAGCACCACCGCCGCGATCCCGCCGAGCGCACCGGTGAGGCGGAGCTGCGTCAGGTACCGATCGATCTCGTACGGCTTCTCGCCGACCTCCTCCAGCGCGAGCACGGCACCCGCGAGCGGCAGTGCCCACGGCGTGCCGACCAGCATCGATGCCATGGTCAGATTCGCGGCGATCAACGGGCCGGTGTGCGCGCCGGTGCCATGCGCGGTGAGGTTCCACGGTCGAGGCCCCGAGGAGCGCGTGTTCGTCATCATGCCGATCAGATGTGCGATCTGTGCCTCGGGTAGATCCGGAAGCTGGACGACCATCGGGCCATGGATGCCACGCACGCCAGCCGCAACGTAGGCCCACGACAGCAGCGCGGTCGCATCAGAGAACCCGACGATGGGCTTGGGGTCCGCCCGCAACAGCGCCGGATCGAGACGATCCAGGATCCGCATCAGACCGTAACCACCGCGCGCGAGGATGATCGCGCGGATGTCGGGGTTCTTGATCATCCACGCGAGCTCGTCGGCACGCTGGTCGTCGGAGGCCGCGAGATAGCTCGGCACCCCGGTCGGCCGCGGCGCCTGCAGCGTGGGCGCGAGCTCGATGCGAAACGCGTCGCCGAGCCGGATCAGCCCGTTCTGCAACCGCGTCATGTTGACCGGTCCCGCGGGGGCGCAGATGCCGAGCGTCTGTCCGCGCTCGATCCGGGGCGGAATGACGGCGGTCACCGGCGCTTGCGCTTCTTCTTCGCGCCGCCGGAGGACTTCTTGTCGTCGCCGTTGCCGCTTGTCGGGCCGCTGTCCTCGTCGGTGACTGCGGAGAACGTGCCGCTGTTGCCGCTCCCGAAGTCGAGGCCGAGCGCGGCCGGATCGATCGCATCCATGATCGTGGTGCGCTTGCCGTCGTCGACGATCTCGTGCTCACCGGTGGACCGCGTCAGCCGCTCGATTTCTCCGCTCGGCCGGGTCAGCGACTCGAGCAGCTCCTGATCGACCGCCGGCATGATCATCGTCGCCTTGCCTTCGGCGATCACCGGAATCACATCGGTCGCCATCTGCTCGGGCTCGACCGCCGTCGCGAGGGGCTCGGGCGTCGTGTGCGAGCGCGGGCGCACGGTCACCTTCGACGGTGCCCGCGTGACGGCGGGTGCCGCCTTCACTTCGTCGGGATACGTCACGCGCGCGCGCCACCACGACTCGCTCGCTTCGCCGGCGAGCTTGGGCGTGACGGTCATCCCGGGCGCCTTGTCGGAGCCGCCGGTTTGCTCGTGGACCCCGGTCACCGCAGCGTCGAGCGTGAGCCCCTCGTCGGTAGCGATCTGGATCAGCGTTCCGACCGGCATCGGCGCCGGTGTCTCGAGATACCCGGTGCTCGGACGAACCTGTGACAGCTTCACGCGCCGCCCGAGTGACAGGCCACGATAGGTCAGATCTACAAAGCTCTCGATCATCGCGCCGGCGACGGTACAACGACCGGAGCCTTAGTGCGAGACTCCGCGCGTGGGCCTCCTCGATCGTCTTCGTCAGCTCGCTCCCGGCAGTGGTGCCGGCGCTGACGACGACCTCGATGGGCGGACCCAGGCACTGGTCGTGCGCGGCAACGAGTTCGGCTTCGATCCGTTCGGCCTGTCGCGCGACTCGTTCAAGAGCGCAGCGCGGGTCGCGCGCTGGCTGTATCGCCACTACTTCCGCGCGAGCGCGTTCGGGATCGAGAACATTCCGGCCCACGGCCGGGTGATCTTCGTCTCCAACCACTCGGGCCAGCTGCCGTTCGATGGCGTGGTGATCGGCGCCGCCACGTTCCTCGAACCGCCGCAGCCCCGGCTGGTGCGCTCGATGGTCGAGTACTTCGTGCCGACGGTGCCGTTCGCGTCCTATCTGTTCGCGCGCTGGGGGCAGATCACCGGCACGCCGGAGAACTGCCGCCGCCTGCTCGCCGCCGAGGAGTGCGTGCTCGTGTTCCCCGAGGGTGCACGAGGCATCTCGAAGGACTTCTCGAAGCGCTACCAGCTCGCCGACTTCGGCAAGGGCTTCATGCGGCTCGCGCTCGAGATGCAGGCGCCGATCATCCCGATCGCCGTGATCGGCGCCGAGGAGCAAGCGCCCGCGATCAACCTGAAGTCGCTCGCCAAGCTGCTCCGCGTGCCTGCCTTCCCCATCGTCCCCTACCCGCCGTTCGTCCCGCTCGTCCCGCTCCCGGTGAAGTACCGCGTGTACTTCGGCGAGCCGATGACGTTCACCGGCGATGCAGATGATGATGACCACGTGCTCGACGAGCAGGTGAAGACGGTGAAGCACCGCATCCAGTCGATGATCCACACGGGGCTACGTGAGCGAGAGCACGTCTTCTGGTAAGCGCACCCGCACGGTCGTGATCACCGGCATCTCGGGCCGGCTCGGTCGGATCGTCGCGCGGCGGCTCCACCACGATCTCGACTGGAAGATCGTCGGACTCGATCGCCGGCCGATGGTCGGGCGTCCGAAGGACGTCGAGCACCATCAGGTCGACCTGCGCAGCAAGAAGGCGCGCGACATCTTCCGCACCGGCGAGGTCGACGCGCTGATCCACCTGGGCGTGATGCACGACCCCCGCGCGCGCCCGGCCGAGCTCTACTCGTGGAACATCACCGGCACGACGAAGCTGCTCGAGTATTGCCAGGCCTACAAGGTGCCCAAGCTCGTGCTGCTCTCGAGCGCGAACGTGTACGGCCCGCGCCCCGACAACCCGCAGTTCCTCACCGAAGAAGCGCCGCTGCTCGCCGCTCAGCGATTCCCGCAGATGCGCGACATGGTCGAGATCGATCACCTGGTCTCGACGTTCCTGTGGCGCTGCCGCGAGGTCGAGACGGTGATCCTGCGCCCGGTCCATATCGTGGGCCCGGTGCACAACGCACCCTCGAACTACCTCCGGATCGAGCGACCGCCGATCCTGCTCGGCTTCGATCCGATGGTGCAATTGATCCACTATCAGGACATCGCACAGGCCGTGGTTTGCGCACTCGAGCCGGGCCGCCGCGGCATCTACAACATCACCGGCCCGGGCGAGGTGCCGCTGTCGGCCATCCACCGGGAGCTCGGACGCGTGCCCGTGCCGATCCCCCATCCGGTGGCACGGCCCATCCTGTCTCTCGCGTTTCGCCTCGGCATCTCGAGCTTTCCAGTGGCGGAGCTCGATTTCATCCGCTACGTCTGCATGGTCGATGGGAGACGTGCATCCGCCGAGCTCGGATTTCGCCCGCAGTACGGGCTCCGGGACACCATTCACGCGGTCGACGAGCCGGCGTGATGGTGGGCCGGATGCCAGGTCGTGCCGTGGCACGGGGATACAGGTGGTGTCGCCTGGTGTTCACACCTCCCGGGAGCAGCGCCATGTGCCCCATGTCTCACCCGGGTGGCCGCCGCAGGCAGCCAGAACCGGCCAGCGCGAGTCAGTGTCCGTGACCGGCGATATTCCGGGCATTTTTGTCCGGGTTTCGACGCCGGTTCCCAACAGATCGACCTCGCGTGTCCAAACGTTCGAGCATTAACCACGGGTTCGATCCCGTTGCCTCGATGGCACGACCAATGCTTTCAGCAGCCAGTACCGCACGCCTCCTCAAAGGACTCCGACCCATGAAGCACCTGTTCTGTCTTGCCGTGATCGCACTCTCCCTGACTGGCTGCGAGCTGTATTTCAAAGGCGATCAGGGGGGTGGCGGCGGCGACCGGTGGACCTATTGCGCCAACGACGGGTACTACGTGTGCTCGGGCGAGAACTGCGAGTGGGCCGGCCCGCGCTGCCCGTCCGACCCGAACTACACCTGCGAGTCCAGCGCGGACTGCGCCGCGGGTTGCTACTGCGCCAACGGCGTGTGCGAAGAGGCTGGGTTCTGCAGCACCGATGCGCAGTGCCCGGCCGGCTACCACTGCGACGAGGGTCGCTCGTCGTGCGAGCCGGACGGCTGCACCACTTCGGCGGACTGCCAGGCCGGCCAGTACTGTGACCCGGCAACCCAGGGCTGCACGTCGAGCTGTACGTGCACCACGGACGCCGAGGCGCAGAGCCAGGGCTGGGGTTACTGCGACGAGAGCCGCGGCACCTGCGAGCCCGCGAACCCGGCCGGTAGCTGCGGTGGCGCCGTGACCTGCAACCAGATCCCGACCTCGTGCCCCGATGGCCAGGTGCCCCAGATCAGCGCCGGTTGCTACACCGGCAGCTGCGTCGCCATCACCTCCTGCGACGTGACCCCGGGCTGCTCGGCCCTCCAGCACGAGGGCGACTGCCTCGGCCGCGCGACGGACTGCACGTCGGTCTACACGGGCATCAACTGCACCAATGCGGGCGGCACGACCTGCACCGCCGGCTCGACGGGCTGCACCTGCGAGACCTTCCAGTTCGCGAACTGCCGTAACCGCACCGCTTCGGCGGGGACGATGAGCTACCAGCTCGACGACGGCACCATGGTCAACGTGTTCTCGAACGCCGCTAACTGAAGCGACGCTGACAACGACGCGTGCGGGCCGCTTCCGAAAGGACGCGGCCCGTTCTGCTTTTCGGCTAGATTCCTCGGCATATGGGGTTCCAGTTCGCCGAGGAGATGTCCGGAACGATCGAGTGGGACGCAGCGCCGGGAGTGACGCATCCGTTCAAGTTCGAGGTCACGGCCCACGCCGACTCGATCCGGGAGCACTTTCGCGACGGCAAGGCGGTCCTCCGGGGCACCCTGACGGCCCCACCCCGAGCGAACGCGGTCGATGTCGAGGGGGTGATCACGATCCGCCCGATCGGCCAGAAGATCATCCGCTACGAGCTGGCGTTCGTCGGCGACGACGGCAAGTCGTACGAGCTGGTCGGCCAGAAGGACATCCGGTTTCGAAATCTAATGAAGACCATGCGGTACCTGCCCGCCGAGATCCTCGATGAGGACCATCGGCGGGTGGCGACCTGCAAGACCCATTTCGACCCCCGGCACACCTGGAGCTTCCTCCGGAGTTTCCGCCCGATCTGAAACCGCAACCCCCACGAACGTGGGGGGCGCAGCAACGCGAAGCGCGTTGCGCAGGTCAATTGGAACGTCGTCCAGGGAGCTGTGCTAAGACCCCGACGGCATGAGCTTTCTACAGAAGATCTTCGGCAGCAAGAACCAGCGCGAGCTGAAGCGCCTGCAGCCGTACGTCGATCGCATCGCCACGTTCGAAGCGAAGATGAAAGCTCTGTCGGACGCCGAGATGAAGGCGAAGACCGCGGACTTCAAGGAGCGGCTCGATAACGGAGCTGCACTCGCGAACATCATGCCGGAGGCGTTCGCGCTCGTTCGCGAAGCCGGCGTGCGGCGGCTCGGCATGCGGCACTACGACGTCCAGATGATCGGCGGCATGGTGCTCAACGACGGCAAGATCGCCGAGATGCGCACCGGCGAGGGCAAGACCCTCGTCGCCACGTTGCCGACGTACCTGAACGCGCTGACCGGCAAGGGCGTCCACGTCGTCACCGTCAACGACTACCTCGCCAAGCGCGATGCGGAGTGGATGGCGCGGATCCACAGCTTCCTCGGCCTCACCACGGGCGTCATCGTCCACGGCCTCGAGGATCACGAGCGGCAGCGGAACTACAACTGCGACATCACGTACGGCCAGAACAACGAGTTCGGGTTCGACTACCTGCGCGACAACATGAAGTCGTCGCCGGACCGCATGGTCCAGCGCGGCCTCAACTATGCCGTCGTCGACGAGGTGGACTCGATCCTCATCGACGAGGCGCGCACCCCGCTCATCATCTCGGGCTCGGCCGAGGAGTCGGGCGAGCTCTACGTGAAGATCGACCGGATGATCCCGCGCCTCAAGCGCGAGGTCGACTACACCGTCGACGAGAAGGCGCACTCCGCCATGCTCACCGACGACGGCGTCGAGAAGATGCAGAGCCTGCTCGGCGTCGACAACTTGTACGACGCGAGCAACATCCTGCTCGTCCACCACACAAACCAGGCGCTGCGCGCGCACACCCTCTACAAGCGCAACGTCAATTACCTGATCGATCAGGGCAAGGTCGTCATCATCTCCGAGGATACGGGCCGCGCGATGCCGGGCCGCCGCTGGAGCGATGGTCTGCACCAGGCGATCGAGGCGAAGGAAGGCGTGACGATCGAGGAGGAGAACCAGACCCTCGCGACGGTCACGTTCCAGAACTACTTCCGCCTCTACAAGAAGCTCTCCGGCATGACCGGCACCGCCGATACCGAGGCGCAGGAGCTGCACCAGATCTACAAGCTCGAGGTCGTCGTCATCCCGACGAACAAGCCGATGATGCGCAAGGACCACCCGGACCTCGTCTACAAGAACGAGGCGGGCAAGTTCCGCGCGGTCGTCGCGGACGTCGAGGATTGCTACAAGCGCGGGCAGCCGGTGCTCGTCGGCACCGTCTCGGTCGAAAAGTCCGAGGTCGTCGCGAATCTTCTCAAGTCGAAGAACCTGCCGTTCAACGTGCTGAACGCGAAGCAGCACCAGCGCGAGGCAACGATCGTCGCGCAGGCCGGCCGCAAGGGCGCGATCACGATCGCCACGAACATGGCCGGTCGCGGAACCGATATCGTGCTCGGCGGCAATCCCGAGGCGATGGCGAAGGACGCCCTCGACGAGGAGAAGGCCAAGCTCGCCGAGACGGCCGAAGAGGCGAAGCCCGCCGAGGGCGGCGCAGACGGCACCGAGCCGTATCGCGGCTCGAGCGTCATCGACTTCGACGAGGACAAGCGCCTCATCGAGCTCACCAAGCAGTTCAAGGACGCGTGCGTCGCCGAGCGCGAGGAGGTGCTCACCGCGGGTGGCCTCAAGATCGTCGGCACCGAGCGCCACGAGTCGCGCCGCATCGATAACCAGCTCCGCGGTCGCTCCGGTCGCCAGGGCGATCCGGGCAGCTCGCGGTTCTACCTGTCGCTGCAGGACGACCTGCTCCGCATCTTCGGCCTCGATCGCATGACCGGCCTCATGGAGCGCCTCGGTCTCGAGGAGGATGTGCCGATCGAGTCGCCGATGGTGACCCGCTCGATCGAGGGCGCACAGAAGAAGGTCGAGGGCCGGAACTTCGACCAGCGCAAGAACGTCCTCGAGTACGACGACGTGATGAACCAGCAGCGCAAGACGATCTACGCGCTGCGCCGCCAGGTGCTCGATGGTCGCTACCACCGGGAGCCGAACGAGGAAGAGCAGGCGCAGGGCATCACGCCCGAGCCCGTCGAGACCAGCGGTGACTGGACCCCCGAGGTCCTGAAGCCGGAGATCAAGCCGAAGCTCGAGGAGCTGATCAAGGTCGTCAAGGACAAGGTCAAGGAGCGCGACGAGGCCGTGAAGCTCGGTGCGCCGGTGAGCGACCCACGCCCGGGCTGGCGCGTGCTGCGGTTCGAGATCTGGCGCCAGTTCGGGGCGCTGCTCGAGCTCGAGAAGCGCTACGACGGCGACGACAAGGCCCTGATCGACTACTGCCTCGATACGGTCACGGCGTCGCAGATCCAGCAGCGCGAGCGGCTCTACGATCTCGCCGATGCGCGCATGGCGGGGATCATCGAGACCATCCTCACGGCCGAGAAGCCCGACGACGAGTGGAACTGGGATGACCTGGAGGATGGCCTCCAGGAGCAGTTCAACATGCAGTTCGACATCGATCCGGGCACGCCCGACGAGGTCGCGGCGCAGGTGTGGCCGAAGATCGAGGAGCAGCTCGCGAAGCGCGAGAAGGACCTCGGTCGGCCATGGCTGCTCTACTTCCAGCGCACGTTCTGGCTCGAGGAGATCGATCAGCAGTGGATCGAGCACCTGAAGACCATGGACGCGCTCCGCGAGGGCATCGGCCTCCAGGGCTACGGTCAGAAGGATCCGAAGAAGGAGTACAAGCGGATCGGCTTCGACATGTTCGCGGAGATGATGGGCCGCATCCAGGAGCACACGATCACCAAGGTGTTCCGCGTCCACATCCAGAAGGAGGAGGACGCTGTCCCCGCCGTGAAGGAGAAGGAGCGCGAGATGGCCGAGCGCGGCGTCGAGGGCAAGTCCGAGGACGAGGGCGACGAGCAGGCCGCCGCTGCGCAACAGCAGCGCCGCCCGCGTGGTGGTCGCCCGTCGCAAGCTGGACAACAGCGCGCTGACGGCGCCGAGCCGAAGGGCGAGACCGTGCGGCGCGAGAAGCCGAAGGTGGGCCGCAACGATCCGTGCCCGTGCGGTTCGGGCAAGAAGTACAAGAAGTGCCACGGCAAGGACGAGGAAGGTGGCGGCAACGCCAACAGTGGCGGTCGTGGCGAGGAAGAGGGCGGCGGCGAAGGCAATCGAGCCGCAGCTTCTGCGACCGAGTGATCCGCGCGCTGTCGGTCCTCTTGCTCACTGCCTGCACGAAGGCGGGCCCGCATCCGAGCGGGCTCGGGCCCTATGCCGGCCAGGTGCCGGCGCACGGCGTGCTCGTCAAGGAGTGCGGCCTCGCCGCGAGGGGACCGAACTGCGTCCTCGTCATCCTCGACGCTGACAAGCACGAGCTGCGGTTTCATCCGTTCGGAGACCAGCTCGACGGGCCGACCACGCACACGCAGGCGCTGTCACCGGCGCGCGGTGACGAGCTGTTCGCGCTCGCGAAGCGGGTGCTGGCGACGGGCAAGCCGGAGGCGAGCGACGTCTCCGATTTCACCCTCCACCTCGCGATCTCCGATGGCAGCGAGACGCTGTTCCTCGAGACGAACGGTCCGTTCACGGATGCGGCGGCGAGCGAGCTCGTCCAGGCGCTGATCTCGGCCACGCAGTAACGGCGCGACGCGTCACGCGATCTGCGGCGCGCCGCCATGGAAATCCGCCCTACGCGAGCGGATACTGCGCGGCATCCACATGCGCATCGGCGTCCCCAAAGAGATCAAGACCCAAGAGTTTCGCGTCGGCATGACCCCGTCGGGCGTCGCGATTTTGACGGCACGCGGTCACACCGTCCTCGTCGAGCAGGGCGCAGGCCTCGGCTCGTCGATCACCGACGAGGCGTTCACCAAGGCGGGCGCGAAGATCGTCGCCACGCGCGAGGAGATCTGGGCCGCCGACATGGTGGTCAAGGTCAAGGAGCCGATCGCTCCCGAGTTCGCGCTGATGCGGAAGGACCTGCTGCTGTTCACGTACCTTCACCTCGCCGCGGCGCACGAGCTCGGCAAGGAGCTGCTGAACCGCGGCGTCAACGGCGTCGCGTACGAGACGATCGAGCCCTCGCCGGGTGACCTCCCACTCCTGACGCCGATGTCGGCGGTCGCGGGTCGCATGAGCGTGCAGGCCGGCGCCACGTACCTCGAGCGCGAGCGCGGCGGCAAGGGCGTGCTCCTCGGCGGCGTGCCGGGCGTCAAGCGCGGTCGCGTCACGGTGATCGGCGCCGGCGTCGTCGGCTCGAACGCCGTGAAGATGGCGGTCGGTCTCGGTGCGAACGTCACGGTGCTCGATGTCAATCTGAAGACGCTCGCCTACCTCGATGACATCTATGCGGGTCGCGTCTCGACGCAGTTCTCCGATCCGATCAGCATCGAGCGCGCCGTGATCGAGAGCGACCTCGTGGTCGGCGCGGTGCTCCTGCCGGGTGCACGCGCACCGCGGCTCGTCACCGAGGCGATGCTGAAGCAGATGGAGCCGGGCTCGGTGATCGTCGACGTGTCGATCGATCAGGGCGGCTGCGTCGAGACGGCGCGCCCGACCTATCACGACAACCCGACCTACGTGGTCCACGACGTGATCCACTACATGGTGGCGAACATGCCCGGCGCGGTGCCCCGCACGTCGACCTACGCGCTGACCAACGCGACCATCAAGTACGTGGTCAAGCTCGCCGACCACGGCCTCGAGGGCGCCATCAAGGACACCCCGCACATCGAGTCGGGGCTCAACACCTACAAGGGCTCGGTCCCGCATTCGGCGGTCGCCGAGGCCCTTGGGACGCCCCACAAGGCCTACAAGTCCTAGGGATCTTGAATGCTTGCGTTCCCGACCTTTTCGGGAACAACTGGGGTGTGGGGGCAGGTAGATAGCCAAGAATGCAGCCAGCTCGCGAGAAGCGCGCGGAGTTCGAGCGACAGGCGCTCGTCCATACCGATGCGCTGTATGGCGCGGCCTACCGGCTGACCCGCAACCCGCGGGACGCCGAGGACCTCGTTCAAGATTCATTGCTCCGCGCCTACCGGTTCTGGGACTCGTTCGAGCAGGACTCGAACTGCAAGGCCTGGCTGCTGCGGATCGTCACCAACACGTTCATCAACGAGTACCAGCGCAAGAAGCGCAGCCGCGAGGTGCTCGATGCGGCGACCGCCGAGCAGGACGCCACCGATGGGGTGCTCGTGCAGGCGGAGTCCTCGGACCGGCAATCGCCCGAGCGCATGCTGCTCGACCGCAGCGTCTCGGACGACGTCCAGCGCGCACTCGATGCGCTGCCGGATGACTTCCGCACCGCCGTGGTGCTGTGCGACGTGCAGGGCCTCTCCTACAAGGAGATCGCCGAGATCATGGGAACGCCGGTGGGAACGGTGATGAGCCGGTTGTTCCGCGGGCGCAAGCTGCTCGCCGCGGCGCTGCGCGAGTTCGCGATGAATCAAGGCTACGTCCGTGAGACGAAGCCCGAGACCGCCGACGACCGGAACGCAACCAAGACAATCGACCTCGAGACGTACCGCGCGCAGAAGAAGTCGGCGCGGGAGGGTTCCTGATATGAGTCTTTGTCAAAGCATCGATACGCTTGCGATGGCCTACCTCGATGACGAGCTTGCGGGCGAAGAGCGCCGCGAGCTCGAGATGCACCTCGTCGATTGCGGCGCGTGCAAGCATCACCTGGACACGGAGCGCGCCGAGCTCGTCATGTTGCGGAGCGCCCTTCAGCCACCGCCCGCCCCCGACCTCGTGAAGGCGCGCGTCGCACGCGCGCTCGACGAGGAGGATCAGCGGATCGCGGGGACCAAGCGGCAACGCGCTCGCACCCGGCTCGGCAAGTGGCTCCTGCCGGGCACCGCGCTCGCGGCGGCCGCAGCGGCGCTGGTCATGTTCATCGGCGTCGGGTTCAACTCCGGCGCGAAGGAGCGCCCGCAGACCGTGGCGAAGGAAGTGGTGCGCCAGCAGACGCGCTCGCTACCCCTCGAGGTCCAGGGCGCGAGCACGGGCACCTGGCTCAAGCAGAACTTCGCGCAGGTCGAGCCCCCGCAGTTCACCGAGCCCGGCATCGAGCTGATCGGCGCGCGCGCCACGGCGGTCGCCGGCCACGATGCCGCCCTGCTCCGCTACCTCGTCAACGTGGGCGTGAACCGCGTCTCCCTGACCACCGTCCTGATCGCCGATATGCGCGGCGACGAGCTGTCGAACGGCCAGGAGCTGAAGGTCGGGAACCTGACCCTCCACGTCCACGACGCCGACGGGCAGCCCGCGATCAGCTACGTCGACGCCAACCACGTCGGGTACGTGTTCACCTCCGAGCGGATGTCGACACAGGAGCTGCTGGAGCTGGTCATCACGTCGGACTTGATCGGCCGCGCGCAACAACAGATCCGCTAGGTTGGGGTATCATGCCCGCGGGGCATGAACCGACGCATCCTGCTGATCGACGCCGATCCTGCGTTCCACGAGACCCTGACCGGTCAGCTCGGGAAGTACGGTGTGAGTGTCGTCGTCGAGCAGAATCCGGACCAGGCGATCGCGCTGGCGACCGCGGATCTTCCGGCGCTGCTGATCGTGGGCGTCGAGGAGCCGGAGAAGACCGGCTTCAAGGTGTTCCAGAAGTGCCGCAAGGGACCGCTGGCGAAGATCCCGATCATGCTCGTCACCGCGTCGGTGCCGGCGGATAGCTTCGCGAAGCACAAGGGCCTGAAGACGCACGCCGACGAGTACCTCGACAAGCGGAAGTACGACGTCGCGGAGCTGGTGAAGAAGATCGACGGGATGATCCAGCTCGGCGAGGCGCTGGTCGAGGACGACCTCGATATCCCCGTCGAGATCGATGACATCCCGCTCGCCGATGGCGACATGGTCCTCGAGGAAGAGATCGGCGGCGATGTCGGCGATTTCGGCGACGACCCGCACGCGCGCGGCGATGCCAGCCAGCGGGTGGACGCCGGTGTCGATGCGGATATCGAGAGCGCGTTCGGCGGTCTGCTCGGCGATGACTTCGCCAGCGAGCTCGCGAACCCCGAACCGATGAGTGCGGCGACCGTGCATACGCCCGAGCCCGAGCCCGAGCCCGAGCCGCCGCCACCCGCGCGGGTGGACGACGAGACCTCCGTCGTCGAGGGAATCCCGATGCGCGTCGGATCGGAGACCCGTCCGCCGCCGTTCTCCACCTTCGCAGGCGCCGCGCCGCTCGAGGTGATGGAGGAAGAGGCCGTCCCCGGCGAGATCTACGACGGTGGCCGGATCGACGACGACGGCGGCTTCGATACGTTCTCGAACGAGTCGATCCGCCCGCCGGTCGGCGCCGCGGGCCTCGTCGCCGAGGATCACCCGATGCCGGTGCTGCAGAGCGGTGCCGGCGAGATCCGGATCCCCGTGGGCCTCGAGTCGTCGCCAGCCATCATGCTCGATCCCGACGACCTCCAGGTCATCGAGGACGAGTACATCCCCGAGGCGGAGCACGAAGTCACGATGCTCGCGAAGGAGCCGGAGCCCGAGCAAGAGATGGTGCCGATGCTCGTCGAGGACGAGCTACTGCCGGAGCCCGAGCCCGAGCCCGTCGCGCAGAAGTTCGTCGATGCACCGACATCGATCGAGCCGCTTGGCGAGCCGCCGCCGATCGACCCCACGCCACCCCCGCAGGTGCCACTGCCGCCGATCGTCGCGGAGCGTCCGTCCGGCACCGGTGCGCGCGGGACGTCGGGCCTCCTGAACATTCCGGATCTCGGTCTCGACGAGGTCGCGATGGACGCGGACCGCGAGCAGTCGGGCGTCTACGATCGGCGCGCGCTGCGCAAGATCAGCGAGCTCGAGCGGCAGATCGCACAGATGAAGGTCGAGCTCGATCGTACGCGTGCGTCATCGGACGCCGCGGCACGGCCGACGAGCCGTGAAGGCGAGTTCCTGAAGCTGCGCGAGAACCTCCTGAACGCCGGCAAGGACGTCGCGCGGGCGAAGGAAGACCTGGCCGCGCGTGATCGCGAAGTCACGGAGCTCCAGGCGAAGCTGGCGCAGGCGCAACAGGCGAAGACGTCGCTCGAGGCGCGGGCCGCCGAGCTGGCGCAGAAGACGTCGGTCGAGAGCAGCAAGGTCACGGCGATCGAGGCGCGCGAGAAGGGCCTGTCCGCGCAGCTCGCGGCGCTGCAACAGGAGCTGGCGGCGAAGACGCAGACCGGCGCGGATGCCGAGGCCGCACGCTCGCAGCTCGAGCGCGATCTCGCGAACGAGCGCGCCATGCGCGCCTCGAGTGCGTCGGAGGCCGAGCGCGCGCTCCGCGTCGAGCGCGAGCAGATGATCGCGCGGCACCAAGGCGAGCTCGCATCGTCGCGCGCCGAAGCAGGAACGGCGCTCGAAGCCGCGCTGGGTCCGCTCCGCGCCGAGCTCGAGTCCGTGCAAACCACGGCGACCTCCGCGAGAACGGCGGCGGCGATGGAGCACGCAGCCGCGATCGCCAAGCAGAAGCAGGAGCTCGAGGCCTCTCACGCCGCTGCCACGGCGGCAGCGCTCGAGGCGAACGACAAGGCGCTCGCTGCCGCGAAGGATACGCACGCGCAACAGCTGTCGACCACGCGCTCGGTGCACGCCGCCGATCTCGCCGCTGCCGGCGAGGCACAGCGCGCGGCGATCAGCGCCGCCGAAGAGGCGCACGGTGCCGCACTCGCGGCCGCGGTCGATGCGGCGCGACGCGAGATCGCGGGCGAGGCGGATCAGGCGGTCAGCCAGCTCGAGGAGCGGCAGGCGTTGGATATCAAGCGGCTCGCCGACGAGCACGCGGCGGCGCTGGCGCAGCTCGAGACCGAGCGCGACGCCGCGATGTCCGCAGCCCAGGGTGCCAAGGGCGAAGGCGCCACGGCGGTGCAGACAGCGCGGGCCGAGGCCAATGCCGCCGTGCAGGCCGCGCAGGCCGAGGCCAACGCGGCGATCCAGGCCGCGAAGGCCGAGGCAGCCGCGACGGTGCAGGCCGCGAAGGCCGAGGCAGACGCGGCGATCGCGCGCCTCGAAGCCGAGCGCGATGACGCGGTGCGGGCCGCGAAGGCCGAGGCCGAGGCTGCCGTGCAGGCGGCGAAGACCGAGGCGAACGCTGCCGTGGAGGCTGCCAAGGCTGAGGGCGCTGCGGCGGTGGAAGCAGCGAACGCCGAGGCCGATGCCGCGGTCGACGCGCTGCGCGCCCAGACCGCCGCTGCTGTGCAGGCCGCGAAGGACGAAGGCGCGACCGAGCTCGAGACGGCGCACGCCGGCGCCGCGGCGCGGCTCGAGAAGGCGCAGGCCGATGCGGCTGCCGCGCTCAAGCGCGCGCAGGCTGGCGCGGAGGCATCGAGCGCGAGCATGGCCATGGAGCATGCGGCCGCGCTGTCGAAGCTGCGCGAGGATCACGCCGGTGAGATCGAGCGAGCGCGCGGCGACGCAGGTGGAGCGATCGCCGCGGCATCGGCAGCTCACGAGCAGGCGGTCAGGCAGCTCGGCGAGGCGCTCGATGCGGCGAAGGCCGACGGGGATCGCTCGGTCCGAGAGCTTCGTTCGGAGCTCGAGCGCCAGGCTGCCGCCCACGCCGTCAAGCTCGACATCGCGAAGCGCGAGACCGAAGCGCTCGTCGCACAGCACGAGGCTGCCAAGCAGGATCTGGCCGGCGAGCACGGCAAGGCGGCGCAGGCGCTCGCGGTCCAGCACGCCGAGGAGCTGGCGCGCATCGCCCAGGACAAGCAGCGTGCAGTCGACGAGATCCAGAAGGCCTCGGCCGAGCATCGCGCGGCGAGCGACAAGGCGGCGCAGCAGCACCGCGACGAGGCGGCGGCGGCGAAGGACGCGGCCGATCGCGAGAACTCCGACCTGCGGACGGCACTGGTCGGCGCGAAGCGCGCGATGGACGAAGCGCTCGCGCAGGCGAAGGCCGAGCGCGAGGCGAGCGACGCAGCGCACGCGCAGACGATGGCCGAGCACAAGGCCCACTCCGAGCGCGCCCTGGCCGTCGCCAACGGCGAGATCGTGAAGACGAAGGCCGTCGCGGATGCCGAGCACAACCGCGCGGTGGCGGCGAAGGATGCGGAGCACAAGGCTGCCATCACCACGATGCAGTCGGATCACCACAAGGCCGCCACCGAGCTCACCGGCGAGCGCGACGAGCTGCGCAAGGGCCTCTCGGGCACGCGCGACGCGCACAAGCGCACCGAGAACGAGCTCGCCTCCGCCGTGCAGACCATCGCCGACCGCAACGCAGAGCTCCGCTCGCACGCGGCCGCGATCGCAGAGCGCGATCAGCGCATCGCGGACCTCCGCAAGGAGATCGACGGGCTCGAGACGGAGAACGCGAGCTACCAGGAGCAAGTGCTCCGCGCGTACCAGAAGATCAAGACCGACGAGGCGATGGTCGCGCGCGCCAAGAAGGCGATGGCGATCGCGCTCACCGTGCTCGACGATCAGGGTCAGCCCAAAGAGAGCTGAGTGCTTCTCCCGCCGTTCGCGGACCTGGTGGTGCTCGCGCTCGCGGGCGTGGCGCTGTTCGGGACCATCGTGTATCTCGTGCGTGGTGGGCGGCTGTTGTGGGTGGTGGTGGGCGGCGGGATCATGACGGTCGCGTGCGGCGTGCTCGCCGGTCTGCTCATCGCGTACAGCTGCCGCGTCATCCGGGTCACCGGCGAGTCCACTCTGCACGCGGAGCGTTCGCTGCTGCTGTTCTCGACGACGATCGAGCTCGGCGGCAAGGACTTCGCCGTGTCCTCGACCGACACGCGCACCGTGATCATCAACGAGACCCCGCGCGCGCTGACGTTGCGCGGTGAGGTCTACGCCGCGTCCTCGGCCGGGCAGCAGCAGCCCGCGGACGTCACCGTGCCGCCGCAATCGGCGCTGCCGTTCGGCGAGCATATCGACTTTGTCGGCCCCGACGAGCCGCTGCCGCGCCAGGTCTCGTCGACGTCGTCGGCGTCCTCGGTGACGAAGTACTGGCTCACGTGGTAGCGCGCCGCGAGGCGCTGCTCATCGCTGCGATCCTCGCGATCTCGACGGGCGCGCCGTTCGCCCGGTGGGCCGCCCCTGCCCCGCCGATCGCGATCGCCGCGCTGCGCGTCGGGTTCGCCGCAGTGCTGCTGCTCGCCGCGGGCTGGCGCGAGCTCGGAGGCCTGCGCGCGCTCGCGCGGAAAGATCGGCCGCTCGTGCTGCTCTCCGGCGTGCTGCTCGGGATCCACTTCGGATCGTGGATCGCGTCGCTATCGTTCACGTCGACCGCGGCGTCGGTGGCGCTCGTGTGCACCAGCCCCATGTTCGCGGCGGCGTTCGGCACGCTGCTCGGAGACCGCGTGCGCGGCCGCGAGCTCGTGGGGATCGGGATCGCGGCCGCCGGATGCGCCGTCCTCGCGGGCGGCGACTGGCACGCGGGCGGCGACGCCCTGCTCGGCGATGGGCTCGCGCTGATCGGGGCGGCGAGCGCGGCGGGCTACCTCGTCGTCGGGCGGCGGCTGCGCGCGTCGCTACCTCTCCTGCCCTACCTCGGCGTGGTCAATGCGATCGCGGCGATCGGCCTCATGATCGCGGCCGTCGCGCTCGGCGCGGACCTGACGGCGCTGCCATCGCACAGCTATCTCGCGTGTGCGGGCGCTGCGGTCGTGGCGTCGTTCGTTGGGCACAGCCTGCTCAACGCGGCGGTGCGCACGACGCCCACCCACCTCGTTGCGCTCGCGGTGCTCGGCGAGCCGATCGGCAGCTCGCTGATCACGTGGGTCGCGTTCCACGAGCAGCCACCGCTCTACGCTGCGCTCGGCGGCGCGGTCGTGCTCGTGGGCATCGCGATCGGCTTCATCCGTGCGCGCTAGGAGTATCCTCGCGCCGTGGCAAATCCTCTGTTTCGCGAGCGCGACCTCGATCTCGTGCTCTACGACGTCCTTCACGCGGACGAGCTGACGAAGCTCGCGCCGTTTGCCGACCACGACCGCGCATCGTTCGACATGGTGATCGAGAGCGCGCGGCGATTCGCGCGGACGACGCTGTACCCGACCTACAAACCCGTCGACGAGACACCGCCGCGCCTGATCGATGGCGGGATCGTGGTGCATCCGAAGCTCAAGGCGATCTTCGGCGAGCTCTCGGCGCTCGGCCTCGTGGTCGCGGCCCGTCCCCCGGAGGTCGGCGGTCAGCAGCTGCCGCGCATCATCCACACGTTCGCGACTGCTTATCTCATGGCCGCGAACCTCAGCGCGTACGCCTACGTCGGGCTCGCTGCGGGCGCCGCGCACCTGATCGAGACCTTCGGCTCGCCCGAGCTCAAAGCCGCGTACATGGCGCCGATCTACGAAGGCCGCTGGCTCGGGACGATGGCACTCACCGAGCCGCAGGCCGGCTCGAGCCTGGCGGATGTCACGACGCGCGCGACCCCCGCGGCCGACGGCAGCTACCGGATCGCGGGCGCGAAGATCTTCATCTCCGGCGGCGATCACGATCTGACGGAGAACATCGTGCACATGGTCCTCGCGCGGATCGATGGCGCGCCCGCCGGCACGAAGGGCGTCTCGCTGTTCTGCGTGCCGAAGCGGCGCATCCAGGACGGCGCACTCGTGGCCAACGACGTCGCGGTCGCGGGCATGATCCACAAGATCGGCTGGCGCGGCCTCCCGAGCCTCGCACTCGCCTTCGGCGATCACGGCGATTGCCACGGCTACCTCGTCGGCGCTCCGCACCGCGGCCTCGCGGCCATGTTCCAGATGATGAACGAGGCGCGCATCATGGTGGGCATGAACGGCGTGGCCACGGCATCGGTCGCGTACTTCGATGCCCTGGCGTACGCACAGGAGCGGACGCAGGGCCGGCCCGCCGCCGCGAAGGATCCAAGCACGGCGCCGGTCCCGATCATCGAGCACGCCGACGTCCGGCGCATGCTCCTCCGCCAGAAGGCGATCGTCGACGGCGGATTGTGCCTGATCGGGCGCACCGCGCTCTACGCGGACCTCGCGGAGCACGCGCCGGATCCAGCGGCGCGCACCCGTGCCCAGCGCCTGCTCGATCTGCTGACGCCGGTGGCCAAGTCGTTCCCCGCGGAGCGTGGCTTCGAGGCCAACGCGCTCGCCCTCCAGGTGTTCGGTGGCTACGGCTACTCGAGCGAGTATCCGGTCGAGGCGCTGCTGCGCGATCAGAAGCTCAACTCGCTCCACGAAGGCACTACCGGGATCCAGGGTCTCGATCTCCTCGGACGCAAGGTCGTCGCCGATGGCGGTGCGGGTCTGCTCGCGCTGCGCGAGGAGATCGCAGCGTGTGCAGGGGCCGCGCGCACCGCCGGCATCGACGAGCGGCTGACGTCGGCGTTGCTCACGGCCAACGCGACCGTGGAGGCTCTCACCTCGCATCTGGCGGCCAAGGGCCTCGGCGGCGACGTGGCCGGCATGCTCCTCCACTCGAGTGACTACCTCGAGCTGTTCGGCATCCTCGTGATCGCGTGGCAGCACCTCGCCATGGCCGCCGCCGCCGCCAAAAAGCCCGAGCACGCGGGCAAGCTGTTCGCCGCCGACTACTGGATCTCCACCGAGCTACCGCGCCTCGAGACCCTCGCCGAGCTCTGCCGCTCCGGCGAGGACTCCTACCAGCGGATTCGCCCTTCCGACCTGTGATGCTACGGAGCGCCCGGCGAGCTCACGCGATCAGGCGTGGAGGACGCGCGCGACGGACGTATCCTTGCCCTGCTTCCACAGCGCGCGCTCGACCGCGAGCAAGAGCGGTCCGAAGGTCGCCGGGTCGAGAGCTGAGACCACAAAGCCGCCGCCGTGGTGCGCGAGGTGATCGGCGTCGGTCTCCTCGAGCCGGTCGGCTTTGTTCCACACGACGATGCGCGGCTTCTCGGCGAGGCCGAGCTCGGCGAGGATGCGATCGACCGCGCTGATCTGCTGATCGCGATCCGGATCGCTCGCATCCACGACGTGGACGAGCAGGTCCGCATCCTCCATCTCCTCCAGCGTGGCGCGGAACGCCCGGGTCAGCTCCTCGGGCAGATCGCGGATGAATCCTACGGTGTCGGTGATCACCACCTCGCGCTCCTGGGGGAAGCGGAGGCGACGGCTGATCGGGTCGAGGGTCGCGAACAGCTTGTCGGCGGCGAGCGCGTTGCCGTGGGTCAGCGCGTTGAGCAGCGTCGACTTGCCGGCGTTGGTGTAGCCGCAGATCGCGATGATCGGCACCTCGCGGTTCGTGCGGCGGTGGCGGCGCAAGCGGCGATCGTCCGCGAGGTCCTCGAGCTTCTTCTCGAGCAGATGCACGCGCTCGCGCGCCCGACGGCGATTGATCTCGAGCTTGGTCTCGCCGGGGCCGCGCCCACCGAGGCCGGCCTTGCCGCCGACGCCGGCGGTGAGCCGCGACATCATCGTGTTCTTCTCGACGAGCCGCGGCAGCGCATAGCGCAACTGCGCGAGCTCGACCTGCAGCTTGCCGTCGCGGCTCGTCGCGTGCTGCGCGAAGATATCGAGGATCAGCATCGTGCGATCGAGGACCTTGAGCTCGGTGGCGTCGCTGATCGCGCGCGCCTGACCGGGCGTGAGGTCCGGATCGAAGATCACGCACTCGGCGCCGAGCTGCATCGCGCGCAGCAGGATCTCGTCGAGCTTGCCGCGCCCGACGAGGAACCGCGGATCAGCCTCGGGCCGCCGCTGGATCAGGGTATCGAGCACCTTGACGCCGGCAGTGCGGCACAGCTCCTTGAGCTCGGCGACGCGGGCCTCGCTGTCCTTCGCGCGGTTGAGCTGCACGTGAACGAGCAGTACGCGGTCCTTGCCCTCATCGGTGGCGAGCACGCGACGCGCGCGGCCGAACTCCGCCTCGAGCTGGGTGATCAGCTCGATGAAGTCGAGCTGCGAGCTCGTGGCCTGCTCCGCCGGGAGCTCCTTCCACGGCCGATCGCTCGCGCCATCGGCGACAAGGTGCCCGACGAACAGCTTTCCCGGCCGCCCCGCGGCATCGACCGCGACCGCCGCGACCGCGTCGAGCCGGAGCAGCGCCAGGTCGGTGAGATCGTCGCGGGTCAGGGGCTCGCCGCGGAGGTGCGTGTGGACGAGGCGCAGGCCGCGGAACCGGCCCTTGCCGCCGCGCATACGACCGACATCGGGCAGGAAGATCTTGGAAGCATCGCCCACGAACACGTGCTCGATCGCGCCGCGGCGATCGATGAGCACGCCGATCTGCCGGTGCAGCTCCGCGCTCTGGAGCGCGAGCTGGGTGACCAGCTCCGACGACACGATCTCGGACGGCGCGACACGGCGGCGATACAGACGCTCGAGCGCCTTGACCTCGCTCGCCTTCAAACCGGCAAGGTTGCCCGTGACTTCTTCCTGCAAGGCCGGGCACCATACCCGGGCCAGGCGGTCATACCAACCCGAAGGTTCGTGAGGCTGCCAACGTAAGTCCGCGTGAGGGTGGAAACTCACGATTGCAGCCAGGGGCCCCGGGGATATAGTGCGAACGTGACCCGTAGGTTCCGTGCCCTGGTGGCGCACCCTCAGGTCGAGGCACTGGGTGAGCTCGCGGAGCTGCTCGGTGGACTCGGCCTACAGGTCGAGACCGCGCGGTCCACGGTCGAGGCGCTCAACAAGCTGCGCATCAACCCTGCGCACGTCATCGTCTCGTATCACCTGTCCACGAGCTTTGACGGGGTCGGTTTGCTCGAAGGCTCGATCCTCAACGCTCCCGAGGCGCTGCGGATCGCGCTCGTCAACGCGCCCGACGAAGCGGTCGAGCTCGACTACCGCCCGCCGCACGCCGGCATCATCATCCGTCTGGTCGCGAAGGCGAGCGAGCGCAGCCGCCTGGTCGCGCTGGTCGGTGAGGGCGTGAAGATGCTGACGCTCGTCGAGGAGCAGCGAGAGCTCGTGCGGAAGCTGTCGCTCGACCAAGGCAAGCTCCAGCGCCGCGAGACGCTTCTCGACGTGGTGGTCAAGGAACGCACGAAGGAGCTCGAGGAGAGCTACGAGAAGCTGAAGATCGCGAATCGACAGGCGCTGTTCGGCCTCGCCGAGGCGATCGAGGCGAAGGACCCGTACACCAAGGGTCATTGCGGTCGCGTCGCTGCGTACTCGCTCGTGCTCGCGCGGGAGGCCGGCTATCCGGTCGACGGTCTCGAGACGCTCGAGTTCGGTGCCTTCCTCCATGACATCGGAAAGATCGGCATCAGGGATGCGGTGCTGCTCAAGCCCGGTCCGCTCGACGACGCCGAGTGGGTCCACATGCGCGAACACCCGGTGAAGGGCTTCGACATCGCGTCGAAGATTCAGATGCTGCATCCGATCATGCCCGCCGTGCGCAACCACCACGAACGCTGGGACGGCTCCGGCTATCCCGACAAGATGATCGCCGAGGCGATTCCGCTGTCGGCCCGCATCGTGGCGATCGCGGATGCCTACGATGCGATGGCGACGGATCGCCCCTACAAGAAGGCGCTCGCTCTCGACGAGTGCGAGGCAATCCTCACGAAGACCGCGGGCAAGATGTACGACCCCGAGCTGATCGAGGTGTTCGTCGGTCGCAAGCTCGGCACGCTGTACCGCGAGGAGTACGACGACCTGCCGTACGACGACGGCCACGCGGCTTCGTCGACGTGAACCGCGCACTCGCAGTGGTCGTGCTGCTCGGCGCGGGAACGGCCGCCGCCGACAAGAAGATCCAGCAGATGACGCCGGGCTTCGAGCGCGAGGCGCAGACGTGCGCGACGCAGGTCTCGGGGCTCGAGAAGGTGCAGACCGGCAGCGCCACGCTCGCGGCGACCTTGTCGCCCGAGGACAAGAGCATCCTCGACAAGGATCTCGAGACGCTCGCCGCCGGCCTCACCGGTGTGAAGACGTACTGCAAAGAGGTCACCGGACTCGTCACGTTCCTCAAGGCCAACACCGCCGCTCCGTACAAGTCGGTCGAGAAAGAGCTCGATTTGCGCGACAACACGGTCCGCAAGCTTCGCAAGGACAGCAAGAAGACCATCGAGGCGCTGCAGCCGATCACGCGCCGCTGGATCTCCCGGATCGCGCAGGCCCAGACGCAGCGCCCCGACACCGGTGCGAAGACCACGCCCGGAAAGTTCCCGAGCGGACGGAGCGTGGAGCTACCTCCACTCGGCGGCCAGTGGCAGCTCTCCGGCGAGAAGCAGAGCGACAGCGCCGAGTACGTCGACAAGGCGTGGACCGCGAGCGTGTTCGTGCGGAGCTTCTCGGCCGCGACCTGCGAGCAGCAGCAGCGCTCGCTCGCTCCGGAAGCAAAGCCCGTCCCGGGCGACGCGCTCGGTACGGCAGAAGGTCTCGATCCGGCGTGGTACGTCGCGACGCGAGGCACGAAGACGTACACCGAGACGGTTTGCGTGCGCGGGCCGACGGGGGGCTGGCTCGCGATCCTCGAGGTGAAGCCCGCATGGACCGAGGCCGCGGTGCCGCTTCGCGCACTGCTCGTCAGGATGATCGTCGCGCAACGTGGCGTGAAGTCACCCTGACTCAGCGCGCCGTGATCGTCGCGGTCTGCTCGATGCCGGTGACCGAGCCGAGCATCACCTCGCCCTGCCCCTCCTCCACGGTGCAGCCCCCGCACTCGACGTTGACGCCGTTCGGATAGACCTTCGCCGGCACCGCGATCACCGTCGGCGCCATGATGGTGCGATCCGGCTTCCACGTCAGCGTCAGTTCGCGCGTCGCGTCGTCGTACGTCCACGCGATCGGATCGCCCGCGATCCGCACCGGGGCCGGGCGCACGATCGCGTCGATCAGCATCGGCCGTGGGACACCCTGCGCATCGTAGATGCTGTAGCCGCCGCCCTTGTCCATCGACCAGTACATCGAGCCGCCGAGCGTGGAGGCAGCGCCGTCATAGGCGGCGTCCATGTACGCGGCGATCGTCGGTGCCGTGGCGATGCCACCGTACTCGCCGATCCACATCGGCACGCCGAGCCGTTCGGCATCGGCACGCAGGTCGTCGGCGGTGGCGAGCAGCGTGATGCGATGTGCGGCATCGAACACGCCCTGGAGCTCCGCGTTCGGATCGTACAGATGAGGCGCGTAGACCACGTCGGGGATCGTGAACGGGCGCAACTTCGTCGCGAATCCGAGGTTGCGCGACCCCGAAGGCTCCGCGAACACGACCCACGGCGCGACCGCGCGCACCTGATCGATCACGAGCTGGTACAGCGGCATCAGCCGATCGGCCTCGAACATCGCGACCGGATACGTGCCCCAGTGCGGCTCGTTGAGCGGATCGAAGCCGATCACCGCGGGCGAGTCGGCGAACCGCGCGGCGACGTGGCCCCACATCGCGGCGAACTGCGCCTGCAGCGGCGCATCGGTCATGAAGCGATCGATGCACGCGAGCACATTCGCATCGGTATAGTTGAGTGGCCATGGATCGCGCGGCACGAACGCGGCGTAGTGGCTCGCATCGCACGTCCACGCCGGCGCACCGTCGAATCCGAAGCCCACGCCGTAGACGTCTTCGTGCATGTCGAGGATGGCGTCGAGACCGGCGTCGTGCGCCCAGCGCAGGCGCTCCGCGACCCAATCGAGATAGCCCTCGTCGTACGTACCCTGCGTGGGCTCGATCGCCGCCCACGTGATGATGAACCGCAGCGTGCGGAACCCCCACGCGTGGAGCTGCGCGTAGTCGGCCGGCGTGAAGTCATCGGTGTACGGCGCGGTCTTGTGCGAGCCCGCGAAGTTGACGCCGCGCGGGATCATGGCGCGACCTTCGGGATCGCGGAGCGCGCCCTTGCACACGTGGACGCCGCCGTCTCCGCCGCACTCGACGGCGGTGTTGTCACCGCAGGCGACGAGCAGCGCCGCGAAGATCGCAAGGCGGATCATCGGCGCGGCTTCTTCGGCGCGGGAAGTTCGCGGCGTGCGAGCTCGGCACCGCGCAGCGTGTATGCGACGCCGCCCTTCGCGGTGTCCCACGGCAGCACGATCGCATCGGCGTCCGTCGCCGGCGCCTCGTTCCACGTCTCGGCGGTGAACCCGACCGCAGGTTTCGGCTCGACGCGCAGCTCCGGCGCCTTCGCGCCCTTCACGATCGCGTAGCTCGACTCGAGGACGTTCGATCCGATCTGTTTCCGGATCTCGATCTGCCCGAGCGGCGTGAGCTGACCGCTCCACACCGTCCACAGCATGAGCAGGTCGCGGCTGCCACTGTTGCCGCTCTGCCGCACGACGGCACTCACCACCTTCAGCGCGTTCCCGAGCGGCAGCAGCTCGATCTTTCTCACATCGGCGGCGCTCGCTGCGGGCATCGAGACGAACGCGAACTGATCGGTGAGGATGCCGATCACCGTGCCGCCGGCGACGATCCGTTCGTTGCCTTTGCGATCGGGATCCAGGTTCGCGAGCTGGTCGAGCTTGACGTCGGAGCGCTTGAGCCGCACCGAGCGCAGGAAGTCATCGAGGAGATCCTTGCGATCGCCGAGCTCCACCGTGAGCGGCAGCGTGACCTCGGTGTCGGCACCACCCATCGCCTGATCTGCATCGTGGAATACGATCCCGAGATCGAGTGAGGGCGTGGACCCGGAGAACCCGGCGAGCGCCTTCGCCGGCACCCGCAGCTCCACGGAGAAGCCCTTCGGCTGCAGCGAGTCTCGAACCGCGACCTTCGCCGGCTTGACGATCCGCGCCTTCGCCATCGCGTTGCCCGGGAACACGTCGATCAGGAGCGGCGCACCGCTCGCGGCGATGCGGATGCTGACGTGGTCCTCGTGCGCCTTGCCGCTGCGGACGCGGATCACGCGGTCGTCCTTGATGTCGAGGGACAGAGCGAACGCCGTGCCATCCCACGAGCAACGCAGCTCGACCTGCCCGTTCGTGGGGGATCCGGCCTTCATCAGCGGGGCCGTCGGCCAGTCGTCGAGCAGGCCATCGATCTCGAGGTCCGCGGTCGATAGATCATCGCAACGAATCGAGGATCCGGCGTGCGCGTGCCCGACGGTTGTGACCACCACGGCAACGACGAGACCCAGCCGCATCGCCCGAAACCTAGACGAGGCCGGAGCGAGGGTCTACGGGAATAGCGGTTCGCGCCTTCCCGGTACCCGCCTTGACGGGAGCTATTGCCATGACCACGTTGCCGGAGGCCGATATGCCGAAGGTCTCGATCCGCCGTTTGCTCACCCGCCTCGCGGCGCTCGCCCTGACCACCGGCGTGGTCGTCCCTGCCGCGGCCGCGACCACCATCCACCCCGAGCTCACCGCGGATGGCCCGGTCGATCGCGAGCACATCGACGAGCTCGATGCCGCCGCCGCGCTCGGCCGCGGGCTCGCGCTCGCGCTCTCCGAGATGCGGCCCCTCGACGCCACGCAGCTCGCCTCCACCTGGGCACTGTCGGAGCACGGGGTGCGGCGCCTCGCGGTGGCCCATGCCCTCGAGTGGACCTTCAAGCTCGTCGGCGACGACCTGATCATCGATCACCTCTCGCGCGATGCGGACCCGATCGTGCGCAAGGAAATCGCGCGCGCCGCATGGGTCCGCCGGTCGGTCGGTGGCGACCCCAACGTGCTCGTGCGCCTCGCCGATGATCCGGATCCGCGGGTACGTGCCGTCGCGCGCCGGGCACGTCCCGAGTACGGGCCCGGAACCGCGTAGAGGCGCGGTTTGACTACCGGATCCTGTATGGGCCGGTACCCCTCCGTGCTATAGGAACCCCGTGCTGGAGACCCTCGCCAAGGGATTCAAAGCCGCTCGCCAGCGGCTTACCGGCGTCGCCGAGCTGTCGGATGACGTCATCGAGGACGCGCTCCGCGACGTCCGCCTCTCGTTGCTCGAAGGCGACGTCGAGTTCAGCGTCGTCAAGCGCTTCCTCGAGCGCGTGCGCGAGGCCGCGCGGGGCAAGCAGGTCGAGCTCCGTGCGAAGAGCAAGGAGTACGGGACCAAGACGATCACGCCCGAGCAGGCGTTCATCGCGATCTGCCAGGACGAGCTGACCAACATGATGGGTCCGGTGGACACCGAGATCCGCTGGGCCAAG
>JBBRBG010000120.1:0-28691 GCA_038206055.1 Haliangiales bacterium
AGCCGCTCGTCGCGGGCGCGCCACACCTCGCCCATCGCACCCTTGCCGAGCTGGGACACGAGCCGGTACGGCCCGACCAGTTCGCCCGACTCAGGCATCCGGGACAGCTTACTGCGGTGCGGTCAGGAACGCGACGAGCGCCTTGTTGAAGCTCTCGGGGGCCTGCCACATCACGAAGTGGCTCGCGTCCTTGAACACGACGGACTGGCCCTTCGGGATCAAGGTCCCCATCTCCTTCACCTGGTCGAGCACGATGATCTCGTCGTGGTCGCCGAGGGCGATCGCGCTGGGCGCCTGGATCGACTTCAGTTGTGCCTTCGTGAACCCGGCCGGGTTGCGCCACACGGGGAGGAGCGCATCGATCACCGCCTCGTACGACTTCGGCGTCGCCGAGAGCTTCGCGTGGTCGGCCTTGCACTTCGCCGCGTACGCCTGGAACGTGGGCGTGGACGAGCCACCGCGCGGCTTGCTGCCGGCCGCGTCGTAGTTCGCTCCGACGACGAAGATCTTCGAGACGCGGTCCTGCTGATGGATCGCGAGGTCGAGCGCGATCTCGCCGCCATCGCTCCAGCCGACGAATGCCGCCTTCTTGATCGCGAGCTTGTCGAGCACGGCGATCACGTCATCCGCCATCGCGTGGTAGCTGAGCTTCGCCTTCGAGAGCGTGCTGCGTCCCTGCCCGCGGGAGTCGACCACGATGACCTTGAAGATCGGGGTCAGCGCGGGCATCTGGAACGCGAAGTGGTCCGAATTGCCGAGGCCGCCGTGCAGCAGCACCACAGGCTCGCCGTCTGGAGCGCCGTAGATCGCGTAGTAGATCTCCGCGCCGTTGATCTCGACCATGCCGGTCGTCGTCGCCTTCGGCATCTCCGGCGGCAGCGGCAGCGTCTCCCACCGCGGCGTCGGTCTCGGCTTGGGCTTTGGCTTGGGCGCGGCGGCCACTGCGCTCGCGACGACCATCACCAGAGCGAGCCCGCGCAGAAACATCCGCTAGAGCATGCCGTTAGCCCGGCTGGAGCGCCAGCGTCAGCTTGAACGACGCATCGGTCGGGTCGCCGTCCTTGTCGCGCGGGATCGCGAAGTGCCAGGTCTGCATGAAGTTACCCACGCATGCATCGACATCACTCGATACCCCACGCGCGCTGCCATCGTCGAGCTGACCGCGCTCGCCGACGGTGAATGACACCGAGATCTTGCCGCCGAGCTTCGCGTCGTCGAGCAGGCCCTTCTTGTAGCAGCGCTGGAGGCCCGCCATGTAGACGCCGTTGATCTTGTCGAGGACCATCGCCACGGTCAGCGTGGTGCCCGGGCCCTCCGGCGGCAGCGGCCGGATCTGGATGCGTCCCTTCGGCTCCTTGTTCTCCTTCGGCTGCTGATTCGCGACCTGCGTCGGGTCGTCGATCTTCGGTCCGTTCGGGTCCGTGCCGATGCCCTCGCGCGGCTTCTGGCGGAAACCAGCCTGGTCATTGCCGACGACGACATGACGATCGCCCACCGCGTCGATCTGCTTCTCCAGATCCGCGCCGGGCTGGCGCTTGTTGATGTCGTTCGCGCCGGTCCTGCCGACCTCCGAGCCCGTGAGGATCGAGGCGAATCGCAGCGCATCATCCTCGGTCATCGCGGGCTCGCCGGGCTTCGTTGCCACCTGCGGCCGCTTCACGATCGGCTTCGGCGTCTGCGTTGCCACGACGGGCGTCGCCGTGCCGGGCCCCGGAGCGGGCGTCTCGGTGGGCGTCGTCTCGTCGGGAAGCGTCACCTCCATCACCTCCTGACGATACGTCTGCGCAACCGGCGTCTCCAGCATCGAGCCGGTCTCGATGTCATCGAGCCACGCGAACGCGGCGAGACCGAGGTGGAGCGCCACGCTGGCGCCGATGATCACGGCGAGCCGGCGATCGATCCGGTCACCGAGCGTGCCGCGGATCGAAGCCGGTAGCACCGGGCGTGGTGTGAGCGGAGGCGCCGCGATCTCCTGGAACAGGATCGTCGCATCGCCGAGCACGAGCTTGCCGCGCGCACCTTTCGCGAGCGGGATCGTCCACACGCCATCGACCGCGTCGCCACGCTTGAGATCCGTCTGGATCGCGCCGGCCTGCGCGAGCTTGCCGGTCATGGTCCTCGTCACGCGCAGCAGCACGCGGCCCTGGTCGTGAACGAACAGCGTGTGCTCGAGCGGGATGCCGTCGCCGGGGATCGAGAGCCCGCACGAGAGCGACTGGCCGAACGTGACCGGTCTGCCATCGCGGAACACCTTCTCCTCGACGAGGTTGTCACCGAGAAGGACGCCAACGCGGACGGCACGCCGGGAGGATTCGCTAGCCATCCCCTGGAAACGCGCCAACCTGGCGAAAGATCTGCTCAGTCCGGGACGAGCTGGAGCGTGATCGCGAAGCTGGCCTCGGTGGCCTCGCCGTCCTTGTCCTTCGGGATCGGGAACCGCCAGCTGCCCATCAGGCCCGAGATGCAGTCATCGACTTCACCCGCGAAACCCTTGGCCTTACCGGAGGTCGTGCGGCCCGTCTCGTTGATCGTGAGGGACAGCGTGACCTTGCCGCGCGCCGAGGCGTCCTTCTTCAGGTACTCCTTGTAGCAGCGCTTCAGGCCCGCCATGTAGGCCGACTGGATCTTGGAGAGCACGATGTCGGGAGTCAGGGTCGACTCGTCGAAGCTCTGCTTGTCGCTGACCGCGATGCGGCCCTGCGGCTGCTTCTCGGTCTTGCCGCCGCCGGCGCTCTCGGGACCCGTGGGGCCGCTGATCTTCGGACCGGTGCCCGTGCCCACGCGCGGATCGCCATCGCCGCGCGAGCCGCGACCGGCACCGCCGCCGATCGCCACCTGCTGGCCGCCTTCCTTGACGCCGTCGATCTGCTGACCGAGGTCGGCGCCCGGGCGCCGCTTGCTCATGTCGCCTTCGCTCTTGCCGTTCTCGCCCTCGCCGGTGAGGAGGTCGGCGAACTTCGCCGCTTCCTCTTCCTGCATGGCCACGGTGTCCTTGTCGCTGCGGCCTCCATCGCTCGGCTTGTCCGGCTTGGACGGAACGGTCGCCGGCTTCTTCTCCGGCGTCTTCACCGGCGCTGCACTGCCCGACGCCGAGCCTGCCTCGGTCTTCACGACCTCGGGCTGCACCACGTCGACCTGATAGGTATCGGGCTTGAACGTCAGGTTGTACGCGCGCTCGGCGAGGCCGTTCGGGACCTCGATGTCGAACATCAGCGCCATGATCACGACCGCGAAGTGCAGGATGATCGACGCGCCGAGGATCACGCTGAGCCGCGGATCGAACCGGTCGGCGAACGTGCCGCGCACCGATGCGGGCAGCATCGGCTTCGGCTGCCGCGGCGGCTCGGTGACGAACTGGAACAGGATCGTCAGGTCGCCGAGCGAGAGCTTGCCGCGGGCGGCATCACCCAGCGGCACCTGGTAGTAGTCGTTGATCTGCTGCGCGCCGCGGCTCGACTTGAGCACGTCGAGCGTCGACACCTGGCCCGAACCATCGGAGAGCCGGCCGTCCATCTTCGGAAGGAAGCGCAGGTAATACTTGTTGTCGTCGATCGCGAACAGTGTGAACTCGAGCGGCAACCCCTCGACCGGGATCGAGAAGGTGTTCTTCATCGACTGCCCGATCGTCACGGCCGTGCGCTCGCGGATCAGGCGCTCCTCGACAATCTTTCCACCGAGCAGCACGCCGATGCGCAAGATCCGCGGGCGTGGAGCACCACCGCCGACCGCGGTGCCGCCACCCTGGGGAGGACGTTGCGTCGCCATCAGAAGGGGGCTTTCTTCACGGTCTGGAGGATGAGCGGCATGAAGTCCTGTTTGAGGTTCTCCCACTCGTAGTCGATGTTCTTCGCCGTGATCACGTAGACCACGCTCGGGCGCGGGACCTTGCCGCACACCGAGACCACCGTATCGATGACCGTGACGGGCTTGCCGTTGACGTACTCGATGTGAAACTTGCCCTGCTTCTTCTCGCTGGTGTCTTCGTCGGGGCAGCCCTCCGCGCGTGCGAGCGAGGCATGCGAGAGGATCGCGACGGTTGTCGCGGCCAGAAACGCCAGTGTCGTTCGCTTCATGGTTGGCCTCACGATGACTTCTTCTTCTTCTTGTTCTGCTTCTCGAGACGCTTGATCAGCTTCGTGACGTCCTTCATCCGCTCGTCGTAGAGCTTGATGTCGACGCCCGGCATGTTCTTGTACTGATCGAAGAAGCCCTTCGCCGCGTTGAGCCGCGTCATGCCGTCGCTGATCCCCGGGAACGGATCGTTCTCGAGGTAGAGCAGGCCGAGGTTGTAGTAGGCGGGGCCGTAGTTCGCGTTCGCCTGCGTGGCGCGCTTGTACGAGCCCTCCGCGGCACGCACGAACTGGTCGCGCTGGCCGTCGCCCGACGGGTAGTCCGCGGAGCGACCGCGATACGCCGAGCCGAGCGAGGTCAGCGTGATCGCATCGTTGCGGTTGAACTGCTTCGTGAGGCGCTCGAACGTTTGTTGCGCCGGACCGTACTGGCCCTGCTGGAGCTGGTGCACGCCGAGATCGACGAGCGCGCTCTGGTGGTTCGGATCGAGGCCGACGGCCTTGTCGAACGCGAGCCGGGCGCGCTCCGGGCGGTTCGTCTTGTCGTAGACGAGGCCGTATACGTAATAGACCTGCGCGTTGTTCTTCGCCGACTCGCGCTTGAACAGATCGTCGAGGACGAGCTCGGCCGTGTCGTAGAGCTTCTTGTGGTAGTAGGCGAACGCGATCATCGCCGCCGCGTCCACGTTCGCTGCATCGAACGTCAGCGCCATGCGCGCTTCGCGCAGCGCGGTGTCGCCGTCGGGGGTCGCCTGGGCGAGCGCGTTGCGCGCGATCGAGAGGTGGGCTTCCACCTGCGTCTTTGCTGCACCCGGATCTGGATCAAGGTTCGGATACGCGACCGGCGCCTCGACCGGGCCCGCTGCCGAGCCGCTGCCCGCGCCATCTCCACTGCCGGTGCCCGCGACCGTGCCGCCGTTCGATCCAGCACCCGAGCCACCGCTGGTTCCGCCAGTCCCGCCGCCCGGATCGGTCGGGTCGCCGGTATCCTTCATCGACTGATTGCCGTCCGCGGTCTTCCCGCCCTTCGGAGTCGTGGTGTCCTTCTTCTTGGCACCACCTCCGCAGGCAACGAGGAACGACAGCAGCACCGCCCCGACGACTCGGGTCATGGAGCTAGAAACGCGCGAGGTCGTCATCCGATCCATCATGGCGCATCCGTCCCCTGAATCAGCTCTTGTCGCAAGGACGTGAATTCACCCGGGAATTCTCGTCCGAGATTCTCCTGCGCGCGCCGCGACCACTTGTTCGCGAGGCCGCCGCGCTTGGACAGGTCAAGGACCTCGACCCACTGGCCCTTCGCCTCGTTGAGGTACTTGACGAGGTTCTTGTCGCGCTGCGCCTCGTAGGCTTCGACCGCGGCCGGATTCTTCGCGACCGGCACCGGGATCGGCGCGTCGCCGATCTTCTGGCCGTACCCCTGCTGGACGTCGCCGTAACGGACCTTCGCGGCCATCGACAGCTCGGCGACGCCGTAGGGATCGAGCGCGAGGTACTTGTCCTCGGCGACCTTCTTCACCTTCTCGATGTCGGCGTTCTGCTGCTTCGCCTCGGCGACCGTCTTCGCGGCCTTCTTGATCGCGTACGGCTCCCACGTGCTCGTGTAGTACTCCTCGGCCTGCGATAGCGCCCACTCGCCGGCGAGCTTCGCGCCACGACCGGCCTTGATCGAACCGCGAGCGACCCACGCGTTGATCGTGTCCTGACCGAGCGCCTTCGCCTGCGGCGTCTGGCCCTTCTTCTTGCGCAGCGCCGCCTCGTCGTAGAACGACTGCACGTAGTCGTCCTCGTTCCCGGCGTCCTTGCCATAGAGCCGACGCCACTTGTCGAGCGTCTCCGTCATGCTGTTGACGTCGCCCGACTGGCGATAGATGCCGCCGATCGACCACACCGATCGGTCCTTCTTGCGACGATCCGGCTCGACCTTCTCGTAGGTCGTGTACAGCTCGACCGCCTTCTTGAAGTCGCGGTTGAGCTCTGATGCGAGGGCGGCGTTGTACAGCGCGTCGAGACCGATCTGTTCGAGCGTACGCGGCTGCTCGCCGGGGAGCGGATCCGGCGCCTTGATGCCCTTCGCCTTCGCGACCTTTGTCGTCGCGTACAGATCGAGGTAGGTCTTGATCGCGTTGTCGTACTCGAACTTCGCCTGGTAGCTCGCCGCCGTCAGGCGCATCGCGTCGAGGTAGTACGGGCTCTCGCGGAAGTTCTTCTGCGGATTCGCCGTGAACTCCTTGAACAACGACAGCGCGTTGTTCGGCTTGTCGGCGAGCTTGTAGCTGACAGCGGCGTCGTACAGCGCGACCGGCAGATCCGGATCGGTGTTCGGCGCGGTCTTGTAGAACCGGTAGAACGCCTCGGCCGCCGGGATGTAGTTCTTGTTCGCGTAGAGCTCGGCCGCGCGGGAGAAGTTGAGCGAGCGGTTCTGCGAGATCGCGAGCTTGATGCTCTCCGCATCGCCGCACTTCTGCGCGATGAACTTCTTGTTCGTCGCCTCGATCAGATCGAAGTTCGACTGTGCCTCGTAGATCGCGAGGATGCCGTCCTTGGCCTTCGCCGCCTCGGGCGCGCCGCAGAACTTGTCCATCACCTTCTGGAACCGCGCGATCGCGTCGTCGACGTGCATGTACGCGAGGCTGATCAGCGCCGCGTTGATGCCCTGCCCCGGTGCCGCCTTCGGATCCGGGACGACGTTCTGGTAGTTGTCGTACTCGGCCTGCAGCTGGAGGTAGAGATCCGGAATCACGCCGGGGCTCCACGGCTGCTGCAGCGCCTTCATGTCCGCGATGGTCGGGACCTTCAGCGGCTGCAGCTTGCCCTCGGCGACCTGCTTCTCCGCCTCGGCCTCGTACGACTGGAGGATCGACCGCGCGGAGTCGATGAAGTACGCGGTCCCCATGTCCTTGTGGTCGCGGACCCAGGTGTACGCGACGATCGCCTCGGGATAGCGCTCGCTCCAGTACAGCGCCTCGCCCTGGAGGAACGTGAACTCGTAGATGTAGTCGCTCTCCGGGTAGGTCGTGGTGAACGTGCGGTAGAGGTCGACTGCCTTGGCGTACATCGCCATGTAGTCGGCCTTTGCCTGCGGATCCTTCTTCGGCGCGGCGTCGTAGTCCTTGCGCATCGTCGTCGCCGCCGAGTGCGTGTTACGCGTGGCCGCGTACAGCGCGCGCTCGGCGATCCGGCGCTGGTTCTCCATCGCCTCGCGATCCTTCTCGTTCGCCGCGTACCAGGGCGTGCCCGGTGCGTAGCGCGTGGCGAGCTCGGCGGCCGCGGCATCGGCCGCGAACTTGTCGCCCTTGAGCTCGAACACGTTGACGATCTCCTGGTGGACGACCGGGTTCTTCGGGTTGAGCTCCCACGGCGGGCCGATCGCGAGACGGTACGCATCGACCGCCTGGTCCCACGCCTGCAGATCGGAGAACGCCTTGCCCATCGCGACCCAGACGTCGCGCACGTGCGGCTCGTTCTCGTGGCCCTTGTAGTACTCCTTCGCGCGCTCGAACGAGCGGGTGGGGTTCGTATCGGCCTCGCCCTCCCACGGATCGGTGAACGCGACCGAGATGTACTGGATCGATTCGTCGCGTAGCTCGAGCGCCGGGGTGCCGCCCGCCGCCACGACCTGGTCGTACAGCTTGACGCTCTCGTTGAAGCGATCGATCGAAGGCTTCATCATGTCGCGCTTGTAGTAGGACCACGCGAGCTTGTAGAGCGCCTCGGCGTACAGCTTCGAGTCGTTGCCTCCGTCGGCGACCTTCAGATAGGCGGCGATCGCCTCGTCGGTCTCGCCAGGGATGGTGAAGTGCGCATCGGCGACGCCGCGGACCCAGGCGTTGCGCACGAGCTCGACGTCCGCGTCCTGATACGGCTTGCACGCCGCGTACGGGTCGCGGAGCTGCTTCTGCGAGACGCGCTTGAGCGCTTCTTCACGCGTCGGCACCTTCGGCGGCGGATCGTTCCACTTGTATTGATTCGCGCATGCGAGCGCGAGGAAGATCTGCAGCGACTTCCGCTCGTCCTTCGGCCGGCCGTAGTACCCGGCGAGGTACAGGGTGGAGGCGGTCTGGCGGTACTTCGGAAATCTGGTGAGGATCTGCTCCCACAGCTCGAGCGAGCGCGTGTAGTCGACGATCTGCGCCGCATCGGAGTCGGCCGGCTTGCCGGATTTCTCCTGCTCGGTCATCCGCGCCTCGAACTCCTCCTCGGAGAGATCGATGTAGAGGTCCGCGAGGCGGAACATCGCATCGGGCGTGAACTGCTCGTGGTCCGGGTGGTCCTTGAGGAACTGGACCAGCTTCGCGATGGTCTCGCCGTGCAAGCTGCCGCGACCGGCTTCGATCTTCGCGATCTTGTCGCCGTACTTCTTCGTCAGCTCCGCCGTGCGCGAGTCAAACTCGTGGCGCGCGATCGTGCGCATCCGCAGGTCGTGCTCGACGGCCGCGGCCGTGAACTTCTCGTACTCCGCCTCGACGTCCTTGAGTTGATCCTTCTCCTCCGGGGAGAGCTGGATCGTCGGGGGCATCGGTCCGATCGGCACGCCATGCGGCTGACCGAGACCTGGGCCGGTTCCCGGGTCCGATGGCACAGTGCCAGGCTGCGCGCTCGCGAGCGTGCTGATCATCATCGCGCTGAGCGCGATCAGTGCTGGGAATCTCACTTCGAGCCTCCCTTCGGTGCGGTCTTCGTCTCGTTATCGGGGCGCACGGTCGGTGCGGGCGGCGCCTTGGGCACCGGATCCCCGGACTTCACGCGCTCGCCACCGGCGCCCTTGTCGGGGCTGCCCGAGGGCGCGGTCGGCGCGGCAACGGGCTCCGGGGCCTTCGGCGTGGCCGGCGTGTTCGGCTGCGCCTGCTCGAGAATGTCCTTGAACTCGTCCTTGAGCTGCTTGAGCTCGCGCTGGCGCGACAGGTTCAGGCGCTTGAGATCGTCGTCGGAGTCTTCTTTCTGTGACCACAGCACGTCGATCGCACCGACATCGGTCCGCACGATCACGTCGTAGAACTTCGCCTTGACGTTCTTGAAGCTCGCGCCGAGCACCGTGCCGCCAACGGCGCGTGACTCGACCTCGTACTCGGCGAGCTCCGCCTTGTACGCATCGACGTTCTTGCGCTCCTCGCTGATCGTCACCTTCGCCTGCACCATCGCGGTGTCGACGATGCCGTCGATCTGCCGCTCGGTCTGATCGAGCTGCTCCGAGATCCGCGCCGCGCGATCGCCGAGCGCGACGAGCTTCTTCGACTTGTTCGTATCGCGGCTCGCCGCAGCGAAGCCCGCGAGCAACCGATGCTCGGAGTCCTGCGCCGTCTTGAGGTTCCGGCGCGCGTTGCGCGACCGTGCGATCGATTCGTCGCCGACCCCCGCGAGGTCGCGGCCGAGCGTGATCTCGCGCTGGATCTCGGCGAGCTCGTTCTGGATCGCGAACGCCTCACCGGCCGTGGCGACCAGCTCGGAGTTGATCTGCGAGTGCTGCTCCGGCGTGACCGGCGTCTGCCCCTCGCCCGGCGCATCGGTGACGTACTTGCGCAGCGCCACGGCAACGGCCTGCGTGGTGTCGATCGCGCTCGACACATCGGCGGCCGAGGTCTCGAGCGCGTCGAACTTGATGCGCGCGTCGTCGACGAGTGCGAGGTAGGTGTCCTCCGGGCTCGCCATCCTTGCGAACTGATCGGTGAGCTGTTTGCGCGCCGACGTGAGCTGGAACAGCTCGCCCGACGGCGAGATCAGCGCGAGCTGCTGATCCGCGAGCTCGTTGCGGATCGCGATCAGGTCGCCCTGGATCTGACCGATGCGCGAGCGCCGTGCGCTGAGCGCCGGATAAACGACGGTCTTGTCGTTCGCGGCGAGCACACCCTCGAGGCGCGCGATCGTCTGCTCGGCCTCGTTGAGGTGTGCCTGGATCGTGGCGAGGTCGGACTGGTTCGCGACCGCGCGCTGGACGTCGGGTTCCTCGCGCAGGTACTGCGCCGCAGCCTCGGGGATCGGCGGCGCCGCCTGGAACACGTTCGCTGCGCGGCCCGCGAGCTGCGCGAGGTACTCCGCGGGATCCGCCGATGCGTTGTCGAGCATGCGCGTCAGCGCCAGGTACGACGGGTAGTAGCCGTCGTGCGTCTCGCGGAATACCGCGGCCGCCTTCTCGTACTCGACGGCGGGATCCTCGGCGCCCGCGTCGACGGTGCCGGCGATCTGCGCGCTGCGAACGATCTGCGCCTTGCGGATGCGCAGGTTGCCCTCGAGGATGCGCACGGTCGGCGTCTTCTCCGACGTGGGATCGCTCATCGAGAGCAGCTCGAGTGCGCGGAGCGCCTTGTCGAACTGCTTGGCCTTCACGTACACCCACGCGACCTCGTAGAGCGCGTCCGGAAATAGATCCGAGTGGCGGTCGACGAGCAGGTAGCTATCGATCGCCTTCGACGGCTGATCGCGCTCGTAGTAGAGCCGGCCGAGCGCGAGCTGCGAGAGCTCGATGACGCGGCGATCGCTCGACGTCTTCGGCTTGCGCGTGCTGAGATCCGTGTAGATCTCCGTCGCCTTCGCGAGGTCCTTCTTCGCGACCTGCGCGGTCCCCGAGTAGTACAGCGCCTGGAGCTCGAAGGTGGAGCCCTTCGGGACGTCGACGAACAGCTGGAGCGCCTCGTCGAACTTGCCCTGCGAGAAGGCGAACTTGCCCTTGACGTACGGGAGCTGCGGCAACCGCATGCCCGGTGCCACGCGATCGAGGGCGGCGATCGACGCCTCGGCCTCGGCCGGATCGCCCTGATCGATCGCGATCTCGACGAGCCGGACCAGCGAGGGCTGATAGAGCTTGCCCGCGTAGTTATTGAGCGCGATCGCCTGCGTGAAGTACGTGTGCGCGGCGCCCTTGTCGCCCTTCTGGAACAGCGACTCGCCGAGGTAGTACAGCGACGCTTCCTGCTCGGCGCCCGGCTTGGTCGCCAGGTCGAACAGCATGAGCGAGGCAGTGTCGTAGTCGCCGAGCGAGAACGCGACTTGCGCGTCGACGAGGCGGCGCTTCTGTTGCGTGTTCGACAGCTCGTTCTGACGCGGCAGCGTCTGCGCGATCTGACGCGCCTCGGTCTCGTACAGGTTGAGCTTGCCCTCGACATCTGCCCGCGCAGCGGCGGGCAGACTCAGGAGCAAGATCGCGAGCCAACTCGAGACGCGTTGCATGCGGTCACTTCCCCGGCGCGGGGGTGGCGGCCGGGGCCGGGGCTGCAGGCGCAGCGGCGGGCGTCGCCGCCGGGGTGGTCGCCGGGAGAGCCGGGGTCTTCTCCTTCTCGGGCGAGACGTCCGTGACCTTGCAGTCGATCGACGGCCGGAGCTCCATCTTCATGGTCGGGCCGCCCTTCTCGTGGCCCTTGCAGTCGATCTTCGCGAGCTTGCCCTCGCCGGCGATGAACGAGGAGTTGCCGCGCGCGGTGAACGTGTACTTCGAGAGGTACTCGAACACGCCGTAGCCGTGGCCGCGGTAGGTGGCCAGCACGGACAGCGTGTGGTTACCGGGCGCGATCGGGCCGGAGAAGATATCGAACGCCTTGGTCTTGTAGAGATTGTCGGCGGTCTCGTCGGTGCGGACGAACACCTGCGTGCCGTCGAGCGTGTAGATCAGCTTGATCAGACGGAACGAGCTGCCCATGTCGTTCGAGTGAGCGATCAGCGCCTGCGCGCCAACGCCACCGCCGAGGATCTGCTCCTTCAGCAACTGCACACGGGCCTTGAGCTGCCACGCGCGCTCCTTCAGCGCCTGCGTCTTCTGCTCGAGGCGGCGCATGCGGACCGCGGTCGGCATGTCCTCGGGCTTCACCGTCATCGGGTCGGGAGCCGACGCAGAGCTTCCTGCTCCGTCCGCTGGAGTCGCGCCCGGTTGGGCGAACGCGCTGGCGCCGATAGCCAGCGATGCTAGCGAAGAGAGGACGACAACAGTCGATGAAGCTCGCATGCCTTAGTCTCCAGCCCGGCTGAGCGCCGAGTCCCTCACTGCTCCGACCGTGCGTCGGCGCAATTTCCTATTGGAATGGAGTGGTTGTAACACCGCCCCAGGGGGGTATCAAGGCGACGAATCGGGGGTTTTTCGATCTCACCCGGACCTGGCAGAGACCAGGTGTGACCAGAGTCGCTCGAGCACGAGCGCGATCCCTTCGCCGGTGGCGGCCGACATCGTGAACAACTCGACGCGGCGCTCGGCGAACGCTGCCTGGACCTCCGCGATCTTGTCAGGTTCGGTGGCATCGACCTTGTTGAGGACGACGATCTGAGGCTTGTTCGCCAGCTCCGGCGCATAACGGGCAAGCTCGCCGTTGATCACGTCGAAGTCCTGGAGGGGCGACCGCTCCGGACCCGTCATGAACGTGCTCTCGACGATGTGGAGCAGCACACGGCAACGCTCGACGTGGCGGAGGAACTGGTGGCCGAGGCCCGCGCCATCGGCGGCACCCTCGATCAGGCCGGGGATGTCGGCGACCACCATGCTGCGCTCGTCGGACAGGCGGACCACGCCGAGGTTCGGCACGAGCGTGGTGAACGGGTAGTCCGCGATCTTCGGGCGCGACCGCGAAACGTGGCTGATGAACGTGGACTTGCCGACGCTCGGATAGCCGAGCAGGCCGACGTCTGCGAGCAGCTTGAGCTCGAGGCGGATCTTCTTCTCCTCGCCTGGGATCCCCGGCTCTGCCTTGGTCGGCGCCTGGTTCCACGCCGTCTTGAAGTGGATGTTCCCGCGCCCGCCCTGACCGCCCTTGCAGATCGTGATCTGCTCGCCGGCGACCGAGAGGTCGTACAGCTGGACGTTCGTCGCGTCGTCGTAGATCACGGTCCCGACGGGGACGCGCAGCACCAGATCCTCGCCGGCCGCGCCGTACTGATCCTGGTTGCGGCCTTGCTCCCCGCGTTCGGCCTTATAGTGCCGCCTGTACTTGAAGTCGAGCAGCGACGAGAGGGTCGTGTCTGCGACGAGAAAGATGCTGCCGCCGCGACCGCCATCGCCGCCGTCCACCCCGCCGTGCGGGTTGCCCGACGTGCGCCGGAACGAGGCGATGCCGTCTCCACCATCTCCGGCCTTGAGCTCGATGATGGCCTCGTCGATGAACTGCATGGCGGCTGCCCGCAGAGATAGGCGTAGCGGCGCTGACCGTCAAGGGAATGAACCCGCCACCCGGAGCGGTCGAGGGTGGGCGTGAACCGCTGGCTCTCGGTCTGGTCGCGGGCGGTGATCGGACCTGCGTCCCGGCGCGCTGCAGGCGTCTGGGTCGGTGCGGTCATCGTCGGGGCGGTGATCTTTGGTCCCACCGGCCTGCAGCCCGCGGATCTGACCGGCCTCGCCCTCCACGTCCCGGCGGTCGCGGTCGTGCTCGGGATGACCTGGCTGCTGGTGTTCCTGCCGATCGCGCGGCTGATCGTGCGCGCCGATGCCGCGGCGTATCTGCGGAGCCTGCCTGGATCGCCCGGGAAAGCGGCGCTGCTCGGTGGTCTCGCGATCCTCGCCTTCCAGTTTCCGTGGCTTCTCGTATGGACCCTCGGCGAGGGCGCGCGGGGTGCGGCGCTCGTCGCCGGGTGGACGATCGTGATCGTGCTGCTCGCGCGCTGGCGTCCGATCTTCGCGGCGCCGCGCACACCGCGCTGGACCCGCGATGGCCAGGCGATGCGCGGTGTCCACGTGCGCGCGCTGCGCCGGCGCGCGGGAGATGCGCTGCTGCGCGGCACGGGCCTCGCGCTCCTCGCCGGCGGCACGGCCGGATTGTTCGTGCGCAACAACGGCGTCGTCGGTGCGGACGCGGCCGTGCTCGGTACATGCGTGATCGCGATCGTCCTCGTACCCGCGCAGGTCGGCGTGCTGCTCGTGCTGATCGAGTCGCATCGCCAGTCGAGCTGGCTCGCCGCATCGCTCGGCATCGGGCGCGGCACCCGCGTGGTCTCGCTGGCGTTCGCGATCGCACTCGTCCACCTCGCGGCGACCGCACTCGCGCTGATGGCGGCGGCGCTCGTGATCGGTCCCGATCCGGCGACGTTCGGTCTCCTCGCGCTGACCAGCCTCGTCGCGGCCATCGGCTCCGCGCTCGGCGAGACCCGCGCGCTGCTCGGCGCCGAGCACCTTGAGTCCGTCGCGTCGCGCACCGTCAGCGGCGCGGTGGTCGTCGCGGCGGTCGTCGTTCTCGCGCTCGGTACGCTCGGCATGCCCGGCCTCCTCGCGATCCTCACATCGGGCATCCTCGCGCTCGCCTCGGTGAAGCCGTGATCCTCGTCGTCGATCGTCTGACCGTGAAGCGCGGCGTCCGTACCGTGCTTGACGAGCTTTCGCTCGAGGTCGCGGCCGGCGAGATCGTCGGCGTCGTCGGCCCGAACGGCTGCGGCAAGTCCACGTTGTTGACCTCGGTGGCCGGCGTACTCGCGCCGCGCGACGGCAGGATCACGATCGATGGCGCCTCGGTCTGGGGCGCGCGCGGCGATCGAACCAGGGCGCGCCGCGCGCTCGGCTACGTGCCCGAAGGCGCCGATCCGCCGGGCTTCCTGCGCGCCGCGGAGCTGTGGGCGCTGTGCGCTGCCTCGCGCGGCTGCGAGCCACCAACGGAGAAGCTGCGCGCCGCGCTCGGCCTCGACGAGGTCGCAGATCTCGCGCTCGATCGCATGTCGCTCGGCCAGCGCCGACGCGCGTGCCTCGGCGCCGCGCTACTCGGCGCGCCGAAGCTCCTCGTGCTCGACGAACCGGACAATGGCCTCGACGTGCTGCGACTCGGCGCCCTCGTCAGGTTGCTGAAGGATCACGCTGCCGCCGGTGGCGCCACGCTGCTCGCGTCGCACGACGCTGCCTGGCTGGACGAGCTCGCCGCCCGGCGCGCCGAGCTGGGGTCAGACACTACTCGCACTACTTGATGTCCGGCCGATGCAAGTAGTGCGAGTAGTGTCTGACCCTATCTCAGCTCGCGCACTCCGACGTGCATCCGCCGGCGCAGCAGCGTGCGCAGCGTCGAGCCGTCCTCGTAGCCCACCGCCTGCGCGATGGCGTCGACCGCATCGCGCGTGCCGCGGAGCAGATGCACGGCGCGAACAGGTCGCTGCGCTGCTCAAGAGCGCGCAGGCGCTCGCGGCAGCCGAGGCCGGCACCATCGTCTGGTACGCGTTCCAGTCGGGCCCGACGTCGTTCGGCATCTTCGATGCCTTCAAGGACGAAGCGGCCCGCACGGCGCATATCGAGGGCCCGATCGCGCAGGCGCTGATGGCGAAGTCCGACGAGCTGCTCGCCTCGCCGCCTAACATCCAGAAGATCGACCTGCTCGCGGTCAAGTAGGGCGCGGCGCGGTCAGGCGTTCCCACTCACCCAGCGTAGCCATCGCCTCGGCGGCCGAGTCGCCGCACATCTCGCTCTGCGGCTTGAGCTCGACGCAGACGCGTGGCCGTTCGGGTGAGCCGAACAGCGCGCATCGAATGTCCGCGGTCAGATGCGGGCATCGGACGCCGGCGAGCTTTCCCGCAGGAAAGCCGGGCATGGGAGCCGAGATCGACGGCGCGATGCAACACGCACCGCAGCCGGATCGGCAGTCCACTACGATCAGGAAGCGGCAGCAGCGACGGCGGGCGGGTTCGCGTAGACCGCGACGCGCGTCTTCGACTTGCCGTGGCGCTCGTAGGTCACGTGACCATCGATCTTCGCGAACAGTGTGAAGTCGCGACCGATGCCGACGTTCACGCCGGCGTGGATCTTCGTGCCGACCTGGCGAACCAGGATCGATCCGGCGCGAACGACTTCGCCACCGAACCGCTTGACGCCGCGCATCTTCGGCAGCGAGTCGCGGCCGTTGCGGGTGGAGCCTTGTCCTTTTTTGTGTGCCATGGCGCTTACTCGACTTCCTTAGGCGTTGATCGCGGCGATCTTCACCGCGGTGTAGTCCTGGCGGTGACCGTTGCGCCGGACATAGTTCTTGCGACGGCGGAACTTGAACACGACGAGCTTCTCGCCGCGTCCCTGCTCCACGATCTCACCGGTGACCTTGGCGTTCGCGACGATCGGCTTGCCGATCGTCACGTTGCCACCGTCACCCGAGGACACGAGCAACACCTGGTCGAACACGACCTGGGCGCCCTTTTCACCGGCGAGCTTCTCGACCACGATCGTCTGGCCGGGCTCTGCCCGATACTGCTTTCCACCTGTCTGAATCACGGCGTACATTTGCGTTGGCTCCGCTGAAAACGCTTTCGGAATCGCGGACTTTACTGATCGCGAGCCAATCGTCAAGCGTTCGTCTTGCCCTACCCGAGGCGCATTTCGATCAACGGGCAAGATCAAGGGCTTGGCCGGCTCACCGACCGAGACGTTTCTTCAATAAGTCAGTGGTGATCACGGGATTGGCCCGCCCCTGGGTCTCCTTCATGACCTGGCCGACGAAGTACCCGAACAGGGTGTCCTTGCCGCCCTGGTAGGCCGCGGTCTGCTTCGGGCTGGCCGCGACGACCTTCTCGACGATCGACCACAGCTCCGCCTCGTCCGAGATCTGCTGCACGCCGCGGCGCTCCACGATCGCCGCGGGAGCCTCACCGGTCTTGTACGACTCCGCGAAGATGTCCTTGCCGATCTTGCCGCTGATCGTCCCGGTCTCGACGAGGACGACGAGCGCGGCCAGCGTCGCAGGCGCCATCGCCGAGTCGGCGATCGTCTTGCCGCTGGCGTTGAGCGCGCCGAGCAGCTCGGTCAGCATCCAGTTCGCGATCGTGCGTCCGCTCTCGTCGCCGGGATGCGCCTTGAGCGCGGCATCGAAGTAGTCCGCGAGCGCGCGCTCCGAGACCAGCGTCCGCGCGTCATCGGCCGCAACCTTGTGGACCTTCACGTAGCGCTCGAACCGCGCCGTCGGCAACTCGGGGAGCCCGCGGAGGATCGAGCCCATCATGTCGCCGCCAACCACGAGCATCGGCAGGTCTGGATCGGGGAAGTAGCGGTAGTCATTCGCTTCTTCCTTGCTGCGCATCGGGGCGGACTGGCCGAGATCGGCGTCCCACAACCGGGTCTCGCGCTCCACTCGCCCGCCGCCATCGATCAGCCGGACCTGGCGCGCGATCTCGTGATCGATCGCGTTCTGCACGAACCGGAACGAGTTGATGTTCTTCAGCTCGGTGCGCGTGCCGAGCCGGTCCTCGCCGCGCAGGCGCACGGACACGTTCGCATCGCAGCGCATGTGTCCCTTCTCCATGTCGCCTTCGGAGATCTCGAGCCAGCGCACGAGCCGATGCAGCGCACGCATGAACTCCGCCGCCTCCTCGGACGACGTCAGCTCCGGTGCCGACACCACCTCGCACAGCGGCACGCCCGCGCGATTGAGATCGACATGCGAGACCGCACCGACGTGCGTGTTCTTGCCCGCATCTTCCTCGAGGTGGATGCGCTCGAGCCGGACGCGCTTCAACACTCCACCGACGATCAGATCGAGGTGGCCGTTCTCGCACAGCGGCTCGTCGAACTGCGTGATCTGATAATTCTTCGGCTGATCCGGATAGAAGTAGTGCTTGCGCGCGAACCGCGACTTCGCGCGGATCTGCGACGACGTCGCGACGCCGAGCTTGAGCGCGAGCTCGAGCACCGCGCTGTTGAACACGGGCAGCGCACCCGGGAGGCCGAGCACAACCGGATCCGTGAGCGAGTTCGGTGGCTCGCCGAACCCCGTCGCCGAAGACGAAAACGCCTGCGTCTTCGTCGCGAGCTGGACGTGGACCTCGAGCCCGATCACCGGCTCGTAGATCTCCAGCAGCTGCGCGAGCTCGGTCACGCGATGCCTCCGATTCCGCTCGGGCGCTTGTCGCCGAGGCCGACCGCCGCCTCGATCACGGCGCCCGTGCGCAGCAATGTAGCCTCGTCGAGCGGCTTGCCGAGCAACTGCGCACCGACGGGAAGTCCCGCGCTGGTCAGGCCGCACGGCACGCTCATGCCCGGCAGGCCGGCGAGGTTGCACGCGAGCGTGAAGATATCGCCGAGGTACATCTCGAGGGGCGTCGACTTCGCGCCGAGCTCGTATGCCGGGGTCGGCGTGGTCGGCGTCAGAAGCACGTCGCACTGCGTAAACGCCTCGTCGAAGTCGCGCTTGATCAGCGTGCGGATCTGCTGCGCCTTCTTGTAGTACGCGTCGTAGTAGCCCGAGCGCAGCGCGTACGTGCCGAGCATGATCCGGCGCTTGACCTCGGGACCGAATAGCTCGCCGCGCGTGTGCGTGTAGAGGGACATCAGATCCATCGCCTCGGCGCGCTTGCCGTAGCGAATGCCGTCGTAGCGCGCCAGGTTCGACGACGCCTCCGCCGGCGCGACGATGTAGTACGCCGGCAGCGCGAGCTCCGTGTGCGGCAAGGAGACATCGACGATCGTGGCGCCCTTGTCCTTGAGCGCAGCGACCGCCGCGGCAAGCGCGGCGCGCACGTCGGCATCGATCTCACCCGCGAAGTACTCCTTCGGCAGGCCGATCTTCAGCCCTTGCACGCCGCCTGCGATCTCGGCGGAGAAGCTCGGAGGCGCGCCCGGCAGCGACGTCGAATCGCGCGGATCGTGGCCCGCGATCGCCTGCAATACCAGCGCGGCATCGGCGACGGTGTGCGTGAGCGGCCCCACCTGATCGAGCGAAGACGCGAATGCGACGATGCCATAGCGCGACACCCGGCCGTACGTCGGCTTCAAGCCCACGACGCCGCAGAACGCCGCTGGCTGGCGGATCGATCCGCCGGTATCGGTGCCGAGGCTCGCGGCGCACAGCCCCGCGGCGACCGCGGCCGCGCTCCCACCCGAGCTGCCGCCGGGAACGCGCTTCGGATCCCACGGGTTCAGCGTCTTCTTGTACGCGGAGCGCTCCGTCGACGAGCCCATGCCGAACTCGTCGCAGTTGACCTTGCCGAGGATCACCGCACCGGCCGCGCGCAGCTTGTCGACCACGGTGGCGTTGTACGGCGGCACCCAGCCCTCGAGGATCTTCGAACCGGCCGTGGTCACGACACCGCTCGTGACGATCATGTCCTTGAGCGCGATCGGCACACCGGCGAGCGGACCGAGCGGCTCGTTGTCGGCCCGCTTGCGATCGACAAGCTCGGCCTGCGCCCATGCCCCTCCTTCGTCGACGAGGAGGTACGCACCGAGCTCGGGATCGATCCGAGCGATCCGGGCGACGAACGCCTTCGTCACCTCGGCGGCCGTGACCTCGCCGGCCGCGATCCGGCGCGCGATATCCGCGACCGACCAGAACGCCGGGTCCACCGTCACTCGGCTCCAGGCCGGGCGAGGAGGGGGAGACGATTCACTCGGCTCCTCCGGGGATGATCGCGGGAACCACGATCAGATCTCCGTCGCGCTTCGGCACGGCGGCGAGCGCCGCGTCCGAGGTCAGCGACGGCTGCACCACGTCGCCCCGCAGCGGCAGATCGATCGGCACCGCGTGCGTCATCGGCGCGACGCCCTCGGTATCGACCGCCGCGATCGAGCCGAAGTGCTCGAGGATCGCGCCGAGCTCCGACTGCATCTCGGAGAGCTCGGCCGGCGTGAAGTGGATCCGCGCGAGGAGCGCGATCTCTTGAACTTCCTGGAGCGGAAGCTTCGGCATGCGTCAGTCGGGAAGCGGCTGCGGCTGTAGTTCTGGCTTGCCGCCGAGCCGACCGGCAAGCTCGGCACCCATGCGGAGATACTCGTCGGCGACGCGGCCGGCGCCGGCGACATCGCCCTTCTCGAGTGCCGCGATCAGATCGCGGTGGTGTTTGCGCACGGCTTCGCCGGGGCCGGCGAGGTTCGCGAGCAACGGCATGAAGTTGCGCACGCCATCGCGCACCGTGTTGAGGAGGAGCAGCATGACCTGGTTGCCGCACATCGCCGCGAGCGCGACGTAGAGCTCGAAGTCGATGTCGAATAGCTCGCCCGCACCGGCGGCCGCATCCGCGCGATCCGCGAGCGCCTTCAGCTTCGCGATGCCTTCTTTGTCGGCGTGCGCGCGCGAGGCGGCGAGCCGAGCAATCTCGCGACCCATGATCCGGCGGAACTCGAGGAGGTCGCGGATCAGCTCGGGCTTGCCACCGGCGAGCGGCAGCAGGTGCTGGACGAGCTCGATGCCGCCGGTCTCCATGAAGTTCTGAACCCGCGTCCCATCGCCTTGCCGGATGCGAACGAGCCCCAGGTGCTCGAGCTTCTTCAGGGCCTCGCGCAGCGACGCGCGGTTGACCCGAAGCCGCTTCGAGAGCTCTCGCTCCGGCGGCAGCTTGGACCCAGGCGGGTACTGTCCGTTGAGGATGAGCGAGCGAAGTTGCTCCGCGATCTCTTCGGCGACGCGTTGCTTCTCGACCGGCTTGAGCATCCGCTGGACCGAGGTTAACCCAGCGCCGTCACTACGAGAAGGCTTGAGGGCGCAATGCGCGGCGTGGTACCTGCCTATGGATGTCGGGGGGTCCGCGTGTTGTCGTGGTCGATGGCGACCAGGCCCACGACGTGTTCGAGGTGCTGGGGATCACGGACGGCATCGCCCGGGTGCGCTCGCCGTTGATGTTCGAGATCGGCGAAGAGCTCACCGTCCGCGTCGAGCGCGATGGCACCACCACCGAGATGGTGGCCCGCGTCCGGGCGCACATCGGGCTGCCCGACGCGCGGATCACCGAGCTCGAGCTCAGCGTTTGAGCCGGCCGAACAAGCCGCCGCCCTTGTCGCCGCCGATCCGCGCGTGAAGCACGCGGACCTCGGCCGTGGCCTCGGAGTGTCCCGGCGAGACCTCGAGGACCTCCTCGAACAGCTCGAGCGCCTCCTTGTCGCGGCCGAGCATGCGCTCGACGCGGCCGAGGTAGAACCGGCCGGTCACCGACGAGGCAGCTGACTTGTCGATCGCGCTGCGCAGCGCGCGCTTGGTGACCTGTGCGACCGCCATCTTGTCGGGGGCAGCGCAGAACCTCGCCCACGCCAGCATCGCCTGGTAATCGGGCTCGTCCCCGTTGAGGGCGACCGCGCGCTCGAGCTCCTGGATCGCGAGCGGGATCTGGTCGCGCCGCAGCGCCGCCTCGCCCTTGCGGAATGCCTCCTCGGAATCGAGCACGCGCTCGGTCAGCTCCTCCGCGGCCTGCTGCTCGGCCCGCACGGCTTGCTCGCCGCCGCGATCGAGGACGTCGAGGTACGCCTCGCGCTTCTTCATATCGCCGAGCACGGCGAACGCGGTGTTGACCTGCGCGAACAGGCGCTGCGCCTCACGGGTCTCGTCGACAATGCCGAGCGCGGACAGCCGATCCGGGTGGAGCTGTCGCGCGAGCGCGAAGTACGCCTTCTGGACATGGCTCGCGGTGGCCTCGCGCGCGATGCCGAGGAGCATGTAGTGATCGCCGCCGCCGTCGAGGATGGCGAGGCGCTGCTTGATCAGCAGCTCGACCTCGTTTGTCATCGCAGTGGGCGCGGCGTTTCGGCGCGGCTGCGGCTGGCGGCTCGCGGTCCGGCGGCGATCCGAGGGTGCATCCGCCTCGGTATCGGCACGGCGGTAGGTGGGCTGGTTGAGCGTGTCGGCGCGGCTGCGCGGCGGAGCCTGGGTGTTGCCCGACGGCGGGCGCGGCACCTGGCTCGTCGACTGCGGCCGTGGCGTGGCCGCCTTCTTCGGCGCCGCGCGCAGCCCCGCCTCGACGGTGCACTGCCCGCACGAGACCAGCGCGTAGACCACCGCCCGCGCCATCCGCTGCTCGACCTCGGGTTGCTCGATCTCGCCGAGCCCGGCGCCGCGCGTGAGCGCCTCGAGTACGGGCTGCTCCGCCTCTCCGAAGCCGAACTGGGGCAGGTACTCCGCCAGCTCCGGCTTGAGCTGGAACCACTGCCCGAGCTGGCCGAGCTCGCCGTTGAGCCGGGCCTCCGAAAGGAACTGCCGCGCTCCGAGGTAGATCACCGAGCGGATGTCGATCTCGCTGCCCGGGACGAACCGCACCGTGATGTGATCCTCGACGACGAACTCTGCGCGCTCGAGCGCGAACGAGCGGGCGGCCTTCTGCACGATGGCCCGGCGCCGCAGCCGCATCGCCTGGTCGGGCTGAAGATGGATGTAGTCCGCGATCAGCTCGATCTCGTCGCGCTGCCGGTCGGCGAGCTGGCGTTTGACGATATCGGCGACCTGCGTCGAGGACACCAGGCTGTTGGTCAGCGCGATGCGAGCGGCCGAGTCCGCCATGTTCGGGGAGTGGGCGCCGCACACCGTGCCACCGTGGAAGCCGATCGAATAGACCTTGCCGTCCGGCCCCGTCAGGTTGACCTGGCCGGTCAGCCCACGCAGCGCCAGCGCCCCCAGGGTACGCCCCCACGGCCGGTCGAGGACGGTTCCGCGTGCGAGCTCCGCCACTCAGCGCCCTTTCTTCCACAGGCGCCGCCCCACGTACCCCAGCGCCGCGATCACCACGATCACGACGACGACGGCCACCAGAGTCTGGTTTCCCTCGGCGTAGCCCCACATCCCGTACAGGATGAAAGGGGCAGCGGTTGGAGTCAACCACCGCGCCGATGGTAGAATTGTGTCTGGATGAGTACGTCGTTTCCCCTGGACGGGATGCGGGTCCGGTTCGCGGGCGCGACCAACATCGGCCGCAAGCGCGACCACAACGAGGACTCGATCTCCCTCCCGGAGAACGAACGCCTCTGCATCGTCGCGGATGGTATGGGCGGTCACGCTTCCGGCGAGGTGGCCTCGCGCCTCGCCGTCGAGCTGATCAGCGACCACTTCATCGAGACCGGCAAGCAGCAGACGTTGACGTGGCCCTACAAGGTCGACCGTGACGTTCGCACCCACGTCAACCGCATGATCACCGGCATCATGCTGGCGAACCTCGAGATCTGGGAGCGGTCGCAGCGCGAGGCCCGGTTCAAGGGCATGGGCACCACGTGCGTCGCGATGTACTTCCTCGACGACGCCCTGATCATCGGCCACGTTGGAGATAGCCGCGCGTATCGCGCCCGCGGCACCGAGCTGACGCAGCTCACCGAGGACCACTCGCTGATCAACGACTACATCCGGATGAAGCGGGTCACGCCCGAGGAGGCCGAGAACTGGCCCCACAAGAACGTGATCGTGCGCGCGCTCGGCATGAAGGAGAGCGTCCAGGTCGACATCCTCACGGAGAAGCCGCACCTCGGCGATACGTACGTCCTGTGCTCCGACGGCCTGACCGGCATGATCAAGGACGATCAGATGCAGCACATCCTGATGGCCGAGCGCGATCTCGACCGCGCCGTCGAGCGATTGATCCAGGCGGCGAACGAGGAAGGCGGCGTCGACAACATCTCCGTCGTGCTCGCTCGCGTCGAGGCGGGCTGACGGTGCGCTGGCTGCTCGTGGTCGTCGCGGTGGCGGCGTGCAGCAAGAAGGCAGCGCCGGCCGGGCCCCCGCCCGAGGACAAGCCGCAGATTCCGCAGACCGAGCTCAAGCGCGGTCAGGATGCCTGCGGAGACTACGTGGCAAAGATCTGCGCGTGCACCGTGCCCGATGCGCCGAAGCAGTGTGCGCTCGCGAAGGCGCTGCCCGACGCGATCTCGACGGGCCTCGAGGTCAGCACGAATCCAGATTCGTCACGGCGCGACGTACTGCAGGCGAACGACATGATCCGCAAGACGATGAAGGAGTGCATCGAGCAGACGGCGAAGCTGCCGGCGCTCGGCTGCAACTAATCGCGCGGCAGGTCACGAATCTCGACCGTGCCACCGGCTTCGTACGTCGGATGACCCTCGAGAAAGCGGCGAGCGTGGTCGAGATCGTCGGCGTCGATCCGGATGAAGCCGACGATCTGCGAGCTGAGCGCCGCGGGGGTGCCCGCCTTGCGGGAACATACGCCACCGCCGATCGCGCTGCCGCCGCGAAACACGCCGGCGGTGCGCAGCTTCTCGAGGTACGGCGCCCACTCGGCGCTCGCGACGGTGTCGGCGTGCGTGAACAGTATGAATTCGGCCATGGTTCCCCCTACGTGATGATCGGACCGGAGTCGTCGTTCGCCGCGACGGCGCCGGCCCACACCACCGTGCGCGTGATCGAGCGCTCGACGCGCGCGCCCTCGCCGACCACGGCGTAGGGACCGACGGTGACCCCGGGACCGATCACGGCGCCGGCGCAGATCTTCACCGGCTCGACGATCGTGGCGGTCGGCGAGATCCGGGCGGTGGGATCCACGCCGGCGAGGTGGCGCGTAGGTGGGTTGCGCAGGTGCTGGCCGTCGAGCAATGCCCAGTTCGATTCGAGGTAGCGCTCCGGGGTGGAGTGCTCGGCGAAGTAGCCGCCGGTGTGCTCGTACGCGGCGACACGCTCGCCGGCGCGAAACCACGGAATGTAGCCCTGGCGCAGCGAGTCCGACTCGCCATCGGGGAGGCGCGCCATCACCGACGGGCGCGTGATGTGAACGCCGCAGAACATGTGCTCGCCATCGTTGAGGATGTCGGTGACGATCGGGCCGCGCGCGTCGTGCTGCACGTTGACGGCGCCCCACGCGCGCGCATCCGGCACGCGCTGCACGACCAGCATGCCGAGGCTATCGGGCACGGCGCGATACGCGGCGACGAGGGCGGTGAGATCGAGATCGAAGATCAGCTTGCCGTTGTGCGAGATGAACGGCTCGTCGGTGCCATCGGGATCGAGGAGCGCGAGCGCGTGCTTGAGCCCGCCACCGGTGCCGAGGATGACGTCCTCCTGGATGTACTGGATGCGGGCGCCGAGATGATGCCCATCTCCGAGCTCGCCGCGGATCACGTCGCCCCTGTGGTGCGTGTTGATCAGGATGTCGCGGATGCCGTGCGCGACGAGGTTCGCGATCCCGTAGGTGAGGATCGGCAGCCCGCACACCGGCAACATCGGCTTGGGCCGCTCCGCCCCGAGCTTGCCGAGGCGGGAACTGAGGCCAGCACACAGCAGCATCGCTCGCATCGCGGAGACGATCGCACGACCGCGCGGGCCCTGCTACGGTGCGGCGTGCGCGTCGAACCGCTCGATCGCTCGATGCTGCCGGCCGCCACCGCCTTGCTCGCCGGTGCCTGCGCGTTCGATCGCGCGGCCGTGGTCGCCGACGAGAAACTGTTCGGTGCGGGGCCGACCGGGACCGTGCAGACGTTCGGCGCATGGGACGGCGACGAGCTCGCCGGCGTGGCAGCCGTCGCGGCGAACCGGATCCGTGTGCTCGCCGTGATGCCGTCGCGACGCGGGCACGGCGTGGGAAGCGCGCTGCTCGTGGCGTGCGAGGCGGCGGCGAAGGCCACGGGCCAGACCTCGCTGCGCACGCTCGACCAGGCGGGGAACTACCTGGCGCCCGGCGTCGACGAGCGCAACACCGAGACCATCGCGTGGCTCGAGAAGCGTGGGTTCGCGAGGTCGGGCGAGCCGCGCTCGAACGTGCTGATCGACGTGCGCGGCAATCCCAAGGTCTCCGCGCGGCGCGTGGAGGCGCTGACCGCGGCCGTCGCGGAGCACGGGTACGAAGCACGGCGCGCGCGGTCCGACGAGGTGGAGCTCCTCGCGGCGGTGACCACCGAGTTCGGCGGTGCGTGGCCCTTCGAGCTCGCGCGCGCACTCGAGCACTCGCCGGTCGGCGTGCACGTCGCGCTCAAGGATGGCGCCTACTGTGGCTTCGCCGCGCACGATGGCAACAACCGCGGCCTCGGTTGGTTCGGCCCGACGGGCACGTGGCCCGCGCATCGTGGCCAGGGCCTCGGCGAGGTGCTGCTCGTCGCGTGCCTCGTCGATGTGGCCGAGGAGCATGCGCAGTGCGAGGTCGCGTGGATCGGTCCGCGGCCGTTCTACGACAAGGTCGCCGGCGTCGCGGCGGATCGCCGGTTCCATCTGTTCACGAAGTCGCTGTAGCTCAGCGGCTCACGCGACGGGCGGGGGTCCGTAGGACAGCGCGATCCAGCTCGAAAGGTTCGTCGCGGACCAACCCATCGCGTAGAGCCGCGGGTAGATCACGCGCGGCTCGTCCTTCTCGATCGCCACGGTGATCCGCCGCGCGAGCGCCGCGGGATCACCCGTCGGCGCCAGCTTCGCGAACAACCCGCCGCCGCCGTAGCCGTCACGCGCGCCCTGCTCGAGGGGCGAGTGCACGGGGCCTGGATACACGGTGATCACCTGGATGCCGTGCCCCGCGAGCTCGGCGCGCGCGATCTCCGAGGCCATCGCGAGGCCGGCCTTCGACGCGCCGTAGTACGCACAGCCCTTGAGCGGCACCTTGCCGGCCATGCTGGCGATGTTGAGGATCAGGCCCTCGCCGCGCTCGACCATGCCGTGCACGACGAGATCCTGGAGCCGCAGCGGCGCGAGGAGATCCACCGCGATCAGCGAGGCGGCATCGGTCCACTCCCACGACGGCAGCCCCTGCACGCGCATGATGCCCGCGCAGTTGACGAGGCCGTCGACCGGCGCGTGCGTGGCGATCGTCTCGACGAACGCGGGGAGCGCATCGATCTGACGGAGGTCGATGCCGTGCGTGCTGCAGTTGCCCAGCCCCGCCGCGAGCGAGGACATCGCCGCGGCGTCTCGATCGAGGAGCGCCAGCCGCGCCGCCGGATACAGCGCGCGGAGCTCGCGCGCGATCGCCGAGCCGATGGCACCTGCAGCGCCGGTGATCAGGATGTGCTTCAGCTTCACGACAGCCTCGAGTCGAGGCCGAACCACAGCACGAGCGACTTCGCGCGCTCGCCCTTCCACATCGCGGGGCCGAGGAACAGGCCTGGCGAGACCTCGCGGATCTCGTCGTGGATGTGGCGGATGTAGCTCGGATTCACGTCGAGGTCGTAGTCGAGGATCAACGTCGGCTTGCCATCGATCGCGGACGGTCCGAACAGCGTCTCGAACGGAAACAGGTTCTGCCGGCCGAGCGCCCGCGGGATGTTGACGCGGTTGTGGCCCACCCCGCGTGTATCGCTCTCGGCCTGGAACGTCTTGCCCTCCCACACGAACGAGCGCGACGCTGCAAACCGGCGCAGCGGCGTGCCGATCACGGTGGGCAGGTTCTTCACGGCGAGCATGCGGCCGATCAGCGCGCCGTCGGCGGCGTGCATCGAGGCCGGGACCGTCGCGGCGCGATAGAGCGCATCGAGCTCGGTCGTCGAGCGCGCGGCGAACGTGTCGAGCGTGTGGAGCGACGTGCGAGAAGTGGTCGAGGTGGTGGTGGCGGTCGGAGTCTGCGTCGAGAGCATGGGAAGAACCTTTCGTCGTGGTATGGCAGAAAACCGGAAAATGGGGTCGGACCCCATTTTCGGACAGCGGTCAGGAGCGCTTTGGCTTCGTCGAGGGTGCGCGGGGAACTTCGGGAGCGATCATTCGCCAGCAGGCAGCGCCCGCCTGCTCGAGTTGCTTGTCGTCGAGCTTCAGGTAGCCGAGCCGTTGCGCCTTGATCACGCCCACGAACGCGCCCCAGAGGAGCGCGATGAGCACGTCGACGCTCGCGCCATCGGAGCGCTCGCGCATGCGCTTGCCCGCCATCCACAGCGGCGCGAGCACGCTGAGCTCGACCGCGCGGCTCTCGGCGTCGAGATACTCGACGTGGTCCTGCATCTCGAGGAAGCGGAACGCATCGGGCTCGGTCTTCGCGAACACGCCGAGGCGGCGCCACAGCTCCCCGAACCAGGTCTCCGCCGTGTTCGGCCGCGAGAGATCGACCTCCGGCACGCCGACGAGGAGCGCGCTGCGCAGGCGCTGCTTCGCATCGCGGTAGACCTCGTTGACAAGGGCCTCCTTGTTCGCGAAGTAGCGATACAGCGTGCCGGTGCCCACGCCGGCGGCATCGGCGACCTCGGGCACGGCCGTCCCGTGGTAGCCGCGGGCCGCGAAGGCAACGAGGGCCGCGTCGAGGATGATGCGGCGCTTGTCGTCAGTGAGCGGTCGTCCGCGCCGGCGCCTTGCGGCCGACTTATTTCCGGAACGAACGTTCATTCCGTAATTCATACCGCCGGGGCCGACGCCTGTCAACGCAGATCCGATCGCTGTACAACCGCCCCATGAACCTCCGTGCCGTTGTCGTCGCTGTCGCTCTTCTTGCTGGCTCGTCCGGATGCATGCGGAGCAGCACGCACAGGTCCGCGATGGCCAAGCAAAAGTCGGATGACGCCGAAGTGCTCGCCGCGAAGGAGAAGGAGCTGGGCGACAAGATCACGGAGCTGAACAAGCAGATCGCAGAGCTGACCGCGAAGCGTGATGGCCTCCAGAAGGATGTCGACGAAGCGACCGCGATGAGCGGCACGATGAAGGCTCGCCTCGAGCAGCTCGGTCAGAACGTCGAAAGCCTGACCAAGGACAAGGCCGAGGCCGCGGCGCGCCTCGAGGAGCTGCGCAAGCAGAAGGCGGCGGCGGATGCGCGGCTCGCCACGTTCAAGAGTCTGTTGAGCAAGCTCCGCGCGATGATCGACTCCGGTCAGCTCAAGGTGATCATCCGCAAGGGTCGGATGATCATCGCGCTGCCGAACGACATCCTGTTCGACTCCGGCAAGACCTCGGTGAAGAAGGAGGGCAAGGCCGCGCTCGAGAAGGTCGCGCAGGTGCTCGCCACCGTCGCCGATCGTGACTTCCTCGTCGCCGGCCATACCGATGACCTCCCGATCAAGACAGCGCAGTTCCCGTCGAACTGGGAGCTGTCGACCGCGCGCGCCGTGGAGGTGGTGCGGTTCCTCGTCACCAAGGGCATGACCGGCAAGGTGCTGTCGGC
>JBBRBG010000121.1:0-28438 GCA_038206055.1 Haliangiales bacterium
CATCGATCACCGCACCGACATCTACGCGCTCGGCATCCTGCTGTTCCAGATGATGACGGGCGTGCTCCCGTTCGATGGCCAGACCATGGGCGAGGTGCTGGTCAAGCAGGTCACGCAGTTGCCACCGGTGCCGCGGGGGCTCAACTCGATGATCCCACCGTCGGTCGAGCAGATCCTGCTGCGCTGCCTCGCGAAGCCACCCGAGGGTCGGTTCCAGACCATGCAGGCGCTGCGCGAGGCGCTCCTCGATCCCGAGGCGTACCTGCGCGGCTCGCCGCCGATCGCCCCCGCGCGCTCGGTGGCACCGGGCGAGGCGATGGCGGATGCCCGCGCGGTCCAGGCGCACGCGAACGCGCGCACGCGCGTGGCGGCGGATCAGGCGCGCGCGGCCGCCGCCGATCGAACGCTGCTGCACGCGCCGGCGCCGTCGTCGGGGCATCAGCCGGCGCAGGCTGCGACGATGATCGGCACGCTCGCGCCACCCGTGGTTCCGCCCGGGCAGAAGAGCCGGCAGATTCCGGTGCCCGGGCTCACGCAGCCGCAGGAGCCGAAGCACAACACGATGATCATCTCGACGCCGATGGGCTACTCCTCGCGCCCGCCGCGCAAGGTGTGGCCGATCGTGCTCGTGATCGGAATGATCGTCGGGCTCGGCGGCGGCGCGTTCGCGGTGGCGTGGTTCGGGCGAACGGGGTCAGACGCCGGCTCCGACTCGAGCGCGACGCCGTCTCCCGGTTCGGGAACGGCGAGCAATGTCGCATCTCCGGGTCCCGACGCGAGCGTGGCGATCGACGCCGCGGCCACGCCGGCGGTCGCGATCGATGCCGAGGTGCCGACCGTCGATGCGATGCCGGTCGCGACCGACGCCGCCGTGGTCGCGACGCTCGATGCAGGGGTCACCGTGACGCCGATCGACAGGACCGCGAAGCTGACGCTGACCTCGACGCCCGCGGGCGCGACCGTGATCGGGCCCGACGGCGTGAGTCTCGGCAAGACCCCGCTCAAGCTCGACTGGCCGATCTCTGAGACCCCGGTGGCGTTCACGCTCAAGCTCCGCGGCTACCGCGACAGCAAGAAGGAGGTCGCCGTGACCTCGAACACGATGCTGCCCGTGGAGCTCGTACGCGCCCCTGCGTCGAAGAATCCGGGGTCTGGCAAGGGCTCGGGCCAGAACACCGGCGAGACCCAGAACGGGCTCATCCGCCCGGACGACCTTTGATGCTACCGTAGCCGGGCATGGTCATCGCCGTCGTCGCCGGGCTCGTCATCGCGGTTGTCACCGCGGTGCTCGCCATGCGCGCGGGGGCGGCCGAGGCGAGCAAGCAGGCGCGCCGCGCGATCGATGTCGCGCGCGGCGAGGCGGCGGCACAGGTCAAGGCGGCCCAGCTCGAGGCCGCGACCGCGGTCCGCGAGCTCGAGACCGCCGCGCGGACCGAGGCGCTCGAGGCACGGACCCGCGCGGACGAGGCGATCGCCGCGGACGAGGCGCGCGTGGCCCGGCGCGAGGACGCCGTGGCGGCGAAGGATCGCGAGGTCTCGCGTGGCGACGATGCGATCGAGCAGCGCGAGGCCGCGCTCGATGCCACGCACAAGGATGTCCAGTCGCGGCGCGACCGCGCGTCGGGCGTGGAGAACGACGCGAAGCGCAAGCTGCAGCAGCTTCGCGGCGAGCTCGAGATGCGCGCGGGCGTGAAGGCCGCCGACATGATCGAGCAGATGTCGCGCGGCTGGCTCGAGGAGGCGCGGGCGCGCGCGGCGCAAGAGGTGCGCGCGATCGATCAGACCGCTGCGGATCCGGCGCACGATCGCGAGGCCCAGCGCGTGATGGAGATCGCGGCCACCCGCTATCACCACCACTACCTGACCGAGCGCGCGCAGAACTTCCTGCGCATCGGTCCCGAGCTCGTCGCCGTGCTGCTCGACAACAACGGCTCGCTCCACCAGGCGATCCAGACCGTGTCGGGCGTGCAGCTGCTCGTCGGCGACGAGAAGGACACGATCCGCCTCGACGGCCTCGATGGGGTGGGCAAGGAGTTCGTGCGGCGCGCGATCAACCGCCTCATCAAGAAGCCGGAGTCGCTCGACGACGCACGCAAGGATCCCGAGGGCTGGGCCACGCGCGGCCGCGAGCAGCTGACCCAGGAGATCCGAGCGCTCGGCAAGCGAGCGTTCCAGGTGCTCGGCATCCCGAAGGCGCATCCCGAGATCGTCGAGCTGGTCGGCGCGCTCAACTACCGCACGAGCTACACGCAGAACCAGTGGTGGCACGCCGTGGAGTCGAGCTACCTCGCCGGCATGATGGCCGCCGAGCTCGGGCTCGACGAGAAGCTCGCGCGTCGGGCGACCCTCATGCACGACATCGGCAAGGCCTTGACCCACAAGATCGAGGGCTCGCACGCCGTGATCGGCGCCGACATCGCGCGCCGCGTCGGCGAGCCTGAGCTGGTCGCGAACGCGATCGGCGCGCACCACGCTGACGAGCCGTGCAACTCGGTCTACGCATATCTGGTCGCCGCGTCGGATGCGATGAGCGGAGCGCGGCCCGGTGCTCGCCGCGAGCTCGCCGAGGGCTTCACCGCGAAGGTCGAGGACCTCGAGCGGATCGGCGGCCAGCGCCGTGGCGTGGCGTTCGCGCACGCGGTGCACGGTGGTCGCGAGCTCCGGGTCTACGTGCGCGAGCAGGAGATGGATGACCTCGCCGTGGTCGAGCTGTCGTCCGAGATCGCTGCGCAGATCTCCGAGGAGATGACGTTCCCCGGGCAGATCAAGGTCACCGTGATCCGCGCGTTCGAAGCGACCGCCACCGCGAACTGAGCGCGCGCCCGCGTCACGGTGTCCTCGGAGAGCGCACCGGTGCGAGGCACGAGCCATGCACTCGATCACGGGCATGAGCACCACGAAACAGCAGGATCAGACCGACGAGCTGGGCCAGGGGCAGAGCGGCTACACCGCCGGCCGAGATGCCGAAGATCCTTCTCTGAAGTTCCGCAATCGCAACCAGGTCAAGCCGCCGGGGCAGGACGCCGATGCCGAGCCGGCGCTCGGGACCGACGACCGCTTCACCGGGCGTGGCGGGGAGGACGCGGGCGAGGCGAAGAAGTAGTGATCGCGGCCTGGTCTTCTTCATGCATCCCGATCGCTACGATGCGGGACTACGACGAAGAAGATCCGAAGAAGCCTCGGCCGGTCGGCGTGACCAAGAAGCGGACGAACCCGCTCGAGGGATCGGAAGGCGTCCCGTGGCGTCATCTGAAACACGACGACCGCGATCGCCACCGCCATCTCTAATCCGAGAGGCTCAATTGCCGCAGCGATCGGAGATCGGCTCGGTCGGCGAGCGCTTGCGGTCGTCGAGCTCCTTGAGCACGGCCGCCCCGATCTTCGGATCCCACGCGAGCTTCTCGAGGAGCTTCATCGCGGTCGCGCGCTGTGGTGAGTTGAACAGCGCCTCGGCGTGATGCCAGCGCAGCGTGGCGCCATCATCGAGGTACGGCGCGAGCGGCAACGCCGCAGCGTAGCGCTGGAGCCACTCGTGGGTCATGCGCGCACCGGGATACGGCTGGCCGCGCGCGCGCGTGAGCGACTGGATCGTGTCGGTCACCGGCGCGACGCACGCGTGAGCGGTGGGTGGGGCCAGCAGCGCGGCCGAGGCGCCGAGATCCTTGATCGCGCCGTAGACCCGCGCGTCGTCGAGCCACGGCGCGATGTCCGCGATCGCGAGCAGCACGCCGGCGCGTCCGCGGCACGCGACCTCGAGCGACACCGGCATCGAGAGCTTGGTGGTCCACGCCCGGAGCGCGGCCTCCGGATCGCCGGCAGCGAGCAGCGCGACCGGATCATCGGCGGGCGCCGGCGAGGAGGGCAGGGGCGTGAGGGTGAACGTCAGGTTGATCTCGAGGCTCGTGCCATTCATCGGTCCGGGCGAGACCCACAGCTCCTGCAGCGCCGCCGCGAGGCACGCGTGCAGCGGCGGATCGCCGACGCCGCCGGTGAACCGCGCCGGGCTCCCGTTGCCCCCGTGCGCGAACGTCATCTGCAACGAGACGTCACCCGCCAGGTTCGGATCGCGCTCGATCGCATCCGCGTAGCAGCCCTGCAGCGCTCCGAAGTTGGAGCGCACCGCCGTGCGGATCGCGTGCTTGTCGGTATCGAGATAGGTCTGCGAGCAGCCGATGCGGATCTGCGGCACCGCGTTGCGCTGGGGCGGATCGCGCGAGTCGTCCCAGTCGGTGATCGCGAGCGGCTTCGGAAGCTCGACCTGCGGTATCACGCCGTCCTCGATCACGTGCGTGCACATCGTGCCGCGGCGCGGGTCGAATGCGGACCCAGGTCCTGGTGTCGGCCACACGCGCTTCCATGCCGGTTGATCGGCGCGCTCGAACACGAGCTGCGCGGTGAGGTGGATCGGCCGCGCCGTGGTGTCGTCGAGCGCGCTACCGGTGAGCGCGGACGTGACGCACGTTGCGAGCGGCTCGTCCGCGACGCGCTCGCTCGTCACGGTGAGGTCGCGCGTGCCGCCGAGCGGCTCGATCGTGACGCCCACGGTCAGCGTGGTCGGCTCCGCGCCGCGCGAGCTCTGGGCCTTCCAGCAGTTCGTGATGTCGGTCGCCGCACGCGCGAACAGCAGCCGCAGATCGCGCGTGGTGCGACCCGGATTCGCGCGTGGCCGATCCGCGATGTGCGGACCGCGGCGGATCGGAGCGAGCGACATCGGCGCGAAGTCGTAGGTCTTCGTTCCGCGTGGGATCGCGCCGGGAACCGGCGTGAACGCATGGCACTCGATCCGGAACGGCGGCACGGGCTCACCCCGGGGCGGCGTGTACGGAACGGCGACTGGTCCGGCAACCACCGGCGCCGGACGGGCGGCCGGGAACGGTGGCGGTGGCGCTCCGCAGGAGGCGATCACGAGTACAACCAGGCGGCGCCACATGGTTTTTTGGACAACGGCACGGTCAGAACGTTCCCGATTACCAACCCCACCTAAACGTGAGGGTTGGCCTTGACACTCCCCGTCTAACCTCCCATAGTCCGGTCAAGAGCAGCGAACCTCACGTGAGCGTGAGGGTTAGCTTCAGGCAGACCATGACGGACGACAACCACAAGCTCATGCGCGTTGGAGAGCTCGCGAAGGCGGTCGGGAAGACCGTCCGCGCGATGCACCTCTATGAGGAGCTGGGTCTGCTCGAGCCGCAGTCGCGATCCGAGGGCGGGTTCCGGATGTACGGCCCCGAGGCGGTCGATCGGATCCGCTGGATCGTGAAGCTCCAGGCGATCGGCTTCACGCTCGCCGAGATCCAGGGGTTCGTGAAGGACTTCCAGGGGGCGGGCTCCGGTCGTGAAGCGACCGCGCGCGTGCGTGCGATGTTCACGGAGAAGCAGGCGCAGATCCGCGAGCAGATGGTGCAGCTCCAGGTGATCGAGAACGACCTGCACGAGGCGGTCGCGTACCTCGACTCCTGCCAGACGTGCACCGATGACTACGCACCGAGCGCGTGCGGCTCGTGCGATCACCACGGCCACAGCCGGGGCGAGGCGCCACCGCTGTTCGCCGGGCTGTCGCGGCGGACTCCAGGTTCGAACGTTGACGATGACAAGGATCCGGGCTTCGTGCCGGTGACCGTTCTCTATCGTGAAGGAAGCAACTGATGTCCGCTGCGGCCAACAATAACGGCAAGATCGAGGTCGTCGTCCCCGAGGGCGTCAGCCTCCCGATCTTCATGGATAACCACTCGACCACCGCGGTCGATCTGCGCGTCGTGCAGGCGATGCTGCCGTTCTTCACGAACCACTACGGCAATGCGGCGAGCCGCAACCACGTGTTCGGCTGGACCGCCGAGGCTGCCGTCGAGAACGCGCGCGGCCAGATCGCGGCGCTGATCGGCGGCGACGCGAAGGAGATCGTGTTCACGTCCGGCGCGACCGAGGCGAACAACCTCGCGATCAAGGGCGCCGCCAGCTTCTACAAGAAGCAGGGCAACCACATCATCACCGTCGAGACCGAGCACAAGAGCGTGCTCGATACCTGCAAGCGCCTCCAGCGCGAGGGCTACGACGTCACGTACCTCACGCCGCAGAAGAACGGCCTCGTCACGCCGCAGATGATCACCGACGCGATGACCGACAAGACGATCCTCGTCTCGGTCATGCTCGCGAACAACGAGATCGGCGTCGTCCAGCCGCTCAACGAGATCGGCGCCGCCATCAAGGCGAAGAACCCGAAGACCCTGTTCCACACCGACGCGGTGCAGGGCGCCGGCAAGATCCCATTCGACGTCGAGGCGGCGAAGGTCGACCTCGTCGCGATCACGGCGCACAAGATGTACGGCCCGAAGGGCATCGGGGCGCTGTGGGTGCGCCGCAAGCCACGCGTCCGCATCGACCCGATCATCGACGGCGGCGGTCACGAGCGCGGCATGCGCTCGGGCACGCTCCCGGTGCCGATGATCGTCGGCTTCGGCAAGGCGGCCGAGATCGCGAAGTCCGAGATGGCCGACGAGGCGGTGCGCCTCGAGTCGCTCCGCACGCGCCTGTACAAGGGCATCACGGCAAAGCTGACCGAGACTTACGTCAACGGCTCGATGGAGCACCGCCTCCCGGGCAACCTCAACATCTCGTTCGCCTTCGTCGAAGGCGAGAGCCTGCTGATGGCGCTCAAGGATGTCGCGGTGTCGTCGGGCTCGGCGTGCACGTCGGCGTCGCTCGAGCCGAGCTACGTGCTGCGCGCGCTCGGCGTCGGCGACGAGCTGGCGCACACCTCGATCCGCTTCGGGCTCGGTCGGTTCAACACCGAGGCCGAGGTCGACTTCGTGATCGACGTCGTGACGAAGAGCGTGGAGCGGCTGCGCACGCTGTCGCCCCTGTGGGAGATGCACCAGGAAGGCATCGACATCAACTCCATCCAGTGGACTCCCCACTGATTCTCTGACCGGGAAAGCAAACACCATGGCGTACTCAGAAAAAGTCCTCGACCACTACGAGAACCCGCGCAACGTCGGCACGTTCAAGGCCGAGGCGGACTTCGACGCGAACGAGATCGGTACCGGCCTCGTCGGTGCCCCGGCGTGCGGCGATGTCATGCGCCTCGAGATCCGCGTGAAGGACGGCCTGATCGCGGACGCGAAGTTCAAGACCTTCGGCTGCGGCTCGGCGATCGCGTCGAGCTCGCTCGCGACCGAGATGATCAAGGGCATGACCCTCGATCAGGCCGCGAAGATCAGCAACACCACGATCGTCGAGGAGCTGAACCTCCCGCCGGTGAAGATCCACTGCTCGGTGCTCGCCGAGGATGCGATCAAGGCCGCGATCGAGGACTACAAGAAGAAGCAGGCGAAGTGAATTCGGAGGGGTCGAGACAGATGAGCGCCACCGCCCCAAATACTCCTGCGACTCCGCCGCCGGCCTCCGTGCCGAGCAAGCGCGAGATCGAGGTCACCGCGGCCGCGGCCGAGGAGATCGCGAAGCAGAAGGCGAAGCGTGGGACGCCCGAGGCGATGATTCGCATCGGTGTGCGTGGCGGCGGGTGCACGGGCTTCACCTATGTCTTCGAATGGGCCGAGCAGATCCGTCCGACCGACAAGGTGTTCTCCGGTCACGGCGAGTCGATCGTCGTCGATCCGAAGAGCCTCGTGTACCTCGGTGGGATGTCGCTCGACTTCGTGAAGGGGATGATGGGTCACGGGTTCAAGTTCAACAACCCGAACGCCAAGGGCGCGTGCGGCTGTGGCGAGTCCGTCAACTTCTAATGAACCGTTCTCGCTGCTCGGCCTGACGCCGTCCTACGAGATCGATCTGAGCGCGCTCGAGAAGGCATTCTTCGAGCGCACCAAGGAGCTCCACCCGGACCGGTACGCGAATGCGCCGGCCGCGGAGCGCGTGGTCGCGCTGTCGAAGGCACGCGCGCTCAACGACGCGTACCAGATCCTCAAGAAGCCGGTGCCGCGCGCGGAGTATCTGCTCCAGCGCGCGGGCGTGACGATCGGGGACAACGAGCGCCTCGATCCGACGTTCCTGATGGAGATCCTCGAGCTGCGCGAGGCGCTCGCCGAGGCCCGTCAGGCGGGCAAGACCGCGGAGGTCGGGCGGATGCAGGACGAGATGGCGGCGCGCCGCAAGGCCGTCCTTGCCCAGCTTCCACCGCTGTTCGCGACGAACGACCTGGCCGGGATCAAGACGCAGCTGATCGTGCTGCGGTATCTCGACCGCTACCTCGAGGAATGCGACGCCGCTCTCGGCGAGGACTAAGAGATGTTGCTCCAGATCGCAGAACCAGGTCAGTCGAAGGTCGTCGAGGCGTGCAAGCCGCGCGTGATCGGCATCGATCTCGGCACCACGAACAGCCTCGTCGCGCATGTCGCCGATGCATCGCCCGTCGTGATCTCCGGTGAAGGCGGACCGCTCGTTCCCTCGGTCGTCAACTACGGCGCCGATGGCGTGGTGGTCGTCGGTAGGCTCGCGGTCGCGCGCGCACTCGACGCGCCGCGTGACACGCTCGCGAGCGTCAAGCGCCTCATCGGTCGTGGCCTCAAGGACCTCGCGGCGATCCGCAGCCTCCTGCCGTACGAGCTCGATGGCGATGACCGCGCGGTTCACATCACCGTCGCGGGCGGCAAGAAGGTCTCGCCGGTCGAGGTCTCGGCCGAGGTGCTACGCGAGCTCAAGCGGCGCGCGGAGACGTCGCTCGATGGTCCGGTGGAAGGCGCCGTCATCACCGTGCCGGCGTACTTCGACGACGCCCAGCGCCAGGCCACGCGCGACGCGGGTCGCCTCGCCGGCCTCGAGGTCATGCGCCTCCTCGCGGAGCCCACCGCCGCCGCGCTCGCCTACGGGCTCGATCGCGGCACCGCGGGCACGTACGCCGTCTACGACCTGGGTGGTGGCACGTTCGATATCTCGATCCTCAAGCTCGTCGACGGCGTGTTCGAGGTCAAAGCCACCGGCGGCGACTCCGCGCTCGGCGGCGATGACATCGACCGCGTGATCGCAAAGGCAGTGATGCCGCTGCTCGACAAGGCGCCGCGCAAGGTGATCGGCGCCGCCGTGGCCGAGGCGCGCCGCGTCAAGGAGCTGCTCACCACGATGAGCGAGACCGTGTTCGCGATCGCGCCCTCGATCAGCGAGACCTACGCGGTCAAGAAGGTCGTCACGCGCGGAGATCTGCAGACCTGGGCACAGCCGCTCCTCGAGCGCACCGGCAAGGCTTGCCGCCGCGTTCTCAAGGACGCGGAGCTCACGCGCGACGAGCTCGATGGCGTGATCCTCGTCGGCGGATCGACCCGGTCGCCGATCGTGCGCGACTTCGTCACCGATCTGTTCGCCAAGACCCCGCTCTCCGATCTCGATCCCGAGCAGGTCGTCGCCCTCGGAGCGGCGGTGCAGGCCGACGTGCTCGCCGGCGGCCGCAAGGACGTCACGCTGCTCGATGTGGTGCCGCTGTCGCTCGGCCTCGAGCTGATGGGCGGCGTGGTGGAGAAGGTGATCCACCGCAACACCACGATCCCCACCGGCGCGACCCAGACCTTCACGACCTACGCCGATAACCAGACCGGCTTCGATATCCACATCGTGCAGGGCGAGCGCGAGACCGCCGATACCTGCCGTTCGCTCGCCCGGTTCACACTACGTGGCGTGCCGCCGATGATCGCCGGCATGGGCCGCGTGGAGATCACGTTCCTGATCGATGCGGATGGCCTGCTCAAGGTGATGGCCAAGGAGCTGACCACCGGCATCGAGGCCTCGATCGAGGTCAAGCCGAGCTACGGCCTGTCCGACGAGGAGGTCGAGAAGATGCTCGTCGACTCGTTCGAGTACGCCGAGGAAGACCTCGTGCGGCGCAACCTCGCCGTCGAGCGTATCGAGGCGGATCGCATCCTCGCGGCCACGCGCCAGGCGTTCACCACCGATCCCGAGCTTCTCGACGACGACGTCCGCGCGGCGGGCGAAGCTGCCATGACCAAGCTCGAGGACGCCGTGCGCGGCGCGGACTACCTCGCGATCCGGCACGCGATCGAGGGCCTCGACCTCGCCACCAAGCCGTTTGCCCAGAAGCGGATGAATCGCGCGATCGCCGCCCAGTTCCAGGGCGTCGCTCTCGACGATGCCGCGCGCAAGGTCGGAGCCTGAGATGCCGAAGATCACGTTCACCAATCCCCACGGCCCGAAATCCACGGGTCCGCTGACCGTCGACTGCCGCAAGGGCCTGTCGATCCTCGACGCTGCGGAGGAGTGCGGCGCGCGCGTGGGGCACGCCTGCGGCGGCAACCTCGCGTGCTCGACCTGTCACGTCTACGTCGAGAAAGGCATCGACTCCCTCGGCGAGATCCCGGACAAGGAGAACGACATCATGGACAAGGCGTTCGACGTGCGCGGAGAGTCGCGCCTCGCCTGCCAGGCCAAGGTGTCAGACCAGGACCTCGTCGTCGAGATCAGCGAGGAGGGCCTGCGTGCCTGGCTCGATGAGAATCCCGACGAGCGGAAGAAGCTCGCGCAAGAGCGCGCGGCGAACGGCTGAGCGCGCGGGTCAATCGGTCTTCGGCCGCGTCGTCGCATCTTCGGCGGAGGCCGGATCGTTCTCCCAGCGATGCAGGTCGCGATCTGTGACCTCGTCCACCCCGCGCAGCGGCTTCCCGCGCGGAGCGTGCAGTCCGGCGGCCTTGCCGGTTGCCTCGGTCTCGGTGTCGTTCTCGTTGTCGTTCTCGAGGACCTCGGCGTCGTCCGACGTCGGGGCCACACCGCGTGCCTCGGCCGCGAGGGCTTCATCGACCTCGGGGCCACTCCGATGATTCGTCTGCTTGCTGGTGGTCATCCCCCCAGTGGTGCACTTCTCGAACCACGGCCGGCGAGCGCAGGCAGGTCGTGCGGGTTCGTCGAACGTGCGGGGCGGCTCGTCGCGCGCCTGCCGCACACGGCGGCGTCCTACCAGCTCACGACGTGGAGCTGATTCGACGGCTCCCAGCAGGAGTCGTTGCCGTTGTACATGACCTCGACGAGCGCGACGCGGCGCTCCGCGTCGACCCAGGCGTTCCCGAGCTTCGCCGTGTTCTCGCACTGATCGCGACCGGGCGCATGCCACGTCACCGGCGTGTCGCGGGAGAGGAGGGACTTGCCTGCCTTCGTGATCGTCAGGTGATCCTTCTGCCAGTCGAGCACGAGGTCTCCCTGCTTCGCGGCGTGCTGCGTCCAGGCGTCGCTCGAATCGACGACGAGCGCGGGCAGCGGGCGCAGATCCACGCGGCGGTGCAGATCGGTCAGCCAGCTGTTGGCGGCGGCGATTCGCTGCGCGAGCGCGGGCGTGGGGCCGTCGTCGTTCACCATCAGCTCGAACTCCGCGACGGTGAGGACCTTGATCTTCTGATCGCCGATGTCGGCGCGCGTGCGCGACTCGAGGGTGAGGTTGACGTTGCCGCGACCCGCGTCGTTCTCCGCGGTCCAGAACACGACGAGCTGGCCTTCGTTCGAAACGGCGGGAAATCCGGTGCGGTCGAACGTGGCGTTGGCCCAGCGGATCGACGGAGCTGGCGTGGCCGGCGCCGGCGGCGGTGCGGCGGAGCCCTGCAGTGGGGTCGCGGGCGGCGTCGACCCGCAGGCCGCGATCGTCAGCAGCAGCAGCGTGCTGCGCATCAATCGACGAGCTTGAGGTGCGACGCGCGCTTGCGCGCCTCGGGCTCGACGGCGATGGCGAGCGGCGCGCTCGGCGCGTCCCCGACGGAGAGCGGTGTCGCGGTCGGTACGGGCAACGGGGTCTCGCCACCACCCGTGAGCACGTCCTCCGGGACATCCTCCGGCCACACGGTGCCGCGCTGCTCGCCCTCGACCATCGCGGCGTAGACCGCGGTCCACGGGAGAATGCAGCGGAACGGCTGGCCGCCGAAGGTGAGAGTGCCAGCGATGGCTTCGTCGTCGACGACGAGCTCGCCGATCGCGGGGGTCAGGCCGTAGCCGAAGCGAAGCACGAGGCTCGGATCGGCGCGGAACCGCGGCGGCACGGAGACCTCGGCGCGACGCGCGTCGACGTGCACGAGGACGGGGCCACGCGACAGGAGCTGCTCGAGGGTGCGGCGCTTGTCGGGCGCGCTCGCATCGTCCTCGTCGCCGAGCGAATCGATCGACGGGACATCGGTGGACGGCTTGCCGACGAGCGTGACGAACTCGTCCTCGGCCATCAGGCCGGCATCGACGGCATCGCGCAGGATGCCCTCGGGGCGATCGCCGGCCGCGGCCGTGACGCGCTCGACGGTGCGCTCGCAGCGGGCCGCGTGGCGCAGGACCGCGCCGTGAGCGGCGAGCGCCGAGTGATCACCCGTGCGCCAGCGAGCGAGGGCGCGCTCGACGTCGACCAGGGAGGTCGAGACGCGGTGCTCGATCAGCGCGGTCACGACCGCCTGAAGGCGGGCCAGGGTCTTGGGGTCACGCTCGAGCATCTGCCTCGGACTTAGTACGACCTTTCGGCGCGGTAAAGGCCCGAATCACGTTTCGATCAGATCGGTAAGCATCGCCACGACTCTCTCGGGGACCGGCGTTGCAACAAATCTCGCCAGATCGACGACGGCGCACACCACCGACCCCTCCGCGGCGAGCGTGCGAGGCTCCTGCTTGTAGATGCGGTAGCGGAACGTGATCGACTTCGTACCCATGCGTGACACGGTGACCTCGATCTCCGCGGTATCGCCGAACCGCAGCGGCGCCGTGAACTCGCATTCCGCCTTCACGGCGGGGAACCCGATGCGATCCCGATCGATCAGCTCGGAGTACGCCTTCGGGCCGATCCGCGTGCGCCACAGCTCCTCGAACGCGAGGTGGAACATGTGGAAGAAGCGCGGGTAGTAGACGATGCCCGCGTGGTCGACGTCCGCGAACCGCACCGGCGTGGCGAACGTGAAGCTCATCGCGCGGGGAGCACCAGGGTGACGCCGCACGCCGCGGGGACACCGGGGCAGGGTGGTGCGAGCTTCTCAAGCTCGATGATCACGCGCGCCTGCGGATAGAGCTCCTGGATCTTCGCACCGATCGATCCGGCCAGGGCTTCGAGCAGCTTGAAAGTAGACTTGGTGCCGGTGGACACGACGATGTCGGAGACCTTCCAGTAGTCGACGGTGTCGACGATCTTGTCGCTGGCGGCGGCGGCGGCGAGTGGCAGCTCGAGCCTCAGGTTGACGCGGAACCGGCGGGTGCCACGCCGCTCGGCCGCGGTGTAGCCATGGTTGCCCTCGAACTCCAGGCCGCGGACGAAGACGCTGTCAGTCACGCGCGAAGGCTACACGTGCGCGCGCGGGATCCGCCACGTACAATCGTGCGGATGTGGCGGTTGCTCGTGGTGATGATCGCCGGGTCCTGCTGGACCGCCGCGGGCCCGCAGCCGAAGCAGTCGCTCTCGAACGAGGTGTCCGTGCCGGTCGGGCGGATGGCGGTGTTCGAGCTCGGCAAGGGCTCGTTCGGCCCGATCACGCCGATGACGCGCGCGACGCAGGACGCGTTGCAGCACGCACTCGGCACGGCTGTTCGCGTCGAGTCGGTGAACCGCCATGGCACCGAGCTGCACGCGTTCCTCGGCACCGAGCTGCTGTTCTACGTGATCCCGAACGACGACGGCTCGCTGTTCAACATCCACGCGGTGAGCCCGAAGATCGCGATCGCCGAGCACCCCGACTGGGTGATCGGCGCGCCGTTCACCGGCGCTGATGCGCTGACCGATTGCGAGTGCTGGGGCGAGCACCCGATGTGCTTCGCGCGCGGCGACCACGTCGCCATCGGCTTCGTGGTCGAGTGCGGCAATCTGAAGACGCAGAAGGAGCGGCAGGCGCTGCGGGGCGTTCCGATCCAGCGCGCGGTGTGGAATCCGCGCGCGTTCGGCGCGGGTTCGGATTCGTCGATACCGCCCGGCGTGACGAGCCAGCCGCCGCCGAGCCTGAAGCAGATCTTCGGCGGGGATCCCTAGGCTTCGGCCGCGTCGTCGCCTTCGGAGCCCTTGAGCTTCGTCAGCTTCTTCTTGATCATCGTGCGCTTGAGCGGGCCGACGAAGTCGACGAGCAGCTTGCCGGTCAGGTGGTCGTACTCGTGGAGCATGCAGCGCGCGAGCAGGCCCTCGCCCTCGATCTCGAACATCTGGCCGTCGATGCCCATCGCACGGACCTTTGCGCGCAGCGGGCGCTTCACCTTGACGTAGATGTCGGGGAACGACAGACAGCCTTCTTCGCTGTCCTGCTGCTCCTCCGAAGTCTCGAGGATCTCGGGGTTGATGAACGCGACCGGTGGATCGGCCTCGGTCTTACCCGCGAGCTTGGGCTCGACGATGAACATCCGACGGGCATCGCCGAGCTGGAGTGCGGCGATCCCGAGGCCGTTCTCCGCGTACATCGAGTCGACCAGATCCTGGTACAGGGCGCGCACCGATGCATCCACGGTCGGGATGGCGATCGAGGGTTGCCGGAGACGGTCGTCGGGCCACACCACGACAGGACGAACAGCCATGCTCGGACCGTAGCACGATTGACAAGTTAGGCCGTCGGGGACATACACGCGCAGACCCCATGTCCAACCCCGCGATCACCCGATATTCCGAGGCGCGGTTGCCCACGCCACACGGGGAATTTCGGGTCGTGGTCTACCGGACCGGGGAGGACGTTCAGGCAGGTGGAACGGCGCTCGGGATGGGGAAGGAAGAGCACGTCGCGATGGTGATGGGCGACGTCGCCGGCGCGGCCGTCCTCGCGCGCGTGCACTCGTCATGTTTCACGGGCGAGGTGCTCGGCAGCCTACGCTGCGACTGCCGCGCGCAGCTCGATGCGGCGCTCGAGAAGATCGGCGCGGAAGGCCGCGGCGTGCTCGTCTATCTCGTACAGGAAGGCCGCGGCATCGGCCTCGGCAACAAGGTCGCCGCGTATCAGCTGCAGGACAACGGCGCTGACACGGTCGATGCGAACCTCGCGCTGGGCTTCGATGCCGACCTCCGCTCGTACGATCTCGCGGCGGGGATCCTGCGCGACCTCGGGGTCACCAGCCTGCGGCTGATGACGAACAACCCCGACAAGATCGCGGGGCTCGAGCGCGCAGGGATGGAGGTCATCACCCAGGAATCGCACTGGGTCGCGACCAACGAGCACAGCGAGGGCTACCTCGCGGCGAAGAAGTCCAGGTTAGGGCACTTGTCATGAATGAAACCAGCGTCAGAGAAGCGCTCGCGAAGGTCATCGACCCGATGCTCGGGCACGACATCGTGAGCTATCGCGTCCTGCGCACCGTCGAGGTGCAGGGCGACGACGTTCTCGTGCGACTCGATATCCCCACGCACGCGTATCCGCTCACGCAGCGCAAGGAGCTGCAGAACCGGATCACCACGGCGCTCGAGGCGATCGGCGCGAAGCGCGTCACCGTCGTCGCGGACGTCAACACCGCGTTCCTCGCGGCGCCGAGCGACAAGGCCACGCTCAAAGGTCCGAAGAACGTGATCGCGGTGGCGGCCGGCAAGGGCGGCGTCGGCAAGTCGACGGTCGCGGTGAACCTCGCGCTGTCGCTGCTCAAGCATGGAGCGAAGGTCGGTCTCCTCGATGCCGACGTGTTCGGTCCGTCGATCCCGACGATGCTCGGCACGCCCGAGGTGCCGGCGACGGCGAGCAAGGATTCGAAGATCATCCCGGCGCTCCACCAGGGCCTCAAGGTCATCTCGGTCGGCTTCTTCGTCGACAAGGGCGAGGCCGTGGTGTGGCGCGGCCCGATGGTCCACCGCCTGCTGCAGCAGTTCCTCGGCGACGTGGAGTGGGGGGACCTCGACTACCTCGTCTGCGATCTGCCGCCGGGCACCGGTGACGTGCAGCTCTCGCTCTCGCAGCTGATCCCGATCGCCGGCGCGGTGATGGTGACCACGCCGCAGGAGGTCTCGATCGTCGATGTCGTGAAGGGCATCGCGATGTTCGAGAAGGTCGAGATCCCGATCCTCGGCATCGTCGAGAACATGAGCTTCTACAAGTGCCCCGCATGCGGGCACACCGACGAGATCTTCAGCCACGGTGGTGGCAAGCGCCTCGCGCAGGAGGTCGGCACCGACTTCTTCTGCGAGATTCCGCTCGATACGCGGATCCGGTTCGGCGGCGATGCGGGCGTGCCGATCGTCGCGTCGAGCCCGGACTCCGAGCACACGCTCCGGTTCATGCAGCTCGCCACGCAGGTCGCGATCAAGGTCGCGGCGGCGGTGCTCTCGAAGCCGAAGCGTTCGTCGCGCCTCGCCGTGATCAAGTAGCTGGCGGGGGCCCGTGAGGATAAGCTCGTGGTGAAGCCATGAAGCGCACGCTCGCAGCGATTCTCACGCTCTCGGTCTGTAGTTGTTCGTTGGTGTTCTCGCGCGGTCCCGGCAACGTCGGCGATCCGCCGCAGAAGCTCGCGGACTGCACCACGGGCAAGGGGTTGCCCATCGCCGACGCGATCATCGGCGGCGTGATCCTCGCGAGCTCGCTGGGCGCCCTCAACACCTACAACGCCGACGGCACGTCCCAGGGGCCGGGCACCGCGGCGACCATCGGCGGCGTGCTGGTCGCCGGCGTGTTCGGCGTCAGCTCGTACCTTGGCTTCTCGCGGTCGAGCAAGTGCAAGGCATCCCGCGCCGAGTATCTCGCGGGGCATCCGCCGCCGGCACGCGATCCGCTGGCGAACATTCCCGTCGGCGCCGACGGCGGTCTGTGCACGGCGGGGCTGTCGTGCGACGCCGGCCTGGTGTGCTCGGGCATGCCCGATCGCACGAACCGCTGCATCGTCGCTCCGCAGGTCGCGGCGACTCCGACGGGGCCGACGGAGCCCGCCGGTCCGCAGATCCCGGTCGGCATGCAGGGCGGCTCGTGCACACCGCAGCTGACGTGCGTGGTTGGCCTCGTGTGCGCGGGGATGCCCGATCGCACGAACAAGTGCATGCCGGCGCAGGGCGCGTACCTTCCGCCGGCACCGCCGCAGCCGAAGGTCACGCCGCCGCCGCCCACGCCTTCCGCGGTCGGCGCGCAGGGCGGCGCGTGCACCGCGCAGCTCACGTGCAACCAGGGCCTCGTGTGCGCGGGGATGCCGGACCGCACGAACAAGTGCGTGGTCGGGCAGATCGCCGGTCCCGCCGTCGGTGCGCAGGGCGGCGGATGCACGCAGCAGCTCACGTGCAACCAGGGGCTCGTATGCTCGGGCATGCCCGATCGTACGAACAAGTGCATCGCCGCTCCGCAGCCCGCCGCCGGTGCGCAGGGCGGCGCGTGCACGCAGCAGCTCACGTGCAACCAGGGTCTGGTGTGCTCCGGCATGCCCGATCGCACGAACAAGTGCATCGTCGCCCCGAAGTAGCGACCGCGCCTCGCGGCGTGAAGCCGCGGTGACCTCAGGCTTGCGAGCGCGATGCGCACGGCATCAATTCACAGCGCCTTCGCAGGGCGCCAGCTCGCAGAGCAAGTGACTGACGTGGCCGAGTGTGCGCTGCAGGCGGATCATCGGATCGCACGCTTCGAGCAGCTCCTGGCGAACGTCGGCGTCCATGATCAGCGCGGCGGCCACCGCATCGGCGCACGCGCCCGGCGACCCGAACGTACGCGCGAGCTCGCGCAGCTGGGAGCCGCCTTCTTCGATGACCTCGGCGAGTCGATCGCACAGGCTCACGAGCTGGTGGTGGTGGTCGCGCGCGTCCATCGGATCGACGGCCTCGTCGCGCAGCTCGAGCGCTTCGACCATGCGGTACGTGTGATCCGTCGAGAGCTCTCGCGCGATCTCGACGCGAGCGACACCGCGGAGGAGCAGGGCGAACCGGCCATCGGGGAGCTCCTCGGAGCAGATGATGCGCCCGACGCCGATCCGTTCGTAGACCGGCGGACGGCCGTAGTACGACGTCTCGTAGCCGGGGCGCAGCCGCGCCACGCCGATCAGGTGGTGACCGGCGAGGCAGTCGCGCGTGAGCTCGCGGTAGCGCGGCTCGAACACGTGAAGCGGGAGCAGTCCGCCGGGCAGGAGCACGCAGTTCGGAAGCGGAAAGATCGGCAACGACGACAGCGCGCTCGGGTCGAACGTTGCTGTCTCGCGCTGGGTCCGCATGGGTTCGTCAGGGGCCTGATCGTTATCCGAAGATGTCGAGACAGGACCCGGTCATCGCATCGGGTGCGCCATACGGCGGCGGCGATGCGAGGAACAACGCGGCTTGTGCAATGTCATCCGGGCTCATATCGGGTTTGGCTCCGGGCATGCCCTCGCGGAGCATTGCCGTGTCCACGCTGCCAGGACAGATCGCATTCACGGAGACCTTAGCAGCGCGCAGCTCCTCCGCAAGGGCCCGGGTCAGACCGACAACGCCGTGCTTCGCGGCGCAGTAGGCAGCGAGCAGGGCCGTTCCTTCGCGCCCCGCGATCGACGCGATGTTGATCACCCTCCCGCCGTTGCGCGTGAGGTCGACGAGGAACGCGCGCGTCACGAAGAACGTACCGTCGAGGTTCACCGCCATCGTGCGGCGCCAGTCCGCGTCGGAGAGCGCGATCGTGGGCTTGCGCACCACGGCGCCCGCGTTGTTCACGAGGATCCGCGTCGGCGGCATGGTCTGCCGCACGAGATCGGCCGCGCCGTTGACCTGGGTGGAGTCGGTGACATCGACCGAGATCGCCTGCGCGTGCCCACCAAACGATTCGATCTCCGCCGCCACTGCGCGGAGCGCATTCCCGTCGCGTGCCCACAGTGCGACATGAGCGCCCGCGCCTGCGAGGCGGTGCGCGATCGAACGTCCAATCCCGCGGCTCGCCCCCGTCACCACCGCCGTCACCCCCGAGAGTGGCAGGGTCACTTCTGCTTGTCCTTCTTGTCGAGCTTCTTGAGGTCCGCAGGCTCGTCATCGCCGAGCTGCTTGCCGCGCTGCGCGGCCATGTCGAGAGGATCGACGAGCGAGTTGTATGGAAACGGCGGCGTGGTCGACTGGCACTGGAACGCGTTCGAGCTCTGGTCGTCCTTGATCGCCCACTTGTAGACCGGATCGTTCTTGCCGTCGGAGCCGTTCGTGCAGTCCTTCAGGTTCTCCCAGCCGACGCCGGCGACCTGGCCCCACACGTCGTCGAACTCACCGGGCGTCATGCCCCGCGCATCCTCCGTGCGCGTGCCCTTGTCGTCGACCTTCCACCGCTTGAGCCGCGGACCCTGGTCGACGCAGTCCATCTGCACCCCGAGCTCGGCGCCGCCCATGTGGTGGCTGACCGTGTAGTTGATCGCGCGGTCCTTGCACTCGAACGACTGCATCTCGCCGTCGGCCTGCTTCTGCCGTCCACCGCAGCCCGCGATCATGACGAGCCCGAGCAGGAGCGCGCTACGCATAGTCCCCGGCGAGTGACGCGCGCAGCTCCTCGGAACCGGTGGCGCGGTGCTGATAGTTCGGGTGATCGATCTCGAATTCGATCTTCGTCCCGGGCGTGGCGAGCGCGCCGCGATCGTCCGCGGTGAGAGGGAACCGCAGGTACTGCACCGCGGAGATCTTGTCCTCGGTGGATCGCCCTGGCTCGAAGCTCGCGCGGATCGCGTGACCACCGATGTGGAGAATGACGTGCTCGTCGACCCCGACCAGCGCGCGCAGCTCTGCCTGGATCTTCTCGTCTTGCGGCAGCGGGATGAACATGGTCGCTGCGAGCGAGCTCTCCGTCGGCATCAGCGTGTTCGCCTGCGCGATCTCGTCGCCGATCTGCTCGTCGCGCGTCAGGTTCTCGAGTCGGCAGATCTCTTCGATCTGCATCGTTAACGTCAGCCGGTTATCGAACACCAGCTCGACCTTGTCACCGAGATGAACGCGGCGGGCGCGCTTCATCGCGATCACGCGGTTTCGATAGTCGTCCCGGATGTGCGAGTACATCGCCGGACCCTTGATGTCGATGCGAGTGATGGGGCGGACCAAGCTCATGCAGGCTCATCGTACCCCGAAACGAAACGACGGGCGCCCATCGGAGGACGCCCGCCCGTGCCGCCGTGCTGACGACTACTTCGCGTTCAGCGTATCGAGGCCCTTCTGGAACCGACCGGCGTGCGAACGCTCGGCGCGGGCCAGGGTCTCGAACCACTCCGCGATCTCCTCGAAGCCTTCCTCGCGAGCGGTCTTCGCGAACGCCGGGTACATCTGCGTGTACTCGTACGTCTCGCCAGCGATCGACGCCTTCAGGTTCTTCTCGCTGTCACCGATCGGCTCGCCCGTCGCCGGATCACCGACGCGCTTGAGGTAATCGAGGTGACCATGCGCGTGGCCGGTCTCGCCCTCGGCGGTGTCGCGGAACAGACCCGCGAGATCCGGGTGCCCTTCGACGTCGGCGACCTTGGCGAAATACAGGTACCGACGGTTGGCCTGCGACTCGCCGGCGAACGCGTCCTTGAGATTTCCATGGGTCTTCGTTCCCTTGAGCTCGGCGCTTGGCATCTTGCGACTCCTTTTCTTGCGGCGGTGTTACCACATCAGGAAGCGCCGAGGTACGCAGCGAGCACATCGACCATCTCGTCCATCAGCGCCCGCGCAAGGCTGCGCTGACCGGGAGGGACATCATTCAGGAGGATCGCGAACGCGAGCGGATGGCCGCTATCGACGGCGAGGTAGCCGGCGATGGTGACCACCTTGTCGAGCGTGCCGGTCTTCGCGCGCACGCGACCGCGCGCCGGGTGTCCGTGCCAGCGCTTCGCGAGCGTTCCGTCGATGCCACCGATCGGCAGCGTCGACACGAGATCCGGCCCGATCCGGTAGTCCTTGTGCGCGGCGGTTAGCAACGTGACCATCTGGTGCGCAGTGACTTCGGTCGACGCGAACAGGCCCGAGCCGTTCTCGGCGCGATAGCTTCCGCCGGGCAGGCCGATGGTCGCGAGGTAACTCTTCGTGGCGGCGAGCCCATCGGCCCATGTCGCCGGACCGGGCGTCGTACGGGTCTCGGCGCCGAGCGTCTTCAGCACGCTCTCGGCGACGTAGTTATCCGAGGACTTGTTCATGAACCGCAGCACGTCGGTGAGCGGCTGCGAGTCGTGCACCGCGATCACCTTCGCGTTCAGCGGCACCGGACCGACGCCGATCGACTTCTGCTTGAACGTGACGCCGTGATCCGCCAGCGCGCGCTTGAACACCTCGGCCGCGAACCGCGCCGGATCGTCGACGCGGCGCCGAAAGTCGTAGCTGCCTTCGCCGGCGCGGATCGTTCCGGTGACCTCGACCTCGACGTGGTCGCGCTTGGGCTTCATCTCCACGCGCAGTCGCGTGCGCCCCGTGGTGACGCTCGTGACCTCGCGCTTGGTGATCGCGTAGTAGCCGCCGGTGTCGGGCTCGAGCGAGACGGTCGCACCGCCTCCCGGATCGGCGATCACGATCACGGTGATCGCGCTGCGGGCGACGCCGAGGCTCGCCACCGGCGCGCGAAACCCGGAGCGCTCCTTGGGCTGCTCGTCGAAGTGCGGCGGCTCGACGATGCCGTCGAAGTAGCCGGTGTCGAGCACGAGCCGACCCTCGATGGTGCGCACGCCACGCGCGGCGACCTCGGCGGCGAGAGCGTCGAGGTTCTGCGTGCTGAGCATCGGATCGCCCTTGCCGCGGAGGAACAGGTCGCCCGTGATCACACCGGCGTCATCGACCGGTTGCTCGGCGAACACGCCGGTACGCCATCGAAACCCATTGCCGAGCACGCCGAGCGCGGTCACCGAGGTGAGGAGCTTCGTGTTCGATGCGAGGTTCAGCTTCAGATCCGCGTTCGCCGCGAACACCTCCTCGCCGGTGACGAGGTCGGTCACCGCGACGCCGATCTTCGCGCGCGCGAGCAGGGGCCGTGCGGCGATCGAGCGTCCCAGGTGCTCGGTCACCCACTGCTTCTTCGCGGCAGGGAGCGCGGGCGCGACCAGCATGCCGCCGCTGCCGCTGCCGGAGCCGGCGGTGTCCTCGTCGTCACCGGGATCCGCCGAGCCAACGGCTTCGCCGCTGCCTTGCGACCATGCCGCCCTGGAGTGAATACTCCAGCAGACGAGCGCGCCGACGACAAGCAGCCATGCAGCCCTGGAAGACACCCTCACGGACAAACGCTATCACGGCCGTGTTTGTTCTCGCGGCGATGGGGTGCACGCCGAAGACGCGTCGTACGCCCGATGACACGCTCGTGATCGCGATCGAGGCCGCGATGACCGCGCCCGATCCGCGCTACGCCGTCTCCAACTGGGACAGCAAGCTCTCGAAGCTGATCTTCCCGGGCCTGACCGCGGTCGATACGCCGTCGCAGGAACCGCGGATGGAGCTCGCGACCAAGACCACGCTGATCGAGCCCCTGACGTGGGAGGTCGAGATCCGCCCCGATGCGGTGTTCTCCGATGGCTCGCCGGTGACCGCCGCCGATGTCTCCTACACCTACGAATCGATGCTCGCGGCGGACTCCGATAGCCTCTGGCACAAGGGCTTCGCGGAGCGGTTCTCGAGCGTCGAGGTGATCGGGCCGCGCGCGGTGAGGTTCCACCTCAAGGAGCCGCTCGCCACGTTCCTCACCGACATCGATATCGGCATCGTGTCGAAGGTCGGCGCGCTCGGCGCCGGTCCGTACGTGCTCGACGAGCTCACCACCCTGCACGCACTGCTCGGCGTCAATCCACACTTCTACGGTGCGAAGCCGAAGCTGCCGCATGTGGAGATCAAGTTCGTGCGCGATGCGTCCGCGCGCCTGCTGATGATCGTCGGCGGCTCGGTGGACCTCATCCAGAACGGCGTGCGGCTCGATCTTCTCGACGACGTTCGCGAGCGCCCACGCGTGCAGCTCCAGTCGGGTGCGAGCGTGATCCTCAGCTACTTGATGATGAACAACGCAGATCCGCTGCTCAAGGATCCACGGGTGCGCCAGGCGATCGCGCTCGCGATCGACAGACCTGCGATCGTCGCGGCGAAGTTCGGCGGCCGCGCGGTACTCGCCACGGGGCTCCTCCCGCCCGGCCACTGGGCGTACGCCGAGGACGTGGTGCACTGGACCCGTGATCTGGCGCGCGCGAAGCACCTGCTCGACGAGGCCGGCCTCGTGGATCCCGATGGGGCGGGCCCGCTGCCCCGGGCAAAGCTCGTCTACAAGACCAGCTCGGATGCGTTCCGCGTCTCGGTGGCGCGCGTGATCGCCGCCCAGCTCGCCGAGATCGGTCTCGAGGTCGAGGTGCGCTCGTTCGAGTTCGCGACGTTCTTCGCCGACGTCAAGAAGGGCACCTACCAGATGGCCTCGATGCAGACCTCCGAGATCACCGAGCCCGACTTCTACTTCATGTACTTCAACTCCAGCCGCATCCCGTCCAAGGACAACCCCGACGGCGGCAACCGCTGGCGCTACGTCAACCCCGAGGTCGATCGGCTGACCGCCGCTGGTCGCCACGAGCTCGACAAGGACAAGCGCCGGGTCATCTACGGCGACGTGCAGCGCCTGGTGGCGGCCGACGTGCCGATCGTGCCCCTGTGGCACGAGGACAACGTCGTCCTATCCAATGTCGATGTGCAGGGTTACGCGATGAGCCCCAACGCTCGGCTCGGCGGCCTTCCGAACGCGTTCAAGCAGCCCTAGGTCGGCCCTGGTACCGGCCCCGCCGCTCGTGGTAAAGACCGCCCTCCATGGCCCAGGATCCTGCTACCGAAGAGCTCTTCCTCGGCATCGCGCACGCCCTGTTCGTGAACCGCCTGCACGTGCTCCGGCTGACCGAGGTGGTTCGCCTGGGCATCCGCCCCGACCCGCACGACCAGAACATGGAAGTGCCGGATGAGGTGGATCGCGAGCTGATCCAGCAGGCGTTCGCGTACGTGCAGCGCCACTTCCCGGGGACGTTCAGCGGCAAGATCGAAGCGGCGAAGGCGCGCTGGATCCGCCTCGCATAGCGTTCGTCGCTACGTCGGTTTCTTCTTCCTCGCTTCGATCTCGGCACGCCGCACGACCAGCTCGTGCTCGAAGCCCGAGTCGTTCGGGGTGTAGATCGTCTCTCCGACGATCTCGTCGGGCAGGTAGTCCTCCGGCACGTAGTTGCCGGCGAAGTCGTGCGGGTACTTGTAGCCCTGGCCGTGGCCCATCGAGCGATCGAGCGCTGTCGACCCGGGGCGATAGCGGGCGGGGACGGGGAGCGCACCTTTCTCGCGCACGAGCTTGCGCGCGGCGGTGTACGCGGTGAGTGCGCTGTTCGATTTGGGCGCCAGCGCGAGGTACGTCACCGCCTGGGTCATCGGCAGCACCCCCTCCGGGAGCCCGACCAGCTCCACCGCTTGCAGCGCGCTGACCGCGACGACGAGCGCCTGCGGATCCGCATTGCCGACGTCCTCGCTCGCGAAGATCACCATGCGGCGCAGCACGAACCGCGGATCCTCGCCGGCCTCGAGCATGCGGGTCATCCAGTACACGGCGGCGTCGGGATCCGAGCCGCGCATGCTCTTGATGAACACGCTGATCACGCCGTAGTGCTCGTCGCCGGCCTTGTCGTAGAGCAGCGTCTTGCCCTGCGCCGCCTCGGCGACGTGCTCGGCCGTGATCGGTGCGGCCGGTGTGTCGGCGGCGGCGCGGCGCGCGAGGTCCGCCGCGACCTCGAGGACCGAGTACATGCGCCGCGCATCGCCGGCGGCCGCGGCCACGAGCTGCGCACACACCTCCGCGTCGAGCGTGACATCGAGGGATGCCAGGCCGCGCTCGCCATCGGAGACGGCGCGCCGCGCGAGGCCGGAGAGCTCGTCATCGCTGAGGGCTTCGAGCCGCACCACGCGGGCGCGAGACAGCAGCGCGGCGACCACACCGAAGCTCGGGTTCTCGGTGGTCGCGCCGATCAGCGTGACCGTTCCGGACTCGACATGCGGCAGGAGCGCATCCTGCTGGGTCTTCGAGAACCGGTGGATCTCGTCAATGAACAGCAGGGTCCGGGCGCCGAACTGATCCCGGCGCTCTGTCGCCTTGGCGACAGCCTCGCGCACATCCTTCACACCTGCGTCGACAGCGGACAGGGCGATCAGATCCGCCCGCAGGGTGTCGCCCAGCAGGCGAGCCAGGGTGGTCTTTCCACTCCCGGGTGGGCCCCACAGGATCAAGGACGGGATGGCACGGCCGGGACCGAGGTTTGACAGGATGCGGCCGGGGCCCACGAGATGGGCCTGCCCCACGAGCTCCTCGAGGCTTCGGGGCCGCATTCGCTCGGCCAGAGGTTGTCCAACCTGGCGTTTCTTCGCGGATTGCGCAAACAGGTCCATCGGGAGCCTGGATACCGTGCCTCCCCGACCACGGACACCCCAAATGGTGACGCTCCACCCGGCCACTCGGTCGTCCGGGCCGCCGGACCTGAACGAAGTTTCGGCCCGTTACCCCTCCGTTCACCGTGGCACGGACCCTGCTTAACCTCTGCTCGTCATGCTGGTCGAGATCGTCTTTCAGTACCGCACCCTCATCGGGAAGTGCGATCTGGGCGTTGGTCTCGAGTGGGACGAGATCGAGCAGGTCTGTGCGATGGAGAGCGCGTTCGCTCCCAGCGAGGATGACCAGCGGATGAAGACGGGCCGCAAGTTCCGCCGCGAGGCGACCAAGCTGTCCGTGCTGATGCGCGGTGATCGGATTCACGATCGCGTCGAGCTCGTCGAGGTCGGCCCCGGTGGATTCGTCGTTCGTCATGCGCCGTTCGTCGCGCGCGGCGAGCAGGTCGAGATCCAGATCGAGGACGGCGATCGGTCGTTCCGGTTCCGCGCGCAGGGCGTGTGGATGAAGGACGACGGCGATGACTACAAGGTCGGCCTCGCGCTGATCGGCATGCCCGTCTGCCTCCACACCGTGGCCGTCAGCAAGCACGAGACCGACGCGATCGACCAGATCGCCGCGGCCGCTTAAGCGATCGCGAGGCGACCGTCCAGAACGGGCGGGCACCAGTAGTAGCCGCCGGAGACCGGCCGCGAGAACTGGAACAGGCCATCGACCACGCCGTCGTCGCGACCGATCATCCGGTGAAGGACGGCCGCGAACGCATCGAATGTTCGGCCGTAGGCGACGAAGTACAGGCCGTGCTCCGTCACGGTGCCGTACGGCATCGAGCGGCGCACCATGAACGCGGGCGGCACGAAGTCCTCCTGCGCGCTGCGCTTGACGTGTGCCGACGGCGGCGCATCCGCGAGCTCTTCGTTCGTGTCGCGATCGCGGCCGAACACGTGGTTGCGCTGCGCAGCCGACATCTTCTCGAAGCCGCCGAGATCGTGGACCCAGCGCTGCACCGCGACGCAGCTCGATCCATCGTCGGCGATCGCGGCCGCGATCGCCTTGTCGCCCTTGGGATTCTCCGTGCCGTCCTCGAATCCGGTGAGGTCTCTGCCGGTGCCGTGGCGGAATGCGGCCACATCCTCGACGACGCGCAGCCCGTGCCCGAGCACCATCATCGCGCGCTGCATCGCGATCAGCGTGTCGCCGTGATCCTCGCCGCGCGTGATCAGGAGGATCGAGCCCTGCGTCGACGGAATCGCGCACCCGGGACCGGAGAGCGCCGGGAAGGTCTCGACGCCGGGCACGCTGGCACCGAGCGCGCGGAGCAGCGGATCTCCGAGGCCGACGATCAGGCGGTCGTCGATGCGCAGCTCGTGGAGCCGGTGGGCGACGTCCTTCGCAGGGACGTCGGGCGGGACGTCGAGGACGATGTAGCGCGCTGCCGGGGTGACCGCGCTGAGGATGCCGGGCTGGGAAGTCACGCGCGCACGCTACCATCAGGCATCGGCGACGCGGAACGCCGGCGCCATCCGGTCCCGTTGCCCGCGGCTCAGCCCGGCTTCGACGGCAACGACCTTCCACGTGCGCACGGCCGCGCGAACCTCGTCGATGATCACGGCGGTCTTCGCCGCGGACACGCGAAATCGCGCCGCGACGTCCGCGGCGAGCACGAGATCCTGTGCGTTATCCGCCTCGGAGATGTTCAGCGTGAGTCCAGCGCCGCGCGAGATCGGGTTCATGTCGTAGGCCGGCGCGAGCGACCAGCCCCGGGGCTCGAGTAGAAATCCGTGGTTCCTGAGATGGTCGTCGACGTTCGAGACGCAGATGAAGAACACGATCCGTCGCCACAGCTGCTCGAGATCGCGTGCGGGATGGCTACCCACTCGGGTGATCAGCTCCGCGAGATCGAGATAGCTCGCCACCTCGTTGTCGGCGCGTTCGAGCAACGTCATCGCAGATGCAAAGTGGAGGCGACGGCGATCGCCGCTGCGATCGAACCTTCGGGAGAGGAACGTATGATGCGCGCTGCCCAGCTTCTTGCGCATCGCGACGGTCGTGACGACTCCGGCACGTTCCGCCAGCGTGTGCACCACGCTCTCCCACGCGCCGATGTCGTCTGCGTCGAGCGCACTCGGGAACTTCGCGATCCACAGGTGCCCGGTCGGGTCGACCACGCTCGCCTTCGGCCGGGCGCCGCCCAGCGAACGGCCCGGAGCCATCAGCATGAGGAGCCAGCGGCCATAGGCCGGATCGTTCTCTGCGCCATCTTGATCGAGGTGAAGGCTTGCCTGTTCGAGCTCGCGCAGCGACGTCCATGGCGGTGAGGCCAGCTTGTCGTTGTCATCCAGGAATGGTCCACCGGCGACGCGGAACCGCAGTCCCCCGAGGCGATGCCCGTCGTAAACGCCGAGGAGGTGGTCGACCTCGGTGAGGCGGCGCGCCGGGCGTGCTTGCTCGCGGGCGAGCTGCGCCTCGCGGCGTTCCATCAGGACGCGACCCCAACGATCGGGCGAGGAGTCGAGAAACATTCCGAAGTTGCCGCGTTCGCCGGCGAGATACTGCGGACCACGGAGCAAACGCAGCGATGGATCGAGCTCCTGCGCGTGCGTCGAGTCGAGCCAGCTGCGCGCGTATTCGAAGGAGAACACATCATGTCCGCGGGACGGCGTCGCGTACAGCGTCCCCACGGTGGTCGGCCCAGCGAGGGTTGTCCAATCGGCGCAGACCTCGATCGTTCGACGCTCAGCCATCAGTTCGCTTGGTCCGCGGCCCGTCGACACGGGTCTGCGATTCGAGGTGCGCGTCGGTGAGCTTCCGCCCGAGGACGTCGTCTCGGCCGACCGTTGCGAGGTCCTTCTCGAGGCCCAGGGTATGGAGCACGCTGGCCACGGCACCGAGGGTAACGCCGGCGTCGCCCCGCTCGATTGCGCGCAGGGTGGGACGCGACATTCCGGCCCGCTCGGCGACCAGCTCTGCGGTCAACCGCCGCCGTTGTCGCGCCAGCTTGAGATTGCCACCTAGCTCCGCGAGCGCGCGCGTGATGGCGGGCAGCGGAGCGGCGGTCTTGCGTCCCATGGTGAAAGTATTATTTCCATAGTTATGAGGCTATGGCAAGAATACTTTCACTTCGGTCAACGATCGAGCAGGCGCGACAACAGATGGATGCTGCGCGGCGGCAGGGTCTCGCCACGCCACGCCAGTGCGCGGGTCAGCACCATTGCCTTGTCGGCGGTGCCGAGCGACGGCCGCTCTGCAAACAGGTTCGCTCCGACGGA
>JBBRBG010000122.1:0-28112 GCA_038206055.1 Haliangiales bacterium
GGTGCTCGTCGACGGCGCGACGGTCAACGAGGCGTGGGGCGCGTTCGGCGGCGTCGGGTTCGATGGCCTGGTCTCGATCGACGACATCGCGCGCATCGAGGTGATCCGCGGCCCGGTCGGCGCCGTGTACGGAACGAACGCGTTCTTTGCGATCCTCAACATCGTCACGCGCGGCGCGCTCGAGGGCTCGAAGGCGTGGGGGCGGATCGGCGTCAACTCGATCAACGGTGTCGTCGGAACCGCGGGGTTCGCGCAGGGCGATGTCGATCAGCAGATCCGCGGCTCGGTGCTCGCGATGAGCCGGTTCGGCGAATCCTCGACCATCTCCGAGATCCAGCCTGCGCCGCTCGAGGGCGACGGTGCGAACACGCTGATCGCCGCCGTCGTCGGTCAGAAGGGCGGCACGTTCGGCCAGATCCGCGCGTACCGCAGCAAGCGCGACTCTCCGTTCGCGCCGTACGACAGCGATCCCGCGAACGTCCCGCCCTATACGCTGTTCAACTACCAGCTGCTCGTCGAAGGCGGGCACACGCGGGAAATCACCAAGCGCCTCACCGTGGCGGCGCGCGGCTACTTCAACCTCTATCGCTACTCCGATCGCATCTACAACACCAACAACGTGTTCCTCGACTACGGCGATGCGCGCACGTTCGGCGCCGAGGTCCGTGGTCGCTATGACCTGCGCAAGGACGGCAAGCTCGGGATCACGGCGGGCCTCGAGACGAACTACAACGTCACCAAGAGCCGCGCGTTCACCGAGGGCATGGAGTCCGGTGGCGTGGTGGTGCCGCTCGACTTCGATATCGAAGGCGTCTACTCCGAGCTCGATGGCCAACCCACCGATTGGCTCGGCTTCACCGGCGGGCTGCGCTTCGACCGCCGTCACATCTTCGGCAACGATCTGCCCCTCGGCGATCCCATGTACCGGGGCTCGACCTCGGACAGCCGGCTGTCGCCGCGCGCGGCCGTGTTCCTCGCGAAGCCGGAGAAGTATGGGGTGAAGCTCCTCTATGCCGAGGGGTTCCGCAACCCGAGCGCGTTCGAGGGCTACTTCGCCGACGGCGTGGATTTCTCGGCAAACCCGAAGATCGGCTCCGAGCGCATTCGCAGCTACGAGGCCGTGGTGTGGGCGAAGCCGACGGCGGGCCTGTCGACGCGGATCTCCGGCTTCTACTGGAGCGCGCGCGACGTGATCGAGCAGCGCCCCGATCCGAACGACGACACGTTGCTGCAGTTCCAGAACGTCGGTCGGTACATCACCGAGGGCGTCGAGGTCGAGGCGACCTACCGCAACAGCAAGGGCTGGTACGGGTTCGGCGGCGGCACCATCGCGCGGATCGGCAGCGCGAATGGCACCGGTGCCGTCGAGTACGGCCACGTGGTCGGCGCGCCCGCGGTGACGGCGACCCTCGGCATCTCGACGCCGAAGCTGTGGGACGTCGCACACCTCTCCGGCGAGGCCGTGGTGCTGTCCAGGCGGGAGACGCGTCCCGACGAGAATGGGAACGCGCTGCCTGCGTCGAGCGCGTGGGCCGGCCTCAACGCGACGATCTACGTTCCCGATGTCAAAGGCTTCGACGTGACTGCCGGCGTGCGCAACATCCTCGGCAAGCGCGACGAGATTCCTGCCCCCGGTGACTACGATCGGTTCCCGGACCCCTCGACCACGATCGTCGTTCCGAAGATCCCCGGCGAAGGCCGCGAGTTCTTCATCAAGGTGGGGTATTCGCGGTAGGCGGATCAGCGGCGTCGTGCTCGCGGTGCTGCTGGCGACACCCGCCGCGCGCGCCGACGGGCCGGCGGTCGACGTCGACGATCTCCCTCCACTTCCCGCGGCCGAGGATCAACCGTCGGCGTCGGCGACCGTGCTCGCGGCGGCATCGGCCGAGGAGGATGTCGTCGTCGGTGCTGCGAAGCGAGAGCAGAGCCTCGGCAATGTCGCTTCGGCGGTCACGGTGATCACGGGCGATCGGATCCGGCGGTTCGGCTACCGCACGATCGGCGAGGCAGTGGCGAGCGTGGCGGGTGTGTATCTCGTCGACAACCGACTCAGCTACTCGATCGGCGTGCGCGGCCTGCAGATTCCCGGCGACTTCAACACGCGCGTGCTCGTGCTCGTCGATGGTGCCAGCATCAACGAGGCCTGGGGAGCGTTCGCGGGGCTCGGCTACGACGCGATCGTGTCGATCGACGACATCGCGCGCATCGAGGTGATCCGCGGTCCGGTGTCATCGGTGTACGGCACGAACGCGTTCTTCGGGATCATCAACATCGTCACGCGAAGCGCCGCCGATGCGCCGCGGGCATGGGCGCGGGCCTCGATCAACTCGATCCAGGGCGTGACGACGTCGACCGGATTTGCGGTGGGCAGCGTGCACGAGCAGATCCGCGGCTCGGTCCACTTCATGAACCGGATCGGCGAGACGCTGACCCTCGCCATCCCGGATGGCCAGAAGCTCGGGTTCGATGGCTCGCGCTCGTTCGTCGCCGGCGTGGTCGGTGCCTATGGCGGCACTTTCGGGCAGGTACGAGCTTCGCACTACAGCCGCGAGTCGCCGTTCGCGCCGTACGACGTGAATCCCTTGATCCGTCCGTACGAGCAGTTCGATACACAGCTGCTCGTCGAGGGCGGGCACACGCGAGAGATCTCAAAACGACTGTCGGTCGCGGGCCGCGTCTACACCAACATCTACAAGTTCAGCGATAGCTCGCCGCCGTACGATCCGGTCACCGGCTACGCGCTCGACACCACCGGCGCGGCACAGGTGTTCGGTGCGGAGGTCCGCGGGCGCTACGAGATCGTGCGGCCGAACCTGCTGGGCATCACGGCGGGCACCGAGGCGAGCTACGACCGCACGCGCTCGACCGCGGTCGCCGTCGGAGATCCGACGAAGCCGAAGATCGATATCCCGACCAACTATGATCTCGAAGGCATCTACACCGAGGTCGATGGCCAGCCGCTGCGGTGGCTCGGGTTCACGGGCGGCCTGCGGTTCGATCGCAACTCGAAGCTCGAGGACCGCCTCAGCCCGCGCGCCGTGCTGTTCGTCGCGCAGCCTGAGAAGGCCGGCGTCAAGCTGCTCTACGCCGAGGGCTTCCGCAACGCGAGCGCATTCGAGGGCACGTTCGAGGACGGCTCCGACTTCCTCGCGAATCCCGACATCAAGGCCGAGACGATTCGCAGCTTCGAGGCGGTCGCGTGGGCGAAGCCGACCTCGGGGCTATCGGCGCGGTTGTCTGGATTCTACTGGGATGCCCGCGGCATCATCGAGTCGGTGCCGGCCGACAGCGATCCGAACAAGCTGCAGTTCCAGAACGTGACCCGCTACGTCTCCGCAGGCGCCGAGGCCGAGGTCGCGTTCCGGGGCAGCAGCGGCTGGTATGGGTTCGGCGGCGCCGCCTACACGCACGTCGGCACCGAGGACGGGATGGGCAACCTCGTCTACGGCGGCGTCGCGAACGCGCCGGCGATCACGGCCAGTGCGGGGCTCTCGACGCCGGCGCTCGGCGGTGTCGCGCACATCTCCGCGGAGGCCATCGTGATCGGTCCGCGGCCGACGCGCCCCGATGCCGCGGGCACCGCATCGCCCGCCGCGCCCGCGTGGGTCGGTGCGAACCTCACCGTGTACGTCCCGAACATCAAGGGCTTCGATGTGACCGCCGGTGTGCGCAACCTGATCGGGACGCGCGACCAGATCCCCGCGCCCGGCGATTACGACCGGAGCGTTCCCGATGTGCTCACGGTGCCTCGAGTTCCCGGCGAAGGGAGAGAGCTCTATGTCAAGGTTGGCTATGCGTACTAGGTGGATCCTTGCGGCAGCGGCGCTCGCGTGTGCGACGCCTGCGTTCGCGCAGCGTCCTAACCAAGGCGAGGACGAGAGCGCCGCGCTCGTCGCGGAAGGCCGCACGGCGCTCAAGAAGGGTGCGCTCGAGGACGCGGCGAAGGCGCTCGACCAGGCGATTGCGCTCAACCCCCGGCGCGTCGAAGCGTACGTGCTGCGTTCGGCCGTGTACGCGGCGCGCAAGGAGTACAAGGCGGGCATCGAGCTGATGCGACGCGCACAGAGCCTCGCGCCGAACGACGAGGAAGTGTTGACCGCGCTCGGCTCGCAGCTCGTGCTCTCTGGTGACGGCACCACCGGCGTGCCGATCCTCGAGCAGGTCACGAAGAAGAACCCCGATCGCTACGACGCGCAGCTCCTCCTCGGTCACTACTGGCACGACACCGGCAAGTGGCCCGATTCGATCACCGCGCTCGAGGCGTACTTCACGCACCGCCCGGGCGCCCTCGCGAAGGAGGACGGTCGCCACCAGGTCGACCTCGCGGATTCCTATCTTCGCTATCGTCAGCCCCAGAAGGCGCTGACGCTGTTCACCTCGGCGTCCGCGGCGCGCAAGACCGATCTGCGCGCGCGGATCGGCGTGGCGTGGGCCACCGCCGCACTCGACTGCAAGCGGGCGCGCTCGCTGATCCGCGAGCTCGAGCCGTTCGCCGATACGCACCCCGAGGTGTGGCTCGTCGACGGGCAGTGCGCGCTGGCGCTCGGCGACACCACGGCGGCGCTCGAGCGCGGACGGCGTTACCTCGAGAAGTCGGCGACCGGCAGCGCCGCAGGCCATGCGCTCGTGGGCGAGGCGCAGGCCGCCCGCGGCAACCTCGCCGAGGCGCGCAAGGAGCTCGAGACCGCGATGCAGCTCGAGCCCGCGCGCCGGCGGTGGACGGTGAGGTACGCGTACGTGCTGCGCCGCGCGAACGAGCTCAAGCCGGCGATCGCCGCGCTCGAGAAGCTCGGACCGCCGCCATCGCCGGGGATCGATCCGGACTGGTGGGCCGAGCTCGGAGAAGCACTGCTGGCGAACGGCGATCCGCAGGCTGCGGCGCAGCGGCTCGTGCCCGTCGTCGGTGAAGTCCCGGGCGATGCGACGATCCGCGTGGTCGCCGGCGCGGCCCTGTTGGGCTCGGGTCAGGCGGAGGCCGCGATCAAGGTGCTCGGTGAGGCCGATGGCATCACGAGCACACCGCGCTCGCGCAAGCTGCTCGTCGATGCGCTCGTCACGGTTGCGGTCGCGAACCTCGCCGCGAACGATGCCGCCGCTGCGGAGCCGTTGCTCGCGCGCGCGGATCAGCTCGACGGCACGCCTCTCGTGTGGAAAAACCTCGGCGTCGCACGGCTCGCTCTGAACAAGAACGGCGATGCCGTGGTCCCGCTCGACAAGGCGGCGAAGGGCGATCCGAGTGGCATCACCGTGATGCTCGATGCGCGCGCACACGCCCTGACCGGCGACCTCGCCGGCGCTCGGCCGCTGTACGAGAAAGCGCTCGCTGCGGTGGAGAAGGACGCTGCGATCGAGGTCGCGATCGACTGGGCGGCCTCCGAGCTCGCCGGGGGAGATCCGGCGATCGCCGTCACCGCCCTCGAGAAGACCGTCCCCGCTGCGAAGGCCGCGGCGCTCGTGCAGCGTCACAAGGCCGCACTCGCGGCGGCACGCCACGCGCTGGGTGTGGCGTTGCTGAAGCAGGGCAACGGTGCGAAGGCCCTCGAGGCGCTGCGTGCGTCCGTGGCTGCCGACCCCGCGCTCGCGACGAAGTGCGATCTGGCGCTCGCGGCGGTCGTCGTCGGCGAGTCGAACGCGGCGCTGACGGCGCTCAAGGCCGTGAGCGGGCAGAGCTGCCCGTTCCCGCCGCCGGCCGACACGCAGGCGGCGCCGATCCTGATCGCGTTCACCGAGGGCCGCAACGCGAAGCGCGCGAGCAAGGCGCTCGATCGCCTGACCGCACTCACCGGCAAGTCGAGCGGACCGGCCGCGGTGCTGCTCGCGACGTCGATCCGCGTCGTCGCGCTCGAGGCGGCGAACGATGCCTACCGGTCCGGGCAGATCGCCTCCGCGCGCACGTATCTGATCGCGGCGCGCAACGTAAATTCGCGCGTCGGTACCGATGAAGTCGCGCACAACCTCGCAGTGCTCGATCTCGTGGACGGCAACCTCGACTCCGCGATCACGCAGCTCGACCGGGTGGCCGGGAAGGTGCCCGAGGCGCTCGTCAACCTCGGCATCGCGTACGAGCGCAAAGGCGAGCCCGTGAAGGCGCTCGATGCGTGGCGACGCGCCCGCAAGGCAGGTGTGCGGTTTCCACAGCTCGCGGAGTGGATCGAGTCCAAGGAACGGATCTACGGGGAGGCGCCGTGATGCGTGCAAGCATTCTCGCGATCGTGTGCGCCGCCTCGGTGGCGCACGCAGACAACATCACCGTCGGGCTCTACGCGCCGAGCGAGCCGTTCCCGTCGACGGCGTCGCGCGTCGAGCTCGCGAAGAAGCTCGGCGATCACCTCGGCACCGCGCTCGGCGGCACCGGAGTGGGGCGGGTCTATGCGCGCGCAGGCGACTTCGCCTCCGCCGTGAAGAAGGGCGAGGTCACCGTGGCGCTCGTCGATGCGACATATCTCGCCAGCGCAGGCGGCAACTACACGGTGATCGCTGCCGCCACGCGAGCCGGCGATGCCACCCATAGCTGGCAGCTCGTCGCGCGCGGCGCGGAGAAGATCAATCAGCTCAAGGGCAAGCGCGTGCTCGTACCCGCCATGGGTGGGCGCGAGAGCGACTTCGTGCTCAACGTTCTCCTCGGTGGCGAGGTCGGGAAGGACTTCTTCGGCAAGATCGAATCCGTGCCCGACACCGCGTCGACCCTGGCCGCGCTCGGCCTCGGCAAGGCCGATGCCGCCGTGGTGCCGGCGAGCGTCGAGCTACCTGCGGGCGTCACGACCGTGCTCGCACTGCCCCAGCTCTCCGGGCCTGTCCTCGTTGCGTACGGCAGTGTGACCGCAGCGCAGCGGCAGATCCTCGCGACGGCCGCCGTATCGTGGAAGGGCGACGCCACCATCGGTGGCTTCAAGGGCGGCGATGCGGAGGCGGTGCGCTCCATCGCGCGCCGGTTCAGCGTGCCCGTGAAGCGAGGGCCGCTTGCCGTTCCCGCGGTGCGCGTCGTCGTCGGGGATCTCGTCGAGAGCCGCACGTTCACGATCGAACGCACCCCCGCCATCGCCTTTGCGATCTCCCCCTCTGCAGATAAGGTGAAGCCGTGAGCCACGACGCGACCTACGCCGAGCATCTCGCATATCTCCAGACCGGCTACGAGGCCGCCCTCGCGGCGCATGGCTTCGACGCCGTGGTGCTGTGCAGCGGCGCCGCCGCGATGCGCAACCGGTTCGATGATCAGTCGTGGCCGCTGTCGCCAACCCCGGCGTACGCCCACTGGTGCCCGCTGCCCGAGCCCGACACCTTCGTCATCGTGCGCCCGGGCAAGCAGCCGCAGCTCGTGCGGACCATCGTCGACGACTACTGGGAGACACCGACACCACCCGAGAGCGAGCACTTCTGGGCGGGGTTCGAGCTCGTCGAGGTCAAGCCCGGCCACGCGGGCGACGCGATCCCCGGCGGCAAGGTCGCCGTCATCACGCGCGACCAGGGCACCTCGCCGCCGGGCACCGTCAATCCGCCGGCGCTGATCGCGGCGCTCGATCTGCTGCGCACGAAGAAGACCGCGTACGAGATCGCGTGCCTCTCCGAGGCCAGCAAGCGCGCGGCGAAGGGGCACCGCGCCGTCGCGAAGCTGTTCCAGGCCGGCGACGTCTCGGAGCTCGACTTGCACTTGTCGTATCTGCTCGCCTCGGAGCAGGACGACGCGGCCGCGCCCTACAAGAACATCGTCGCGCTCGGGCCGCACACCGCGGTGCTGCACTACGTGGCGTACCAGCGCGAGAAGGTGGCGGGCGACACGTCGTTCCTGATCGACGCAGGCGCGAAGGTCCTCGGTTACGGGAGCGATATCACGCGCACCTACGTACGGGGCGATGGCTCCGCCGCGCGGCGGTTCTCGAACCTCCTGGTCCACGTCGACGCGGTCCAGCAGGACATCTGCCGGCGGATCAAGCCGGGCATGTCGTACGAGGATCTCCACGACGACTCGCATCGGCTCCTCGCCGTGGCGCTACGCGAGCTCGGCATCGGCCGCGGCAGCGCGCAGGAGCTCGTCGATCGCGGGATCACGCGCGCGCTGTTCCCGCACGGCCTCGGGCACTCGCTCGGCATCACCGTGCATGACGCCGGCATGAAGCCGCGGCCGCCGCGGCCGGAGAACAAGTTTCTGCGCAACACCTCGACCATCGAGGTCGGGCAGGTGTTCACGATCGAGCCGGGCATCTACATCATCGATGGCCTGCTCGGACCGCTGCAGACCGACGACCGCCGCGACCTGCTCGACTGGTCGGCGATCGCGGACCTGCGACAGTTCGGCGGGATCCGGATCGAGGACAACGTTCTCGTCCAGGCAACCGGCGTGCGCAACCTGACGCGCGAGGCATTCGCAGCGGCCTGAGGTATCTTCCGGCGGTCATGCGCCGCCTAGCAGTCCTCGCCGTTGTCACAGGTCTCGTCGCGTGCCAGCGCACCGACGGTAAGCAGATTGCCGCCAGCGCGAAGGGCTCTGGCTCTGGCTCTGGGCTCGTGACGAACGTGCCGAAGGCGACGCCACGCACGCAGGGCGAGCAGGTGAAGCCTCCGCTGGAGCTGATGAATCCCCCGATGGATGCGGTGAAGACGTCGTCGGGGCTGATCTACAAGAAGCTGTCGGGCGCCGGTGACTCGCCGAAGCCGCTACGCAACGACACCGTGCTCGTCACGTACACGGGATGGCGGCAGACGACCGGCGAGACGTTCTTCACGAACAAGGGCAAGGGCCAGCCGCAGGCGCTCGCGCTCGCGAACCTCGCGCCCGGATTCACGGAGGCGTTGCTGCTCATGCACAAGGGCGAGAGCGCGATGTTGTGGATCCCGCCGTCGATCGGATACAAGGGCTCGCCGCCGCCGGGCAGCTCGGCCGAGACGCTGGCGTACGAGGTCGAGCTGAACGACATCATCGCTGCGCCGATCGTGCCGGCGGATCTCACGCCGCCACCAACCGCGCTGAAGCTGCCGTCGGGACTCGCGTACGTCGTCGCGAAGCCGGGAACGGGCAAGGACAAGGCGCGCTACTTCGACACGGTAACGTTCAACTACACGGCGTGGGATGCGACGGGCCGCATGTTCGACTCGACGGAGATGCGCAAGCGACCGGCGACCGTGCCACCGTTCCGGCAGTCGGCGGCGATGGAGGAGATCCTGACGGCGATGACGGCAGGCGAGCGCATGCGCGTGTGGATCCCCGCCGCGAAGATGCAGCAAGGCGGCAAGCCGTTGCCCGGGATGCCCGAGGGGATCCTGACGTACGAGGTCGAGACGATCTCGATCGCGCCGGGAATCGAGCCGCCGCCGAAACCGGCCGATGTTGCGGCGGTGCCGGCCGACGCGAAGAAGACACCGAAGGGCGTGGCGTACAAGGTGCTTCGCGCCGGGAAGGGCGGCCCGCACCCGACGGTGACGGACAGTGTGAAGGTGAACTACACCGGCTGGACCACGGATGGCCGGATGTTCGACTCGTCGGTGGTCAAGAACGAGCCCGCCGAGTTCTCGCTCGGAGGCGTGATCGCCGGCTGGACCGAGGGCATTCCGCTGATGTCGGTGGGTGACCGCGTAAGGTTCTGGATTCCCGACCAGCTCGCGTTCAAGGGTGCGGCGGGTCGGCCGCAGGGCATGCTCGTGTTCGATATCGAGCTGCTCGAGATCAAGCCGCCGGTGAAGGTCGAGGCGGCTGATCCGGCGGGGCAGAAGGCGCCGCTCGAGATCAAGAAGTGACCGAGCTGGCCGAGGTCGCCGCCGCGTGGGGCTGGACCGAGGCTCAGATCGCGCCGCTCACCGGCGGCCTGATCAACACGACCTACTCCGTGCGCGACGAAGCCGGGGCGCCGACTGGTGTCCTGCAGCGCGTGCATCCGATCTTCGCGGGCGAGGTCAACCTCGACCTCGAGGCGGTGACGGCACACCTCGCGGCGAAGGGCATGGTGACGCCGCGCCTCGTGCGCACGCGCGCCGGCGAGCCGTGGATCGTCGTCGGTGGACGCGTGTGGCGCGCGCTGACCTGGGTCGACGGCGTGACCGTGCACGCGGTGCCGGATCCGAGCTGGGCCGAGGCGGGCGGCGAATTGCTCGGGCGATTTCATCGCGCGGTGGCGGATCTCTCGCACGACTATCGGTTCGCGCGCGCGGGCGTTCACGACACGGCGGCGCACCTGGCCCGGCTCGCGGACCATGTGGCGGGCGGCGGCGAACCGGAGGGCGTGGAGCTCGGGCGCGAGATCGCGGGCGAGGCCGCGGCGCTGCCGGCACTCCCCGTGACGGCCCCGCGCCACTGCCATGGTGATCTGAAGATCTCGAACCTCTTGTTCTCCGAGCCGCCCGTGCGCGGCGTGTGCCTCGTGGATCTCGACACGCTCGGCCGCGGCACGATGGCGTTCGAGCTCGGCGACGCGATGCGCTCGTGGTGCAACCCGCGCGGGGAGGATGCCGGCGGTGTGCGCTTCGATCTCGCGATCTTCACGGCGGCGATCCGCGGGTTTCGCGCGGTCGCAGATGGGCTGCTGACCGATGACGAGCGCACGTCCATCGTGACCGGCGCGGAGACGGTGAGCCTCGAGCTCGCTGCGCGATTCTGCGTGGACATGTTCCGCGACGAGTACTTCGGCTGGGACGTGGCGCGGTTTGCATCGCGTCGCGCGCACAACCTCGTCCGCGCGCGGGGGCAGCTCGCGCTGTCGCGGGCGATCCGTGCCGCGCGCGCCGACGCGATGGCGGTGGTCCACGGGGGATGACGGCCGACGGCGACGCGGAGCTCGTGCGGCGTGCGATCCACTCGCGTGGAGATGCGGCGCGGATGGGTGCGCTCGTGCACGGCGTGCTCGCGGTGGTGTGCATCCTGTTGATGTTCGGCGGCGGTGATCCCCTGGGGTTCTCGCTCGGCGCGGCCGCGCTTGGCACGGTCTCGATCTGGCTCGCGTTCGCGGCGAAGCGGCGGCGAGATCCGCGGTCGGCGCCCCTGCGTGCGCTGTTGCACGATCCAGCGAAGGTCCAGCGCCTGATGATCGTCGACGAGGAGATGGGCCTTCAGATCCGCGTCACAGCAGACGGGGTGACCGACTACGTCTGCGCGCCGGGCTCGTTCGACGAGCTGGTCGCCACGCTCCGCCGTCGGTCCCCGCAGGCGGTGGTGACCGATTTGCGCCCGGTGGGGTAGCGGTCAGACCGCCGGTGAGGTCGGTAGTCCTCGGACGAATCCGAGGTTGGTTAGCGTGAACCATCGGAATCGCTACGCCGCCGCCCGATCATGCGCTCTAATCATCGGATGCGCTTTCGTGGCTCGGTGGGGTTCGCGGCCAGCCTGCTGTTCGTCGCCGCGACCGCCCACGCCGTGGTGCCTCGGCAGAGCTCGGGTCGGGTCGCCGCTGATGCGCTGACGGCCATGCCGGGATCCCAGCTCGCGAAGCCGCTCCGCACGCACGTGGACGTTCGGTGGGGCGCGGTCAAGAGCCCGGCGTGGACCACGTTCGAGGCGCGTGTCGGTGGGCGGTGGAGTGCCGCATACGATCGCGCGACCGGCGTGCCGTCGCAGATCTGGGGCTCGGGGATCGACGCGCCTGGTGCGAACGCATCGCCGGTGATCGCCGAGACGTATGCGCGGATGTTGCTCGCGGACCACCTGGCCCTCGTGGCGCCGGGCGCGAGCGTCACGGACTTCGCGCTCGTCAGTAACCACTCGGATGGCGAGATCCGCACGATCGGCTTCGCGCAGCTGCACGCCGGGCACCGCGTCGTCGGCGGGCAGGTCAGCTTCCGGTTCAAGCACGATCGCATGATCGCGATCGGCAGCCAGGCGCTCCCCGACATCACGGTGGCGATCCCGACCACGCGGATGTCGCGCGCACTGCTCGGCCCGCGGGCGAAGTCCGCGCTGCGCATCGCCCTGGATCTGCCTGCTGCGCCGGTCACCGAAGTCGGTGACGAGGTCGTTCTGCCCCTGATCGGTGACGATGCCGTGCTCGGCTACCGGCTCGCGCGACCGCTCACGATCGATGGTGGCGGCGAGGGTCGCTACCTCGCATACGCCGACGTCACGACCGGCGAGATCCTCGCGGTGCACCAGCAGAACCTGTACGCGACCGGGACGGTTCGCTACAAGAGCTTCGATCGCCACCCCGGGAACCCGAGCATCGATCGCCCGGCGCCGAATGCGTTCGTGATGGTCTCCGGCGCGCCGACGACGACCGCCGCCGACGGCAGCGTGAGCTGGGGCGTCGACGCCGCGCAGACCCTCACCACCGCCGTGGTCGGGGACTTTGTCACGGTGGTCAACAAGGCGGCGGGCGCGGCAGCGGCGGTCGCGGATCTCTCGCTGCCCCCCAACGGTATCGTGGTCTGGGATGCGAGATCGGTGGTCGAGGATGACGCGCAGGTCCAGGTGTTCCTGTCGGTCAACATCGTCAAGCAGTTCGTGCGCACGCAGCTCGACGCGAACATGCCGAAGCTGAACGAGGCGATCACGGCGAACGTGAACCTCAACCAGGACTGCAACGCGTTCTTCGACGGCACGTCGGTCAACTTCTTCCACGCGAGCACGAAGTGCCAGAATACCGGCCTGGTCCAGGACGTGGTGTTCCACGAGTTCGGCCACGCGTTGCACTCCGCGGAGATCATCGACGGCGTCGGCTCGTTCGACGGCGCGATGAGCGAGGGCGCTGCAGACTTCCTCGCGGCGAGCATCACCGGCGATGCGGGCATGGGCCGCGGCTTCTTCTACAACGATGACCCGCTGCGCAACCTCGATCCGCAGTTCAAGGAGTTCGTCTGGCCCGATGACGTCCAGGAGATCCACCACACCGGCCTGATCTACGGCGGCACGTTCTGGGATCTCCGCAAGGCGCTGATCATGGAGCTCGGCGAGACGCCGGGCATCCAGCTCGTGCAAAAGCTGTACATCGGCACGCTACGCCGCTCGACGAGCATCCCGGATACGCTGATCGAAGCGCTCGTCGAGGACGATGACAACGGCAACCTCGATGACGGCACGCCGCACGAGTGCACGATTCGCAAGGCGTTCGGCATGCACGGGCTACGCACCGCGACCGGTGCGATCGACGCCCCGGGCGCGCTTGCACAGCAGGCGGCATCGACGCTCGTGCGCATCGACATCTCGGGCCTCAGCACGCGCTGCATCGGCGACAACGTCCGGAACGTCGTCGTCGAGTGGAAGCCCACAGGGGATGCGCCGGCCGAGGGTGCGGTGGCCGCCACCAAGGTCGATCGCAACACGTTCTGGGCGCAGCTGCCGATCGCGGTCGATGGCACGGTGCTGTACAAGGCGCGCGTCGTGTTCGATGACGGCACCGTCCTGACGCTCGCCGACAACCTCGCGGATCCGTACTACCAGCTCTATCAGGGCCACACGGTGCCGTTGTACTGCACGAGCTTCGAGGACGGCGATCCGCTCGCCGCGGGATGGACCACGGCGGCTTCGAAGGAAGCGTCGCCGTGGGCATGGGGCGAGGCGATGCGCGGCCCCACGGATCCGCCGGTGGCCTACTCCGGCACTCACATCCTCGCGCAGGAGCTCGGCGGCAACTACGGGCCGGGCCGGAGCTCGTGGGTGCAGATGCCATCGATCGATGTCGGCCGGTGGAGCGATGTGCGGCTCCAGTACCGGCGCTGGCTCGCCGTCGAGGACAGCCACTTCGATCAGGCGCGCATCCGTGTCAACGGCAAGGAAGTCTGGATCAACTCCACGCAGAACATCGGTGACGCGAGCTCGCTGCACCACATCGATCGCGAGTGGCGATTCCACGACGTGCCGCTGTCGGGAAAGGTGCCCGGGCACGTGTTCGACATCCGCTGGGACCTCACCGCGGACGACGGCCTCAACCTCGGTGGCTGGCAGCTCGATGACGTGTGCATCGTCGCCAACGTCAACTCGGTGTGCGGCGACGGCATCAAGACGCCGACCGAGGGATGCGACACCGGCAAGGACAACGCCGACGTCCCGAACGCATGTCGGACGTACTGCCAGTTGCCCTCGTGCGGCGACGACATCCTCGACGACGGCGAGGAGTGCGACCACGGCCTCGACGGTGATGGGAGCTGCACGCCGATGTGCACGAGCAAGGTCGTCCCGGATCTCGGTGGCTGTTGCTCCACGAGTGGCGGGCCGGCGGGCTCGTTCGCGCTCGGAGCGATCGTGTTCGGGTTACTCGTCGCCGGGGGCCATCGGCGACGCCGGCGCGCCCGGCGCTAGCTGGCGCTGGCCGCCGCGGCCGCGCGGCTGCATCTGATCACGCTGATCGATCCAGCCATCGCCGTTGCGGTCGAACCGGCGCAGCCGGTCTTGCAGCCTCGGCGGTAGCTCGCCCGGTCCGAGGTTGCCGTCGCCGTTCTTGTCGAACTTGCGGATCAACTTCTGGATCTTCATCTGCCGGCGCATCCGCTTCGCCTGGCGGCGCTCGCGGCGATCGAGGCGATCGTCCTGGTTGGTATCGAAGCGCTCGAGCATCCGCTGGCGGCGGTCGGCGCGCGGGCCAGGCTGGTCATCCGCGTGGGCCAAGGACGTGGCCCCGAGGAGCCCTGCGAGAACGAACACGATGAGCTTCATGGCCATGCTGACTCGTGGCCGGGCTCTGGGTTAAAGGTCTATGGGCAGGGCGCCCGATCAACCGCTGATCGTGGTCCGCGCCTTGCGGCGGCGCGGGGGCGTCTGTGCGGCAGCCCTCACTCGCTCGAGCACCGACGCAGCGAGCGTCTCGTCGTCGTCGATGAACGGTACGTGCACGCTCTCGAACAGCGTACGGTCGCGCGAGGAGACCGTGCCGATCAGCACGAGTTGCGGGGCCTGTTCGTTCTCGAGGCCCCGCACGTACATGATCAGCTCGAGTGCGTTCATCACGCCGCGCAGCGCTCCATCGATGAACACCAGGTCGGGGTGATCGCGGTTGAGCTTGTGGGCGGCGTCCGTGCCCTCGCTCGCGATCTCCACGCTCGCGGCGGCGTATGCGCGACGCGCGAGGCTCCACAGCCAGCGCGCACGGGCGGTGTCGTCGTCCACGATCAACACGCGCAGCGTGCGCGACTGCGTGCCGGTGCGGTGCTGGATCGCTTCGATCTGCGAGAGCACCTCGGCGGCCGATGGCGGGCGCTGCGACGGCTGCTTCGACAGCAGCCACTCGACGAGGTCGGAGAGATCACCCGGCAGATCGATGCGGAGGTCGGCGAGCCGCGGGGGTGGCAGGTGGGCGTGGCCACGCAGCTCCACCTCGTGATCGTCGTCGGCGAATGGCGGTGCACCGCGCGCCATCTCGATCGCGATGCAGCCGATGCCGTAGAGGTCGATCATCGCGGCAGCCGCTGGGTTCGACGGCTCGACCTCGCCGCGCGCGACTTCGGGTGCGAGGGGCTGGCCGTGCGGACCGAACGCCGGCACCTGCGAGAGCGAGAGCCTCCCGAGCACGAGACGGCCGTCCGGACCGATGAGGACCGTGGATCCGGAGATCTCGCCGATCGCGATCCCGGCATCGTGAGAGCGGGCCACGGCCGCTGCCACGCCATGCAGCTTCGCCATGTAGGCCTCGGGCGTGAGCGCCGTTTCGAGCACGTCGCGGAGCAGCCGCCCGACGATGCGCTCGCCGACGATGTACTCGATACCCTGGTGCGTGCCCATGCCGTAGATCTGGGCGGCGCAGCTATGCCGCACCGCTGCACAACGGCGAGCTTCGAACATCATCGACGGGAAGCCGGGGTCCTTCCACGCGAGCTTGATGGCAACCAGACGGTCGAGCAGCATGTCGCGTGCCTCGACCACGACGCCGTCGTTGGTCCGCGCGATCTCGCCCTTGATCGTGTAGCTCGCCCCGACCAGGTCACCGTGCGCGACCGCCAGCTCCGGGCTGTCACGGAACCCCGGTGGCAGCGTCTCCATCTCGTCCATCATCTCACGCGAAGGTTCACGATTCGAGCACGCGCCACATGTACCAGGAGGCGATCGTTCGATAGGGACGCCATGGGGTAGCGAGCTCGAGCATCCGCTTGGCCTCGGGTAGCTTCCGCAGACCGAAGTGCTTCTGCATGCCCTTCCGGATGCCGAGGTCGCCCACGGGCAAGACGTCGGGTCGCGCCAGGAAGAACATCAGGAACATGTCGACCGACCACGGCCCGATGCCGCGCACGGGCAACAGCATCGCTGACACGCCGGCATCGTCCAGCTTCGGGAGCTGCGCCGGCACGAGCTTGTTGTCGATGACGTGCTGCGCGAGGTCCTTGATCGCGGCGGCCTTCGCACCCGAGAGCCCCGCCCCGCGCAGCTTGGTGTCCTCGGTGGCGAGGATCTCCGCGGGCGTCGGGAACTTCGACCTCGGATAGAGCGCGACGAACCGACCCCAGATCGTATCGGCCGCCTTGCCGGAGAGCTGCTGCGACACGATCGCGCGGGCGAGCGACTGGATCGGATCCTTGCGCGGCGTGATCGTGGGATGGCCATGACGCTGGATCACGGCGGCGAGCCGCGGATCCACCGCGCTCAGGTGCGTGATCGCGGGAGTCCAGTCGGTCGGCATGCGGCGACTCTACAGCGACATCAGCACGGCGCCAGCCGCGACGAACACCGCGCCGATCATCTCGCTGCCCTTCGGCTTCTCCCCGATCGCAAAGGCCAGGCCCGCTGCGAACAGCACGGAGGTGTTGCGCAGCGTGAGCACGTAGCCCGAGCCGCCGCGCGCGAGGGCCTCCATCAGGATCAGGAACGAGCCGCCACACACCACGCCCATCAACAGGATCCGGGGCGCGCGCGCCCGCACCACTGTCACGAGGGTCCGCCGCCCGGCGCTGCCGATGCGCGCGAGGCTGATCACCGCCGAGAGACCGAGGGACACGGCGAACGTCGCCGAGGGGTTGCCACCGGAGAGCAGCGCCGCCTTGTACGCGAGGTGGTAGCCGGCGATCGAGATCGCGCACGCCGCGGCCCACGCGATGCCTTCCCGGTGCTTCGCGTTGCCGCCGCCGGTGGAGCCGAGGCTCGAGAGCCCGAGGCCGAACAGCACCAGCAGGCTGCCGCCCGTGGAGGTCACGGTCGCGACCTCATGGAACAGCACGATCGAGAGCGGCCACACCACGAGCACGGCGCCGCCGCGCGACACCGTGTACACCGCGCCGAGGCGGCCGAGGTCGAGCGCCCGCGCGAGGGTGCCGAAGTAGATCGCCTCCGCGACGCCCGCGGCGATCGTCCAGATCAGCGCCTCGGTGTGCGCGAACATGACCTCGCCGGTGATCCAGCGCGCCGCTGCGATGACGCACGCGAACGTCGACGCGACGCAGATCGCACCGATCAGGCCGCGGTCCTTGTCGGGCTCGACACGTAGCATCGCGTTCCATCCGGCATGGAGAAACGCGGAGAACAGGACGAGCGCAACGATCACGCGACGCGCCAGCCTAGCATCGTGACGCTCAGGCGTCGCGCTGGGCCCAGAACGTGCTCATCGCAGGCCACAACCGACCGGCCGCCTTGCGCGACACCACGGCGCCGACGTGGCCTCCGCGATCCACGAGGATCTGCTTGTCGCGGCCACCGACCGCGTCGATCAGTGGCTGCGCGCTCGGCACCGGCACGATGTGATCATCGGTGAACGCGATCGCGAGCACGGGGCAGGTGATGTTGGAGAGCAGTGCGCGGCGGCCGAGCACGGAGAACTCGCCCTTGATCAGCCGGTTCTCCCGGTACAGCTCGGTGATGTACTGCGCGTAACACGCGCCGGGGAACGAGACGTTATCGTTGCCCCAGGTCTCGGTGGCGAGGAATCCATCGAGGAACTCGTCGTCCCACGCGCGGTCGAGCACGGCGACCATCTTCTGGGCGCGCAGCGTGGGCCGCAGCATGCTGAACGAGGCCTGCATCAGCTGGTGCGGCACGTTACCGAACGCGTTGATGATCGCGGCGACGTCGAACGTGGGCGTGCGCGTCCAGGTCGACATGATGCCGCCGTGTGCGAAGTCGATCGGCGCGGCGAGCGCGAGCAGCGAGGCGACGCCCTCGGGGAACGCCGCGGCGTACGAGGTCGCGAGCGTGCCACCGAGGCAGTAGCCGAGCAGGTGCGCCTTGCCCGTCTCCTTCGCCGCGATCCGCAGCGCGCGGCCGATGTAGCGACCGGCGATGTCGTCCCAGGTCAGGAAGCGATCCTCGGCGCCGGGCGTGCCCCAGTCGATGCAGAACACCTCGTGGCCCTGCGCGACCAGCCACTCGATCAGCGAGCGCTGGGGCCCGAGATCGAGGACGTACCAGCGGTTGATCAGCGATGGCACCATCAGGATCGGCGTCGCGAACTTCTTGTTCGCCGGCGAGAACCGGAGCAGGCGCCACTTGTTCTCCGTCCACACCACGGAGTGCGGGGTCTGGCCGACCGGCGGCGTGAAGCCACGCGGCGCACGGCGCCACAGCGCGGCGATCGAGTCGAGGGGTGACTTCCTGGGGGGCATCATGCGTACAGCGCCTCGAACCGGTCGCGGAGGCGATCGTAGACCGCCTTGCGGCGGAGCTTGAGCGACGTCGTCAGGAGGCCACTCTCCACGGTCAGCGGCGTCTCCGCGATGAAGTGGCGCTTGATGCTCTCGTAGCGCGCGAGGTCCTTGTTGATGTGGTCGACGCGCTCCGCGACAAGGCGCTGGCGTTCATCGAGATCCGTGGGCGCATCGGGGCGCAGCCACACCGCGGCGACGAGGTAGGGACGGGCGTCCCCGTAGACCACGACGCGCTCGATCACCGGATCGTCGACGAACCTCGCTTCGATGTTCGCGGGCGGGATGTTCTTGCCGCCGGAGTTTACGAGGATGTCCTTCTTGCGATCGATGATCTGCAAAAAGCCGTCCTCGGTCCAGCGGCCGACGTCTCCGGTGCAGAACCAGCCGTCCTCGGTGAACGCGGCGGCCGTGGCCCCCGGATCCTTGAAGTAGCCGGAGAACACGTTTGGCCCCTTCGCGAGGATCTCGCCATCCTCGGCGAGCTTGAGCTCGACGGAGGGCAGCGTCTTGCCCACCGTATCAAACCGGAACGCACCCGGAAGATTGAGCGTCAGCGTCGGCGACGTCTCGGTCAGACCGTAGCCCTCGATGATGAGGACGCCCGAGGCGTGGAGCAGCTCCTTGATCTCGAGCTTGAGGCCGGCACCGCCCGAGAGGCAGAACCGCAGCCGGCCGCCGGTGACGCGGCGAAGCGCATCGCTGCGCGCCTCCGCGGTGTTCGGTCCGGCCTGGATCGCGCGTGCGATCTTCTCCCAGTACGCGGGCACGCTGAAGAACACCTGCGGCGCGACCTCGGGGAGGATGTCGAGGACTTCGTGCGGCGAGGACAGGTAGGTCTCGTAGCCGAGCGTGTTGCCCACGCACAGCTCGCCGAAGCCGAAGATGTGGCTCATCGGCAGCCACAGAAGATCACGATCGCCCTCGGAGAGGAGCGGTGCGTTGCACACGAGCCAGTCCGCGCCGTTCGCGCCGACATTGCGGTGCGTCAGCGGGACGCCCTTCGGGTTGCCGGAGGTGCCGCTCGTGTAGAGCATCTGCCCCGGCGCATCGAGATCGATCGCACCGAGGCGCGCATCGACCAGCGTGGGCGCCGCGACGTCGCGCGCGGAGGCGGCGCGGATCGAGCCCTCGGGACCGATCGGTTCCTCGGGTGCCCAGCTCGCGGACTCGAGGCTCACCACCTCCACGTTGCGCGAGACCTGAGCGCGCGCCTTGTCGAGTCGTGCGATCTGCTCGGCGCCGGCAACGAACACGAAGCGGCACTCGGCGTGCTCGAGGATGTACGCGACCTGATCGGGCGTCGACGCGGGATAGATCGGCACGAACACCGCGCCGGCGGTCTGCGCGCCGAGCGCCGCGCTCGCCCATGCGACCGAGTTCGGCGCGAAGATCGCGATCCGATCGCCGGGCTCCACCTCGTGCTCGATCAACCAGCGTGCGACGCCGCGGATCTGCATCGCGAACTGGCCCCAGGTCACGGGCACCCATGCGGAGCCGTTGCGCACCTGGAACCGAACGCGATGGCGATGCGTGGCCAGGCGCTCGAACACGGCGCGCGGCGCCGCCTGGATCTCGAGGAGGTGGTCGACGTTCATTGGTATCTCCTTGCTAGCTCCGCAGCTTCTCCTCGAGGTCGTACAGACGACTCTCGAGCGTGTTGAGCTTGTGGAGCGAGCGCTCCTGGTCGCGGCGGGTGGGCAGGCCGATCATCGACCACCAGGCGCTCATCGCCTTGTCGGTTGCAGCCTTGGTCTTCATCGCCACGGTCAGCATCGCGCCCGCGGGTCCGAGCACGCCCGGATTGGACATGATCTTCTCCATGTACGAAGCCGTCGCGGTCTCCCACGCGGTGAAGCCCTTCTTCCAGAGGTCCCAGATCATGGTGTCTCTCCTAGTGCAAAGCGCCTGAGATAGGCAGCGGTCGTGAAGTCGATGGCGGACTCGTCGACGCGGCTCTCCGCGCGTGCGACCTCGCCGAAACACTCGAACAGGAAGATCACGCTGCGACGCATGACCACCGGCGTACCGGTCGATGGCTTGCGCGTCACGGCGGTGCGTACGCGCAGCGCCGGAGAGAACCGCACGTACGGCACGTCGACGCGGCCATCGCCCGTGACGTCGACCGCGACCTCGTCCGTGCCGATGAACGGCAGGCCGGCGACCACACCATCGGGGATCTGCGCGAGGGTCGTGTACTTGTCGCCATCGGCGACGGGGAATCGCAGCACCGCGATCGGTTGCGCGTAGCGGAGCAGCGTCTTGCCGGCGGCAGGCGCCATCTGCTGCGAGGCGGTGCCATCGAGCCACAGCGCCTGGTCGTCCTGGTGGTAGATGCCGTCGAGGCCGCCACCACCGTCGACGGCGAACTGGCCGCCGGGGAACGAGGGCGCGTACCACTGCGCCTTGAGCTCCATCGGTCCGAGCGCGATGACGACGTCGTCCGCGCGCTCCTCCGAGAGGTCCCACAGCTTGTTTGCGGCGGAGGTGTTGATCGTGCGCGTCGCTCCGGCCGGGGACGTGTAGTACGCGCTCGTGGCGCCGTAGGCGATCGGCAGCTCGGCGGCGGTGATCCGCCCGTCGCGATCCGGCACGCACGACGGCAGCTCGAGACCGGGCGCGGGCTGGGGCGTCTGATTGACCCCGCACGCGGCAAGGAGGCCGAACCCGATGAACGCGAGCGTGCGCATCAGAACACGAACCAGATCCTGCCGCGGACGACCTGGGCGGCCTTGGCTTCGAGGGTCGAGCTGTCGAACGCCGCGCCGGGGAGCAGCACACCATAGGCGAGCGAGATCGCGAACCCGTCCTTGTGGGTGTAGCGCAGCTCGGGATCGAGCTCGACGCCGAGGGCGCGCTGGCCGCTCGGGGTGGACGTTGCCTTGACGGCCCACGATGCGATCAACGCGGCGATCAGCTCGAACTTGCCGTGGCCCGCGGACGCGAGCGTCGTCGACGCGTGCGGGCGCAGGTAGATCGCGTCCGTGATCGTGCCGATGATCTCGCGAAACAGGATCTGATCGATCCGGAAGTCGGGGTTGAAGCGGAAGTTGTCGACGGTGTGATCGCGCGGGAGATCCGCCTGCGCGCCATCGAACGCGCCCGGCTGCGGGGGAGCCTCGCCGACCTTCGGGAACGCGCCGAACCCGGGTGCGCTGTCGCCGCTGGCGTAGCCGCCGTCGATGCCGATCCGCGCGCCGCCGAGCGCGACCTCGGACTGCACGGCGAGACCGAGCTGGCTCGAGGTGACCGGCACGGTGATCTCGGTGCCGGGGATCAGCGACGGCTGATCGATCCGCGCGTGTGCGTACGCGACCTCGGCCTCGAGGCGCACGCTCGCGTTCGTGATCCGCAACCAGCCACCGGTGGTGGTCGCAGCGAACCCGCGCGCGACGAGATCGTTCGAGGTGAACGTGCCGGGCGGCGTGGCCGTGGGGAGATAGCTCGCCGGCACGTCGCGGTCCTGCGCACGGTGCGCGAGGTACGCGCCGTACTCCAAGGTGGTGCGGCCCGCAGCGGCGCGGCGAGCGAGCGCGGCGGGCGAGTGGGTGCGGAGGATCGCGAACGTTGCGCCCGATGTGCCATCGGTGGGCTCGAGGGAGATCGAATGCCCGCCGTCGCGGCTGCGCGTGAACGGTCCGCGCGCGGCCACGTCCCACGCCACGGCGACGAGGTGGCCGAGGATCGGCGACACGAACGCGACTCGGTCCGCAGCATCGCCCCGGTCGCAGTCGTCGCAGTCGCCGCTGTTCGCGGTGATGCCGAGGCCGAACTGCGAGCCCATGCGCCCTGCCGCGAGGATGCCGAACGGCGTGAGCACTTCGCCCCACGCGCGCTTGACCACCACCGCCGTCGGTCGCTGGCCATAGCTCGTCGCAGGCGATCCGTTCGAGAGCTCCGGATCTCCGCCGAGCGCGACGTTGTCGAGCCAGTCGATGCGCGCCTTCACGGCCACGCCGACGCCGGGCGCATATGCCGCCACGTCGGTGCGCGCGCGGAGGTCGCCGGTATCGAGCTCCTGGCCACCGCCGAGCGGCACCGGGAAGATCGGCTGGCCGCGAGAATCGAGGCCGCGATCGAGATCGAGGTTGAACAAGCCGGCCTCGCGCAGCCGCAGCGAACCGTGAAGCTCGACCTTGGTGTGCTCGCGCGGCGCCGCATAACGTCGCGGCGTGAGCTCCGCACCGAGCGCCGCGAGATCCGCGCCGATCGGCAGGGTATCGAGCGTCGGCGCGGGAGGCGGTTCGCGCCAGGTGGTCGGGACGACCGGGTTTGATCCGCCGTCGGCGCCTTCGTCGATCGTGATGATGCGAGACGTGAAGCCGCCACCGCCGCCACCACCGGTGGTCTCGGCCGCTGGCGGAGTGACCTCCGGCGGCGGAGCGGGTGTGGCCGGCGTTGCATCCTTGGCGAGGAACGCGACCAGATCACGGGTCGACTGGTTGTGCGCCTCGACCATCGGAAGATGGCCGCAGCGCGGGTACGTGATCAGCGTGGCGTCGGCGAGCTCGGAAGCGAGCCGCTGCCCGAACCGCAGCGGCGTGACCTCGTCGTTCTCACCCCACAGCAGGAGCACGGGCTTGGCGAATGCCTCGAGCGCCTTGTGCAACGGGCCGAAGTGATGCTGGCGCGCGGTGGCGAGCGCCGCCGCGGTGGTGCCCGGCCGGGACAGCTCCGCCTCCACGTGATCGACGCGTGCCTGCGTCACCCATCGATCGTCGTAGTACGCGAGCGGGACCCGGTCCTCCATGCGCTCGTCGTAGTACAGGCCGAACAGTGCCTCGCCGATGCCCGGCTTCTCCGCCCAGCGAAAGAAGCTCGGCACCTGGTCGTCGTAGACATAGGCGTCGTACAGCGCGACGCGGCGCACGCGCGCCTGCTGCGCGACCGCCATCTCGAGCGCGACCGACGAGCCCCACGAGTGACCGACGATCGCGACGTCGGTGACGCCGAGCTTGTCGAGCACGGCCCACACGAGCTTCGCCTGCGCGGCGGGGCTGTAGTCGCCGTCGGGGCGGCTGGTCCAGCCGAAGCCCTTGAGGTCGACGGCGATCACGCGATGACCGACGGCGACCGCCGGGATCACGCCGAGCCACGAATCGCTCGATGCGGAGTAGCCGTGGACCAGGACGACCGCGGGGCCGCTTCCGGCTTCGCGATAGCGGACGTGGACACCGTCGATCTCGACGAACGTGGCGTCGGCCGGTGCACCCGGCAGGGCGTCGCCGTGAAAGCGCGGGCAACCGGCGAGCAGCAAGGCGAGGAGGATCGCGCGCGTCATGGCGCGAGCCTCTTCACCTCCGCCGGATCCGTGAACTCGGCGGACGTGACGAAGTCCTTCGAAGAGACGGTGGCGACCGAGCCGTAGCACTCGGCGGTCCACGCGAACTGGCGCTTGGTGAGCAGCGTGGTGAAGCCCGACGTGCGGGTCAGGTCGGTCGCGATGCGCACGACCGGGAAGTCGCCGTACGGCGTCTTCATCATGCCCACCTGATCGACGAGCGATGCGTACTTCTCGGTGTACGCGACGATCGCGCCCTGCGCCGTGCCCGACACGCTGCTCGTCGACGTCCACGTCGCGCCGGCCGTGATCGGCAGCGCGAGGAGCTTCACCGGCGGGTCGTAGGCAAGCTCGGTGCGGAACGTGCCGGCGGCCGGCGAGACCACGCCGAGCAGCGTCACCTGCGCAGCCTCGGTGTGGAACACGCCGAGGAGGTCGGAGCTCGCCGAGAGCGTGGTGGCGTACGTCGCGGTGGGGAAGCTCGCGGCCCACCACTGCGCCGTCGGTGACAGCAAGGCAAGCGGCTTGTCAGCATCGGCCGTGAGCTGCGCGGTCAGATCCCAGCGGCGCATGCCCGTTCCCGCCGCGACGCCCGCCGTGTCCCACGTGGGATTCGTGGCGACGCGGAACGTCGCCATCTTTCCAGCGACCAGGGGAAGCTCGGCGAGCGTGATCATGCCGTCGTGGTTCGGCGTGCAGACGCCGACCGGCCCATCCGCGGGCAGTCCGTCGATGCCTCCATCGACCTCCGCTGCGCCACACGTCCCATCGGCCTTGCAGAAGTGGCTCGGGCAGTCCTCGTCGCGGTCGCACGCGGAGCCGCTGCCACTATTGCCGCATGCCGTCACGATCATGCTGCAGAGCAACATGAACGCGCGTGCCGGGCGGTGAAACATGGCGGCACGCTACGTCCGACCGCCTGACCTGTCAACCCGATTTTTGCGGTGCAGCAAAAGATGCGCTTGCAGTGCAGCAAGCAGGCCGGTAGGTTCGCGTCGTGGCAGCCCCAGTCCTGGTCAAGAAGTACGGCAACCGCCGGCTGTACGACACCGGCGACAGCAAGTACGTGACGCTCGACGAGCTCGCGACGAAGATCCGGAGCGGGATCGATATCCGCGTCGTCGACGCGACCACCAATGAAGACCTGACACAGGCGACGCTGACCCAGCTCGTGCTCGAGACCGGCCACGCCGCGCGGTTCCTGCCGGTCCAGCTACTACTCCAGATGATCCGCCTGTCCGACGACGCGCTCGCCGAGTTCTTCAGCCGCTACGTCACCGGCGCGCTCGATCTCTACCTCCAGGCGAAGCGCGGCGTGCAGTCGCTCTCGGCCTACAATCCATTGACCCAGATCCCGGTCGCCGCCTCCGATGCACTCGCGCGGATGTGGATGGGCGGCCCGTTCGCCGGCGGCGGCTATCCGCAGCAGCCGCAATATCAGGGCTACCCGCCGAGCCAGAACTTCGCGCCGGCGCCGCCGCCGCCGCATCCCGAGGATGTCGGTCCGGAGGGCAATGGCCACGGCCCCTCGGATCGGAACAGCGATGTCGCGCTGATGCGCCGCGAGCTCGACGAGCTCAAGCAGGCGATCCGCGAAGGCCTGGCGTCGAAGTCGCCGAAGCCCGCGCGAGCGAAGAAGAAGTCCGGGTGATCCGGGTGAAATGATCTACCTGTGAGGCCCGCGAAGCGTACGGAGCTGCCGAGGTCATCGCCAAGCTGTTCCCGGGGTCGACCGATCTGGATAGGTTTTCGCCTACGCATCCGACTGCTGTCGGTATTCCTTGAACGGGGACGAATCCCCAGCCTAAATTATTGAGAATGCTTGAGGGTAGTGTGATTGGGGCGTACCGCATTCAGAAGCGGATCGGTGAAGGTGGGATGGGCTCGGTATGGCTAGCGGAACACACGATGCTGGGTCGGCGCGCCGCCATCAAGGTGCTGCACCCGGAGTTCTCGACAAAGCCAGAGATCGTGACGCGATTCTTCAACGAGGCGCGCGCGGCGACAGCCATCGCGGCTCCCGGAATTGTTCAGATCTTCGACTTCGGTCACCACACCGACGGCAGCGCATACATCGTGATGGAGCTGCTCGACGGCGAGCCACTCGATCAGCGGCTCGCCCGCCTTGGCGCCCTTGCGGTGCCAGACGCGTTGCGCATCATGCGCCAGGTCGCGAGCGCGCTCGGCGCGGCGCATGCGCGTGGAATCGTTCATCGCGATGTGAAGCCCGAGAACATTTTCATCGTCCGTGATTCAGAGGTCGCGAGCGGCGAGCGCGCCAAGGTCCTCGACTTCGGGATCGCGAAGCTCGCCAGCGATCAGGGAGCGGTCAGGACGCAGACCTCCGCGGTGATGGGCACGCCGCTGTACATGTCGCCCGAGCAGTGTCGTGGTGCCGGTCATGTTGACCAGCGCTCGGATGTCTATTCCCTCGGCTGCGTGCTGGCTGCTGTGCGGGCGTCCGCCGTTTGATGCCGAGGGCGTCGGCGATCTGATCGTGATGCACCTTCGCGAGATCCCGCCCCCCCTGTCGAGCCTACGGCCAGGGATCCCGGCCGAGATCGAACAGCTCGTGCTGCGCTGTCTCGCGAAGAATCCCGCGGAGCGGTACGCGTCGGGCGAGGAGCTCGCGACCGCGATCGGTGCATTAACCGGCTCGTCGCCACAGCTTCCTGCACCGAGCGGTGCCTATGCCGCGGCGTCGACACCAACGACGCTCTCCGCTGCGACGGGTGCGAGCGTCGGAGCCACCCAGCCGCCACCCTCGAAACGGTCGCGCAACGTGGTGCTTGTTGGGTTCTGCATCGCAGTCGCGGGCGGGGTGTTCGCGATCGCGTTCGGGAGTAGCCGCGGGCGCTCGGACGAGGCGCCAGCTCCCGCGAAGGCGACCGAATCGTTTCCACTCGAGCCGGCGCTCAGGACGCCCGAGCCCGCGCCCAAAACCGTGGCGCCCATGGCTCCCGACCGCGCCACCGAGGTGGCACCACGTATGAAGCCCGTATTCGAACGCTTCACTGCGTGGTCGCGCGAGCACGCGGGCGCGCCGTGCCCCGACGTGGCTGACCTCGGTGTCCAGGCGATGGATCCCTGGGGACACGCGTTGCACCTCACGTGCACCGATCAGCCCGGCGATCAGATTGTCGGTGCCGTTTCGGCCGGGCCCGATGGCGCGCCGGGCACGAACGACGACATCGTCTCGTGGTCGTTGGGTCGCGATGTGACCGATCTGGTGCGCGGGCCGCGTTGGGTCGTTGCCGAGGTGGAGAAGCCGACCCTGAGACCAACCTCGACTAAGAACACTTCGAAGACGCCGACAAACACCAAGTCGAGCAGACCGCACCTCACCCCCACCAATCCTGGCGGTGCGATGGAGCTCGACGAGAACGGGATGCCGATCTCACGTTGATGGAGACCTGATCATGATTCGATTCACTACCTTCATCGGGCTCGTGGCGTTGCAGTGGCCTGCGCATGCCCAACCAGCAGGTGCGCAAGCTGAGGTGCTGTTCCGAGATGGACGCGCGCTGATGACGGCCGGCAAATATGCCGAGGCGTGCGCTGCGTTCGAACAGAGCCAGAAGCTCGACCCCGCGAATACAACTCTCATCAACCTCGCCGGCTGTCGCGAGAAGGCCGGACAGCTCGCGACCGCGTGGGGGCTGTTCCTCGAGGCCGAGCGCCAGACCCGCACCGCGAAGGACGCGTCGACCCAGAAGCTTCACGACCTCGCGATGGACCGCGCAAAGAAGCTCGAGCCCCGAGTCTCGAAGCTAGCGATCAACGTTCCCGACAAGAGCAAGTTCGACGGCCTCGAGATCGCGCGCGACGCGGAGCGCATCGATTCGGCGATGTGGAACCGTGCGCTGCCTATCGATGGCGGCGCCTACTCGATCTCCGCACGGTCGCCGGGCGCAAACACATGGTCGACCCAGATAACCGTCGCGCCCGAGGGCGACACCAAGACCGTCGAGATTCCCGACCTTCGAAACCTCCCGAGGGACCTAACGCCGAAACCGATCGCGATCAAACCGTCCGCGAAGTCCATCGAGCCTGAGGTCGAGTCCCCCGCACCGCGCCGCAGCAACGTGGCTCCGATCGCGATGGCGGTTGGCGCGGTCGTGATGGTTGGTGGTGCGGCAGGATTTCTCGTGTGGGGCAACAGGACGTACGACGACGCCAAGGCGGAGACGGCCGACCAGACCCGCCGTGATACGCTCTACGTATCCGCTGCATCGACCCCGTCCTTCCGGGACGCGCGGCGTGATGGCACCGTGGATGCGTGACGACAGCCGTGCGATCAGCTCGCCGACGCCTGCTCTGGCGGCGGCGGGATCGTGATCCAGCCGATCTCGATCTCGAG
>JBBRBG010000123.1:0-28022 GCA_038206055.1 Haliangiales bacterium
GTGTCCTCGCCGGCGACGTTGACCGAGAGCAACACCGCCTGCAGCGTACCGGCCGCACGCTTCGCGAGCTCCTGGGCGAGCTCCACGGTATCGACCGCGTGGACCAGCACCACGTGACCCGCGACGAGCTTCGCCTTGTTGCGCTGGAGGCGGCCGATGAAGTGCCAGCGCAATTCGGGGAGCTCGCCGCGCTTCTCGGCCAGCTCCTGCGCGTAGTTCTCGCCGAAATCGGTCGCGCCCGCGGCGACCGCCTCGCGGACCGCAGAGACCGGGTGAGTCTTCGACACGGCGATGAGCGTCACGTCGCCGGGGGCGCGGTTCACGCGAGCGCACGCCGCGTCGACGCGCGCACGGACCGCGCACCAGCGTTCTGCGATGGTCATGCGGGCGTGCCGGCGGCGAGGCGCGGAACGGGACCACCGGCTTCGCGCAGCGCGGCGAGCACCTCGGCGAGCGGCAGGCCGATGACGTTGGTGACCGAGCCGCGCACGGCTGCAACGAAGGCGGCGGCGATGCCCTGGATCGCGTACGCGCCGGCCTTGCCACGCCATTCACCGCTCGCGACGTAGTCCGCGAGGGTGCCGGCGTCGAGATCGATGAACTGCACCTCGGTCCCGACCAGACCCTCGCGGATCACGGGCTGTCCGTCGCGCTCGCCGACGAGGATGAACGCCGTGATGACCTGATGGGCGCGACCGGCGAGCCAGCGCAGCATCTTCGCCGCCTCCTCGGGGGTCTCGGCCTTCCCGAGGATCTGGCCGTCGAGCGTGACGGTGGTATCCGCGGCGAGCACCCACTCGTCAGCCCTGCGCTGCGTAGCCGCAGCCTTCGCGCGCGCGACGCGCATCACGTACGCGTTCGGATCCTCGTTCTCGAGCGCCTGCTCGTCGACATCGGCCGCGCGGACCTCGAGCAAGAGCCCTACGCGCTGGAGCAGCTCGCGCCGGCGGGGCGATGCCGACGCCAGCAGGAGGGTCGCGGGCATGGGATCAGCGCGGCGGCTTGATCGACTTGATCGCGGTGGTCTCGAAGTTGAGCTCCACCGAGATGCCGTCGACGAACCGGTTCTTGCCGTTCTTGAGCGCTTCCGAGCACTGCATCGTCACGACACCGTCGCCGCCGACGATATCCCGGACCTCGGTGCCGTCACCGTCGATGCAGATGTCGACATTCTTGATCTCGTCGTTCGGGTCGAGGTCGCAGAACGCCTCGAGACCGTCGCCGTCGACGTCGATGTCGGGCGTGCGGCAGCCCGTATACTTCTTCGTGATGTTCGCCTTCGCCTTCGGCAGCGCGAGCAGCGGGCCGAGGAGGTTCGCGAACACCGCATCGAGCAGCGAGCTCTCCTTGGTCAGGCCGATCTGCGCGACCTCGAGACCGCGGATGGTGTCGGCCGTGTGCGCGTCGATGACGCCGCCGAGGTGACCGTGCTTGAGGACGATCGCCCCGCCTTCCTGGACGACGTCGGCCTTGATCGTCGCGCCGGAGATCTTGAGGTTGAGCGTGATGCCCTCGGTGACCGGGATGGCGACGCCGAACACCGACGGGCCGGCGTTCAGCGTGAGCGTGCCGCCCTCGCTCGTGATCACGCCGTCCTGGAACGTGATGATCGGCTGATTCGGCGCCGAGAACGAGAGCGGGTCGAGGTAGATGTCGGCCTTGCCGGCCTCGTACGGGCTGCACGCGGTGACGTTGCCGGCAGCATCGTGGCTGCGATCCGCGACGCCGTCGCAGTCGTTGTCGAGACCGTCGCCGCAGATCTCCACGGCGCCGGGGTGGATCGAAGCACCGATCCCCGGACGGTCGTCGCAGTCACCCGTCGCCGGGCTGTACGTGTCGCCGTCGGCATCGACGGTGTTCGTGGAGTCGCCGGTCGCCGTCTCGTCCGCCTTGCCATCGCAATCGTCGTCGACGAGGTTGGTCTCGTTCTCCGTCGCGCCCGGGTGGATGTTCATGTCGTGGTCGTTGCAGTCGCCGCCATCGATGTACGCCTTCTTGCCGTCGCCGTCGGCATCGGTGGTGTACGCGCCGAGGTAGATCGCGAACTTCACGCACGTGTCGGCGGCTGCGCTCGGCAAGTCGAAGAACTCGAGCGGGATCACGATCGAGTAGTTCTTGAACGAGTCGGCGATCGCGCTCTTCGCGAGGCTCGCGACAGCGGCGAGCTTGTTGTCGGGATCTCCGTCGTGGTCGAGATCGAATCCGTCGGTCGCGGCACCGATCTCGAGATTCGAGATCACCTGCTGCTGCATGCCCTGGTACGGCGTGATCGCCGTGTCGTTGCACGCCGGCTTCGGCGGGAACAACTCGGTACCACCACCGCCATCGTCACCGCACGCACCGAGAATGGTGGCGAGCGCGGCGCCCGAAATAAAGCCAAGGCCAGTGATCTTCCTCATCGCGGGGACTTGAGCACGATGGATCCGGCACGGTCAATCGGAAGAATCGGCCATGGGCATGGCAGGATGCCGCCATGCGTCGAGGTCCGGGCCTGCTCGTGCTGGGGGTCACGCTCGCAGCCGGTACGGCCAATGCGCATGTTGCGCCATCGGTCGACGACAACAACCGCTACATCAAGCTGACCCCGGCCGCCGACCGCGTGCGCGTGGCCTACACCGTGTTCTTTGGCGAGGTCCCCGGCGCTCAGACCCGACCCTCGATCGACGCCAACCACGACGGCCAGATCTCCGAGGACGAGGGCCAGGCGTTCGGGGTCAAGCTCGCCGGCGAGGTCGGCGCCTCGCTCGAGCTGACGATCGACGGCACGACCCAGCCCGTGGCGTGGTCGACCGTGGCCGTCGGCATGGGCTCTCCCCAGGTCGCGGCGGGCGCGTTCTCGATCGACATGATCGCCTGGGCCTGCCTGCCCTCGGTCCGCGGCAACCACACCCTGCTCCTGCGCGACCGGTTCCGCATTCCGCGGCCCGGCGAGACCGAGGTCAAGGTCGAGGACGGGCCGGGCATCACCATCGGGCACACGCATGTCGGCGCCGCGGCCGATCCGGGTCACGACTACCGGTTTGCCGGGCCGGGCGGTCCGCTGATGGACGACGGCCTCGACCTCGCGTTCAGCGCGAGCGACACGGCTCCCCTCACGAGCGATGGCACCTGCACCGCAGCCTCGAGAGGCAAGCGCGGCGTCGGCAAGCCGCTCGTGATCGGGATCGCGCTCGTGCTGTCGGCGCTCCTCGCCGCCGTCTTCGTCGTCGTGCAGAAGAAGCGCGCGGCTCGCTAGCTCCCCCACTCGGGACGAGTTTGGGCTATCGTCCTGGGAACGTGAAGAAGTTCCCGGACTTCGTTCCACCGACGAAGGTCAGCTACCTGGACCGTGGTCCAACGCTGCACCTGCGCCGCTGCATGTTGCAGGGTGTCGACGATCCCACCCAGGAGTGGACGTTCGACAAGGAAGAGATCCGCATCGGCTCGATGGACGATAACGACATCGTCCTGCACGACGACACGGTCTCCCGCTACCACTGCAAGATCGTCCAGGACGACACGGGCTACGTGCTGGTCGACAACCGCTCGACCAACGGCACGTTCATCAACAAGGTCCGCGTCCGCGAGGCGTTCATCAAGCCGGGCGCGGTGCTCTCGGCCGGTCAGAGCCAGCTCCGATTCAACGCGAAGGAAGAGGAAGTTCAGATCGTCCCGTCGCGCAGTGATCGCTGCGCCGGGCTGATCGGCGGCAACGCGCGGATGCGCGAGATCTACTCGATCATCGAGAAGATCGCGCCGACCGCCACCACCGTCGTGATCGACGGCGAGACCGGCACCGGCAAGGAGGTCGTCGCGCAGGCGATCCACTCGCTGTCGCCGCGCTCGCGCAACGATCTCGTGGTGTTCGATTGCGGTGCCGTGCCGCCGAACCTGATCGAGAGCGAGCTATTCGGTCATGAGAAGGGCAGCTTCACGGGCGCGATGATGACGCGTCAGGGCCTGTTCGAGCAGGCCGATGGTGGCACGCTGTTCCTCGACGAGCTCGGCGAGCTGCCAATCGATCTGCAGCCGAAGCTGCTCCGGGCACTCGAGCAGCGCGAGGTGCGCCGCGTCGGCTCGGCGAAGGCCGCGAAGGTCGATGTCCGCATCATCGCTGCCACGAACCGAAACCTCGAGGACGAGGTCAAGGCAGGTCGGTTCCGCCAGGATCTGTTCTATCGGCTCAGCGTGGTGCGCCTGCACCTCCCGTCGCTGCGCGAGCGCGCGGATGATATCCCGTTGTTGCTCCAGCACTTCCTCGATCACGGCTCGTACAACAAGCTGCCGAACGGGCAGCCCAAGGTGCGCTCCGTGGCGCGCGACGCCCAGACCGCGCTGCAGAACTATCCGTGGCCGGGCAACGTGCGCGAGCTGGTCAACGTCGTCGAGCGCGCGGTCTCGTTCTGCGATGCCGGTACGCTCGAGGTCTCCGATCTGCCCGATTACGTGCGCTCCGCGCGCGCGCCGAGCCACGCCGGAGCGAGCGGCCGGATGACCGCGCAGCGCCGCGCGAGCACGCATGGCAGCGGCACCACCGGCGCGAACCCGGTCGCGATGGATCCGGCCGCGCCCGCGCCCGCGCCGAACGAAGAGCTCCTGAACCAGACGTTCAAGGATGCGAAGGAGCGCTGGGTCGCGTCGTTCGAGCGCAACTACATCGGCGAGCTGCTCCGCCGCAACACCGGCAACATCTCGCACGCCGCACGCGAGTCCGACATCGATCGCAAGTACTTCCGCAAGCTGATGAAGAAGTACGACATCGAGGCCGCCGGTGGCGACGACGCCGACGAGCTCGAGTGACACCGACGACGCCGTAGAAGACGACGACGCCCTACCCGCGATCGATGCCTTCTCGCTGCCGCCCGGCGCGGACCCATCGATCGACTGGGGCCTGACCTCGCACCTCCACGCCGATGGCTCGCCGCGGATCATCGAGCGCTCGTTGATCGTACCGCCAGAGCTCGCCGGGCTCCGCCTCGATCACTTCATCAAGACGCAGATCACGCGCCTGTCGCGCACGAAGATCCAGCAGGTGATCGGCACGCAGCTGTCGCGCGGCGATGGCCACACGCTCAAACCTGCGACCACCGTCGCCGCGGGTGAGCGCTATCTGATCCGCCGGCCCGCGCGCGCCGAGCCGCCCTGCCCGCGCACGTTCACCACGCTCTACGAGGATGCCCGGCTGCTCGTGATCGACAAGCCCGCCGGCCTCCCCGTCCACGCGAGCGCGAAGTTCTACTTCAACACGCTGACCCGCGTGCTCGACGAGAAGTACCCAGGCGAGCCCGAGATGCAGATCGCCCATCGCCTCGATCGTGAAACCTCTGGCTGCCTCGTCGTCGCCCGCGATCGCGCCGCCGCCGTGGTTCTCAAGCAGGCGTTCGCGAGCAAGACCGCCGTGTCGAAGCAGTACCTCGCGCTCGTGCACGGTCAGCCGCCGTGGGACACCGAGACCACGATCGACCTGCCGCTCCGCGTGGCGCAGCCCAGCGACGCCACGCGGCTACCGCACGTGCGCATGCTGACCGGTCCGGGCGGCTCTCAGGCGCTCACGCGCGTCCGCGTCGAGCAGCGTGGCCCTGACACGGCGCTCGTGCGATGTACGCTCCTCACGGGCCGGCAGCACCAGATCCGCGCGCACCTCGCCGCGCAGGGCTTCCCGATCGTCGGCGACAAGCTCTACGCGCATGGCGACGACGCTTTCATCCGCTACTGCGACGAAGGGCTCGTGGCGGATCTGGCGGCGCTGTTCGTGCTGCCTCGGCACGCGCTGCACGCGGCGAGGATCTCGTTCCCGCACCCCGAAGGTGGCTCGCGGACCGTCGAGGCGCCGCTGCCGAGCGATATTGCCGCGCTGCTCTGAGCGTGCGTGTGCGCTCACGTGCGGCGGGCTAGTGCGCGCCGACAGCAGTTCGAAGCGAGGCGAGAACCGACGCACGGCCGATCCGTGCAGCTACTCAGGAGCCACGACGGAGCGCTGGTTCAGCTGCGCCCCAACGGCCCGAAGCTCCCAAAGAAGAGGCTTTCTCCCCAGGAGAAGACTCTGCTTCGGGTTCTCCGCGACTTCGGGGCGCCCGAGCACACGAGCGCATTCCGCCGCCGCGGTTCTCGACGCTACGAGCTCCTTTAGTGCGCGCCGGCGCCGACGCCGACCGCGTGATGCGCCGTCTTGACGCCCGCGCCACTGCGGCAACCGACACCGAGGCCAACGAGGGAGAACGTGATGACACAAAGGGAGAGGATTTTCTTCATGATGCCTCCTCGTGTTGCATCGTTCGCGCCAGGTCGGACCGTGAGGTGTCACTTTCGCGTCGCCACGAGCCACGGCGTGTCGCCGATGATCGCCACGATGTAGAGCGGGCTTCCCGGCAGCTCCGGCAGCGCGAAGCGATCGCCGGTGCGCGTCGCCACGAGGTCGATCGGCGTCGGCTCGTCGTCCTTGAAGTAGACGAGGCGCACCTCGTGGGCATCGATGTTTCGCGGCCTCAGCTCGAGTGTGGTGCCCGAGAGCGTGCCGAGCAGCGAGCGAAAGGTCCCGTCGGCTTCGAGCTCGCCGATGATCGCGATGTCGTGCGGCTCGAAGTGCGCGGGCGCGGGATACGCCGGAGCGACGAACAGCGTGAGGTATGCGCGCAGATCCACGATGGTCGCATCGGGATAGCGTGACGGCGCCTGCTCGAGGATCTGCGCGAGCTTCTTGTGGATGCGCTCCGGGTCGCGCTCCGCGAACAGGCCGCGGAAGTTGTGATCGAGCCAGCGCTGCGCGAACACGTGCACGGGTGCAGAGATCGGGACGATGTGATCGCCCGGCAGCGTGTAGGCGAGGTGCTCGCTGTAGGGCGCCTCCGCGCGGATCGTGGCGAACATCGGGAAGCTCGAGAACGGGAACGTGTTGAGCCGCTGATCGAGCGTCGGGATGAACGACGTCAACACCTCGTAGGCCACGAACGAGATCACGAAGATGCGAGGCGCGCGCGGCGGCGTCCACGTGGTGGAGTGGGCCGGGACCTCGCCGGTCCGACGCAGCAGCGCATCCCAGTCGATGAACACCGCCACGAGCGGCAGCCAGTGCGGGTTCCACAGGCTGATCACCAGGCCGAGCGCGATCGTCTCGGTCACGAACGCGAGCCCACACACCGCCCGCAGCCAGGGTCGTCGCACGAAGATGCACGCGAGGATCGGAACGAGCTGCGTCATGAGATTCAGCACCGCGGCGCCGCGGAACCGCCAGACGTCGTCGATGATCCACTTGACGACCGCCGGTCGATCGAGGCCCGCGAGGTCGTAGCGGACGAGCAGCTGGTTGCGCAGGTTGTCCGAGAGCGCCCAGCGCAGCGTGCCGTGGCCGTGCAACAGCTTGTGGAACACCGCGCCCGCGAACATCAGCGCGACCGCGAGCTGGACGAGGCGCACCGACCACTGGTAGCCGCGCTCCATGTTGATCGGCGGCAACTTGCGATACCGGCGGATCAACGCATCGACCGAGAGGACGTCGCCGCCGCGCGCGCCGAGGAACGCGCACTGCGCGAGGAACACCACGTTGTACTGGTGCGACCACGTGGTGCTGCCGGAGAACGAGATCGCCGCGAGCGCCACGGCCGCCGCGAAGCTCACGGCGGTGGCCGCGCGCGTGTAGAGACCGACGAGCATCGCGACCGTGCCTGCCCACGCAAGGACCCACAGGACCCCGACCACCGCGTCGGGTGGGACGGTGTGGCCCAGCAGCATCCAGATCCCGACGGGACGGTACAGCCCGGCAGGCGCCACGAGCGGGTCCTGGGTGCTCAGGCGCGCGAGTGTGAGCAACACCGCGCTCGAGATCGCGATCCGCACGATCGCAGCGGCCCAGCGGCCGCCGTCGTCGAACCAGTAGCGCTGCCAGCGCGACACGGCCCGCACGTTATATGATCTGGTCGTGCAGTGCCGGATCCTCGTCGTGCTCGCTCTCGCCGGATGTGGATTCACCACGTCGGGCGGGACCGCACCCGGTGATGGGCGCGGCGATGCCACCGACGCCACCGACGCCACCGACAGCGGCCCGCCGCCCGATGCGAACCCGTGCCGCGCGGTCGAGGTCTCCGCGATGAGCGCGCACACCTGCGCGCGGATGGAGACCGGCGACGTCTGGTGCTGGGGGATCAACGGCAAGGGCGAGGTTGGGATCCCGAGCCAGGCGTTCTGCAACGGCGCCACGGCGTGTAACCCCACACCCGGGAAGCTCGCGTTACCGCCGGTCACGAAGCTCGGCGTCGCCGAGGAGCACGCCTGCGCGATCGCCGGAGCCCAGGTGTATTGCTGGGGCCGCGATGCGGAGGGCCAGTTCGGCGACGGCCTCCTCGCCAATTCGGCCACCCCGGTGGTCGTCGCGCAGCGCGCAGGTGCCTCCGCGATCGGCGGCGGGCTCACGCATGGCTGCTCGCTGCACGGCGCTGCGGTGAAATGCGCCGGCGACAACGCGAACGGCGAGGTCGGCGATCCCACGATGATGATGCACCCGACGCCGTTCACCGCGGTCCCGAGCGGGACCCAGGTGCTGGCGAACGGGTACAGCCACGTGTGCACGATCCAGGGCGGCTTCGTGTACTGCTGGGGATCGAACGTCACCGGCCAGGTCGACACGCATCCCGGCGTCGACGTCTACAACCCGCGCATCGTGCCCGGGCTCGCGACCGCGGCGGCGATCGCGAACGGTTTCGGTCACACCTGCGCCGCGCTGGCCGCCGGAGATCTGCGCTGCTGGGGCGCGAACGGCAATGGCCAGCTCGGCATGGGCGACAAGCTGTCGCACTTCGACGAGCTCCGGGTCCCGATCCTGACCGGCGTCGTCGAGCTCGCGGCAGGCGTCGATCACACGTGCGCGCGCACCCCCGCCGGCAGCGTCTACTGCTGGGGCGAGCGGTACACGGCCACACCGACGCAGATCGCGCTGCCCCGCCCGGCCGTATCGATCGCCGCCGGCAGCTACCACGATTGTTTCGCACTCGATGATGGCTCGGTCAGCTGCCTCGGCTGGAATGCATACGGGCAGCTCGGCAGTGGCACCGCGGGCCCGTCGATCTCGAGCACGGTGTCGCAGGTAACGCTCTGCCAATAGGTCGGCATCACCGGCCGTGCTAAACGGTAGCCGTGGCCAAGGACCGGGCGCGGCCGTTCTCGCGCAAGCACCGCAAGTACTGGTTCACCGTAACCGGCGGCATGATCCTCATCGGCGTGTTCAACGTGGCGATCGGCATGTGCGGGTACGAACCACCGCGGACCCCGGAGCGGATCATCCCCGTGCTGCCGCCCGCGGGCTCGCCAGCGAACTACATCACCAACGGCTCGATCAGCCTCGCCGAGATCCCGGCGCCGGTGATGCGGGCATTCGCCGTCGCATATCCGCGCCACATCCCCGCGCCGAAGAAGTTGACCGCCGCCGGCGAGACGCACTACGAGCTGACGTTCACGGATGCGGGCAAGTCGACGACGGTGTCGTACAAGCCCGACGGCACGTTCCTCGGCGCGCGCTGATCACTCCCAGACGATGTCGTTCGGCAGGCGCGCCTGCGCTGCGTCGGGTTGCACGAGCACGGATGCCGGGATCCCCGCGAGGAACGACTTCACCATCGGCAGATCGGTGAGCGACATCGGCACTTCCGCGTGCACACCGAGCAGCGACGTCAGCGTCCCGAGCAAGCTGGTCGGTGCGTTCGGCAGCTCGATGAGTTGCACGCGCGCGTTCGGTCCGAGCTTCATGCGCCGCTTCGCCTCGTCCAGGACGTCGCCGAAGCCGCCGAACTTGTCGACGAGCTTGATCGGTAGCGCCTGCGCGCCGGTCCACACGTGACCGCGACCGACTGCATCGACCTCGTCCTTCTTCATCGATCGACCTTCGGCGACGGCGCCGACGAACCGGCCGTACATGTAGCGCAGCGTGTCGAGCAGCACGGCGCGCTCTTCGTCGGTGTACGGGCGGTACAGGCTCTCCACGTCGGAGCGCTTGCCGCGCTTGTACGTATCGGTGGTGATGCCGAGCTTCTGCGCGAGGCCGGAGAGGTCGAACTTGCCGTAGAAGATTCCGATCGAGCCGGTGATCGTCATCGGCTCCGCATAGACCACGTCGCAACCGGCGGCGATGAAGTAGCCACCGGAGGCAGCGACGTCCGACATCGAGCACAGGATCGGCTTCACCCCGCGCGTGGCGAACACCTCGCGCGAGATCAGCTCGGAGGCGAGCGCGCTACCGCCGGGCGAATCGATGCGCAGGATGATCGCGCCGATGCTCGGATCCGCGCGCGCCGCGGACAGCGCCGCGACGAGCGTCTGGCTCCCGGCGAGCGAATGCGTGAGGAACGGGAGCGACCGCGATGCGCCATCGGTGATGTCACCGTCGACGTAGATCACCGCCACCTTTGGCCAGGTCCACCGATCGGCGCGCTCGCGCGGCGGCACATCGACGGGGAGAATGATCCCCATCTCCGAGGCGACGAGCTGCGCGACCTTGTCGGGCGCGGCGACCTCGTCGACGAGCTTCTTGTCCTTCGCGAGATCTCCGGAGGTGTACGGACCCGCATCGACGAGCGCCTGGACGTCGGCCTTCGAGAGCTTCCGCCCATCGGCGACCTGGGTCAGCCACTTGTCCCACAGCGAGTCATAGAGCTCGTTGTGCATCCTCGCGGCGGTGTCGCTCGGGCCGGTGTTCGTGAGCTGCTCGGGCGCGCTCTTGTACTCGGCGATCCTCTCGAACTGCGGGGTGACACCGACGAGATCGAAGAAGCCCTTGAAGTACATCGTGGTGCCCGCCATGCCGACGAGACGCATGCCGCCCGCGGGGTCGACGTAGATCTTGTCGGCCGCGGACGCGATCAAGTAGTCGCGCCCGGTACCCGAGACCATGTACGCGAACACCTTGCGGCCGGTCTTCTTGATGGCGACGATCTCGTCGCGCAGCTCCTGCAGCGTGGCCCAGCCGCTGCTCACGCCATCGAACGTGACGACGAGCGCCTTCGCGGTGGGATCTCGCGCGATCGCGCGCATGCGGACGACGAGCGACGTGACCTCGCGCAGACCGATCGTGCCCGAGAGATCGACGCGCTCGATGTGATCGGATGGGCCGATCACCGACGGCGGTCCGAGGAACGAGGAGCGCACCACGACCTGCCCGCCAAGCGGATGCCGGCCGCCAGTGTCATCCCGTAGCCCGCTCGCGATCGCCGTGACGCCGAGCGAGCCAAACGACAGCTCGAGCCCGACCAGCGCGCGCACGTCGCGACCGTCGTCCTCGATCAAGCCCGACGCGGTGCTGACCAGCGCGTGGATATCGCGGGTCTCGACACCGAGGTGCACCGTGAGCCCGCGCGTGACCCTCGCGGACAGCCGCGCCCAGCCATCGACGTCCGCGCGCGTCTCACCGAGACGGCCGCCGAGCGCGAGCTCGAGGCTGGCAGTACCGAGCGGCCGCAGCACCGCCTCGAGCTCGTAGCGCCGCTGGACGGGCACCGCGCCGATCGACGACGTCGCCAGGTCGCGCAGGGTGGCGCCGACCGCGAGGTAGTTGTTCCAGCGCGTCGTCGCGCCGAGGTCGAACGTATCCGCGCCGTTCAGCAGGCCGTCGTCGTGGAAGTGGTGCCACGCGAACCCGACGCCGGTGGAGGCGCCGAGGCCCATCGCGAACTCGAGCGTGAACCGGAACGGCGAGCCGGGATCCGTCGAGAGCTGCGAGCGCGGCGGCCGCAGCCATTCGAAACCGAGCCCGAGCGCGAACTTCGGCACGATCTTCCCGCCGAACGTGCTGCCGAAGAACGCGCCGAAGCCTGGACCGGCGCTGTCGGCAACGTCGGGATCCTCCAGGCCGAGCGCGAGCGCCATCTCCGCACCGCGCAGCAGTGCGAGCCCTCCGGGATTCGCGACGACGGTGCGTGCGTCGAATTCGCCGGCGAGCGGCGCGAGCGGCAGGGCCATTCCATCGGTCGGCTCCTCCGCATAACGACGGTCGACACCTTGCGCGGCCGCGGTCCGCGTGGCGAAGGCCGACGCGATCAGCAGGCCGCCAAGCACGATCGTTCTCATCGCCGCGCGACGGTAGCAGGGAATCGTGGATACTGGGCACGTGGCGACCCCGACCCTGCTGGAGAAGCACCCGTTGTTGGTCCACCTGGCGCCCGAACAACTGCAGCGCATGGCGCGCGCGGGAGAGATCGAGAGCTACAACCCCGGCGAGCCGATCGTCGCGGAAGGCAGCCTCGGCGACGCGCTGTTCCTGATCCTCTCGGGTCAGGTCGCCGTGCACAAAGGACCGCAGACCTTCGCCACACTCGCCGGCGGGGAGTTCTTCGGCGAGATGTCACTGGTCGAGCCCGCACCGCGCTCCGCGAGCGTCACCGCGATGTCGGCGACGTTCCTGTTCCGGTTGCCGCACGATCAGCTGCGCGATCTGATCTCCGATGACCCGAACGCCGCGAGCGTACTGCTCGTGCAGGTCGTCAAGACGCTCTCGGACCGGCTGCGTCGCGCGAACCAGATGCTGTCGTCCGTGGATCTGCTCGCCGACTGGCTCGCCGGCTCGATGGTGTAACGGCCTGCTACAGGCCGTCGCCGTCGGGCTTGCCGAGCTTCTGGTTGCAGGCCGCGACCTTCTTCTGCGCGGTCGCCTTGTCGTCACCGGAGGTCTGCTTCCACAGGCCGATGAAGATGTCCTTCGCGCGGTCGTACGCTCGCTGACGATAGAGCGCATCGCCGTAGAGGAACTTCGACTTGGTCTTCCACCCGCCCGGCAGCGAAGCCGCGCGCATCGCGAGCTGCACTGCAGCGTCCGTCTCCTGACCAGAGAGCGCGGCGAACGCCTGCTTGTACAAGCCTTCCGCCTGGTAGCCCCTGAGCTTCTCGAGCTTCATCCATACACCGCGCGCCTGCTGCCACTCGCCGGCCTGCTCGAGCGCGGTCCCCTGCTTGATCAGCGACTTCGGATCCTTGTCGTCGACCACGGCGACGACCGGGTTCTTCTTCGTGACCGGCGTCTTCGGGATCTTCTTGTTCGGCGGGTTCTTCGGATTCGTCTTGTCGGGCGTCTTATCCGGCGTCTTGTCGGAACCCGCGCCGGAGCCGATGTCCGCCGCGCTGCCCTTGTCGTCGCTACCCACGCCGGCATCGACCACGACGTTGTTCGGCGGGGGCGGGACCACAGAGGAGCTATCGTTGCTCCCGATCTCGGGGAGCGCGTTGGTGTTACTGCCGTCCTGCGGGTTCGTCTCGACCCCGTTCGTCTTGACCTGCGACTGACGCTCGCCGCGCTCGCCGAGGGCGACGTAGACGAGCGCACCGACGCCGCCGAACAGGATCGCGCCGAGGAGCAACCAGCCGAACATGCCGAGCGCGCTGCGCCGCGGCGCGAACGGCATCGACGAGCTCTGCGGCTGCGATGAGTCACCGATCGACGCGGCGCGCACCGGCACCGGCGTCAACGCACGGGCCTGACCACTGCCGGAGGCGGCGGCTTCGTTGCCGCCGGAGGGCTCGCTCGTCGCGCGCAGCCCCGGCCGCGACTGGCCCGCGTTCGTCGTCATCCCGGGGCCGGTCCACTGGCCCGCACCGGTCGCCATCGTGGGTCCCGACCACATGCCCGGCAGCTCCGACATGCCGGAGTGCGTACCCGCGCGCGGCAACCCGACGCCCGGCGAGCTGCTCGTCGCAGCGCGCGGCGTGACGATGCCCTCGTCCTGGTTGCGCATCGACAGGCCGGGGTTGAGCGTGGCAACGACGGTGGGATCCGTGGTCATGCCGAGGATGTACGCGACGGCGACGCCGCGGCCCGAGAGGCACTTGTTGAGCTCGTACTCGAGCGTCTCCATCGTCTGCGGGCGCGCATCCGGGTTGCGCGCCATCGCCTGCATGACGAGATCGGAGACCTGGATCGGCAGCTCTTCGCGAAGCGTGATCGGCGGCGGAGGATCCTGCGTCGCCTTCTTGGTCAGGATCTCCATGAAGTTGTCGCCGGAGTACGGCGCCTGACCGGAGACCATCTCGTACATGATCGCGCCGAGCGCGTAGACGTCGCAGCGGGCATCGGCCGGCCGACCGGCGGCCTGCTCGGGCGCCATGTACTCGGGCGTGCCCATCGCCATGCCGGGGCTCGTCAACCGGCGCTCGCGCGCGGCCTCGGCCTCCGTGGTCTTCGCGATGCCGAAGTCGAGGACCTTGACCACGTCGGCGGCGCCGTCGCGCGTGATGAGGAAGACGTTCTCCGGCTTGAGATCGCGGTGAACGATGCCCTGCGCGTGCGCGGCGGCGAGCGCGCGACAGATCTGGCTCGAGATGCGAAGCGCACGCGCGATGTCCATCGCGCCCTCGCGTTCGATCACGCTGCCGAGCTCCACGCCCTCGAGGTTCTCCTTCACGAAGTACACGCTGCCGTCGGGCGTGGTACCCGAGTCGGTGACGTCGACGATGTTCGGGTGACCGATCTTCGATGCAGCGCGCGCCTCGCGGCGGAACCGCTCGACGAGATCGGGCATCCGCGAGTAGCTCGGGTGCAGGACCTTGAGCGCGACGCGCTTTCCGATCTCGACGTGCTCGGCGAGGTAGACCTTGCCCATGCCGCCCTCGCCGATCAGCTCCATCACGGAGTAGCGGCCATCGACGGTGCGCCCGATCAGATCCTGCTCGAGCTCGTCGTCATCCGGCGCCCGCGCGAGCGCCGCCGCGGCCCCGCTACCATCGTCCTGTGACGTGAGCAGGTTGCGCCGGTCGTTCGCCTTGCGGCGATCATCGTTCATGTCGTTGCGGTCGGCCGCACGGCGACCGATCGAGCCCGGCTTGCGCACCGGTGGTTCTTCGTTCTTGCCGAGCGAGACGTTGCCGGAATTCTCGATCATCTGGCGCAGCTCGTCGGTGGGCGGCAGCGTCAGGGCGCGGGTGCGAACGCGCGATAGCAGCTCCACGCGCTCCTGACGCTCGCGCACCATGTCGTCCGCGAACAGCTCCAGGAGAAACGTCGACATCCGCGTACCGTCGGTGGTCGGCGCGTTCTGTGCGAGCCACGACTGCAGCGCCATGCGCATCTCGTCGCAGTTCGTGTAGCGATCTTCCTTCTTGCTCGCGAGCGCCTTCACGCAGATCTCGTCGAGCTCGACGGGAACGCGCGGTGCGCGCTTGCTCGGGCGCATCACCTCGGGGTTCTTCGCGCGCGTCAGCAGATCCTGTGGCTGGTCCTTGCCGGGCGGGAACAGCTGGCGCCCCGTGAGTAGCTCCCACAGGACGATCGCCGCCGCGTACATATCCGAGCGGCCATCGAGCTTCTCGCCCCGCGCCTGCTCGGGCGACATGTACGCGACCTTGCCGTAGATGATGCCCGGCGCGGTCTTCTCGAGCTTGAGCGTGGAGCTCGCGAGGCCGAAGTCGGTCAGCTTGACCTCACCGGTGTACGAGACGAGCACGTTCGGCGGCGAGACATCGCGGTGGACGAGATTCAGATCCGGGAACGAGTGCGCGTAGCCGAGGCCGCGGCACAGCTCCTTGGCGATATAGACGGCGACATCGATCGGGAACGCGACCTGCTTCTTTGCGCAGCGGTTCCACACGGCGCGGAGGTCTCGACCCTCCACGAAGTCCATCGCGAGGAACAGCTCGCCGCCGACCAGGCCTGCGTCGAACACGGGAATCAGGTTCCCGTGCGACAGCTTCACGACAACTTTGGCCTCATCGCGGAATCTTGCGACGTACTCGGCATCGGCAAGGTGCGGCAGCACGGTCTTGATGACCATGAGGCGCTCGAGACCGCGGTCACCCGTGACGGCGAGATAGAGCGCACCCATGCCTCCCTGAGCCAGGGGCCCCAGCAAGTGATACTTGCCGAATTTCCTGGGGTAATGCTCCAGGTCTCCCTCGTGGAGCGCCACGCCCATAAAAGCTACCACGGTGGCGAAACCACCACCAATTCGCGAAGCACCCCGATTGAACGTGTAAATCGAAGCACCTAAGATGTCGATCCCCGCACGTTGTGCCGCGGGGTGAGGGGTACACCGACATGGCCGGCGAGCTCGTCCTCGTGATCGATGACAGTCCGACCATCACCAAGGTGGTGCAGTTGGTGCTGACCAAAGCCGGCTATCAGGTCGCAACTGCACCTGATGGCGAGGCAGGTCTCGTCGCGGTTCGGGCGCAACGCCCCGAGCTGATCCTCCTCGACTTCGTGATGCCGCGAATGAACGGCTACCAGTTCTGCCGGGAGTTGGTCGCTGACCCGAAGCTGCGAGACATCCCGGTCGTGCTGATGTCCGCGAAGGGCGATCAGGTCGGCGAGCGGTTCGTGAAGGTGATGGGCATCGTCGACTACATCACCAAGCCGTTCTCGCCCGAGGCGATCACGGCGGTCGTCCAGCACACGATCGGCAAGTACGGCGCGGCCGGTGGTCCCGAGGAGGACAACCCTTCGCTCGTCACCGGCGAGGATCTGGCCGCGAACGACGACGCCGATCGCACGCACGCACGCGCGGCGGCGATCTCGCACCTGCGCGAGGAGATCGCGGACGTCGTGTCGGCGCGCGTCGCCGCGCTGTTCGCGCTCGCGGAGAGCGCGCACGATCCAGATGCAAAGGTGTCGACCGATGCCGCCGCGATCCGCGGCGCGGCGCGCACCGCTCTCGATGACGCTGCGCTCGGCAAGCTGCTCGGCGAGCTCGACATGGGTCTGTTCGGCGAAGGCACGCCGGGCCTGCGCGGTGACCTGCGCGTGGTCCCGCTCGCCGAGGTACTGCAGCTGCTCGACGTGCAGGAACAATCCGGCGTGCTCACCGTCGAGCGCTCGGGTGCACGCGTCGACATCTACTTCCGGCGGGGTCGCGTCGATCAGGCGGTCGCCAGTGGCGTGCCCGAGGAGTTCCTGCTCGGCAGGTTCATCCTCGATGCCGAGCTGATGCAGCGAACCGACTTCGAGTCGTTCCTCGAGTCGCGCTCGAACAAGAGCGGACCGTCGCAGCGGCTGATCGGCCAGCAGCTCGCCAAGCTCGGCTTGCTCGCCGAGATCGATCTGAAGTCCTGCCTGACGCGGCAGTCGAGCGAGCTGATCTACGAGATCCTGCGCTGGCGGCACGGCCGGTTCCGCTTCGCCGCGGGCCTCGAGCTTCCGCCAAGCGTGATCGATGCGGCGCTCGGACTCGATGTCGAGGCCGTGCTCATGGAAGGCTACCGTCGCGTCGACGAGTGGCACCTGATCGAGCGCGCGATCGACAACTTCGACGTCGTGTTCCTGCGCAACGAGGACTCGGTCGCACAGATGGGGCGCGGCCGGTTGACGCGCGAGGAGCTCGCCGTGCTCGAGCTCGTCAACGGCAAGAACACCGTGAAGGACATCATCCGCAAGTCGCGGATGGGCAGCTTCGAGGTCAGCAAGATGCTGTACCGGCTGCTGAGCATCAAGCTCGTGCGCCGTCGCGTACTACCCGTCGCCGTCTAGTTCGTCGTGATCACGATCAGCTGAGGTGCCGGGCTCGCGCCGCCCGAGCCGACCGCCGGCATCGGTTCGCGGATCACGATCCGCCCCGCGCCACCTCCGCCGCCACCGCCGTTGGTGGTGTCTCCACCCGCGACGCCGGCAGCCGCGGGCTGCGCACCGGCGGCGCCCGGACCACCCCCACCCGCCGGGGCCGCACCCGCGAGCCCACCGGCCGCGGGCTGCGTGCCCGACAACCCGTTCTCGCCGCGGTGCCCCGCGACTCCGGCGTTGCCCTCGCCACCACCGCCGCCACCGCCGCCGTTCGCGGAGATATCGCCGACGAAGCTCACGTTCGCCGCCTCGATGATCACCGAGCCACCAGCACCACCGCCGGCACCGGCCGCGGCGTTGCTCGCGAGCGCCCCGCCTTCGCCACCGCCACCGCCCATCGAGACCGCGCCCTTCAGGGTCAGCGTACCGAGCGCGGTGATCTGCAACGCGCCGCCTCCGCCGCCGCCGTAGGTGGCACCCGTGGTCGTGCCCTTTCCGCCGGGACCACCACCACCGCCGCCGACGAGCGGCTCGAGCGATGGCATCGAGCACGTCGTCACACCTGCCACGCCACCGGGCGTTGTCCCGCCGTTGCCACCCGTGCCGCCGACCGAGCCATTGCCGCCACCGCCACCTCCACCGTCGGCGCCGTTCGCGGCGCTCGCACCGAAGCCGCCGCCGCATCCGGTGATCACGTCGCCGATCTTCGCACCGCGCTGGCCACCGGGTCCCGCACACGCCTGGATCGCGCCGCAGCCGCCGGAGCCATCGAGGGTACCGGCGATCGTAGCGTTGGTGCCGACGAGGAACGCGATCGCTTGGGTCCCGGTCAACGTGACGTCACCGGGAACCGAGAGCGCGTGAAACACGAACACGCCGATCGGCGTCGTGCCGAACGCGTGGTTGTGGAAGTCGATCCCCGCGATCACGCCGGTACCCGGGCCACGCGTGAAGCTGCCGGTGATCGCGCCGGTGTCGGAGTTGATCGTCACGCTGCCGCCGAGCACGATGGAGGTGGTCAGCGGGTCCGCCCACGCCGGTTCGAGACCATTGCTCGGAATGATCCGCGCGCAGTGCGCCGGCGTAGCGGCGACGCAGCCGAGGCTGCATGGCGTGGATCCCCCGGCACACGTCAGCGTGCCGCCGGTGCACGCGCACGTCGGATCCGCATCGACCATCGGAGGTGCGGCGTCGTCGACGCTTGCGACGCAGACATCGTTCACGCACGACAGCGGGCGCGGACATGTACCCGCGCTGGTGCACGGTGAACCAGCCTGCGGATGGGGGTCGTAGCAGCCCGCGAGGACTGCAACGAGAACGCAAACCCGCATCATCTCTTCGATGATACCCGATGGCCCCTGTTCCTGTGCGCGTGAACGCGCGGCGGGCGCAGGTGTGAGGTTAACGGCGGCGGCGGCGGCGGATCAGCATGCCGACCGTGAACATCGACAGCAGTGCAGCGCCGCCCGGCGAAGCGCCGACCGAGCAGCAGCCCGTCTTGTCTTCACCCGGGAGCGTGCAGGTCGGCGAGCAGCCGTCGCCATCGTCGATGTTGCCATCGTCGCAGCTCTCGCCCTCTTCGAGGTTGCCGTTCCCGCAACTGGGCGCTGGCGCTGCCGCGACGACACAGACGTCGTCCATCGTCCAGCCACCATAGGACAGGCCCTGGTCGCTATCGAGCTCGAAGCGGAGCTTGACCTTGCCGGTCGCGGCCTGCGACGTCAGCTGGACGTCCTGGAACCGCCACTCCTTGTCGACGAAGTCCACGCTCTGCATCGTCTGCGTTGGCGAGGCGAAGTTGGTCCACATCTTCACGCCATTGACGAGGATGCGCGCGTTGTCGAAGGCGCCGTCCTCGACGCCGAGCCAGCGCTGGTACTGCAGGCGCACATCGGTATGGCCCTTGAGGTCGATCTCGGGGGACTCCGCCCACGTCATCGTGCTGTTGCGGTAGAGGCCGTCGCCCGCGAGGTCGAGACCGAACACCGCGGTGCCGGCGAACGCGTTCTTCGGATCACCACCGAGACCCTGGGGCGGTCCGACCTGCCACTCGTCGCGGTTCGCCGGCGTCGCGCCGTGCGTCCAATCCGCCGCGCCCGACTCGAAGTCGGAGCACCAGAGCTTCGTGACCTCGCCGACGTAAAACTCGTAGTACGGGTCGGCGGCATTGTTCGGATACGAGATCGTGCTGCCATCGCTGAGGGTGACAACGACCTTGTACTGAACGACCGTGCCCTCGGGCTGCGTCGGGATCACGCCGGAGTAGTCGTTACCCGCGGCGGTGAGCTCGATGGTGTTGTTCTGGCCGTCGCGCTTCTTCCACTCGATGCTGGCCTTCGTGATCGACGCGCCCATGCACTCGGCGGTACCGGCGGGCGGCTTCGCGGTGAACGAGACCGTGAACCGGTCGCGCACCGGCGGAGCTAGGCCGAGCGTCGATGCCGCGTTCGCGAGGCCGTGCGAGCCGAAGCCCGCGTTGATCGCGCACATGTTCGGCGTACCGTTGGTCAGATCGCCGTCGTCATCGTCGGCGACGAGTGCCTCGACGTACGTCGTCGGGATGTCGACCGAGCGCTGGACGATGCCGTAGTAGATCTTGCGCGCCTGCGCTTCGCCGGCGGTGGCGCCGAGCTTCGCGATCAGCGCCTTCTTCGTGTCCCAGAACGACTCGCCGACGATCTCTCCGTCGGCGTGGACCTCGCCCTGAAGGTCATCGGGATAGCGCAGGGTCTGGCCGTCCTTGTCGAGATCTCGCAGCGCCTCGTCGTTGAAGAAAAAGCCGCGGCCCATGCCGTGGTCTCCGGTGATCAGCACCGCGAGGACGTCGGCCATGCCTTCGCCGACCGAGCCGTCGATGCTGCCGACTCCGTCGATCACCGCGTGCTGGTGAACCGAGTGGCCGAACTCGTGATAGACGACGTCGGCGAGCCGACCCGTGTTCTGGCACTGCGTGCCGCTCGGCGAGGAGGTGGCGCGGTAGAAGTTGACCGCAGCGCCGTTCCAGTTCGCGTTGCAGGTCTGGTTGACGTTGACGTTGACGGGCAACAGGCCGGTATCAGCCCACGCCAGGTTCGGATCGATGTTCGCGTGCACGAACGCCTTCGCCTGCGTCGCGAATACGAAGCTCGAGAGCTGCGCGTCGCCGAACTCGTCGGTCGCCTTGCTCCAGGTCAGCGTGCCGCCGTCGGCGATGGTGAGGCTATCAGCGGCGAGGGTACCAGCCTTGTTGACGATCGAGACCAGCGGCCCGACGAGGCCCGGAGCGACCGTGGCCGGGGCCGTGCCGGCCCACGTCACACCGCCGTCGAGCTCGGCGACGGTCGCAACGCCGTTGATCGTGTGGCTCGCGCGCGGTGCGGGCTTGGGGCTGCGCGTCCCGTTCGGATGGCGATCCGGCACGTCGAACAGGACCTTGCCCGAGGCGTACTGGACCATGCTCTTGCGGAGGATCGGGCTGCCCGTCGCCGCATCGAGCCAGACGTTCCAGCGACCTTCGTCCTGCGTCGACTCGACGAGGAGCTCTTCCGCGAGGCGGTACTCGATATCGAGACCGTGCGCGCCGCGCGGATGGACAATGGGAACGATCACGCGATCGACACCGGCGGCGGCGACAGCGACCGGGAAGCCGGCACTCGCGAGCCACGACCTCGCACTCTGCGCGAGGCGACCCGCATCGACGCGCGTCGGCGGTTGGGCTTCGACATGTACGCCGGGAAGCGCGGTCGAGCCCACCATGATCATGCGATCGTTCTTGAACGAGAAGCTGACAGCGCCGCCGAGGACCTTGACGCCTCCGGAGAGCTGCTGGAACCCGAGGCTGCGAACATCGCCCGAGCCACCGACCTGGTTCGCGACCAGCACGAAGTCGGAGAGCTGCGAGCCCGGCGCGAGGAGCGCGAGGTGCTGCGCGAAGAACTGGCGCGCGGCGGACTCCGCGATCGCGGGATCCTTCATCGCGCCTGCGGTGAACGTCGCGGGTCCCCACATGCGGACGGGCACGGCGGTGTCGCGATCCCACAGCGCGGTCCAGCCCGGGAGGCCAAGCGCGGCGAGCTGCGAGGCACGCGACCATTCGGTGGCGCGTTGGGTACGCGGCGCCTTGCCGGCGGCGACGACCGGATCGTCCGCGCCCTTCGGCCGAACAACCGCCGAGCTGGTCTGGAACAGAGCCGTGGACAGAGCCGCAGCAAGACCGATGGTACGCAAGCGCATGACGTCCTCCCTTTGACCGGCGTATCACACACGCGGAAGCTCGCTTCGCCTAGGTGAGCGCCATGACATCTACGGACGCCACGCGAGAGGTGCAGGCGTCACGTCACGAGACGCGTGGACCTCACCCCGCGACGCGTCAGGGAAACCGGGGCCGCGCGTCGGCGATGTCTCGTCGGATCTGGGCGATCAGCGCCTCCACCGAGTCGAACTTCTGCTCGGGGCGGAGCCAGGACACGAACGTTGTTCGCACCTTGCGGTCGTAGAGATCTCCGTCCCAATCGAGGACATGGACCTCGAGGACGAGACGGCCGCCATCGACGAACGTCGGGTTCGTTCCGAGGCTGGCGACTGCGGGCAGCGGTGGGCCGCCGGAGGCGCTCAGCGTCACGGCATAGATGCCGGGAGCGACCGGGAGGTCGCTGGTGGGTGCAATGTTCGCGGTCGGTACGCCGATCGCGCGCCCGCGTTTGGCGCCGTGGACGACGACCCCATCGACGTCCCAGCGCCGGCCCAGCAGCCGCTCCGCGCCCGCCAGATCGCCGGCACGAAGATAGCCCCGGACCTTGGTCGACGAGGCGACCTCGCCCGCGACCTCGACCGGATCGACGATCGCGACCTCGATACCGGCGCGGCCGCCGTGCGCGCGCAGCGCATCCGTGGACCCGGCGCGACCCGCGCCGTAGCTGAAGTCGTAGCCGACCACGATCGCCTGCGCGCGCATCGCGCCGATCACCACGCGATCGATGAACGCCTGCGGGGCGAGCGTGGCGAGCTCGCGGGTGAATGGCTCCACGACCACGGCGCCGAGCCCTGCCGCCGCCATCAGCTCGAGCCGGCGCTCGAGCGACGTCAGCTTCGGCGGTGCGGTGGCCGGCGAGAGCAGCTCCGAGGGATGCGGATCGAACGTCAGCGCCGCCGAGGTCACGCCATGCGCCTCCGCGAGCTGGCACGCGCGAGCGATCAGCGCGCAGTGTCCCGCGTGCACGCCATCGAAGTTGCCGATCGCGACCGCCGCACCACGCCACGCGCGCTGCGCGAGCTCGGCATGACCGCGGAACACGTCCATGCGGTGAACCTAGCGCGAAGTGTTCGCCGCGGAAACGCGGGAACCGGCCTCGATCACGGTCCACGCGGGCGGCAGGAGGACGAGCACCGCCAGCATCGCGCCGAGCGCCGTCTGCCCGACCGCGAGCCGGATCATCCCGGCGAGGCGTCCAACGGCGAGGCCAGTGGACAGCACCGCGATCCCGACGAGCGACGGATCGACCGCGCCGCTGCGCGCGCTGACGAGCACCGCACCGACGACGATGGTGCCGACCGCGAGCTCGGCGTGGCGCATGCGGGCGAGGAACGGTAGACCGGCGAGCGCGGCCACCGCCGTGATCGGACCCAGCGTGATCGCGGTCAGCTCGAGCACCGCGGGGAGTCCGCGCGGCGAGCGCGCGGCACCGGTCCAGGCATCTCCGAGCGCGCCCGCGGAGCCATGCGCGGCAATGCCGGCGATCACCGCGAGCACGAGGGCGAGCGCACCGGCGATGGGGACGCCGATCGCCCAGCGCGGGCGCTGCCACGGCGCCGTGACCAGTCGCGAGCCGGCGATCGCGACGAGCGCGACGTACGCGGGCGACAGGATCGCGGCGATCGTCGCGGGGAGCAGCGCGACGAGCGGCGACGTGGTCGGGCGCGCGAGCTCGACGAGCGTCCATCCGGCCGCGGCGATCGCGATGCAGGCGCGGATCAGCGCCACGCCGTGCGAGAGTGACGGATCGACGACGCTCGCGATCAACAGCAGCGGCGCGAGCACGGCGCCGGTCAGCGACGCCGGCGAGTCCCCCGCGAGCGCGCGAATGGCCGCGGTCTGCGCCGCGCCGCCGAGGCCGATCGCGATGATCGGGCCCGGAGCGTGCGCGCCGAGGCCGACGGCGGCGGCCGCCGAGGCCGCGCCCATCGCGGGTATCACCAGCCAGGACCGCATGCAGCCACGCTACGAAGACCGCGGTGCCGGGGCAAACTTCCGACCCATCTAGAGGTATGGTCGGCCTCCGATGGCACCCCAGAGCGGCGATCGCTCCGCGAACCAGGCCGCCGTCGACTTCGCGCGCACCGCGCTGTCCCGGTTCGTCGAGGTCGGGGCGCAGCGCGGCCTGATGTCGGGCAAGAGCGCATTCGGCGTCTCGCCCGACGAGATGGTCCAGGCGCTCGCGACCGCCCCCGGCTCCGCCGCCCCCCACGATGACACGCGCATCGTCGGTGCGGCCCGCGCGCTCGTGACCGCGGCCAAGAGCGATCCGGAGCCGCTCCTCGGTCGGCTGGTCCGCGTGTTCATGCTGTCGGAGCTCGATCTGCAGATCGTGGCGCTGCTGCTCGCGCCGGAGCTAGAGCACGACCTCGAGCGCGCGTACTCGTTCGCGCTCGATGACTTCACGCGCAAGCGCGCCGACATCGGCTTCGTCGCGCGCGTCCTCGGCGGGGGCGATGCAGTGCGGATCGACGATGTGCTCCGCCGGTTCGATGACAGCGCGCCGTTGCGCCGGCACGGGATCGTCGCGGTCGGCTCGCAGGCCACCGAGGCGTCGTCGACGATGCGCACGGTGCGGCTCGCCGATCGCATCGTCCAGTTCCTCCGCGGCCACGACTCCGTCGACGAGCTGGTGCACGGGCTCGTGCGGTTCGGCATGGGCTCGGTGCGGATCGCCGACGTGGTGATGAACCCCGATCTCGTCACCCGGATCTCGCGCGCCCTCGACGAGCGGGCCGGTCCGCCGCGCGTGCTGCTCGCGGGCCCCGACGGCGTGGGCCGTGCGCTCGTGGTGGAAGCGCTCCTCGCCGCCAAGGGCCAGAGCTGCGTGCGCGTCGATCTTGCCGGCATCGTGGCCGAGGGCCGGATCGGCGAGCGCATCGGGGCGGCGCTGCGCGAGGCGGCGCTGCGCAACGCCGCCGCGATCCTCGATGGCGGCACGACGATCGACAAGGATGTTCCGCGCGCGCTGGTCACCGCGATCGGCGATGGCGTCGCGGACCTCGCGGTGCCGATCGTGTTCACGCTCACCGGTCACCCCTCGTGGCTCGTGCAGTCGGTGGGAGCGCTCGTCGAGCTCGATCTGCCCCTGCCCCCGTTCCGCGAACGGCTGGAGCTGTGGACGCGCGCCTTGCCCCCGCCGCTCGCTTCACCCTCGGAGATCGAGACCGTGGCCAGCCGCTACGCGTTCAGCGGCGGCACCATCACGCGCGCAGCGCGGCGCGCGGCGTCCACGGCGCGGCTGCGCGAGCCGGATGCACCGCAGGTCTCGCTCGACGATCTCGGCGATGCAGCGCGTCTGATGTTCTCGCACCGCCTCGGCTCGATGGCGCAGCGGATCCCCACGGGCTTCGCGTGGAGCGACCTCGTGCTGCCGAAGGACACGATGGACGCGCTGCAGGAGGTGGTGAGGTTCGGCCGTCATCGCGCCTTCCTTCTCGAGGAGTGGGGCTTCGCCGCGAAGCTCCCCTACGGCCGCGGCCTCAGTGCGATCCTCGCGGGCCCGCCCGGCACCGGCAAGACCATGGTCGCGCAGCTGATCGCGCGCGACCTCGGCTACGACCTCTACCGGATCGATCTCTCGCAGGTCGTCAACAAGTACATCGGCGAGACCGAGAAGAACCTCGCGAAGATCTTCGACGAGGCCGAGAGCTCGCACGCCGTGCTGTTCTTCGACGAGGCGGACTCGCTGTTCGCGAAGCGCACCGAGGTCAAGTCGAGCAACGATCGCTACGCGAACCTCGAGGTCAACTACCTGCTCCAGCGCATGGAGACCTATGACGGCGTGACGCTCCTCGCGACGAACCTCGAGCAGGGCCTCGACGAGGCGTTCAAGCGGCGCGTGCGGTTCAGCGTGCAGTTCGAGCTGCCCGAGGAGGAGGAGCGGCTCGCACTATGGCGCAGCATGTTCCCGCCGAAGGTGCCGCTCGCACCCGATATCGACTGGGACATGATCGCCAAGCGCTTCGAGATGGCCGGCGGCTACATCAAAAAGGCCGCGCTGCGCGCTGCGCTGATCGCGGCCGAGACGCGCCGTGCGATCACCACCGCGGATCTGCTCGAGGCCGCGCGCCTCGAGTACCGCGAGATGGGCCGGATCATCTGAGCATCATTCCACGTGCACGGAATAGACGCGCATCCTGAGCGCCGAGTCCTTTCCGAGCGTTTCGCGTCCGCCTTCGACAAGGGCGCCACGCATTCGATACGCCTCGACAGGGCATAGTCACCTGTAACGAAAGCGTCGACGATCTGCTTCAGCACCGGGCGCCAGCTGCGCGGCACAGGGTGCAGTCACACCCCGTCCGCATCAGCAGCCTCAGCGGCTTCAAGGACGATGACCGCGCGTGGCTGCTTCGGAGCGAAGTGTCTCGCGAGGTCGCTGGCGCTGGGGCCATATTCTTCGCCTTCGTTGGGGGGGAGCCGCAGCAGCGGGCGCGCGCCGGCCTCGAGCAAGCGCTCGATCGCGTCGACGTTTCCGTCGGCGGCAGCGAAGTGCAAGGGCCCCCAACCGTGGTGGTCTATCCGATTCGGGTCGGCACCCTTGGCGAGAAGCCACTCCAGCGCGTTCAGATCATTTCCCTGAGCAACCCACGACAACGGAGTCCGTCCTTCGAGATCGGCAACGTCAACGTCCTGCCGAGCAGCGTCGTGCGCGAGCTCGAGCATCTTCGACTCATTCGACCGTGCAGCCCAATGCAACGCGGTGTAACCGGATGCATCGACGAGGTGCGGATCTGCGCCTCGCGCCAGCAGGTAGTGAGCAATCTCCTCGTGCCCCTCTGCCAGCGCAGCGTGCAACGCAACCCGGCCGTCCGTCGTCCGCGCATCAATGGCGGTGCCGGAATCGAGCTCCTGCTCCAGGGCGCGAAGCTGCCCAGCTTCGGCGAGGTCGACAAGTGTCTTTTCTGTCACGGCCAACGGAACTCTACTGCAGCCTCGCTCTCTCCGTTCCTCGCCTGGCGCGATCACGGCGGACGGGCCAGCTATGCGCCGTCAGGGTCCGTGAGGTACTCGCGCGCGAGCAGCGCTATCTGACTCATGGCCTCGGCAATCCCGACAAAGCCGGCATCACCGTCGGATACGTGGCGAGGTACTCCTCGCCTCTGATCTTCGTGACCACGTCCCAGATCTTCCGGTGAAGCGCGATCCGAGGTTCGTACTTCTCGAACAGCAGCAGTTCCGCGGCATCGGACTCGTGCCCGTCGAGCGGATACCGCGGGTAGAAGTTGTCGTACGCACGATCGAACTCCTCCCAGGCTAGCTGGCCGCGAACGAGCTGGCCGACGAGTGCATCGTGCGCGTCGAGCTCACGCAGCAACTCTTCTTCGACAGATCTCATCGAACCCGCTCGGGTCGCGCCTCCAGTCCAAGCAGCCGCACGTGCACGGCCCAAAGCCGGGAGGTGCGCGCGTCGACGAGATCGAACACCTCGGCCGTAAGCGAATGGATGACCGATGATCCTTGTCCCCGACGAAATACAGGGACCCGCGGGGAGTCATCATCACGGCATACACGACGCACTCCGTCCCTTTGCGGAGGCTCCGGTGCTCGCCGTCAGCACCGAACCCGTGTTCGACAGACTCCGTCAGCCTCTCGGCCGGCAAGTCGCTTTTCCGCACATACACTGCCTTCACCAGCATCTCCTAGACCTCTTCTGGCTCGATGGGCCTGACGAAGAACCGCACCGTGTCGAGAGAGAACACGTGTCGGCTCTGCCCAAGCATCGCAACCACGTGATCAAACGGCGGGCTCGCGACGAGAGTCCGGATCGACGCCGAAGCTGACACGAGCGAATCCAGCGGCATCCCGCTCGCCGGGAATTGCACCTGTGAGCCCGTGAGAACATCGGTCGCGGACTCGCCACCGCCGAGCGGCCGACAGACGACCAGGTGGGTGGGCAGGTCCGACGTGGCGGGCCGAAACACGCGAGAGCTATCCGGATAGAACTCGGCGCCACCGTCGTAGATGCGAAGCACAACTCCGTCGAGTGATGCCTCGATCAGACTCTCCCAGCTCGCCTGTTGCCAGTCCTGCATGAAGGTCTCCTCGGAACCACGGGCCGCAAGCCTCATCGCGATGGGCCAGGCCAGGTCGAGAAACGTGGCGAAGTCTCGAATCGATTCGTCGATGTCCGTCACTCGGTGTTCATCTCCCGGGTCGCAGCCTGAATCGGGTCAAAGATCACCCAGCATACCCTGCGCTGCGTTACTGCCGACGGCCTTGCGCGCCTCTCGCCACATCGCGTACGCCTCGGGCGGGAGCGAGAGCCGCAGGGTGCGAGCACGCAGATCCGCGCGCGTCGGATCGGTCGGCAGGTCGCCGTACGCGTGGCCCGCCACCAGCTCCTGAACCTGG
>JBBRBG010000124.1:0-27914 GCA_038206055.1 Haliangiales bacterium
TACTGAGACTCGTGCGCGCCCTGTTGTTCGAACACGAGGCGCACCGCGCGCTCGCGAACCTCGGCGGGATACTTGCTTCTCCGTCCCATGACTCCATCCTCTCAACATTTGGAGCCTCCGGGAAATCCGGGCCGATTCAGCAATGATCTTTGCTTCGCGTCGGAACTTGTCGCGAAGAACCGGGACGTCGGCGAACGCGGGAAGGGGAACCTTCACCACGCACCGTCGATCAACGATTCCCTTACGAGTGGCGTGATACACGCGTCCGTAGCCGCCTTGGTCGAACGCCGAACCGATCTCGTACGTGTAGCCGCGGTGAATGATGACCGCGCCCGGAAAGATGTTCGACGTCGTCTCAGTTGTTCCCGTCCCAGTCGGTCCCGCCCCAGCCATAGGACCAGCGTATCGGGGGCCCCGGATCGATTGCATCTCCCGCAGCCCGGATCCGACGGCCGACACAATTTGCGTGCAGCAAAATACGGCAGCTACTCCGTCTGACGCTCGCCGGCCGCGCCCAAAATCTGCCAAAACGACAGGGATCGGTCCAGGCCCATCCAACGGAGATCCGGGTGGTTAAGCGGCGACGTTCGATCTAGCTGCACAACAGATCTGGGTGTGGCGTGGCGGGTGTCCCCGAGCTGCGAGCTGAACGAGTTGCCGACGGACCGAATGAACGGATCCGTTCGAACCAACCGCACGGGGGACACGATGGGCCTGCGACTAACCCATCACGACGAAGGACCGATACGGCCTTGTCCTCGTGGTCTCTGGCGGAGAGCAGTACGTCATCGTGGACATCCTCATGCGGATGCTCAAGCCGCGCGAGTTGTTCCGCGCGCAGGGCTTCCCAGAGGACTACCGAATTGCTGCCATCGGCCCAGGTGGAAAGCAGCTGACTCAGTGCGCGCAGATCCGCGTGTGCGGCAACAGCGTTTGTCCTCCCCCTTGCCGCTGCCCTTGTTCGCGCACAATTCGAGCTGGAGTTATTAGCTGCCGCCGTATGTGACGGCAGGTAGAGGAGAACCTGGTCACGTGTCGGCTGACCGAAGCGTGACCTTCAACCGTCGCCCCTTCAGATCCAGGTGCGCTTCGTATCTATAGATGCGCCACCGGTCAGCGAACGCTTCAGCGATCACGTGCGTCCACCCCTTCCGCCTCTCGACGAGAGCACCTAGCAGGGCATCGGGGACCAGATGTCCGAGGTCACGTGCCAGACGTTGGAGCCATTGGAGTAGCGGTTCGCCGTCGATTAGTTCCGACTCCAGGTAGGTCAGGTCTTCAAGTAGATCCGGCGATGGCTTGGCTTTCTTCGGCCGTGCATTGGGACGCGGAAGCCCTTGCCTATGCTTCCGCTCCCAGATGCTCCTGATCGTCACCCTTCGAATCTACCAGCGAGCCCAGCGCGAGGATCAGTCCCCTACCCCGTTCACGTGAGGCGGACGCTCGGGTGGATACGACTCGTCCCACATCGGCGATGCGCGCAGGCGCTTGGTTGCCGTGATGAGGTTGACCCACAGCGCGGCAACCGCGATGAGGATGGCGAGGATTGCGAGAAAGAACGCGGCTTCGGCCAAGGACACGAGACCGGAGCTTCAGCTTCGCAAGGCACTGATGCGAGCTGGGCTGCGATGGAAGCCGCGAGCCATGAGCGCCGCGATGCTGGTTTGACTCGCGGCGTGTGGAGCCGCTGCACCCGCACTCAGGGGAGTCGCGGCGCGTAGATGAAGCTGCGCCATGGGATGGCGCTTCTGGGCGCTAACGATGGTGTAGCAATTTGCGGCAGGCGCTCATCGGAACCGCGAACACGGTGGTGTTCCCACCACGCCGAATGCCGTTGCCGGTGGCATCCGGCGGGCCGTACACTCGACGCCGATGTCCGACCGGGTGGGGTTGGCGGGTCGGGCGAATGGTCTGGACGCGACGAACGATCTAGCCCCAACAGGGCATGAGTCGGGCGCAGGTCTTTTGCAGGTTCGGAACCTCCTCGCTCGCGGAGTCCAGGATCCGTTCGCGATCATCGAAGTCATTCGCGCGCATCCAGGCGATGCGCAACAGATCCTCGCCTTCCTCCACGCGACGGTTGGCAATGGCGGCGTACAGAACGTGCTCGCGTTGCTACGCAACAGCCCGCCGTTGCCGGGTGGCGCAGCCGCGCATGTCAAGCCGTCCACTTCCAGCGCTACACCCGGGTCAGGGCAGACGACGGGCGTGCCGCAACCGACGACAGCCAGTGCTGCGCCTTCACCGGCGTCCGACGTCGCGGTCTCCGCCAACGACGAGACCCAGGACGCTGGCGAGCTCCATCTGCTCATCGCGCGACGTGATCAGGCAGGCATCGTCGCGCTTCTCGAGCGCAGCTCGCACCCGGAACATATGTACGAGCTCATGCGGGCCTACCGTGGTGGGTTCGTACCCGATGTACTGTCGGTGGTCACGACCAAGTCCTTGCGTGCCCGGGCCCTTGTCTACCTGGGCGAGCAAGTTCCGCTCGAAGATCGGATTCGCGAGCGCGACAAGGGAGACAGCGCAGCCATCCTCCACGACCTGGAAGCTCTCGACGCCGAGCATGTCCTCGCGTTGATCGAAGGCAACGGCAGCCGCGTGCCGGGCGCAACGGCGCCGCGCTGGCTGTCTGCGACGACCTCGTTCGAGAACCTGAAGGACTCGCTCCGCGCACAGCTCGGTGACGACGACTACTATCACGCGATGCGTGAGCTGCTTACAAAGGCAGAGCGCGCACAGACCGCACGGACGAACAAGGCCATGAACGTGCCGGGCGTGCAGATGATCGAGATCGATCCCGCTCTCTTGAACGGGATGGACCTTGAGATCATCGGTGCTCCAGGGCTACCGCCCGCGTCGCAGATGCGTGTCGAGCTGGCCGAGCAACGGATCCGCGCGGCGGATCGGGCCGGCAGCTGGATCTCCAAGCCGCAGCTCAGCAGCCCGGCGTACCTCGCCCTCGCCGACCTCGAGAAATCCGAACGGGCCGAGTTGGCCAAGAAGCTCGACGCCGCGCCACTGAACAATCTCGGCGGCACCAACCTGGTGCGACTCGCACGCACGGCGGACGACGCGACGGTGATCGCGGAAGCGGTGGTGACCTCGCAGGGAACCGCGATGCTCTCGCACGAACCGTCGAATGAAGAGGGCACGAACGTCGCGCTCGGACGTGCTAGCGAGCTGTTGCAGCACGCGCATGCGAAGGTCGATGCACTTCCCAAAGACGCGCCCAAAGGCGAGCGCGATGCCGCGACCGCCGAGCTCGCGCGTCTCGAGAAGCTGTTCCTGGCCGACGGTTCCGACCTTCGCAAGAGCCTCGCTGGCGAGAGATGGATCCAGAGTGATCCGGACTCCGAGCAGCTCGCGTCCCGCCTCTCCACGCTCGGGGCGGATCCGATCACGATCGGCGCGGACCGCCTGCGCGGTGTCGGGGCGCTCGACGTCGACGGTCTGGCTTCCGTGCTGCGCAAGATCCCCAAGGAGCATCGGCTCGTAGCGTTCGAGCGCTCCGGGATCAGTGCAGAGCGTCAGCGCTTCGAGAAGCTCACGCCCGAACAGCGCTCGTACCTCAGCGGCCTTCTCTGGGAAGCGAGCGGGAAGATCGATGCGCGCATGATCGAGCTTGCGCCCGGCCCGACCAAGCCCGAGTCGGACACGACAGCTGCCAAGCCCCAGCAAGCCGCGATGGAGATTCCCTCCGAGCTGGTGCCCCAGATCTCGTTTTCGGTGAACGCGACCGGCGGAATTACCCTCGACACGTTCGATCCGACGACCGAGATCGCGAAGCACGACGTCATCACGGCAGTGCGCGCGCACGATGGAGGTCGCGCGCTCGCGAGACTTGCCCGGATGTCGCGAGAGCAACAGAACGAGATCATCGAGGATGCCGGCTACAAAGCGGCGTATGCCGCGTTGCCGGAGAGTGACGACAAGGCCGGGTTGCGCAAAGCAAGTGTCGTTGGCGCTGTCAAGGCGCTCGGAGACAACGCGAGCCTTGCGAGTGCGCAGGATCATCCCGAGCTGGCGCTCGAGGAGTTGGGACAACGGACCCGCCACTACGGTGGCCAAGCGGCCATGCGCCGCGCGTACGTCATGGTGGAGCGCCTCGGCGGCCTCGACGCCGTGCAGAAGCATCCCGAGCTGATCGACACGCTGACCTTGACTATCGACGAGCGGGTCGCGATCGGCCGACTCGTCGACGTCACGGACAAGAACGTCGGCGCCGATCCCGCGATGCTGGACACGCGGGAATCGTTCAAGAGTGCAGCGGACCGCGAGAGCGCCAACCAGATCATGTTCGGGCAGCCACAGCTCGCGAACACGCCCGAGGCGGCGCTCGATCCGAATGTCGAGGCAGACTTCATGTACTACCGGCTGCACGAAGCAGCCGGCGCCCGCTCAGGTCCCGAGGTGATGGACAAGTTCACCAGCGAGGGACCCACGATGGACGCGGCGGTGACCGAGTTCGTCATGCTGTACAAGCAGCGCAAACCGGGCGGGTTCTCCCGCGCGGACCTGCCGCAGCTTGCAGATCGCTATCACCGAGCGCTTCGCGCGCTCGACGCATATCGCGCGGCCAACGATTCGTTCGCCTCGTCAGCGGCACAGATCGTGGGTGCCGTGGTTGCCACCGTGGCGGTTAGCGTGCTGAGCGGTGGAGCGCTGGGACCGGCGGCAATCGCGGCGATGTCCGGGCTATCTGCCGGCGCCGCGTCTGCCGCGACTGGAGCGGCGATCCGGCTCGAGAACACGCACGGATCGATCGCCAAGGACTTCGGGACCGGCGCGGTCGAAGGCGGCGTTGCCGCCCTGGCGTCGCCGTTGGCAGCACGCGTGGTCCGCGGTGCATCGATCGGCATGTCCGGAACCCGGGCGGCTGCCCACGCCGGTACGAATGCGGTCATGCATGCCACGGGCGGACTCGGTGCGACAATCGCTAGCGCGGCGATCGAAGGCGCACTGATCAACTCGGCCGCGGAGCTGTTCCAGACAGCGGTCGACGAGGCGACGTGGGATCGAGGCATCGCTGAGGCGCTCGCGCGGATGCTGTCGGCCGTCGGCCACGGCGCGGCGGTCGGCGCGGCGTTCGGTGCCGGTGCGATCGTCGCGGGCGCGGCGGCGGTCGCCGTCGGTAAGCTGGCGAAGAAGCTCGGCGAGAAGACCGCCCAGGGCCTCGCCCGATGGTTCGAGGGTGCCGGCGCGGCCCACGTCCTCGAGCACCTGTCCGAAGCCGAGCAGCAAATGCTGGGCAAGGTCTACCAGCACCTCTCTGCCGGCGAGATGGCACAGGCCGATGAGGCGCTGTCGCACATCCAATCCGTTCCGGGTTCGACCCGCAAGATGCTGATGGAGTCCGCGCGCGCGCGTCACGCGTTCGACACCGTTACTGACCTGGGCCCCGTCGACTTCGACGGCTTGAACCTGCATCCCCGGATCGTCTCGGAAGAAGAGTTCAAGAAGCTCGCAAAGGGTCGAGCCGATGCCGCGATTCTCATCGAAGACGGTAAGCCGCAGATCATCGTTCGTGAAGGCGCGCCGCCGTCCGCGATCCGCGAGGAGATCACGCACCTCCATCAGTGGCAGACCGACGCGACGATGCAGCAGCGGATGGCGAGCCTCGATGAGAGCAAGCTCGCCCCTGGCGCGTGGGAGAAGGTCCCCGCGCAGGAGAAGCTCCAGCTCCACATCAACAAGCTCGAGGTGGAATCCGACGCCCAGCGTCGCATCCTCGATCAGCTCGCCGGATCGGACGCCGCCGCCGCGACGAACGAGATGCTCGACGCACAGGAGAATCTATTCCTGATCGATGAGCGGCTCGCGGAGCTGCGCGCAGCGCAGAAGGCCAAGTCGTTCGATCCCCACGCGCTGAAGCTGGACGAGGCGCCGCGCCTGTACACCAAGACAGGTCGATCGAGCGCGGCGCCGAAGAGTGCGGATGCCAAGGCCGCGCAGAAGATGATCGGCACCCGTACCGTCAAGTTCAAGAACACGCGCGACGAGCTCGAGGGACTCGGATACCAGCTGCATCGCCGTGGAAGCGAGGACGGTGGTCCGGTGTTCCGGGTCACGCGCGCTCCGGACAAGATGTACCTGCCGCACCTGAGTGTGGATGAATTCAGCGGCGAGATCCGCGCCGGGGTCGTCGGCGGTTTCCAGGAGCGGATCGAAACGGCCGGCGTAACCTGGCAGGCAGAACAGCGCGAGCTCGGCAACCTGAGAAACCGGCTGCCCAAGCTGGAAGGCGATGCGCGCGAACTGGCGACCGACACGCTCGAAGCTTCGGGGCCGCACTTCCGCAAAGTGCTCGAACGGAAGGTTGGTAGCCAGGTTGGCCAGATGGACGAGGCGGCGGCAGGCATGCTGTCGCGCTGGGGGCGAACGCTTGAGGAGCTTGCCGCGAAGGAAGGCATCGCGGTCGAGGCTCTCGCCGACGACGTGCTCAACGGCGTCAGCTTCCCGTTGACCGAGGCTGGATACGACAAATTCCGCCACAACATCCGCAGTCGAACCGTGAAGTACCTCCATCAGATCGAGGACGGCGGCGAGCAAATGAAAGCGTTGCACGAGATGATCGACGCGCAGCCCGATTCCGGATCGCGCGGCCACCTGTTCACGGAGTTCGCGAAGAAGGACAAGGCGGCGAACAAGGTCCTCCCGTACGAGGAGGGCACGCCGAAGTCATTCACCGGCTCAGACCTCAATAAGATCAGAACCCCGGATGGCGCGGCCAACGTCGCGAAGAAGAACCGCCTCGAGCTAGACGAGGGCCGGTACGCGGTGGAACACAAGACCGGCCCGGGCGCGTTCAAGATGGATCAGGCGGAGGACTACGCGAGACGCGCACGAGAGGGTCACGGCTTCCGATTGACCAAGGGCGGCCAGATCGCCGAATACGACAACATCGCGTACGTGTTTTCGAACCAAGCAGATGCGGAGGCGGCTATGAATCAGCTCAGCAACGGACAACTCACGAACCGTCTGCTCGATCGGAACCCAGGCGGCTTCCACGTGATGTTCTATGACGAGCAGGGCGAGCTCACTCGGATCCTCCAGGTCGTTAAACCATGACCCTGCGCTTCGGCATCTCAGCCGAGCATCCCGACACGCTGACCTCGATTGAGGTCGCGACGGCTTACGGAGAGATGATTGCGACCGCGGAACTCGGCCCGATTGTCGGCTTTCGTGTCTCGGACTCACCAGGCGATGGCCCGGTGCCGGGAGGGCTGTCCGACTTGGTGTCGACCCTGAGAACAAAAGGGGACCGCGCGCACTCGTTCATGCTTGTCACCGCGGGCGCGTTCTCGGTGCAGGTCGTACGCGGGACTGGCGGTGAGCCAACTTGGTCCGTCTCCGAACGAGGGCACGACGGGGCTTGGCTTTCGCGTGCTGTGCGGTTCGCCGAAGCGCTTGCGCGCCACCCCTTGCCCCACGGCTATGTAGTCGTCGGCCGCCAAGATGCGCGATTGGACTTCGTCCCCAGTCCTCCGATCGCGCGCCACAACCACGCGGTTGAGACCGACGAGGCTGCCGTCGCGGCGGCGTTCGAAGACCCGGCTCTATTCTGGCGGCAATGGGAACAGGTTCACAAGATCGGTGAGAAGCGGCTGTGCATTCGCGCGCTAGACGCGGTTGAACTGCCGAACTGGCTGGCGCGTACCTTCGAGGGAACGATGGCACTCGCGCGCAACGCCCGTCCGGGCCTGACCAAGTACCAAGCGCCGACACGGTGGGATACTCGTCTGCGCGCCTTCTGGGAACCCGGGTCATTCGGCGAAGAGAAGGCGGGGATGCCGGCGCTATCGCTAACCGCTTACGATGCCGCAACCAAGACTGCGACCTACAGCGGATTCATAGACAAGAGCGACGAGCATGGCCACGTGCTCGCGAAGGAGTTGGCGGACCTGTACACGATCTACATGGATGACGCCGACGATCAGGGTCGTCCGGTTGCGGCAGTGCACGTAACGTTTTTGGAAGAATGGATGGCACACCAGGAGCGGCGACCGCTGCGCGACGTCCACGCGCGCGTGTTCTATCTCGACAAGGACGGCACGGCGGTCGAGGTCACGGACTAAGGACCGTTGAAGACTGATTGCGCGGCGAGGTCCATGCGCTTCGTGTGGTTAAGTAGGACCCACCAGCCGCGACTGGCTCCGATCGTCACGACCGAACCAGGCGATCGTCACGCGCCGCTTTCCGGCGATCGCCATGGCCGAACACCGCAACAAGGGCGACGTCGTGGTCTCGATCAAGCTCGGCGGCGGCTCGCTCTCGCAGCGCGGATGGCGGCGCGAGGCAGGTGATGCGCCACTGCGCGAGCACCTGGCGGCGGTGCTACTCATGCTCGCGCAGTTCGATCCGCGCAGCGACGTGCTCCTCGACCCGATGTGCGGCTCGGGCACCATTCCGATCGAGGCCGTGTGCGGAATTCGGACCATCCCGATCGCCGAAACCGGCGGATGGCGATCGCCGAAACCGGAGCATGGCGATCACCGAAACCGGCCATGGCGATCACCGAAACCGGGCATCGCGATCACCGAAACCGGTGATGGCGATCGCCTGAGCGCGGTGGTCAGACCATTGCCCGATCTTCGGTGATCGGAGGTCGCGCGGACGACGCTGGACGGGCCTGCAGCCAAGCGCCTCCCTCACAGGAGGCTCGATGGCGACGGAGCGACTGTCCATGCGCAAGACACGAGAGATTCTTCGACTCAAGGAGCTGAAGCGTAGCCATCGCGAGATTTCGCGCGTGCTCGCGGTGGGCGGCGCCACGGTCAGCGAGGTCGCTGCACGCGCCAAGGTCGCTCAGCTCGACTGGGCAGCCGTCGCCGCGCTGAGCGACGCCGAGCTCGAGTCCCGGCTCTACCCGAGGCCAGCCGGCGACATCGAGCGACCGCTGCCGGATCCGGCGACGCTCGACATCGAGCTGCGCAAGACGGGCGTGACGCTGCGTCTGCTGCATCACGAGTACCTCGAGCAGAATCGGGTCGGCGCGTACGGGTACACGCAATTCTGCGCGCACTACAACGGCTGGAAACGGACCCAGAGCCTGACGATGCGGCAGGTCCACCGCGCCGGCGACAAGCTCTTCGTCGACTACTCGGGCAAGAAGCCGAGTGTCATCGACGTCGAGACCGGCGAGCAGATCGAGGTCGAGCTGTTTGTCGCCGTGCTCGGCGCGTCGAACTACACGTACGCCGAGGTCACGCGGTCGCAGACGGTGCCGGACTGGGTGATGAGCCACGTCCGCGCTCTCGAGTATTTCCAGGGCGTGCCGTCGGCAATCGTCCCCGACCAGTTGAAGTCGGGTGTCACCAAGTCGTGCCGGTACGAGCCGGGGATCCAGCGGACGTACGACGAGTTCGCGCGGCACTACGACACCGTGATCTTCCCGGCGCGGCCGCTCCATCCTCGCGACAAGGCGAAGGTCGAGGTCGGTGTGCAGGTCGCCCAGCGATGGATCCTCGCGCGGCTCCGTCACCACCGCTTCTTCTCGATCGACGAGATGAACGACCGGATCGCCGAGCTCGTCGAGGATCTGAACAACCGCGTGATGCGCCGCTACCGCGCGAGCCGGCGAGACCTGTTCGAGAAGCTCGAGCGCTCGGAACTCAAGCCGATGCCGACAACGCGCTTCTCGTACGGCGAGTGGAAGAAGGCGCGTGTGAACATCGACTACCACGTGGTCTTCGACGACCACTTCTACTCGGCGCCGTACCAGATGGTCGGCGAGGACGTGTGGATCCGTGCGACCGGGCTGACGATCGAGATCTTCAACGACAGCAACCAACGCGTGGGCTCGCACCTGCGCAGCTACAAGCCCGGTCGGCACACGACCTCCGACGAGCATCGCTCGGTGTTGCACCTCAAGCACGCCGAGTGGACTCCCGAGCGGATCGTGAACTGGGCGAAGTCGATCGGCGCGAACATCGCGCTGCTCGTCGAGAAGATCCTCGCGGAGCGCAAGCACCCCGAGCACGGCTACCGGTCGTGCCTCGGCATCATCCGGCTCGACAAGAAGTACGGCCACGCGCGACTCGATGCCGCCTGCGAACGCGCGGTCGCCGTCGGCGGCCGGTCCTACAAGCACGTCGAATCGATCCTGCGCAACGGACTCGATCACGCGGCGCTGCCGAAGTCCGACGACGAACCGGCGACCTCGATCGATCACGAGAACGTCCGCGGCCCCGACTACTACAACTGACCGTTTGACCCACAACAAGGACACAGAAGACGATGCTGAACGAACCGACCGTCGAGAAACTCAAGCTCCTTCGCCTGAACGCGATGGCGGAGGCCTGGGCCGCGCAACAGGCACAACCCGACGTCAACTCGCTCTCCTTCGACGAGCGCTTCGGCCTCCTGGTCGACGCTGAGTGGCTCGCACGAGAGAACGCTCGCCTCCGCCGCGCGATGAAGGAAGCGAAGCTGCGGATGTCAGCGGCGTGCGTCGAGGACATCGAGTACGCCGCGAAGCGAGAGCTCGACAAACCGCTGATTCGGCAGCTCGCGTCGTGTCGATGGGTCGCCGAGCACCAGAACGTGATCATCAGCGGCAAGACCGGCACCGGCAAGACGTACATCGCGTGCGCACTCGCGCAGCAGGCGTGCCGCAAGGGCTACCGGGCGATCTATCGGCGAGCGCCTCGGCTCTACCAGGAGCTCGCGCTCGCACGCGCCGACGGAACGTATCCGCGTCTGCTCGCCCGCCTCGCACGGACCGACGTCCTGATCATCGACGACTGGGCGCTCTCACCGCTCACCGCCGATCAGCGGAACGACATCTTCGAGATCCTCGAAGACCGCTACGGCGGCCGCTCGACCATCTTCGCCAGCCAGCTCGACTCCAAGCGCTACCACGAGTACCTCGGTGACCCGACGGTCGCTGACGCTGTCTGCGATCGTCTGATTCACAACGCCCACCGGGTCGTGCTATCGGGTCCCTCACGCCGGAAGGAGGAGGCACCGATCAAGTAGGACCCACCAGCGTCGCTTCGCTCCGATCGCCATGACCGAACCAGGCGATCGTCATGCGCCGGTTTCGGCGATCGCGATGGCCGAACTCCGCAGCCGTGCACGCGGCCCGCGCCCCGCCCCGCCCCGCCCCGCCCCGCCCCGCCGGGGAACCGCGCTCGCGCTCTCGGCCTCGATCATTACGAGTAGCAGCTTCATGCCTTGACCTTCATCCATGGCTAGTCTGCGAGGAGAATGGCGACACCACTCGAGCTGCTGCTCAGAGCTACAAGTGCAACGACATCGAGGCGGCCGTCCCCGTTCAAATCGACAACGCAGCGCGGGTCCAGAGCGATGCCAACGTTCGCGCTCAGCTTCTGTGTGAGGATCACCGTGCCTGGCACCGACTGATTGCGTGTGACACTGAGTTTTCCAGGCTCGCCGAACAGGAGATCCGGCTTGGTATCGCCGTCGACGTCGCCGAACAGCCCGGCAGTACGAGGCACCGTGACACCCGTAAACGCAACGACGCCCGGTGTCGTACTCGCGTTGAGAAGGAACCTGGTACTTGGTGCGCTGTTCCCCGATTCCGCCACGTCATCGCGATGGTCACCGTCGACGTCAATGACCGCGACTACGTTCGAGCCGGCGCTCACCCACGAGAATGCGAAGGTGCTTGTCGCTCGGTTGAGCAGAATCTGGCCGGAGACGAGAACGTCAACACGTCCGTCGATGTCGAAGTCGCCGAGATGGAGCCCGGGTCCAAAATAACCTGTCGGCGATTCGATGATGGGAACATCGAAGCTCGGAGCGGAGAAAATTCGCAAGCCGGAATTGCCGCGGAGAATGACCTCCGACCTACCGTCGGAGTCTAGATCGGCGAGGACGACGCCAGTGGCGAGCGAGAGGTCTGGAGTCTGAAGGTTCAGCACCGGAATGGGACTCCCGGGCGGCGTGGCGTTCAGCAGCAAGCGCGAGCTCAACTGGCTGGAGAACGCTAGGTCCACCTTGCCATCACCGTTAACATCTCCAGCGGCAACGTCGGTGACCTGGCTCGACGCGATCTCAATCGCGTTGCCGAACGTCGGAGAGATCGAGCCTTGAATGGTCGTGTTGATGCGAACCTGAATTCCGTTGGCGTGAGCGATCACGAGATCCGGCTTGCCGTCACTGTTGAGATCAGGAGTTCGAATCGTGTGCGCGGTCATTGGGACATTCGGGACTACGAACGGCGTCCTGAAGCCTACGGCGGTTACAAAAAGCGCTTTCACACCGTTGACACGCGCCTCGACGGTCACGTCGTCGAGCTGCTGTGGAATCAAGATCGACTGAGCCAGTGCGTCGGGCCCGACGGACGTCGAAGCTGACGTCATCGTGCCCGTTCCGGCCGTCACGACGAAGCCAACCGACTGCCCGACAGTTGCATTGCCGAAGGCGTCGGTTACTCGCACGACGAACGGTGCGGCGAGCGGCACTCCGGCCGTGCCGCGTTGATTTGCCCCACTGACAATCGCGACGGTTGCAACGGGCCCCGGAACGCCGTTGATTCCGAAGCCTGTAGGAGTGACGCTTGTACCGCGCGCCTCGAATTGGTTCGGGCCCGAGCGGGTTCCAACGCGGATCGTTGTCTGCGCCCGACCGAGCGGGTCTGTGACGGCGGTGGTTGGTGTCGCTGCGCCATTGCCGGACACGGCGACGAAGGTGACCGTGAATCCACTGATCGGATTATTCGACGAGTCCGTGACCCTCACGACGAAAGGATCTGTCAGCGTAGTGTTGACCGGTACCGGACTCGTCTGCGCAGACAGGAACTGGATCCGGTTTGGCGCGGCGGTGGTACCCGTTGCTACGAACGACGCCAGGAGAGCACCGTGTCGCGCTTCAATACGGTTTGCGCCCGCAGAGCTACCGAGCGTCAGCCGGGACGAGGCCTCGCCCGATGCATCGGTCGCAACCGTAGTCGACTGCAACGTACCGCCACCGGCCGTAACCACGAAACTGATCTGGACGCCGGCCACGCCGTTGCCGAACTCGTCTTGCGCTGCGATGACGAACGGACTTCCGAGCAGCGTTGCGACTTGGCCGACCTGATTGTCGCCCGAGGTGCTGGCTGGTTTGACGAGTTGAGCGACGACGCCAGCCTGTCCGGTCGCACCGAACACGACAGGGGTGAGGTCGCCGGAGTGCACTTCGACCTTGTTGGCGCCTGCGAGCGTTCCGAGCGTGAATCCGGTGTGCGCCCGTCCTTCGCTATCAGTGATTGTTACCGTGTCGACGAGCATTCCGTTCCCGGTCGTCACGACGAAGTCGACCGCAGTGTTCGTCACCGGATTGTCGAATTTGTCAGAGACTCTGACGACCAACGGAGAGACTTGGAGGCCAACGGTCGCGCTCTGACCGTCGCCACTGACAACCGTCAGTCGAGAGACAGCTCCGGTGAGCGCCAATGCCGAGAACGTCGCGTGCTCCAGTGCGAGGCCATCAACCCGAAACTCGACGGTATTTTGACCCGGGGTTGTGCCGAGCGTCAGTTGGCCGAAGGCGCGTCCTTGGACGTCAGTGCGGACGACCGATTCGAGGAGGCTGCCCCCGCCGGTCATGGAAAGCTGGATCGTCAGATCTGAGATCGGGTTGCCGCTCTCATCGATTGCTGTGACCACGAGTGGCTCGGGTAGAGCGGTTCCAACCGCGCCAGACTGCGCGCTACCTGACGTAATCACGAGGCGTGCGTTGGCGAACGGCATGACATCCGCAGGTGGCTCGACGTCCGCAGGTTGCGCGTAGGTGCACGCCGCGAGTACGAGGACCGACAGTAACGACCTGGTCACTACCAGCTCCCTTCGAGAACGATGCCCGCGATTCCAGCGGGCGACGCAAGGGGTGCGAGCTCGACGGCACGCCGTCGCTGCCGGAGATCGCGCAAATGTAACCAGAGAGCCACACCGGCCGTCGCGACACTCGCAACGCCGATTACCTGCGCAACATAGCGCTGCCGCTTTGCCGAGTCGAACAGCGCGCGTTGTGTCGTGTCGTTGGCCTCGCGCTCGGACGTGCGGTAGGCGGCGGCACCGGAGACCTCGAATCCGATCGCAATACCCGCGAGCGCGAGCGCGCTTCCACCAAGAATGAACGGCGTCTTCGCGAGCGGCGGCGGCGGCAACGGTACGAACTTGGGAATCAGTTTCGTGAGAATAGGGATCTCAATGGTCTTCGTATCGAGCTCACGACCGATGGCGATCGATGCTCGCCACTCCACGTGACCCGGCGCCGTTACCACGATGGTGTAGGTGCCGCCGTCAATCGGCAGAGCGTGATTCCACTCGCCGAACGAGATCGCTGACTGACCACGGGCGATTGCCAGATTTGGTAGGCGCGCCGCCCCGGGAACCTTGATGGTCAGCGTGGATAGAATGGGTTTGAGCTTCGCGGCCCGGGCATCGGCGATCTTTCCCCATGCGATCGATTCGTCGTCAGCGGCACTGCGGGTCTGTCGCTTGACGTCCTGAAAGAGCCCCCACGCAGTAGCGAACTGACCATTGGCCTCGCGGCACGCGGCTTGGTTGAGCTGCGTCGTGATCGCGGGCGCCAGTGCATAGCTGCTGTCGAACGCAGCGCAGGCATCCGCGAGATTGCCTTGAGCTTGTAACTCCTTGCCCTGATCGAAGAGCGCGATCGCCTGGGCGGCGTTGCTGTCGGCATGTGCAGCGCCGAGCGACGCGAGCATGGATAACACGATGAGTGTGACGCGAATCATGTCCTTCTCCTTCACCGTTCGTCGGGGATGCCATCGCCATCCCTGTCGTTCGTCATGGGTTTTGGCGTCTTCCTCTCCTGAGGAGCCGCAGGCGTTGGTGGCGACACCTGCGTTGACGTGTTGGGCCGCGTGATCGCATTGGAGTGCCTGGATTCCGGCTTCCAACGCGGTCCAACGATTCCCTTCAGGCGCGTCGGGTCCAGCATCCAGGTCGCGATGTCGTCGTTCGTGTCGACCTTTCCGTCGGGTCCGGGCGAGATCACACCGATCCGGTGGAGGGCGGGTTGTTTGCTACAGGTCACGACGAACGCATGTCCCCAGACATCGGTAGACGCGCCGAGCGCTGCCGCAGTCGGACATGCCGAGCTGGTGTGAGTCACCGTCCAGCGAGCGAACTGTTCGACCGCTTTAACAAGCTGGTGTTCGGTCTGCTCGCGCGGAGTTGGCTCCGGTGGGGTTGGCGAAGGAGCCTCGGGGGACGGCGGAGCGGCGGAATCGTTCGGTGTCGCAGCGATGACAATCGACGGCGCTGGCTCGGGCTCCTCCCTGCTATGAGTCGTGGCGCCGAACAACACCGCTGCGGCGATCGCTATCACGGCTCCGCTGAGGGCGAGTGTTCTGGATGTACGCGGCGGCGCAGAACCACTTGAACTGGTCGCGGACGATAGTGTCGTATGCGAGCGGTCAAGGGGTTGCGGTTGAAGGCCGCTACCAGTCGCAGCGGCCGTGCTCCGCGTCAACAGATCGCCGAACACGGTCGCGAGTTCGGCGCCAGATGAGTAGCGGATAGCCGGGTCCTTCTCGAGACAACGCGCGATCACCGCGTCGAGATCGAGCGCGATCCAGGGTGCCTTCGTCGCTGCGCGCGGTGCCGGCTCACGTAGGTGCATCGCGATGATCTCACCAACGCCGTCGGCAATGAACGGCGGCTCACCGACGATGAGCGTGTAGAGCACGCAGCCGAGAGCGTAGACATCGGACCGCTGGTCGACCGCCCCCGCGCCACGGCACTGCTCTGGGGACATGTACGTCGGTGTTCCCATCATCGCGGACGTCTGGGTCTTCACACCGGCTTCAAGATCGTTGGATAGTTTCGCGATGCCGAAGTCGAGCAACTTCGCGCGCTCGCCGCCGGCGACCTCGGGATCGCGAACGAGGAACATGTTCTCAGGCTTGAGGTCGCGGTGCACGATCCCGCAGGCGTGGGCTGCACCGAGCGAGGTGGCGACCTGCCGCAGAATCAGCAACGCGTCCGCAGGTGAGAACCGGCCGAGGCGCCGCAACCGAGAGTCGAGTGGCTCGCCGTCGAGCAACTCCATCACGATAAAGGCGCTCCCATCGGTGTGGTAGCCAAAGTCGAAGATCTGAACGATCCCCGGGTCCGCAATCATGCTCGCAGCGCGCGCCTCGTTGAAAAAGCGAGTCACGATCTCAGGGCGCGCGGAGTAGGACGGATGCAGCACCTTAAGGGCGGCGTCGCGCCCGAGCATCGCGTGCCTCGCAAGCCACACGGCTCCCATGCCGCCAGTACCGATCTGACGGATCAGCTTGTAGCCACCGATCTGGCACTGCGAATCTACCGTCACGTGCACGGATCGATACGGTGTGCAGGGTATGTGCCGTGCGACGGCGTCCTCCGCACAACTCGCATTGGGCGCAACGACCCGTCGCTCTGAGCGCCGGCGCGACCCACGCAGGCCCGAGTGCAATCCTTGCCCGTCTACGGTGCAACTCTTGCCCGCTCACGACGATCGGAGCCGACAGCGGTCCGTCCATTAGGGCGTATCTCGATCGGTCGCGTTCAAAATGCCAGGTGCGGGGGGAGATGCGCATCGCTGGTGCAATCGTGGAGTGACCCAGCTCGTACACGACCATCACGGCCAATCTATTTCCCAGCGTTCACGTGCCGCGAGCCGGAAGGCGATCGCTGTTGCGGTCGCGGCCATCGCGACTGCTGGGTCCTCGCCGTCGATCTTGTGAGCGGCGACCATGAAACCGGCCGCGAGCGCGTGTCTGCTCTTGGAGTTGAACGGGCGTTCGCCCATCGCACTCACTCCGACAGAGTTCCGCTCCTCCACGCACGTTAGATGATCCGGGAGATCCGGCCGGCTGTGCCGCCATCTGATGTTGATGTTCGCCTGCACCACCGCGACCCCGAGGTTGGTGCCGGGAATGAACGCACCCGCACACCGTGGTGCCAATCGCGATTCCCTTCCGAGGATCTCACCGGCTTGAGTCGGTTAGTTGAGATTGCACAGACTGCCGTTGCCGATGGTGATGGATATCGAGCTGCACGAGGTTGGATCGAGCTGGTCATTGCCCGATGTCGGCGCCACGCGGCGACACACGCCACAGCCGTAACCATTCTGGAAGCCACCGGCCCACGGCTCGCCGGGTTGCGCGGTCGAAGCGCGATAAACGACCGAGTGCTCGAAACTCCGGCCGATGATGCCGAACGCCGACGAAGACTCCGCGCGCGTACCGTCGGGGACATCCGCGGACACGAGCGCGAGATAGCCGTAGCCCATGCCTGTCGCGTGTAGCGCATCAGTGGGAGGCGCACCGTCGAACGCGAGCTGGAAGCTGCCCGCTGCCGGAACACCGCCGCCGTACTTGAACTTGTAGTCCGGGTTGGCATCGTTGATGACCCAGATCATCGCGATGCGGCTGTTGGCAGGGGCGGTGCCAACGAGAGTACCGCTGAACGCAAAGAACGCTGCCGGTGCGTCCTCGGTTGTGACCGCGGCTGCGTCGCAGGCACCGCTCGCGACGAGCAGCGAGAACGAGACAGCGGCAAGGACCCGCGACGGAAAATGATGCATCGGCAAAGCGATGAGCAAAGGTGGTGCCAGTGCGATCGCTCGCGTGGTCCCAACGCGACGCGCACCTTGAAAAAAGAAGCGACTGTCCCGGATAGCGGTCGAGCCGGATCGCGCTGCCCAATCAGAGCTGCCCCAACCAGCTGCAGGGTGATTGGCGAATTGGGCGAGCTCCCCCATCGTTGCTTCTTGCGATTGCCCGCCGCACCGAGTTCGTCGTGCGCGAGCCGCTACCGATCGAGGGCCCGCGCGCGAAGGCGTGCGACGCGGAACAATTCGCGGCTGAGTGCTAACCTTAGCTCGGTCTTCGAGCCTGCGCCTCTGGCCAATAGTCAGAAAGGTAGATACGCCAAGGAGACGTAGGCGACCGGGGTAGTCGTGGAGTGAGCGAGCTCGTACACCAACATCACGGTCAGCCCGACCTCCCAGCGCTCACGGGATCCAAGACGAAAGGCGACCGGGGTTCCAGTGGCCGCCATCGCGATTGTCGGGCCTTCTCCGTCGATCTTATGTGCCGCGACGAAAGCTCCGGCTGCGAGCGTGTATCCGTGGCGGAAGTTGAGTCTGCGCTCGCCCATCGTGCCGACTCCGACAGAGTCCCGGACGCCCCATGCACGATAGACCATCGGTGAGATCCGGCTGTCCTGCCATCCGCTGTTGACGTTGATGTTCGCTTGCACGACCAGGACTCCCAGGTCCGTGCCGGGGATGAATGCTCCACCTACCGTCGTGCCGATCGTGGTTCCACCTCGGGGTGAGCCCTCGAATTGGACCGGGGCATCCGCTCGAGCGCTGGACGAAGTTACCGCGACCAACAGGATGGGAATGAGCGACTTGGCAATCATGAGCGCTAATTCGAGCAAACCTCGCGCCAAGGCGCACAAAGGCGAATCATCGGAATCAGCACACTCGGGTGACACTCGCGGGATAGGCCGACCGATCGCGGCATCTGATCACGTGCAAGGGCAAGCAACAGCGTCTGGTCCCGTGCCGTCGCTGGATTCGACCAAGTTAGCCGGCGGTCACGACGCAGCTGCCGCCTCGCCTTGGACGAGCCCCATCAGAACGTCACCGCGGCGCGAGCGAGGTCTAGTGTGACAGCGCCGTTCGCAGCAGACTTGCGGGTGACCTCGACCTTGGTGCGACCGAGCAGGAGCATGGCTATGCCTGCGACGGTGATCGGTGCGCCGACGAGCATGAGGGGTTTTGCGCTTGGGGTATCTCCAAGGCCGGCAGCAGCGCATATTTCGGCCACTAGACCTGCGCCGAATAGGCCGATTCCGATCGGTAGTACACCGGCGGCGCCGGCATAGTAGATGATCTCGTTTCCCGTTTTCACCTTGAGCGTCACCTCGCCATCGCGTGGAAGGAGGAATCTCCGCGATGGAGTGATGCCTGGGCCGGAGACGAAATGATAACGCTCCGACATGCTAATGCCACACGGGACTCGGCAGACGGTCGTCCACGACGTGCCGTAGGCAGACGCCGTTCCTCCCGCGCCGACAGCGACGGCACTCGATTCGCCCGTGACCTCATTGACGAGTGTGTTCGGGTCATCTGATTCCACAGTGACGATGGGATCGGCGAGTGCAATGCGAGTAACGCACGAGAGGAGGATCGACATCAGTATTGACTTCATTAGGCGTGACGGAGCAACTACTATGCCGGCGAGACTCCGATTCCGAGAATGCCGCCGATGAAGATCCAGCTCGGCTTGCGAAACTTCGTTGGACCGAGTCCGCGCGCACCTGGACGAGCTAGCACCCGAACTCGAGGCAAGGCGCTGCTGCGGAAGTCCTGAGACATGTCCTGCAACAATGTCCCGCGGCCTTCCGCGGCCGTCGACGGCCTTGTCGCGCCAGGGGCGATCCAGCCTGCGACGAGAGAAAGAATGCCTGGCACGGGTTCGCTCGCCGTAGCCATCGTGACGATGACGAGGCCCGCTACTCCGCGTGCCGGTCCGAGATGACAGACGACGGCGCCCTCACTAACCAGCTTGCAATCCAAGTGGAGGGGCGAGGCAACTGCCACCGAAGTCCCAAGACATGTCCGCGCCAGTGTCGCGCGGCCTCTACGGTCATCGACGACGTCGTCGCATCCGCTCACGCACCCAGCGAGCCAGCCTGCATCGACATGAAGAGTGACTGGCACGATGTTCGCTTGCGGTCGCCATCATGATCGCGAAGACGCTCGCTACTCCTAGTGGCAGTCCGGAGATGACTCATCAGCGCACGCTCATTCGGCGCAGCAGGGCGCGGCGAGGGCGCGAAAGGCGGGGCTCGAATCCGTGCGGGGAGATGCTTCACACGGTGGATTGCGCTAGGGGAATGAAGCTGTTCCTCGTGATGGTCATGGCGGCGGGGTGCGCTGGGGCTCAGTTCACTCTCGACGCGAAGTCCGCCGCCTACCCGCTATCGATGTCCCCGACCGTACCGGGCCCCGACGGTGCCTTGCTGAGAATCGGGGCCGGACTCGAGAAGGTTGGGGACTTCACGTTCAAAAAGCGCGCGTGGGGGTTGCTGTACTCGGCGATTGCTCTGAGTGACATGGATGTATCGTCGTCGGCGAACACCCAAATCAAGGCAGCAGCTGGCGATGCGATCGTGAACCTCGAGCTCGTTTCGCTCGAGCACTGCGTCCTGAACTACCTCTTCCCTTTCTCGATCCTGCCTATTTGGCCTGGGTGCCAGAATGCGACTTATCGAGGAGACATCGTCGCGCTCCAGAGGGCGGTGGCGCCGTGAAGGTACTGGCGCTGGCGCTCGTGATGACAGCGTGCTCGATCCAAAGCTACACGCAGCGACCGATGCCGCCAGCGCAACCGGTCCCGGAAGGCGCATCCCTCGGTCGCCTCTACGTGGCACGCGCAACTGTTTCGACGGTCGAACGTGCACAGCGAGAATGCGCCTTCCAGCGGCTCATCGAGCGGAAGGCCTACTTTCGCGAGAGGTTTTTCTCGACGGGGGAGGAAGAGAGATACAAGGTCATTTTGGAGGCGCGAGCAAATCTGTTGCTCGTTTGGTTTACGGAGACCTCGGTTTCGATCGTCCAGACGGAGACCGAGACCATGAAGATCACCACGAAGACCATCGGCCACGACTACGCAGGCGTCCTCTATGCGTGCCCGGACGATGTACTCGCAACTCTGACGATGGAGGCACCATGAAGACGACGTGCCTGTTCCTGCTCATCGCGACAGCGTGCAAGCCACCGTTGAGCCATTCGTTCGCAGTCACACCAAACCCCGTCCTTCTCGGTCCAATCACGCGAATCGGCGGCTCCCCCGAACCGTGGCCTGGCAGCTCCGACCCCATCGGGCTGTGGGCTCATCGCCATACCGCATCCGGCGGCGGCATATCGACGCGCTATCAACCCGCGCGGTCCGAGCCCGATTTTGATCTGTTCAAGAGCCTTGGTGGCGACACGGCCGTACCAGTCCGCGGGCGATGGGATTGCGGTGGTTCCGTTTACCTCATCTTGGTCGAGGGACAGACCTGCGTCTTCCACGGCGCCGCTAGCCAATAGCTCGCTAAGTGGAGGCGTCGCGAGGTTCGTGTTGCCGCCGCGTTCGACGTGGCGCCCTAACCCGAGCTGAATCGATCAGGATCGTCGGACCGTCTCGTGCTTCGTGCTCTATGGTCAACCCAGATACGTCACAGCGCGTTCACCGCGGACCGGCGCAGAGGGCAAGAGTTGCACGTTCGAATGGGTCATACGTGCAAACGTTGCACTCGTCGTCGCTTTGGACGAGAAGTCGTGCCGAGATGCGGCGAACAGCGTCCACGTAGAGGAGCCGGGTCCGGTACGCGGCTTGCCTGTTTCCCCGTGTTACGGTGTGCCACGCATGGGGGAAGTGGGGAGCCTCGGGAAAACCGCGACGCTTGACAGCCTCGCACCGACCTCAGCTGCAAGCGCGTACTTCCTCGTGGTGCAGGCGGATTCCTTGTCGAGGTTCCCGCTGCCACGGGCCGGCATCGTCACCATCGGTCGCGCTCCCGAGGTCGATCTCGTTATCGATCACGCTTCAGTGTCGCGGAAACATGCGCGCGTGTTCATGGATGGGACGGAGATCCGCATTTCCGACCTGGACAGTCACAACGGTTCGCGGGTCAACGGGACCCCCCTCGAGGCGACACGTGTCCTGATGGCGGGCGATGTTGTCTCGATCGGCGAGGTGATCCTCGTGGTCCACGCAGAGCTGCCTCACCCTCTGCCGCAGTTGATCCTGGACGAGCCCAGCTGGCGGCGACGTCTTGCCGAAGAAGTGACTCGAGCGCTGCAGTTCGGTCGGCCGCTCGGTGTCCTCGCGATCGCGAGCAGCACAACTCCGGACGGAGCCTTGCGATTGATCGACGTGCTTGGACGGGACGACGATCACATCTACGCGCTCCTTCCCGAGGCCAACGCAGCGACTTCGGCGCGGCTTGCGACAACGGTGCTACGCGCCATGCCCGAGGCACGCGTGGGTGTGGCGTGCTGTCCAGACGATGCGAGTGACCCCGATAGTCTCGTGCTCGCCGCGCGTGCGGCTGTGAAGGTCGCTCGCGACGGTTCGATGGCGACACCGGCAGACGCGGTGGAGCGACGCGAACTCGGAGATCGTAGCGTAGTGATCTGCCATCCGGCCATGGTGCGCGTGTACGACTTGCTCAAACGACTGGCCGCTTCGGACCTGTCAGTGCTGATCAACGGCGAGACCGGCGTCGGGAAGGAGAATGCCGCCTTCGCTGTGCACCACTATTCCGCGCGGAGCAAGGGGCCGTTCATCGTGGCCAACTGTGCCGGGTTGAACGAGGGAGTCGCGGAGAGCCAGCTATTTGGACACATCAAGGGTGCATTCACCGGGGCGGTGACAACGCAAGCTGGGCTGTTCGAGAGTGCGGACGGAGGGACGTTGTTCCTCGACGAGATTGGCGAGCTTGCGCCCGTGGTTCAAGCGAAGTTGCTGCGGGCGCTGGAGAACAAGCGAATCACTCGTCTTGGCGAGACCCGCGAACGCGAGGTTGACCTTCGGATCGTGACGGCTACCAATCGCGTGCTGGACGAGGAGATCAAGGCGGGCCGGTTTCGAAGTGATCTCCACTTCAGGCTCGGCGCGGCGCACGTGCACCTGCCACCACTGCGCGACCGGCGCTGCGAGATCCCTGTGCTGTTCCGCGAATTTGTTGGCGTCGAAGCGCGGCGCATGAAGCGCGAGCCACCGGTACCGACGTCCGAGGTCATGCAGCGGCTTCTCACCCATGACTGGCCGGGCAACGTGAGAGAGGTGAAGAGTGTTGCCGAACTCGCGGTGACCACCTCGGAGGACGATCGGATCGAGCTCGGCGATCTCCCGTCGAGTCTCGTGCCCGTTGCGCATGTGACGATCCAGACGCCTGCGCCGCCGGATCCGAGCAGGCCGATGCGGCGGCTCGCCGACGAGATGTTCGAGCTCGAGCGCCAGCGCATGACCGAAGCGCTCGAGAGAACGGGCGGCGTGAAGGTGCGTGCCGCCGAGCTTATCGGGATGCCCATTCGCACGTTCAAGATGAAGGCGAAGCAGTACGGGCTATGACCTGGACGCCACCGGCGACCCTCGACGAGTTCCGGATCCTGCGACCACTCGGCGCGGGGGCGATGGGGCAGGTATTCCTCGCATACGACACGCTGCTCGACCGTGAGGTCGCTATCAAGTTCATTGCGGGAATCGAGATCGATGCGGGCATGCGCGATCGATTCTTCACCGAAGCGCGTGCTGTCGCCCGACTTTCGCATCCCAATGTCGTCGCGATCCACCGCGTCGGCGAGCTGAAACAGCGACCATATCTGGTGTCAGAGTACGTACCGGGTGTGTCACTAGCGAGCGTGACCAAGCCGCTCCCATGGCAGCGTGCCGTGCGGATCGCCACCGGCCTCGCGCGAGGGCTCGGTGCCGCGCACCGCCGTGGTGTACTTCACCGCGATATCAAACCCGCCAACGTTGTCCTCGGTTCCGACGACGAAGCGAAGCTGCTCGACTTCGGTCTCGCGAAGCTGGTCGGTCAAGACGACGTGGTTCGGCCGCAAGCTCCAATCACGGTCGACGCAGCGCTCGATGCGACGATGTCTATCGCAGATCGAATCGCGCCGACGGTGGGACACGATGAACGCGTCGCACTCACCGCGGACGGTGCGCTGGTGGGAACGCCGTTGTATCTTTCACCCGAACGGTGGCGCGGTGAACCCGCAAGTCCGCGTAGCGATGTCTACGCGCTAGGAGTCGTGCTGTACGAGTTGTTAGCTGGGCGTGTGCCCCACCTCACTACCGGAATCGCCGATCTCGAGGCACATGTCACCGCCGGAGACCCGGCGCCAATCGCCAGGCACATTGCAAGTCTCCCGTCGCGACTCGCCTCCTTGGTCGACGCGTGCGTCGCTCACAGTCCCGAGCGCCGACCCGCGACCGGCGACGAGCTGTGCGACGCGCTCGAGGCGCTGCAACCATCACAGCTCGTCAATGTCGAGGAGCCGCCGTATCGAGGACTATCACGGTTCGAACCCGAGCATCGCGGTGTGTTCTTCGGGCGCCTCGAGGAGTCGCGAGAGATCGTCGAACGGCTTCGTACCGAGACGCTAGTCATCGTGGCCGGTGACTCGGGTGCAGGAAAATCGTCGCTGTGCCGAGCAGCGGTGTTGCCCGCGGTAAGCGAAAAATCGCTGGGTGGTCGGTCGTGGCGCATTACAACGATGGTTCCCGGCACGCATCCATCGGCGCGACTCACAGAGGCGCTCGCGATGCGTGGTCCGGGCGAGGGTCTGCTGTTGTTCATAGATCAGCTCGAAGAACTGCTCACGATCGCTGATCTCGCGGAGGCCAACGCGATGGCGGAGCGAATCGCGGACCTCGCTGTCGCGGGATCGCACGTCCGAGTCCTCGCGACTGTGCGCAGCGACTTCCTCGGCCGCCTCGCCGGCTTGCCACATCTCGGAGAGCTGGTCGGTCGTGCTTTGTATCTGCTCGGACCGCTCGGTGATCGCGGTCTACGCGATGCGATCGTCGGCCCCGCACGCGCCCATGGCTACCAGTTTGCTTCGCCCGCGATGATCGACGAGTTGGTCGCGTCGGGTCGGCGCCACCTGCCGTTGCTCCAGTTCACGCTCTCGGAGCTATGGAACGCGCGCGATGCTGCGACTCAAACCATTCCGTCGGACGCGCTCGACTCCATCGGAGGCGTCGCTGGTGCGCTTGCACGGCGCGCGGATCAAGTGATGGCTTCGCTCGGTGGCGATGATCGAAAGATAGCCTGGCGCGTGTTCGTGCGACTTACCACCGCCGAAGGAACGCGCGCGGTGATGTCACGACGCGAACTCTCCGAGGTCGTCGGCGATGTGGATGCCGTCGATCGTATCGTCGAGAGGCTGGTGGCCGCGCGATTGCTTTCGCCGTCACCGGATGGCGACGATCGTGTTGAGGTCGTACACGAGTCGCTGTTCTCGAGCTGGCCCGCGCTGCTCGAGTGGCGGCGGTCGCACGAGGAGGGCGCGCGCATGCGTGACACGCTCGCTGAGGCGGCCCGCCGCTGGCACGAACGAGGTCGCCCACGAGGATTGGTTTGGCGAGGTGACGCTCTCGCCGAATATCGAAGGTGGCGGCGGCGCTGGCCTGAGCGCATGACCGGCGTCGAGGCCGGGTTTGCCGACGCGTGCGAATCCGAAGCGCGGCGTACTCGTCGGCTTCGTGTCTTCGCACTGTCGCTTCTGATCTCGGTCTTGTCGATCGGGATCCTGGTGCTCTATCGATCGGATCGCCGCGCCGCCACGGAACGTGACGTAGCCGAGAGTCGGCGGCAAGAGGCCGAGCTTCAACGAAGGATGGCGTACTTCGAGCAAGGGCTGCAGGAGCTGTCACGCGGAAGGGCCTCGCGCGCGATGCCGTTCTTGTTGCAGGCGATGCGTGAAGGAGATACGTCGCCCGCAATGAGGTTCGCGCTCGGTGAGGCGACGCGGCCGCTCGAGCTCGAGATCTCGACGAGCCGCGCACTGCACGACGGCGTGGTCGCGATCGTTTGGCACCCCGACGGCAAGCGGGTCGCGGTGACGGGAAGCGCGGGTGAGGTGATGCTGTTCGATGCACGAGGCCGCATGTTGCGGGCGTATGCGTGGAAAGAGCCGATGGAACTTCGGCCTGCATTCAGCGTTGACGGCTCTAGGCTACTCGGATTCTCGAAGACTGGCCGGATCGAAATGTGGGACGTCGAGACAGGCGAGTTTCTGCGCGAATTCGCTGCAGGAACGGGGCGGGTGCTGAGAACCACGCTGGACCAGACACGGCTCGTAGTGACGACGATCGATGGAGTGTACGTCTGGGACAGCGAGAGCGGGGGCCTTCGCTACAAGGTCACGCGACCCGCTCGAGCCTCCGCAGAGGTGGTGTGCGACCACGCAGTCACCGCCGACGGCTCGAAGCTGCTGGTGGGGTTTGGAGACGGCGCCGTCACGGTGTACGAGCTCGCCAGTGGTCGCGTACTCTCGCAGCTTGCCGCGACCTCCAGGGTCATCGCAGGCTGTAGATTAGGAGTCTCTCCCGATGGGAAATGGCTCGCGGTCACGGCCACGTCCACGGATCTGTTCGATCTGACCACCTACCGTCGGCATGTGTCGTTGCCCTTCAGTTTTCTCTCGCATCCTGGCGTTGGCGAGTACTCAATCGCATTCAGTCCCGACAGCAAGTGGCTGGCGATTGGGTCGGAAGACGGCGTTGCTCGGATCTGGGACATCGAAACCGGCAACCTGGCGAAACAACTCCTGGGTCATCAAAACTACATCGCGAGCGTCTCCTTCAGCGCCGATGGTAGTCGGCTCGCGACCTCTAGCAATGATTGGACGTTCCGCATTTGGGACACTCATACCGGGGTCCAGGAGATGGTTTTTGAAGCTGCGCCGACTTCACCAGGGCGCGGCACTGCACTGGCGATCGCAGCCACGTTTTCTGGTGATGGTGGGACCCTTGTGGCGGCGGCTGGAAACGAGCTTCGTTGGTTTCGCGTGGCGCGGGATTCGTTGGCGCACGATGTGGAGATCGAGGGTCTGCCTTCTAGCGCGAGGCTATCTCCCGATGAGCGTCGTGTGGCCACCGCAGGTCTGCGAGGCAACATCGACATCGTCGATCTTTCGACTCACGCGACTATCAATTCCAAAGTGGTTACCGAGTCGTTGTGGGACGTCGGCTGGAACGCTGATGCTTCGCGCCTCGCCGTGTCGGGTAGGAACGGATTTGCTGCGATCCTCGACGCCAAGAGTCTGGCGGTCGTTCACCAGCTCATCGGTCACGAGCCAGCGAGCTCTGTTAATCGGGTGACGTACAGCCCAGACGCGCGGTTCGTCGTCACTGCGGGCGGCGATCACACCGCGCGGATTTGGGATGCGAACACTGGCGACGCAGCCGGGGTGATCCGGCAACCCGGTCCGGTCATGTCGGCTGTGTGGAGTCCCGATCAAACTCTGATCGCAACGGCGGACTGGAATCACGCCGTCCGGATCTGGGATTCGAAGAGCCTCGCGCAGTTAGCAGAGTTCCGAGCCTCACCCTTGAGGTTTCTCGACGTCGTGTTCAGCCCTGATTCCAAGCATGTGGTCGGCACGACGCATGCGGGTGTTGTCGCGATCTGGGACATTGCCACCGGCCAACGCCTGATGACGCTTCTCGGTCACAGCGGTCCGGTAACGTCGGCCGTGTTCAGTCCCGGGGGGACGTTTCTCGCGACGTCCTCGTCGGACGGCACCGCCCGCGTCTGGGACGTCACGACGGGGCGCCAGCTGGCACAACGCCTACACGGCGATGAGGCGCTGCAAGTGACATGGAATCACGCGGGCACGCAGCTGGTCGTCGCAACACCGTCCCCCGGGCTACGGATCTGGGATGTCACGCCCGAACGCCGAACGCTGTCCGAACTCGAGGAGTTCGCGGCTTCGCGCGTTCCTTGGAAGCTGACCAACGGCCGGCTCGAAGTGATCGACCGGTAGTTGTAGGAATCGTCGGAGTGCCGTGGCGCGGTCAGAGTTGAAATGCCTATGAAACCGGGCGCGCCCCCCGAGCTGGCGCGCGACGCGCTCGCTAAGGCGTGGGCGGAGCGGGCGGCGAGCCGAGTGACCCCATGCTGTTAACGGCGGACGTTTCCCGTCGTGATCTGACGGTCGACCACTACGTCAGCTGACGCCGTGATCGGCTTGTTTTCGCTGGCGGGCGATCTGGATCGAGCTGGTTCTTGTTGCGCCAGGACTCGCCAAGGATCTCGACGCGGTGGCAGTGCTGTGCGAAGCGGTCGACGAGGGCGACGACGCAGGCGGCGCCGGGGAACGTGGTGCCCCACTGTTTGAAGCCGAGGTTGGTCGTGATGATCGTCGAGCGCTGCTCGTGACGTCGGCTG
>JBBRBG010000125.1:0-27766 GCA_038206055.1 Haliangiales bacterium
CCGGCGCGCAGCCGATCGACGAGCCCGCGCCCGGGACCGTGGATCCCGGCGACGCGCAGCGCGACGTGCGAGATCGGTGACTCGGCGAGCGCGCGCTCCGCGAGGACACGCGCGGCACCGGAGGGCGTGAGCGGTGCGAGCGGCCACTGCTCGTCGACCCACGCGCCGCCGCCCGCCGCGTACACCCCGGTCGACGACACGTACACGATGCGGCGCGCGAGGCGTGCTGCCGCGATCAGGCCGCGGATCTCGTCCGCCGGCGCCTCGCCGGGCGGGGCGAGGCACACCACGATGGCCGCCGCCGGGATCATGCCGAGCAGGGTGGCCGGGTCCCCGAGGTCCGCCATCACGCCGCGCGCACCGAGCATCTCGGCCGATTCCTGGGCGGCCGCGCTGGTCCTGCGAGTGATCGTCAGATCGGCCCCCTGCCCCACCAGGACCCGCGCCAGACGCGCCCCCGTGTAGCCGCAACCGACGACAAACCATGGCTCCGACACGCCGCGAGTTTGCCCCCCGGGTCTGACGCTGGCTACGATCATTTTCGTGCGCCGCGCTGTCATCGTTGTCCTGGTCGCGTGCGCGCATCCACCCGCGCCGCCGCGCGCGGATGCGCCGGACGAGCAGCCGCGCGATCAGCAGCGCCGGTACACGATCTGGCTCGGGGGTGCGCAGGTCGGCACCGCGGTCGAAACAGAGCGCTGGTCGAGCACCGGCGTCGTGCTCCGCCGCACCGAAGCACTCCAGTTCCTGCGCGGCGACGCGCCGGTCGCGCTGACCACCACGATCGAGATCCACGCATCGCGCGGGCTCGTGCCTTCGAGCGTGTCGTGGAGCGAGCGCGGGTTCGGCGAGCGACGCGGTGAGGCATATCGCGATGCGCGTGGCTGGCACGTCGCGCTCGAGGGTACGCAGCGCACCTTGCCCGCCGATGCGTTACCCGCGGAGCTCGTGCCGCTCGTGCTGCGCCGCGACGGTCACTTCACCGGCGCCGTGTTTCTTCCGGCCCGCGGCTTCATCGCCGGGCGAGGTCACATCGATCCGGTCGCGCCGGCGCGCCTGGTCGCGCGGCTCGCACTCGACGCAGGTCCGATCGTCGAGGCCACGATCGATCTCGGCGTCGATGGCTCGCCCGCGCGCGTCGTCGATGGCGAGGGTGTGATCGCGATGCGCGCGACCGAGGCACAGGCGGTCGCGCCGTTCCCGCTCGTCGATCTCGTGTCCGCGACCTCGGTCCCGCTCACCGGCACGCGCCAGCGCGGTCATCGACTCGCGCTGATCGGCGACCTCGCGCTGCCTGCCGTCCCCGCGCAGGCCGCGCACGCAGCCGACGCGAGCCTCGAGCTCGACCTCTCGTCATCGCTCCCCGGCGGGCTCCCCGCGGGAGAACCCGGCGAGGATCGCATGCCCGACATCACGTCGCTGGTCGCCGCGGTACGCGCGCGGATCTCGCCGGATCTCCGCGCCGGTGCGCCGACGCCGCGCGATGCTGCTTCGGCCACCGCCGGTGACTGCACCACGTTCGCACTCGCGTACGCCGCGATCGCCACGCGCGCCAACATCCCGACCCGCGTCGTCACCGGCCTCCGCATCGACGGAGATCGTCTCGTCCGCCATCGCTGGGCCGTGTCGTGGACCGGCCGCGCGTGGATCGCGGTCGACGCGGCCTTCGGCGCGGCGCCCGCCGGCGGCGATCTGATCGGCCTCGCGATCCACGACGCCGACGATGCTGGTCTGATCGCGGGCGAAGCCGCATTGACACAGGTTCGCGCCGCCGCCTGGCTGTGACGCGTGAGGACTCCTCGCTCAGTGGCCGACGACGTCGGCCTGCATCCCACGAAACAGCGCGACCAGTCTGCCGTGCTGCGGCTCCGGCACCTTCAGCTTGTTCAGCGTCATCGCGAGATCGTCCATGAACGCGTCGAAGTCCGCCTGCGACAGCTTCATGCCCGTGTGCGCCTCGAGCATCGACTTCCCCTCGTAGGTGCATCCGCCGCCCGTGATCGAGCAGACGTGGACGTACATCGACTTCTTCAGCTTCTCCTTGTCGACGTTCGTGAAGTACTGGGTGATCCGCGCGTCGGTGCTGGTGGTCTCGACGAACTCGTCGACCACGGCGTTGATCGCCGCCTGACCGCCGAGGCGTGCGAACAGCGTGTTGTCTTCGCTCGCCGGCATGTCGGGGCCCTTCGCCTTGCCGCTGCATGCCATCATTGCCCACAGAAGACCGATCGTCAGTGCGGTGCGCATCGCTGAACCTCCAGAGTTGTTGGTAACAGGTCTTCGTCCGCTCCGCCGATCTGGCGCAGTGAGATCCAGACGCGATTCCTCACGGTGGGTGGGCTCCTGCGCACGCTCAGGGCGTAAACTTACGGACGATGTCGCTTCGCCCGTACGTGTTCTGGTCGACGCTCGCCGGAGCGCTGATCGGCAGTGCCACGCAGCCCCGGCTTGCCGAGGCTTGAGGCGTCGGTGCGCCCGTCGGTCCGACGGGCTGTGAGGGAAATGGGCCGCCGCACGCCCACGTGTTCGTCGGCGGCTCGGCGGCGGTCTCCGATACGACGCTCGTGTTCTCGGATGATCAGCGTGTCGAGCTGCGCCAATCCGCCGCGACCGTGATCGGCGGCTACGCGTGGCCGTCGCAGATCAGCGTCCGCGCCGCCATCGGCGTGCTCGCGGGTGGATCGCTCCAGGGCGAGGGCCGCACGTTCGACCTCGGTGCCGGCCTGATCGCATCGATCGGCGTCGCGAGGCAATGGAGCCGCCCGCCGTGGTTCCTGAGCGGCTCGGCAGGGCTCGGCGCGTCGCGCGCCTCCACGCGCGAGATGCTCACCGGTGGCATGCAAGGCGCGCGCGTCTCGCTCACCGCGATCGATGCGCGCGGCGGCGTCGCGGCCGGGCGTACGTTCGGCCCGTTCAGCCCGTACGTGCTCGCCCGCGTGTTCGGCGGACCCGTGTTCTGGAGCTGGGACGGCAGCGGCACGACCGGCACCGACACCCGGCACTTCCAGCTCGGCGCCGGCGCGAGCCTCGCGATCGGATCGCGCGCCACGATCCTCGTCGACATCTCCGCGCTCGGCGAACGCGCGGCGTCGCTCGGCGTGGCGGTGAACCTATGATGCGATGGATCGCCGTGGTCGCGTTCGTGCTCGGTTGCGGCGCGGCGCCCCCTGCCCGCCCCACACTGCTCCCCGACCTTCGCTATCCGCTGCTCGACGGCGGCACGTGGGCAAGCGCCGAGATGCGCGGCAAGCTTGTGGTCCTCGACGTGTGGGCCACGTACTGCAAGCCGTGCAAGGACGCGTTCCCGCGCCTCGGACGGCTCGCGCAGACGCATCCCGCGGTCGTGGTGGTTGGCCTCTCTGTTGACGAGGACGACGAGGTGGTCCGCAAGTACCTCCGCGAGGTCCCCGCGGCATTCCCGATCGCTCGCGATCGCGACCTCTCGATCTCGAAGCCGCCGATGAGGGTCGCCGAGCTGCCGACGCTGCTCGTGATCGATCGCGCCGGCACCGTCAGGCTGCGCCGCGCCGATGCCACGATCGCGGACTACGATGCCCTCCCGGCGCTGATCGACCGGTTAGCCGCCGAGCCCTGATCGGCAGGCCCACAGCGCGCGCTGGATCGCCGCCTCGTCGAGACCATCGCCGATCAGCACGAGCTCGGTGATCCGCGGCGCTGCGCCCCACGGCGCCTCGTGCCGGAGCTCCGTGCGAATTCCGGCGCGTTCGAGGAAGCCGCGGCGATCGTCGCCGGCGAGGTGGACGAAACCCTTCGCGCGCACGAGGCGGTCGCCGAGACCGGCGAGCACCGCGAGCACGCGATCGCCGAGGAGCGGCGATGGATCGGTGAATGTCACGGCCACGATCTGGTTGCCGTGCGCGTGGGCGTGATCCCCGTGGTCGTGGTGGCGCGACTGCGACCACGCACGCAGCTTGCGCGGCTCGACGACCCACGAGGTCATCGCGCGCGAGGCCGCGGCGTCCGCGGGGAAGCTGGCGCGCTCGGCGTGCGGAGCATGCTCGTCGAGCAGCGCGTGCGTCGCGCGGACCGCCTCGATCGATGCGACATCGAGCTTCGCGATCAGGATGCGATCGGCGGCCATCGCCTGCTCGCGCGCCTCGTCACGGGTGGTGAGCGCCGACGCCGACGCCTCCGCGTCGACCACGCAGACCACGCCCGCGGGGAGGATGCGATCGCGGATCTTCTCGGGCACCCGCACGAGGCCGTCGAGGATCGCCGCCGGCTCGGCGATGCCGGTGGTCTCCAGCACGACGTGGTCGGGCTCGCTGCGCGCGATGATGTCGCCGATCCCGTCCCAGAGATCGTTCCTGATATCGACCTTGCAGCACACGCAGCCGCCTGCGAGCTCGAGCACGTCGCCGCCGCGGCCGATGATGAGCTGGGTGTCGATCGAGATCCTGCCGAGCTCGTTGACCAGGACCGCGATCTTCTTGCCGGTCTGTGCCGCCAGCATGCGGTTGAGCGCGGTCGTTTTCCCGGCGCCCAGCCAGCCGGTCAAAATTGTGAACGGAACGCGTTCGGCGGAAGACGACATGGCGGCCTCGGATCGACCCACTGGTCTAACGACGGAAGAGGACGCGCTCGACGACGTTTGCGAGCACCTCGCGCACGAACGGGCGCACCACGAAGGCCTCGGGCCCGCCGTCCGCGCCGACATCGTAGATGTCGATGTAGGACGACGTCATCATCACGATCGGGATGTCCGTGGTGCCCGTGTCGCCCTTGATCCGGCGGCACACCTCGGCGCCGTCGATCTTCGGCAGATCCGAGTCGAGAAGGATGACGTCGGGCGGCTCGTGCTTGACGCGAGCAAGCGCGGAGGCGCCATCGCGTGCGACCTGAACCACGTGACCGCGGCCCGACAGGACCTTGACGATCAGCCGGACCACGTCCGGTTCGTCGTCGATCACCAGGACGCGCGCCATGGATCGAGCCTACCTCGGGCTCACTCGTCGATGACGGAGCGCAGGCAGGTTTTCGCGACCGGCGTCTCCCAGTCGCGCTTGTTGACGAAGTACGCGCGGATGTTGCCGTCGCGGTCGATCAGCGCGCTCTCGGGAACGGCCTTGATGCCCCACGACGCGGTGATCGCGCCGATGGTGCCGTCGCCGGCGGGCGGATCCAGGAGGACCTTGAACGGCAAGCCCTTGGGCAGTGCCTCGCTGTACGCCTTGAGTGCGGCCGGCCGATCGAGCTTCGTTGCCGGTAGCCGGTACGACGGGGCGAGACCCTCGATCAGCGCCGCGAGGACATCGGTAAAGTCGTGGTCGGAAGCAAGCGCGAGCACGACGAAGTCATCGCTCGCCATCTCCTCGGCCATGGCGCCGAGCGCCGGCTTCTCGGTCTTGCAGACGCCGCACCACGAGGCCCAGAAGTTGAGCAGGACGACCTTGCCGCGGAAGTCGGAGAGCTTGACCGGCTTGCCGTCGTGATCGACGGCCGTGAAGTCGGGCGCGCGGACCGGGAGGTTGCACGAGGCAGCGCCACCGCACAGCTGCGGGGTGAGCGGCAGGTCGCCCTTGAGCCCGCGACATGCGGCCTTGGTCTCCCGGGCGGCCGCATTCGGGACCATCCACAGAAACACCGCCGCCATGAGGATTCCGACGAGCGCAACACTCCCACCGACAATCAGCAGGCGAGGCTGAATCACGATGCCCTTGGCGGGTGGCGACGTCTCGGCCATCAGCCACACCTTAGCCGATTCTCCGCTATGCTCAAAGCCATGTCGGTGCGCGGCGCGCTCAGCACCATGCCCGCCGAAGACGTCCTCGAATGGGTCGCCCGGCGCAAGCTGTCGGGCCCGATCACGTTCGATCGGCGCGGTCTGGTCCGCAGCCTCGTGATCGAGGAGGGGCAGATCGTGTGGGCGAGCTCCAATCGCCGCGACGAGCAGCTCGGTGTGATCCTCGTGCGCAGCGGCCTGGTGGCCGAGCGCGCGCTGGCAGATGCGCTCGAGACCCGCGCGGAGACCGGCGTGCCCCTGGGCAAGGTGCTCCAGATGTCGGGCCTGATCACCGAGCTCGACCTGGTCGAGATCCTGGCGACCAAGATCCGTGAAGCGGTGACGGACATCGTGACGTGGACCGATGGGACCTTCGACGTTATTCCCAAGGCGCAACCGCCGGCCACCGGTGTCGTGGCGCAGCTCGGCATCGACATCTGCCTGACCGTGGCGCGGCGCCGGGCCGCACGGATGACCGAGATCATGGGGGTGCTGGGCGCGGATGACGTGACGTTCTATGTCCCACCCAGCGCCAAGCCACCGCCGGCCGAGGACGGCTCCGTGCTCGATCACCAGAAGATCTGGGTGCTCGCGGGCGATCGCCACACCGCCGCGGACATCGCGGCCTCGTTCGCCGGCGAGCGCTTCGCCACCTACGACGCGCTCGTCAAGATGGTGGAGACCGATCGGCTCACCGTCGATCGCCGTCACCGCGAGCGCACGAACTCCGCGGTCGAGCTGGCCGCGGGCGCGCGTGGCCGCCTGCGTCAGGGCGATCGCGCCGGTGCGCTCGCGATGGCCACGCAGGCGCTGCATCAGGATCCTAGCGACTCCGAGGTACGCAAGACGTTCGCGCAGATCGAGCGCGCGCGGGTGGCCGAGGTCGCGAAGCAATTGCTGTCGCGGCATCGCGTGCCGCGCCGGCTGATCGCGGACCTGACGTTTCCGCCGCCCGAGCTCCAGCTCACCGATGCGGAGATCGAGCTCGCCGAGCGCGTCGATGGCCGCTGGGATCTGTTGTCGCTGATCCGCTCCGCGAGTGTTCGCGAGGCCGAGGCTCTCCTGGCCTTCTCGCGCCTCGCTGAAGTCGGCGTTGTCGATCTCGGATAAGCATGGAAGCAGTCGTCCCCACCGCGATCGATCGCCAGCGTCTGTTACCGCGCAGCGGGATCGGCGTCGACGGCGCCTGGCTCGTCATCGCGCCGCCGGGAAATCCGATCATCCGGCTCGATGCCCGCCTGCTCGATCGCGTCGATCTGATCGGTCGCTCGCCCACCGGGCCACTCGTGTGGTCCGGCGTTGCGACCGCCGGGTTCGCCGCGGCCGCGCTGTCGATCGTGCCCGGCGGTGTGTTCGCGTGCGCGGGCCTCGCGTACCTCGCGCACGAACGGTTCAGCGAGGCGCGCCGCCGCTCGCGTAGCCGCGATCTACTGCTCGCGCTCGGCGATCTCGAGGTCGCGCTCCACGTCGCGGATGGGCCCGAGGCCGCGAAGGGCATCACCGAGCAGCTCGCGCCGTATACGCGCGATGCGCCGATCACGCGCCCCGAGGTCTACGAGGATGCGAAGCGCCGCATGCGCGCCCAGGCCGAGGGCAAGGGCGAGGCGTCGGCGATGCGCGAGATCGAGAGCGCACTGCTCGTCGGTGAGGACGTGGTCTACCTGCGCGGCGACTACCTGCAGGTCGGCCAGGTCGCGTTCCGGATCTCCGAGGTCCGCGAGTACGCGCTGCGCGGCGCGAACCTCCCGCTCACCGGCGGTCGCCTCCTCCAGGCGGCGATGGGGCTGCTCGTCGTCGCGGCGGATGGCCGCGCCAAGGTCGGCGAGGACGTGCAGCTGCTATCGAAGCGGATCGCGGACTACGAGTCGTGGTCCGGCCACACCGCGGGCCGCTAGGTTCGGGCATGACGGATGAAGCCACCGTGCTCGGGCTCGGTGATCGGTTGATGCTGCTCTGTGCGGCGGGCCTGATCGTCGGCGGATACCTCCACATTCAGGTCCGCGTGGTCCGTCGTCTGGCACCGGAGCGGATCGCCGCGCTTGCGGTGGTGTCCGCATGGACCACGCTCGATGCGACCGTACCTGGCGCGATCGTCCTCGGCGTGGTGGTGGTGATCCTCGCCGCCATGCAGGCGATCACGTGGCGGCGGTTTCGGATGTCGGTCGCCGCCTCTCGTCGATAACCCGTTGGATCCAATGGTGCGCTTGCAGGACCGGCCTGTAACTTATGGTCGCAGGCAAGCGTCCCAGCCTTGCCGTGCCAGACCGGATCAGCGTAGCCCGACGTATCGCCACGGTTCGCCGGCGGCCGGTCGGGCGCTGGCGTGCGACGACGCGCCTGGCCTTGCGGATGGCCGTGCACTCGCGGGCCAAGTTCGTGGGGACCCTGCTCGGAGTGGTGTTCGCCACGCTGCTCGCGAACTTCCAGCTCGGCACGATGTTCGGCCTGCTCGCGAAGAACACGCTGTTCGTGGACAACGCAGGCGCGGATCTCTGGATCGTGCCGCCGGCCACCACGTTCGCGCAGCCCGGCCAGCGGCAGTCGACTTCGTTACTGGATCTCGCGCGTACCGTTCCTGGAGTCCAGCGCGCGTCGGCGGTGGTCATGGTCGGCACCTCGATCGCGAAGCCCGGCGGGGGCAGCGAAGCGATCACGCTGGTCGGGGTCGACCTCGATACGATGCTCGGCGGTCCATTCAACATGGTCGCGGGAGATCCGGACGTGCTGCGCGTACGGGACACCGTCATCATGGAGGATGCACAGCGCGAGCGGTGCGGCGGCCTCAACCTGGGATCCCTGCGCGAGGTAGGCGGTCAGCTCGTTCGGATCGGCGGCTTCACGTGGGGCTTGCTGCCATTCGGCCCGGCCTACGCGTTCGGTGATCTCGACCTCGTGCGAGAGATCGCGAAGGTGCCGAGCGACGAGCTCAGCTTCGTGCTCGTCGATGTCGCGGACGGCACGGACCCTGCGTCCGTGAAGTCCGACCTGGAGCGCCGGATCCCCACCGCGATGGTGATCAGCCGCGATGCGTTCCACGATCTGATCTCGTACACGCTGCTCTCGCAGCAGCTCGGCATCACGTTCGGCGTGTCGACCCTGTTCGGCCTGGTGATCGGCTTTGTCATCGTCCTTTTGTCGATGTACTCCGCAGTGCTCGATAACCTGCGCGAGCTCGGGACGCTGAAGGCGATCGGCTTCTCGAACCTCGATCTCATGCGGATGCTCGTCGTGCAGGCGATCGTCTATGCGTTGATCGGATCCGTGCTCGGACTCGGGCTCGTTGCCGGAGCCGCCGAGGGCATTCGCTCGGCGAACCTGAGCCTCGTGATCCCCCAGACCCTCGTGATGATCACGCCGTTGGCCATGATCGTGCTGTGCGTCGCGGCTTCGTTTCTCGCGTTCTATCGCGCGGCGCGGCTCGAGCCGGGGATCGTGTTCCGATGACCGCCGCGATCGACGTCTCCGGCGTGACGAAGACGTTTGGCAAGGGTGCGCTCGCCTTCACCGCGCTGACCGACATCGCCATGCGGGTCGAGCAGGGAGAGGTGGTCATGCTCGTCGGGCCCTCTGGATCCGGCAAGACCACGCTGCTCTCCGTGATCGGGGGCGTGCTGCGCCCGTCGGCTGGGCGAGTGGCGTTGTTCGACACCGACATCGCGAAGCGCTCCGAGCGCGAGCTTCCGGTGATCCGCCGCGCGCTGATCGGCTTCGTGTTTCAGGGGCACAACCTGATCGCCTCGCTGACCGTGCGCGATAACGTGCAGCTCGTCCTCGAGACTCGCGGCGTATCGCGGCGAGATGCGCGCCGCGAGAGCGACACGCTGCTCGCCCGTGTCGGCCTCGGCGACAAGCTCGACGCGTACCCTGCGCAGCTGTCCGGTGGTCAGCGCCAGCGCGTCGCCATCGCGCGCGCGGTCGCCGGAGATCCGCCGCTCGTGCTCGCCGACGAACCGACCGCGGCGCTCGACGCGCATGCCGGTCTCGCGGTGACCGAGCTGCTGGCAGAGCTAGCGCGCGAACGCGGCGCGACCGTAGTGATCGTGACGCACGATCCGCGCATCCTCGGTTTCGGCGACCGAATCGTCCGGATCGCCGACGGGCGGATCGTCCCAGGCAACGAGGGAGCGTCATGAGAAGACCCAAGTGGTTCACCGTCGTGTTGACCGTCGCCGTGATCGGAATGGGTGTGCAGGCGACCCGCCTCCTGCGCGCCGCCCCACCGACGACTCCGCGTGGAGCCGACGCCGACAAGGCGAAGCGCGTGGTCGTGGCTCCGGGCGGAGTGGTGGACGAGCGGTCCGCACCGCCCCCTCCGTCGATCACCTCGGGCAACGGCGTGATCGAGCCTGCCGTGCCGGAAGTCGGCGTCGGCGCGGCGGTCACGGGGCAGATCGCGCGCATCGCGGTGGCCGAAGGGCAACGCGTCGTGGCCGGCGAGGTGCTCGTCGAGCTCGATCGACGCGTCGAAGCCGCGACGCTCGCGGCGGCCGAGGCCGACGTGCTCGCGGCGCGCGCCGAGCTCGATCGGGTGGTGCGTGGCACGCGCGCCGAGGACATCGGCGCGGCGCGCGCAGATGCCGATGGAGCGCGCGCACGCGCGGCGCTGGCGAAGACCGTCGCAGAGAGGACGGAGCGCGCCGCGGCCGTCGGCGCCCTGACCGGAGAGGAGCTCGACCGGGCGCGCCGAGAAGCCGAGGCTGCGGACGCGTTCGCCCGGGCCTCGTCGTCGCGCGAGCAGGCGCTGATCGCGGGTTCGCGCCGCGAGGACATCCAGCTCGCGCGGGCGCGACTGACAGGCGCCGAAGCCCGGCGCGATCAGGCCGCGGCGCTCCACGCGCGGATGGTGCTCGCGGCGCCCACGGCCGGTGAGGTGCTGCAGCTCCCCTATCGCGTGGGCGAGCTCTATCAGCCGAGCTCGCCGGGCGGCGCGAACCTGCCGCTCGCGGTGATCGGCGACACGTCGAGGCTGCGGGTGCGCGTGGACGTCGACGAGCGCGACATCGGCAAGGTCAAGGTCGGCGCGAAGGCGGTGGTGCGCGCGAGCGCGTTCCCCGGAGTCGACTACGCGGGTTCGATCGTCGAGATCGGCCGTCGAATGGGCCGCAAGAACGTGCGCACCGACGATCCCATCGAGCGCAACGACACCAAGATCCTCGAGGTGGTCGTCGCCCTGGAGGGGATGCCACCGCTCGTCGTGGGCCAGCGCGTCGTGTGCTACGTCCTCGATTCCCCCTGACTCGACTTCGAACAGCGGACGGATACCGGCAGCAAGGAAGGCGCGCGCAGGTGGACATATGGGAACACCGAGGCAAGATCAAAGCCCTGGCTGGGCTTTGCGTTGGGACTAGCTCGGAGCCGTCATCAGCCGCAGCTCGAACGAGGTGCCCTGCCCCGTCTCCGACGCCGCGTCGATCGTCGCGCCCCACGGGAGCAACACCGCACGCACCGAGTCGCCGACCCCTGCCGCGCGATCGCTCCCCCCGCCGTTGTCGGCGATCAGCACGACCGCCCAGCTCTCTTCGATGGTCACGCGCACCGTCAACGTGCTGCCCTCGAGCGAGCGTGCACTCGCCGCACAGGTCGACACGAGCTGCGCGACGAGCAGCGCCAGCGCACCGGAGCTGCCGCGCACGGCGGTGGGCGCCGCGAGATCGATGAGCAGCTCGATGCCCGAGTCGAGGTGATGGTGAGCGAGCCGCACCCCGAGCTCGACCGCCGCGGTGAGATCGAACCATCCGGGCGGATCGTCGTCGAGCGCGCGATCGAGCTCGTCGAGACGCCGCGCGAGCGAGGTCGCTTCGAGGTACGCGGCCGCGAGATCCTGACGGAGCGTCTGCAGCGAGCGCCACGGATACGGCGTGGGCCCGGTGGAGTTCGCGACATGGCGCTCGAGATGATCGACGACGAGCGCCAGCCGATCGCGGAGCGCACGCACGGGATCTGCGATCTGTCGCGCGATCTCGATCGCCACCTCGCCCGCGATCGGCGAGTGGGGATCGTGGCTCACAGACTTCCCGTGAGCAGCAGCCACGTCTGCGTCACGCCGCCGGTCTGGAGGCCGCGCGCGGCACCGATCTCGAACGTGCCGGGGACGAAGTAGCCGAAGTACGCGTCGAGACGGAGGGCGGCGCCGACCGAGGTCCGAAGATTTCGCTTGGCATCGAACCGCACGTCGAACGCGGTGCCGATGTCGGAGAGCAGCGCCATGTGCAGTCGTCGGATGTAGATCGGAATCGTGCCGACGCCATGCTCGATCTGGAGCAGCTCCTGGCGGTACTCGAGGTTGAGCAGGTGGTACTGGTTGCCCGTGATGTTGCGCGTCGGGTAGCCGCGCAGGTAGCCGGTGACGCCGACGCGCGTGCTGTCGACGATCGACTGCGCGATGTCCTGCGATGGCAAGCCGCCGAGGCCGAACGAGCCGTTGCGCACGAGATCGCCGGCGCGCAGCGAGCCCGCGATCCGCGCCGCGATCACCGGCGTCTTTCCCCACAGCCGCTGCGCCGCGCTCGACGAGTAGCTGAGCGTCACGTTGCGGTACTTCGCGCCGAGCGCGGGGTGATCGAAGCGCAGCGCCACCGCCGCATCGAAGCCGCTCTGCGTCCCGATGCCGTAGGTCACGGACTTCGTGGTCGAGAACGCGAGCCTGGTCCCTACACCGGACTGGACATAGTTCGTGTTCGGAACGGTGGGCACGCGCATGTTCGGATCGAGACCGAACATCGGCGTCGACACCTGGCGGAACCAGTCGACGTCGTAGTCAAACGACATCGTCCAGCTCGTGCCCGGTCGCGACTCGAACGGCACGCTCGTCGAGAACGTGCCGCTCCAGTCCTCCTCGCGAAACGTCTTGTTGACCCCGTCGATCCGGAAGCCACCGCGATCGACGAGCGTGCGCGACATCGCGAGCCGGAGCGGGAACCGCAGGCCGGTGTACCCGTACGAGCCGCCGATGTTCGTTCGCCCGGTCTCGAGGTTCGTCCCGAGCGCGAGGTTGTAGAAGTGCAAGCCCACCGCGTCGGTGCCGCCGGTCTGGATCGTCGCGATCGGCGGTCCGCTCATGTCCACCGTACCGGTCCAGCTCTGCGGCGACAGCGTCTCGATCGGACGATATGCGCGCGGCGCTGTGACCACGGCTTCGTCGTCGTGGATCTCGACGGGAGGCGGCCTGTCGTCGAGCATCTCGTGCGCCGGCAGCCACGTCGTCGGCTCGAGCGGCACCTCGAACAGATCGAAGCCGCCCTTTGGCACCGCGCCGAGGTAGACCATGCGCTTGCCGTCGGGCGACGGCTTCGGCTGGAACGCTCCACCGAGCACGTTCGTCACCTGGTACGTCGCGGTATCGCGGGTGTCGAACGCATAGACGTTCGCGATGCCGGTGCGATCGCTGTCGAAGTAGATCCAGCGCCCGTCGGCGGACCACGATGGCGCCATGTCCACCGCGCGGTCGTGCGTGATCTCCTCCACCTTCTCGGTCGCGACGTCGACCACGAGGATGTCGCGGTAGCCATCGGTGCGCCACGCGGAGAACGCGACCTTCGTCCCATCGGGCGACCACGCCGGCTGATAGGCCTGGTCGTAGCGCGCGCCCTTCCACAGCACCTTCGGCGTGGCGTCGGGGACCGCATCGACCACCGCGAGCACGCTCTCGCTGTGCTGGTTCATCGAGAACGCGACCTTGCGACCGTCCTTCGACACCGCCGGATCGCGAGCGCGCTTGCCGGTGGTCAGCCGCGTGGTTTGCCGGGTCCGCGCGTCCCACCGGAACACGTCCTGGAACGAGTAGTCGCGGCGATACTGGCGTCCTTGCTCGAACACGATCGAGCCATCCGTCTCGAGCGTGAACGGTCCGATCGCGTCGATCTGCACCACGTCGTGGGCCTGCGCGACGTCCCCACCGACCGGCATCGCGCGCACCATGGGGTTCGAGTAGCCGTCGTACTGCAGCCACACGATCTCGCGACCGTCGGCGCTGTACTGCGCCCACAGGTTTGCTTCGGCACTGCTCGTCAGCTTGCGGCCGGTGACCAGACCGCGCCGCTCGGCGCCCATCTCCTGCATGCCATACCGATCGCGCAGGTAGCCCTTCCAGTCGTCGTACAGCTCGGTGAACGGCGAGCCGACGACCTTCGCGATCTGACGGTTGAGCGCGAACGGGGGCGCGTACGCGCCGGAGGTGTGGCTCATCTTGCGAAGCGTGTCGTCCCCGAACCGGTCGAACACGTAGCGGAGGAAGTGGGATCCGTAGACATACGCCGCGTTACCGCGCGGATACTGCCGCGGCGCTCCGCTGACCTCGTCGATCCGGAGGTCGCGGTTCTCGTGACGCGAGATGCGGATGAACTGATCGAACCGCGTGCCGCGATTGCGCCCGCCGGCCGAGCGCTTCGACTCCTCGTAGACCGCGATGCCCTCGATCACCCAGCGCGGCATCACCTGGTTCGGCGCCCAGGTCTTGCCGAAGATCCGGTTGTAGATGTTCGGCAGCCCCGACATCGTGTCGAGGTGGAGGATGTGCGTGTACTCGTGCGCCGTCAGGCCATACAGCCAGTCGTCGTGGTCGTCGAGCTCGGTGAAGCTCGAAGGGCCTGTCGCGTACAGCGTGATCGCGTTGCGCGGAAGCACGCCCGCGAAGCCGTTCGCACCGTCGGTGTCATCGACCAGCACGATGATGGTCTTCTCGCTCGGCACGTGGTCGAGGGCCGGCGACAGCGTGCGGTGCGCGTGCTCGGCGACCACCGCGATCCGGTGCGCCACGTCGCCGAGCGGCTCGTAGTAGTGGACGATGAAGTGATCGCTCTCGACGGTCTTGTAGACGCGGAGCGGATCGCCGGCATGCGCCGTGCTCGTCGCGGCCAGGATCAGCACCGCGGCGACCAGCGCACGGATCATGCGCGGCCCTTTCGCGGCCCCGCGAGGCTGAAGATGTAGTCGGAGACCATCGCGCGGACCTCGGCGGCGGTCGCCAGCCTGCGCACGCGCTCGACCAGGGCCTCGGCAGCGACCACCGACATCGCGCGGATCGTCGCCTTGACCTCGGGCACCGAGACGGCGCTCATCGACAGCTCGCGGATCCCGAGCCCGATCAGGATCGGCGCGATCATCGGCTCGCCGGCCATCTCGCCGCACACGGTGACGGGAACGCCGGCTGCCTTCGCGGCCTTCGCCACGGTCTCGATCAACCGCAGGAGCGATGGATGCAGCGGCTCGTACAGGTACGAGACGTACTCGTTCACGCGATCGACGGCCATCGTGTACTGGATCAGGTCGTTCGTGCCGATCGAGAAGAAGTCCGATTCCTGCGCGAGAAGATCCGCAGTGAGTGCGGCCGACGGCATCTCGATCATGATGCCGAGCTTCACGTTCTCGTCGAATGCGATGCCCTCGGCGGTCAGCTCGGTGCGCACCTCGTCGACCACCGCCTTGGCAGCGCGCAGCTCCGAGATGCCGCTGATCATCGGGAACATGATCTTCAGTGGGCCGTGCGCCGATGCGCGCAGCAGGCCGCGCAGCTGCGACTTGAACAGCCCGCGGCCGATCTCCGAGAGGCACAGCCGGATCGAGCGCAGCCCCAGCGCGGGGTTCGCCTCCTCGAGTCGCGCGTCCTGGAGAAACTTTGCGAGCTTGTCGGCGCCGAGGTCGAAGGTGCGGATCGTCGCCGGGAGTCCCTTGAGCCGCTCGAGGCACTTCACCGCGGTCGTGTAATGAAGCTCCTCGTCGGGCAGGGAGTCCTGGCCCATGAACAGATACTCGGTGCGGAACAGGCCCACGCCCATCGCGCCGTAGTCGAGCGCATCGTCGAGCTCGTCGGGGCCGTCGATGTTGCAGTACAGGTGGATATCGGTCTCGTCCTTGGTGCGCGATGGCAGGTCGCGCATCGAGTGAAGCACCGAGCTCGCCGCAACCTGACGGCGCTGCTCCTCGCGGAACTCCGCGACCGTGGTGGCCGCCGGGTTGACGATCACGATGCCCGCCGCCCCGTCGATCAGCACGAGGTCATCGGTCTCGATCAGCTCGGTGATGTTCTCGAGACCGACGACGGCCGGGATCTCGTGCGCCCGCGCGATGATCGCGGTGTGCGAGGTCTTGCCACCGGCGTCGGTGATCAGCCCCGAGACCGCGGCCTTGTGGAGCTGCGCGGTATCCGCCGGCGACAGGTCATACGCGACGACGATCGCATCTGGCGGCGGCGACAGCGGCCCGGTATCGCGCCCGAGGAGGTTCCGCAGCACGCGCTCGAACACGAACTCGACGTCGGTCTTGCGCTCGCGGAGGTACTCGTCCTCGATTTGATCGAACACGCCGGCGATGTCATCGACCGCCTTGCGCAGGCCCCACTCGCAGTTGATCAGCTCCTCGCGGATGTACCCGACGGCGGCGCCGACCAGGTGCTCGTCGTGGAGCATCATCTGGTGTGCCGTGATGATGTGGTAGTCGGACTCGTTCTCGCTCGCGAGCTTCTCCTTGATCTTCGCGAGCTGCTTGTCGGAGGATGCGATCGCCTTGTAGAGGCGCGCGATCTCGGTATCGATGTCGTCGGCCTCGATGTGATGGCGCGGCGCTTTCAGCGTGTCGCGGCCGATCAGGTACGCGCGGCCGAACGCGATGCCCGCCGAGACTCCGAGTCCCTGGCGCCGCAGCTCGGGCCGGTCCGACATCTCCCCTACTTGCCCTCGCCGAACTTGTCGTTGATCAGCGCCTCGATCAGCCCGACCGCTTCTGCAGCACGATCGCCCTTCGCCTTGACGGTCACCGTGGTGCCCTTGCTGGCGACCAGCATCAGCACCCCCATGATGCTCTTGCCGTTGACCTCGTGGCCGTCCTTCGTGACCGTGATCTCGCACGGAAACTTCGAGGCGATCTGGACGAGCTTCGTCGCGGCGCGCGCGTGCAGGCCGAGCTCGTTCTGGATCATCAATGTCTTCTCTACTCGATCGTCTGCGCCCATCACGACCCCCTATCGACGTCGCGATGACGCACCAGGATGTCCCACTCTCCACCGAGCCGCCGACGCAGCTCCTCGACGATTGCCACCGAACGATGGCGACCACCGGTGCACCCCACGCAAATCGTGACGTACAGCTTCCCTTCCTTCTGGAAGTGCGGAAGCGTGAACCTGAGCAGGCTCTCGACCTGGCGCGTGAGCTCGAGCCCATCGGCGGCCAGCACGAACTTCGCGACCTCGGGATCGCGGCCATCGAGATGCGTGAGGGTCGGCTCGAAGTACGGGTTCGCGAGGAACCGCACGTCGAACACGAGGTTGAACTCGAGCGGGAGACCGTGCTTGAAGCCGAACGACACCAGCGTCACGGCGAGCTTCCCGGTCCCGCCGTAGCGGTCCTGGATGATCGACTTCAGCTGATGCATGTTGAGGTTCGACGTATCGACGACCGCCGAGCCCTGCCGCAGCTCGGTCATCAGCTCGCGATCGCGGCGGACACCCTCGAGAAGGTCATCGCCCGACAGTGGATGCCGGCGACGGGTCTCGGAGAACCGGCGCAGCAGCACCTCGTCGCTCGCGTCGAGGAACATCACCTCGAGCCGGTGGCCCGCGCCGCGCAGCTTGGTCAGCGCCGCCTGCCACGCGCCGAGGTTGCGGCGCTGGCGCGAATCGATCGCGAGCGCGAGCTTGTCGCGATCGCCTTCGTGCGCGAGGTGATCCACGAGCTGCGCGACCAGCGGCACGGGCAGATTGTCGACGCAGTAGAACTCGATGTCCTCGAGCGCACGCAGCGCGGTGCTCTTGCCCGCGCCCGATAGCCCCGTGACGATGACGATCTGCATCGCCTACTCCACCGCGTCCATGTGCGTCGCGGCGGCCTCGGCCTCCATCGCGGCGTGGAGCTGATCGCGGAACGCGCGCGCCGAGTGCGTGCCCATGATCTTGAGGAGCTGGTTGCGCGCGGCGACCTCGATCAGGGTCGCGAGGTTGCGCCCCGGTCGCACGGGGATCCGGATCTTCGGGACAGCCACGTCGAGGATCTGCTCGTGCTTGTCATCGAAGCCGAGCCGGTCGTACTCCTCCCCGCCCTGGAGGTCCGCCCACTCGTGAAGCTCGACGACGAGCTCGATCTTCTTCGCGGCGCGTACCGCGGCCACGCCGTAGAGGTCCTCGATGTTGATGATGCCGAGGCCGCGGATCTCCATGTGGTGACCGAGGATCCCGGCGCCCCGCCCGACCAGGGTCCCCGCCTTCGCGCGGATCTTGATCACGTCGTCGGCGACCAGCCGATGCCCACGCACCACGAGATCCAGCGCGGTCTCGCTCTTGCCGATGCCGCTCTTGCCGAGCAGCAGGATTCCGATGCCGTTGACATCCAGCAGTACGCCGTGGAGCTCGGTGTTCGGCGCGAGGCGATCGCCCATCCACGACGTCACCGCCGCGATGAAGTCCGCGGTGACGAGCCGCGAGCACAGCAGCGGCACCTTCGTCGCCTCGCACGCCGATCGCAACTCGACCGGCGGCTCCTGGCCGCGGCACACCACGACGCATGCGGGCTCGCTCCGCATCAACGTGTCGATGCCCACCGTGCGCGCCGGCTCCGAGTCGGCGAGGTAATCGATCTCGGTGCCGCCGAGCACCAGTACGCGATGCGGGTGCAACTGCTCCGGCCAGCCCGTCAGGGCGAGGCCCGGCTTCTGGATCCGGGGGACGTTGATCTCGCGACTCAGACCCGCCTGACCGGCGACCGCCGTGACCTCGAGCTCCCCTCGCCCGAGCAGCTCACCCACGGTGAGCAGAGCAATCACCGCCGACATTCAGTACTTGGCGTCCTCTTCCGCGACGACGGTGTACATCGCTTCCGCGTCAGGTGCGAGAAGCAGCCGGCGCCGGAACTCGGGGTCCTTGAAGACGCGGCTGATCCGCGCGAGCGCCTTCAGGTGGGCACCGGTGGAGGACTCCGGCGCGACCAGCACGAAGAACAGATAGGTCGGCTGACCGTCCATCGAGTCGAACTCGACGCCGGCGGTGGCGCGCCCGAGGCACGCCACGATCTCGCCGACCGAGGACAGCTTGCCGTGCGGGATGGCGACGCCTTCGCCGATCGCCGTGGATGCGAGCTGCTCGCGCTCCGTGAGCACCCGCGACAGCGTTGCACGATCGATACGAGGGTGCCGCCCTGCCATGTACGTGGCGAGCTCCTCGAGAATTCCGCGCTTCTCGGTCGCGACCAGCGCGGGAACGACCATGTCGCGCTTGATGAGGTCGACGATCTTCATCAGCCGCTCATCAAGCTACCACTTTCGGGCGGTCAAGCGGTCGCGGTGGCGCCTGTCTCGATCAACCCGTAGCCGCCGCCGTCCTCGCGCTTGTAGACGACCGCAACCTGGCCGTTGTCGTGGCGGAACACGAGAAACGCCTCATGCAGCAGGTTCATCTGCACGATCGCGTCCGCGACCGACATCGGCTGTGCGTGGAACTTCTCCGTCTTGGTGATGTTGAAGTCCGGGGTCGGGGGGGCCGCGTCGTGGGCGGAGGTCGGGATCGAGTGCCCGTTGCCCTCGATGCCCTCGAACGCCTCCGAGACGATCGAGTGAGACCACGGTAAGGCCTGCACGTGGTGCGGCCGGGCCTTCATGCCCTCGAGCTTGCCCTTGTACTTGCGGACCTGGCGCTCGATCTTCGCGATGCAGAGATCGATCGAGCTGTACATGTTCTCGGTCGTCTCGTGTCCCGCGACGGCGAGGCCATTGTGCAGCTGGAACGTCACGTCGATGCGGTGATTGTGACGCTCGGTACTGAGGACGACATGGCAGGAAATCGGATCGGGCAGGTATTTCCGAACGCGCTCCATTCGCTCTTTTGCGTAGGACTTCAAAGCTTCGGTCGGTTCCATGTGACGGAACGTCACCGCGAATTGCATCGAGTCGCCTCCCTGATGGTTCGGGATCGATCCTACGCCTGATCTCTATCGACGATCACCTGATCCTCGTCGAGAAATTCCGTGGCCTGCGCGTAGTGTACACCCGGCGACCACAGGTGTCCGGGCTATCTGTCGGAGCAGTTCACGGTGAGGTTCACCAGCGAGTCGTAGATCTGCGTCTCTAGAACACTTGTTTGCGCTTGCTCGACGACAGGATGCCGAGCTGCTCGCGATACTTCGCGACGGTGCGGCGCGCGATATCGATGCCTGTCTTCTTGAGCAGCTCGACGATCTTCTGGTCCGAGTGCGGACGCTTCGGATCCTCGGCCGTGACCAGCTCCTTGATCTTCGACTTCACGGCCTGCGACGCGAGGTCCTCGCCGTTCGTACGCGAGATGCCGCTGTTGAAGAAGAACTTGAGCTCGTAGATGCCCTGCGGCGTGTGAACGTACTTGCTCGTGGTCACGCGCGACACGGTCGACTCGTGCATCCCGATGTCCTCGGCGACATCGCGGAGAATCAGCGGCTTCAGGTGGGCGATGCCCTTGTCGAAGAACTCGCGCTGGAACTTCAGGATCGACTCGGCGACCTTGATGATCGTGCGCTGCCGCTGCTGGATCGACCGGATCAGCCACTGCGCCGAGCGCAGCTTGTCCTGGACGTAGTCCTTCGACGCGGCGGAGTTGCCCATCGCGTTCTTGTAAAACCCGCTGATCTTCAGCTTCGGGAGGCCGTCGTCGTTCGGCACGACGAAGTACTTGTCGCCGACCTTGTGGATGTAGACGTCCGGCGTGACGTAGTGCGGATCGTCGGTGTTGTACTGGCGACCCGGGCGCGGGTCGAACTCCATGATGACCTTCGCCGCCTCGTAGATCTCGTCGAGCGGCTGCTTCAGGTCACGTGCGATCGCCTGGTAGTTCTTCTTCTCGAGGTTGCCGAGGTGGCTCTTGATCATCTTCACGCACAGGTCATCGTCCTGACCTGCCGCGATGCACTGGATCAACATGCACTCGGCGAGCGAGCGCGCGCCGACGCCGATCGGATCGAAGCTCTGGATCTTCTCGAGCACCGTGTAGCAGATCAGCGGATCGATCCCGAGGTCCGCCGCGAGCTCCTCGATCGGCGGATCCTTGAAGTATCCGTCCGCATCGATGTTGCCGAGGATCTCGAGCCCGACCTCGAGCTGCTGCTGCGGCAGGTTGGTCATCTTGAGCTGCCACGCGAGGTGGTCGTGCAGGCTCGCCGGCTTGGTCAGCGTGGCTTCGAGCGACGGCAGCTCCTCGCCGTCGCCGCGGAACGCGGGCATCGGCGGGCCCATCGAGTAGTTATCGAGGTAGTTCTCCCAGTCGATCTCGTTGACCGCCGCCGCGTCGCCCTTGATCTCCGTCTGGGCCACGCCATCGACGACGGACCCCTCGATCGCGGTCTCGGTCGAGCCGGCGCCCTCCATCTGGTGGAGGGCCTGCTCGTCGCCCCCCATCTCGTCCTTCTCGCGGGACCGCTCGTTATCGAGGTCCATCTCGTCGTCGAGGATGGGGTTCTCGAGCATCTCGTCGTGCACGAGCTCGGCCAGCTCCATACGGGACAGCTGCAGGAGACGGATCGCCTGTTGCAGCTGCGGTGTCATCACCAGCTGCTGCGACAGCTTCAGTTCCTGGCGCATCTCCATACCCATGGAGGACTCCTTCGTACTTCCGGTTAGTTACGAGCCGGACTGTTGACGACGCTGCCTGGTATGAGGCTTGAAGGAAGCGTAACCGTCAAATGCACCCCTGTAAAGGGCGATTGGTCCGGGTCTTGCTTTGAACTAACTAGCGGTGCGGCCGCTCGACCGCGGCCTTGATGAATCGCGAGAACAGCGGGTGCGGCGCGCTCGGGCGCGACTTGAACTCGGGGTGGAACTGGCACGCCACGAAGTACGGGTGCTGCGGGATCTCGATCATCTCGACGAGCCGGCCATCCGGCGACAGGCCTGAGATCACCATGCCGTGGCGCTCGAGGGCGTCGCGGTAGGTGTTGTTGATCTCCCAGCGGTGGCGGTGGCGCTCGCTGATCTCGGTGGTGCCGTAGAGCTCCGCGGCGCGGGTGCCGGTCTTCAGCACGCACGGGTACGCGCCGAGGCGCATCGTCGCGCCCTTGTCGGTGACACCGCGCTGATCGGGCATCAGATCCACGACCGGATGCGGGGTCGATGGATCGATCTCGGTGGAGTTCGCCTTCTCGAGACCGCACACGTGGCGCGCGAACTCGATGCACGCCATCTGCATGCCAAAGCAGATGCCGAAGTACGGCACCTTCTGCTCGCGTGCGTAGCGAACCGCGGCGATCTTGCCCTCGGTGCCGCGCGCTCCGAAGCCGGGCGCGACGAGGATGCCGTCGTACGGGGCAAGACTGGAGGCGCCGGTCTTCTCGAGCTCCTCGCTATCGATGTGCACGATCTCGACGCGGCAATCGTTCGCGATGCCGCCGTGGAGCAGCGCCTCGTTGAGGCTCTTGTATGCCTCGACGAGCGACACGTACTTGCCGATGAAGCCGATCGTGACCTTGCGCTTGGGCTCGGTGACGCGCCTCACGACCTCTTCCCACGCGGACAGGCGCGACGCGCGCGACCAGATGTTGAGCAGCGCAGCGAGCTTCTGATCGAGGCCCTGCTCGCACAGCATCACGGGCAGGCGGTACACGGTGTCGACGTCGACGGACTGGAACACCGCGTCGGCGGCGACCGAGCAGAACATCGCCATCTTCTTGATGGTCGCGTCGTCGAGCTTCTGCTCGCAGCGCACCACGAGCACGTCGCACTGGATCCCGATCTCGCGAAGCTTCTGCACCGAGTGCTGCGTGGGCTTGGTCTTGAACTCGCCGGCCGCGCGGATGTGCGGCACGAGCGTGAGGTGCACGCTGACCGAGTTCTGCGTTCCGACTTCGACGCGCAGCTGCCGCACGGCCTCGAGGAACGGCAGCGACTCGATATCGCCGACCGTGCCACCGACCTCGACCACGAGGACATCGAGGCCCTCCGCGCAGCGCAGGATGCGCTGCTTGATCTCGTCGGTGATGTGCGGAATCACCTGGACGGTCGAGCCGAGGTACTCGCCGCGGCGCTCCTTGCCGATCACCGTCGAGTAGACCTGCCCCGTGGTGGTGTTGTTGAGCCGCGACATCTTCGTCGAGACGAACCGCTCGTAGTGGCCGAGATCGAGGTCCGTCTCCGCGCCGTCATCGGTGACGAACACCTCGCCGTGCTGCGTGGGATTCATCGTGCCCGGATCCACGTTGATGTACGGATCGAGCTTCATGTTCGCGACCTTGAGGCCGCGGTTCTCCATCAAGGCACCGATCGACGCCGAGACCATGCCCTTCCCGAGCGAGGAGACCACGCCGCCGGTGACGAACACGAACTTGGTCTGCTGCGCCATGAAGGGTGCGTTCTACCGACCCCGCGCCATAAGCGCAATGCAGGATCAGCGTCGATAAGTTATGGCGATCTGCCGCGTTTTTCAGCTGTTGATCAAATCCTTGCGCAGCGTATGTTCGTAGATCCCCGCTGCAGAAATCGTCGCGCTCAGCGCCCGATCTCGCACGCGATGTACTCGCCGAGCCGGACGCGCTCGTCATCGCTCGGCACCGGAGCGTGGCCACCGTTTGGCATCAGCCGGTTCGTCGCGTTCGGTCCGAACGCGGCCTGCTTGTCGATGCGGCTCGTATTCTCGCGCACCAGGCTGCGCGTGTCGAAGTCGATCGTCACGGGCGCGCCCTGCCGATCGGCGCCGAGCTTTGCCTGCGAGTGACACTCGAGGCAGTAGGTGGTGAAGAACGGCTGACCGAAATTCGCGAAGGTCGGTGGATCCGTCGACGGGCAGGTCGATGCGGTGTCCTCGCCGACCGGATCGCCGCCGCACGCAGCGAGGAGAGCGAGTGAGATCATCCAGTGCACGCGGCGATCCTAGGTGAGTTGCCGGCGCCAGCCCGAGATCTCGGTCGAGGCGTGCGCCGTTGGCACGCCGGCGCTCGCACCGTTGGTCTTCGGCGCTGCGTGCGCGTTGTGCATGCTGTCGAGCGCGGCGGCGATGATCGCGGCGGTCAGCTCCGCGCCCTCGGCGCGCGGTGCGAGCTGCTTCGCGTTGCGGCCGATGAAGCCCGTGTCGTACTCGCCCGCGATGAACTGCTCGTGGCGAAAGCAGCGGCGGTGGAACGCGAGGTTCGTCTCGATGCCGCGCACCACGTATTCGTCGAGCGCGCGCCGCATGCGCGCGACGGCGGTCTTGCGATCCTCACCCCACACGACGAGCTTCGAGATCATCGGATCGTAGTGCACCGGGATCTCGGCGCCCTCGTAGCAGCCGCTGTCGTTGCGAACGTACGGGCCATCGGGCACGCGCATGTGCGTGATCCGACCGGGCGACGGCAGGAACTTCACCGGATCCTCCGCGTAGATCCGGCACTCCACCGCATGACCGCGACGGCGCGCATCGAGCTCGGTCTGCGTCATCGGCAAGGTGCCGCCTTCCGCGACGATGAGCTGCCACGCGACGAGATCTACGCCGTAGATCATCTCGGTCACCGGGTGCTCGACCTGGAGCCGCGTGTTCATCTCGAGGAAGTAGAAGCTGCCATCGGCGCTGAGCAGAAATTCGCAGGTGCCAGCGCCGAGGTAGTCGACTGCCTTCGCGGCGGCGACCGCAGCCGCACCCATCTTCGCGCGCAGCTCCGCGGACACCACAGGTGACGGCGCCTCCTCGATCACCTTCTGGTGCCGCCGCTGGATCGAGCAATCGCGCTCGCCGAGGTGGACGAGGTTGCCGTGCTTGTCGCCGAACACCTGGATCTCGATGTGGCGCGGCTGGAGGATCGCCTTCTCGAGGTACACGGTGCCGTCGCCGAACGATGCGGTCGCCTCGCGCACCGCCCCCTCGAACGCAGCAGGAAGGTCCGCCGCGCTCGCGACCAGGCGCATGCCCTTCCCGCCGCCGCCCGCCGCGGCCTTGATCAGCACCGGGAAGCCGATCTTCTTCGCCGCTTCGAGCGCGAGCTCGGCGCTCGGGAACCCGTCGCCGGTCGGCCCGTTGTCGCCCGGGACGACCGGGGTGCCCGCGGCGGTCACCGTCTTTCGCGCCTCGGTCTTGCTGCCCATCTTCCGCATCGCTTCGGCCGAGGGGCCGATGAAGGTGATGCCGGCCGCGGTGCAGGCGTCGGCGAAGTCCTCGTTCTCGGAGAGGAAGCCGTAGCCGGGGTGGACCGCGTCGGCCCCGGTCTGCTTGCAAGCGTCCAGGATCTTTTCGATCACGAGGTAGCTCTCGGCTGCCGGTGCCGGGCCGATGGCCACCGCGGCGTCGGCCATCAGGACGTGGGGGGCGAGGCGATCGACGTCCGAGTACACCGCGACGGTCGACAGCCCGCGCTCCTTGCAGGTGCGCATGACACGTACGGCGATCTCTCCGCGGTTGGCGACCAGGACACGGCGAATGGGGGCCATCAGGGCCACACAGTACACAAACCAAGGGGTGCGTTGCATTGCGCGGCCCCCCGCCATAGAATCTAGGCAAATCGACGCTTTGCGCTTGGCGATAAGCCCGGCGCACGTCGATCGGGAGAACCGCTTTGGCCGATCCAAATACGCGACAGGGAAAGCGCACGCCGGTCACGCTCAAGATCAAGTTCAAGAGCGAGACGCTCGAGCAGTTCATCGAGCGCTATGCCGTGGACGTGAGCCAGGGCGGCATCTTCATCCGGACGAAAGAGCCGCTGGCGGTAGGGACGCAGATGCGGTTCGAGTTCCAGCTGCGTGATGCGTCGCCGCTGATCGGCGGTGAAGGCACGGTGGTGTGGACACGCGAGAACGATCCGAGCCGGCCCGCGATCGCGCCCGGCATGGGCGTGAGGTTCGACCGCCTCGCCGAGGGCAGCCAGGGCGTGCTCGAGCGGATCCTCGCCGAGAAGGCGAAGCAGGCGCCACAGCGCCCGCCGACGGAGACCACCAAGCCGCCGATGTTCACCGATACGCCGACGCGCGTCGCGCCGGCTCCCGTCCAGGAAGCGCTGCTCGGCAACGAGAGCAGCGGCTCCGGCGGACCGAAGCGCAAGCGCCCCGACTCGTTCGGCGATCAGGGCACGCCGCTGCCCCGCCCGATGCCGTTCCACTCCGACGCCGACGAATTCCCCGAGGAGGCGTTCGAGGAGGCGACCAAGGTCCGCGCGCTCGACGAGCTGATCGCGCAGACCGCCACCGCCACGACCACGCTGCGCGACGAGCTCGCGGATCGCCGCCCACGGGCCGACTCCACGCTCGCCGATGCACCGCGTGCGGAGACCCGCGCGGAGACCGTGCCGGCCGAAGGCGCGGTCAAGCAGCCACACGTCGATCGCGACTCGGCTCCCGGTCTTCCAAGCCCCCCCGAGGCGCGCAATCAGCCGAAGCTGCTCGATACCACCCCCTCCCCGCGCTCGGAGCCGTCACCATCGACGCCGCCCGGGACGCACCCGAACCCCGAGGGGCTAAAGACCAAGCTCGGCATGGAGCCGGCGAAGATGCCAATCCGTCCGTCGACGCCGTCGACGCCGCCCGCGACCTCGCCGGCGCCCCAGCGGCCCGTCGCGAGGGATGCGATCACGAAATCAACCGGTATGCGCGCCGTTGCGGCCGAGCCGCGGCAGCCCGAGGCTGCGAAGAAATCGGGCGCGCCGATCGTGCTGTTGCTCCTGCTCCTCGTTGCAGCGGGCGCGGCCGCGACCTGGTTCTTCTTCATCCGCCCGAAGGCCGATGACATCGAGACCACCACCGCCAAGGCCGGGTCGAACGGCTCCGCTGGTAGCGCCGCGATCGCCACGAACCCGAACGGATCGAATGGCTCGGCGGGCTCCGATGGCAGCGCCGCGGTCACGAACACGACCGGCTCGAACGGCTCCGCGGGTTCGGCCGTCGCGATGACCGGCTCGAATGGCAGTGCAACGGCGCCCGCCGCCGAGATGGTCGAGACGCTGATCTCCGCGCCCGGCATCGACAAGGCGACCGTCGAGGTCACCGGCACCGATCAGACAGGGCCCGCGCCGCTCAAGGCGAAGCTCGAGAAGGGCAAGGCCTACAAGGCGCACGTGATGGCGCCGGGCTTCGCGATGCTCGACCTCGACATCAACGGTGGGGAGAAGGTGGTCGCAAAGCTCGTCGCGAAGCCGCGCGTCATCACCGTGACGAGCGAGCCGCCGGGCGCGCTGATCTTCATCGACAGTGCGGCGACCGGCCACTCGACCCCGTTCGATGTCGAGCTGACGAAGGTCCAGGCCGCGCGCAAGAGCGTGCGCGTCCTCCTGCGCAAGGCGGGCTACGATCAGATCGAGCGCGTTGTCGATGGTGGTAAGTACACCGAGGACGCCGCGCAGATGATCACGAAGCTCGACGAGAAGCTGAGCGTCAGGAAGGTGGTCGTGAACACCAACAACAACACGACCAACAACAACACCGGCAACACCACGGTGAAGACTGGCTCGAATGGCTCGGCCGGCTCGGCGACGCCGACCACGAACGGATCGAGCGACACCGGCTCGAACGGTGGCAACACCGGCGGCTCGGCCGTCACGCCGCCGACGGGTACCGGCTCGAACAGCGGGACCACCGGCGGCTCGGCGACGCTGCCGCCCACGGGCACGGGCACGGGCTCTGGCTCGGCCGCGAAGCCGACGACGCCCACCGGCACCGGCTCGGGCTCTGCCGCCACGACCGGTCAGACGCTCAAGGATGGGCCGAAAGAGCCCGAGCCTGACTTCGTGAAGAAGCCGTAGGCCCGCCGCCAAGCAGAGCCGCCGGCGCCGCGCCGCCGCCGCCAAGCATTTGCGTCCTCGCACTGCCATGTGGTTTTGGCCGCCAAGCCGCCAAGAGCGCCAAGGATCTGGAGGTCCACTCGCGAGATCTCGGTCGACCGCGACGGTTCTGCCGTTGTTGCTCGAGGGCTCGCACGCGCTTTCGCGCGCTCGCAACACGCCGCGCGTTTGCAACAGGTGTGCAACCGGGAACATGGGTGACCGTGTGCAATCGAACGGAGCTGTGGAGCGAGCGCGCGAAGGCGCGCGCGAGCGTGTGTCGCGACGACTGCAAAACATTCGAGATCGCGCGAGATCTCGCGAGTGGACCTCCAGATCCTTGGCGCTCTTGGCGGCTTGGCGGCCAAAA
>JBBRBG010000126.1:0-27292 GCA_038206055.1 Haliangiales bacterium
GGTGCTGATCGCCGGCTTCGGTCGCTTCGGGCAGATCGTCGCGCGCCTGCTGGTCGCGCAGCACGTGCCGTTCATCGCGATCGAGCACAGCGCCGAGCAGGCGCTACCGCGGCTACGCGATCGAAGAGCTCGCCGACAAGAGCGACTTCGTCGAGGTCAGCTACCTCCTGATCAACGGCAAGCTCCCGACGCTGGCCGAGCGCAAGTTGTTCTCGACCTCGCTGACTCGCCACAGCCTGATCCACGAGGACATGCACCAGTTCTTCGCAGGCTACCCGCCGACCAGCCATCCGATGGCGGTGATCTCGGCGATGGTGACGTCGATGTCGGCGTACTACCCCGACAGCCTCGATCGCAACTCGGCGGTCGACCTCCACATCACGCGGCTGCTCTCGAAGGTCCGCACGATCGCGGCGTTCGCCTACAAGAAGAGCATCGGCCAGCCGCTGATGTACCCGAAGAACTCGCTCAAGTACTGCGCGAACTTCCTCCACATGATGTTCGCCGTCCCCAGCGAGGACTACGAGGTCAGCCCGGTCCTCGAGAAGGCCGTCAATCAGCTGCTCATCCTCCACGCCGACCACGAGCAGAACTGCTCCACGTCGACGGTGCGCATGGTCGGCAGCTCGGGTGCAAACCTGTACGCGTCGATCGCCGCGGGCATCCTCGCGCTGTGGGGACCGCTCCACGGCGGCGCGAACCAGGCCGTCATCGAGATGCTCGAGGACGTGAAGAACAACCGCGGCGGCGACGGCAAGAAGTTCATCGACGACGTGAAGAACAAGCGCGACAACCAGCGCTTGATGGGCTTCGGCCACCGCGTCTACAAGAACTTCGATCCGCGCGCCAAGATCCTCAAGAAGATGTGCGACGAGGTCCTCGCGCACCTCGGCATCAAGGATCCGCTGCTCGACATCGCCAAGGCGATGGAAGAGGTCGCCCTCAAGGACGACTACTTCATCTCGAAGAAGCTCTACCCGAACGTCGACTTCTACTCCGGCATCATCTACCGCGCGCTCGGCATCCCCACGAACATGTTCACGGTCATGTTCGCGCTCGGGCGCCTGCCCGGATGGATCGCGCACTGGAAGGAGATGGTCGACGACCCGCAGACGAAGATCGGCCGTCCGCGCCAGATCTACACGGGCGAGCAGCTCCGCAAGTACGTCCCGATCGAGTCGCGCTGAGCTCGTTCCCCGTCAGGGCTTGCAGCCCTCGGGGAGCACCTGCTCGCGGTACTGACCCTCCCAGTTGCCTGGGCTGTCGTACTCGCACACCCAGATGTCGTTGCCGTTGCACTGCGACATCCCGCAGCCGACCTGCGAGGTGGAGCGCCACACCACCTGCGTGAAGTGGCCGGTCTGCATCGAGAAGCCGGGCTGCTGGAACGAGTAGCCCTTGACCTCGTCGTACCACATGGCCACCACCGCCGATGGCGGCAGCGCTCCCGTGGTTCCCGCGGCGAGGTTCTCGCCGTACTGGCCACCGCTGTGGCCGAACTTGCAGCCGGTATCGCGCAGCGAGTTGGCCCATTGCTGCGCGACCGTGGCCAGCTTTGGAGACCAGGTCAGTGGTGCGGCGCAGTGCTTTGCGCGCACGCGGTTGTGCTCGGCGATGAACTGATCGGCGGCCGGATTCCCGGTGGGCGGCTCGGCGGCACGCGACGGTGTCTCCGGCGTCGACATCCCGCCCGATGATGGCGTGGCCATCTCGCCCCCCGGTGGCCCGGCCGATGCTTGCCCGCCGGGCGTGGTCTGCGTCTGCTGCTGACCACCGGGGTTCTTGTACATCTGGCCGCAACCGCCAACCGAGAGCGATGCAGCGACCATGAGGACCGCGCGCGGAACCCTACGCATGACTAGACCTTGCTTGCAGGACGGGCCACGTCACCAGCATGCCACGGTCTGGCGCCGACGGCTTGCAACTGCGCCCGCGGCGGTCCAGATTGCCCGCGATGCGCCCCACCGTCGCCGAGCCGACCTCCTCCGCGGTCACCGACGGGATCCGCGTGCGCGTGCAGTCGCACTATCTGGCCGATCAGTCCTCGCCGCGTGACGATCGTTACGTGTTTGCCTACACGATCACGATCTCGAACGAGAGCCGCAACACGGCACAGCTTCGGACCCGCCACTGGATCATCACCGACGGTCGCGGCACGGTCGAGGAGGTCCGCGGTGATGGCGTCGTCGGCGAGCAGCCGCGCCTCGCGCCCGGTCAGACGTTCCAGTACACGTCGGGCTGCGTGCTGACCACGTCGATCGGCACGATGCAGGGCACGTATCGGATGTGGCGCGACGACGGCAGCTACTTCGACGCGCAGATCGCTCCGTTCTCGCTCGCGTCGCCGCACGCCGCGCGGCTCGGCGACCACGAAGCCAACTGATCCGCTGACTTGCCGATGTAGGCGTTGCGCCTATCTTGTCTCTGGCCAGGCGCCCCCGAGGCGCCCAACAAAACTCAAAGCCTTGGCGTAGGCTATGCGTCTAACTCGGTACAAGCAGTGCCTGTCCCGGCTCCCATGACCCGCGTTGAGCGCGAAGCGGCTACCGCGAGTGCTCTCGTCGATGCCGCGAAGGCAGGCGATCGCCGCGCGTTCGAGTCACTGGTGACCCGCTATCGCAAGCGCATCTTCGCGCTCGCGCTGCACATCACCGGCTCGTCGAGCGAGGCCGATGACATCACGCAAGAGGTGTTCCTCAAGGCGTACCGCGCGCTCGCGGAGTTCGAAGGCCGCAGCGCGTTCTTCACCTGGGTGTACCGGATGACGGTCAACCGCTCGCTCAACGCCCGCCGCGATCGCGCGCGCCGCGGTGAGGAGCCCGATGATCCTCGTCTCGAGCTCGCCGTCGCGGTCGATGCGCGGAGCAATCCGGCGCGCGCCACCGAGCTCCGTCAGACGTACGCTCGCCTGCTGCGCGCGCTCGATGGTCTGCCGATCGACATGCGAACCACCGTCATCCTCGTGTCGCTCCAGGGCATGTCCCACGGCGAAGTCGCCGTCGTGCAGAACGTCTCCGAGGGCACGATCGCGTGGCGCATGCACGAAGCACGGCGACGCCTCCATGAAGCGATGGCGCCCGAGAAGCTGCACCGCAAGCGCGAGCTGTCCGCGGACCTCGCGCGCGTCCTCGGCGAGCACGGGCTGATGATCCCCGTGATGCCGAAGGGCCGCGCCTAGCTACCGAGCGTGTACGGTCCGCCCTTGTCGAGGGCGCGTTTGTACGCGGGGCGAGCCTGGAGCTTCTTCACGAAGTCGGTGATCTGCGGCGACACGGAGCTCCCCGCGCGCGCGACGGCGCCCTCGAGCGGAAAGCTCATCTGGATATCGGCGGCGGTCATCTCGTCCCCGGCGAACCACGCATGCTTCGCGAGGTGATCGCCGAGGAACGTGAGGTGGCGCGTGAGGTTCGGATCGACGAACTGACGGCTCACCGTGTCGGCGATCTTCCGCGCGATCGGCTTCACGAAGAACGGCATCGGCGCGGTCTTCATCTTGCTGAAGATCAGCTTGAGCAGGAGGAAGGGCATCAACGAGCCCTCCGCGTAGTGCATGAAGTAGCGGTAGTCACGATAGGCCTGCGTGCCGGCCGCGGGAACGAGCCGCCCCTTGCCGTACGTCTCGACGAGATACTCGATGATCCAGCCCGACTCGGCGACGGTCACATCGCCATCCGTGATCACCGGCGACTTGCCCAGCGGATGGATCGCCTGCAGCGCCGGTGGGGCGAGCATCGTCTTCGGATCGCGCTCGTACTTCACCAGCTCGTACGGGAGCTCGAGCTCTTCGAGCAGCCACAGCACGCGCTGCGACCGCGAGTTGTTCAGGTGATGGACGGTGATCACAACGCTTGCGTACCAGGAAATCGCCGTGATCGCTTGCGATGAACGGGCACGTTCGCGACGATGCGCTCATGCGAGCCATACTCCTCTTCGCCGCGATCTTCGCCGGCGCGGGTTGCTCGATGTTCATGCCGGCGGCCAAGCAGGAGCCGTTCCCCGTCATGGACGTCACGGCAACTCGACCGCCCCCGGGACCCGACAAGGTGATCCTCACGGCGTCCAACATCGCGATCACGGACCAGGTGCAGTTCGAGCTCGGCAAGGCCGACCTGAAGCCGGTGTCATTCTCGCTGCTCGACGAGGTCGTGACGGTGATGAAGGCGAACTCGCAGATCGAGCTCGTCGAGGTCGGTGGTCACACCGACTCCACTGGCTCCGCGGACTTCAACCGCAAGCTGTCGCAGCAGCGCGCCGAGAGCGTGCAGAAGTACCTCACCGGCAAGGGCATCAAGAGCAGTCGCCTGCAGGCGAAAGGCTTCGGCCCCGACGTGCCGATCGCCGACAACGCCACGCCCGACGGGCAGGCTGCGAATCGCCGCGTCGAGTTCTTGATCGTGAAGCAGGGCCCCAAGAAGACGGTGGTGAAGGATGAGTAAGCACACAGCGCTCGCACTCGTGATCGTTGCCGGCTGTGCGACCGGAGCGGATCCGAAGATCCGCGTCGAGATCGGCTCGAAGCTCGATGGAGCCAAGGTCCCGATCCAGGCCTGCTACCAGAAGTCGCTGATCACGAACCGCAAGCTGCGCGGCATGTACGTGGTGCAGTTCGCGGCGGCGCCGGACACCGGCAAGTTCGTCGATATCTCGCTGCGCCGGGACGAGCCCGCAGATCCGGTGCTGCGGTTCTGCGTGATCCAGGAGATCGCGAAGCTCGGCCTCGCGAAGCCGCCGGGCAAGCGCATCGAGGTCGACTCGGTGCCGATCAAGTTCGAATGGGCGAACCCGTAGATGGGTAGCAAGGTCCCTACCCGCTCGCCCACGCACGAGGACGTTCCGATCGCGCGGCTGTCGTCGATGGGCCTCGAGCTCGACGAGATCGCCGAGGACGAGACGGTCACGATCGCCGCGCTCGCCGAGCTCGCAGAAGATCGCGGACGCCCTGCGAGCCACTACCTCGCGGCGCTCCCACTCGCGACGGAGCTCAAGGTGAAGTCCTCCGGCGGGATCGAGGTCCGCGTGTGCGCCGGCAACTGCCAGCGCTACGGTTCGCTCGACCTGCTCGATCACCTGGTCGAACGTCACCTGAAGGCGCCAACATTCACGATCGCGCCCGTGGAGTGCATGGATCACTGCGACAACGCCCCGGCGTGCGAGCTTCACGGCGCCCACGGCAAGCTCGTGCTGGCCCCCGCCACAGCGACGGGAATCGACGAAGCCCTCGATTCCCTGTAGGGATGGAGGCAATCCGTCGCACCCTGTCGCACCCGGCGAACGCTGGCCCTGCGACACCGATGGCGCTAGCCTGGCCGAGTCCCGACCATGCTGCGCTTGTCGAAGGTCAACAAGTATTACCAGGTCGGCACGCACGCGCTCCACGTGCTGCGCGACATCGACTTCGAGGTCAACGACGGCGAGTTCGTCGCCATCATGGGCTCCTCGGGCTCGGGCAAGAGCACGCTGCTCAACATCCTCGGCATCCTCGATGACTACGACTCCGGCGAGTACTGGCTCGGCGATACGCTGATCCGCAAGCTCTCCGAGAGCAAGGGCGCGAGCTACCGCAACAAGTTCATTGGCTTCGTGTTCCAGTCGTTCAATCTGCTGCCCTTCAAGACGGCGCTCGAGAACGTGGCGCTGCCGCTCTATTACCAGGGCGTGTCGCGCCGCAAGCGCAACCAGATCGCCGGCCAGTACCTCGAGCGCGTGGGCCTGCGTGACTGGGCGGATCACCTGCCGTCGGAGATGTCGGGTGGTCAGAAGCAGCGCGTCGCGATCGCCCGCGCGCTGATCGGCAAGCCGCGCCTGATCCTCGCCGACGAGCCGACCGGTGCGCTCGACAGCGAGACGAGCACGCAGATCATGGATCTGCTCTCCGAGATCCACCAGACCGGCATCACCGTCCTCGTCGTCACGCACGACCAGGAGGTCGCGGCGCGCACGCAGCGCACGATCCGGCTGCGCGACGGCAAGGTTGTCGGCGCGCTCGAGGCCAGCGCATCGAACCCGGCCATGGCGGCGGCGACCTAAGATGCTGGCCCTGATCACGCTGGCCAAGCTGCTCGGGATCGGCCTGGCGCTGACCGTGCTGTTCGCCGTGCTGTGGCTCGTGTGGGCGCTGCTACGCGTGATGTGGGTCAGCGTCATGCAGTGGCGCGATCTGTTCTCCCTCGATCGCTGGACCGAGGTACTCGTCACGATCGGCCGCAGCAAGCTGCGCACCGCGCTGACGATGATCAGCGTTGCATGGGGCATCTTCGTGCTCGTCGCGCTGCTCGGGCTCGGCAACGGCCTCGATAACGGCATGCGCGAGAACTTCGCCCGCGATGCCACGAACGGCGTCTGGATGAGCGCGAACAAGACCTCGGTCGCCTTTGGCGGCTACGACGTCGGCCGGCGTTTGATGTTCGAGAACGCGGACTACTTGCGCGCGAAGAAGATCCCCGGCATCGAGTACATCGCCGGCCAGCACTTCATCGGCGGCCAGCGCTGGGGCAGCTCGCTCGTCACCAAGCGCGGCGCGAAGGCGAACTCGTTCGAGCTCGATGCGGTGCACCAGGACGCGATCCGGCTCGCCGCCCACACGATCGTCACCGGACGGTTCTTGACCGCCGCGGATATCATGCAGCACCGGAAGGCGGCGGTGATCGGCCAGACCGTGTCGCAGTTCCTGTTCGAGGGCGCGAACCCGATCGGCGAGTGGATCGATATTGGCAGCGTGCCGTTCCAGGTGGTCGGCGTGTTCACCGACCCGGGCGGCGCCGAGGAAGAGCGGCGGATCTACCTCCCCGTGTCGACGGCCCAGCTCGCGTTCAACGGCGGCGAGAAGCTCGGCATGCTCGAGTTCACCGTCGGGTCGATGGGACCGGACGAGACGCAGGCCGTCATCGACCACGTCAAGGGCGAGCTCGCCGAGCGGTACAACTTCGACCCGAACGACCGCCAGGCGGTTCGCGTCCAGAACAACATCGAACAGTTCGCGCGGTTCAAGCAGCTGTTCTGGATGATCAGCATGTTCATCATCGTGATCGGCCTCGGCACGCTTGCGGCGGGCGTCGTCGGGGTGTCGAACATCATGATGATCGCGGTCAAGGAGCGCACGAAGGAGATCGGCGTTCGCAAGGCGCTCGGCGCCACGCCCAACTCGATCGTGTTCATGATCATCCAGGAGGCCGTGTTCCTGACCGGCGTCGCGGGGCTGCTCGGGCTCGCGGCGGGGGTCGGAGCGAGCGAGCTGATCGGATATCTCAAGCTCACCGACTTCATCTCGAACCCGTCGATCGACATCAAGGTCGGTATCGCCGCGACCGTGTTCCTCGTGGTCGCCGGTGCCCTCGCCGGCTACTTCCCCGCGCGCGCCGCCGCGAAGGTCAACCCCATCCATGCGCTGCGAGACCAATAGCGATGTTCGATCTCGATAAATGGAAAGAGATCTGGGCGACGCTCCGCTCCAACCGGCTGCGCACGTTCCTCACCGCGTTCGGCGTGTTCTGGGGAATCCTCATGCTGATGGCGATGCTGGGCTTCGGCTCGGCGATCCAGAGCGGCAGCAAGCGCCAGATGAAGGGCATGGCCACGAATCTCTTGTTCTGCTGGGGCCAGCAGACCACCGAGAGCTACGACGGTCTGCCTCCCGGCCGTGGCGTGCGCTTCGACACCGACGACATCGAGATCCTCCGGCGCCTACCCTCGATCGAGTGGCTCGCGCCGCGGCTCCAGCTCGGCGGCTGGCAGAACAACTTCACGGTCTCGCACGACTCCAAGAACGGCACGTTCACCGTGATGGCGGACTACCCCGAGCTCAAGAACATCATCGCGTTCGAGTACGACGCCGGCCGGTTCATCAACGAGCGGGACATCAAGGAATCGCGCAAGGTCGTGGTGATCGGCAAGTCCGTGCGAGAGCAGCTGTTCGAGCCCGACGAGGACCCGATCGGCAAGTACATCAAGATCAGCGGTGTCTACTTCGAGGTCGTCGGTCTGACGCGCACGCTGCGCTCCGGTGGCCAGGGCGAGCGCGACGCGAACTCGCTGTTCGTCCCGTTCACCACACTGCGCTCGTCGTTCAACATGGGCAACCGCGTCGGCTTCTTCGCGATGACCGCGAAGCCAGGCACGGACGGCGACGAGCTCGAGCGGCAGGTCAAGGAAGCGCTCAAGCGCCACCACCGGATCTCACCGACGGATGACCTCGCGATCGGCTCGTTCAATATGTTCATCATGTTCGGCAAGTTCCAGACGTTCTTCCTCGTGCTCTCGATCGTGAGCTGGGTCGTCGGCGGCGCCACCCTGCTCGCGGGCGTGATCGGCGTCTCGAACATCATGCTGATCACCGTGAAGGAACGCACCAAGGAGATCGGCGTGCGCAAGGCGCTCGGCGCCACACCGTTCTCGATCGTCTCGATGGTGATGAAGGAATCGATCGTGCTGACGATCATCGCGGGCCTCCTCGGCGTCGCCGCCGGTGTGGGCCTGCTCGCCGGCGCCGAGGCGGTGTTCAACGCCATGCCGGACTCACCGCTCGGTCCGCCGAACATCGGGTTATCCACCGTGATGATCGCGATGGGGATCCTCGTCGCCGCCGGCGCGCTCGCCGGCATCATGCCCGCTACCCATGCTGCTTCGATCAAGCCGATCGAGGCACTTCGCGCCGAGTGACCCGAGGTCTGCCATGAAGAAGATTTTCTCCTACTTCCTTCTCGTACTCCTGGTGCTCGTCGTCGGGGGTGCGTTCTTCTATCTGTACAAGAAGAGCCAGTCCAAGCCCGTGGTGTTCGAGACGGAGCTGCCCGAGGTCGCCGACATCACGAAGAAGACGGTGGCGACCGGATCGATCGTTCCGCGCCGCGAGGTCGAGGTGAAGCCGAAGGTCACGGGTGTGCTCACCGAGCTCTACATCGAGCCCGGCAAGCTCGTGAAGGAAGGCGACCCCCTCGGCAAGATCTCGATCATCCCCGATGCGATGCAGACGAATCAGGCGGAGTCCGGCGTGCGCACCGCGCAGATCGCGTTCGACAACGCGAAGCGGGAGCTCGAGCGCAACGAGGCGCTGTTCAAGCAGGGCGTGGTCGCGGACGCAGAGCTGCAGAAGTACCGCACCGAGTTCGCGCTGCGGAGGCAGGAGCTCTCGACCGCCGGGTCGAGCCTGCAGCTGGTCAAGGAAGGCGCCACGCGCGGCTCGGGCAAGCTCTCGACGCTGATCGTCACCGCGACCTCGTCGGGCATGGTGATCGACGTGCCGGTCAAGATCGGCTTCAGCGTGATCCAGGCGAACAACTTCAACCCCGGCACCACGGTCGCCGTGATCGCCGACATGGACGACATGATCTTCGAGGGCCGCGTCGACGAGGCGGAGGTCGCGAAGATCAAGGAAGGCATGAAGCTCGCGATCAAGGTCGGCGCGATCGAGAAGGAGATCCTCGACGGCACCCTCGAGTACATCTCGCCGAAGGGCAAGACGATCGACGGTGCGATCCAGTTCGAGATCAAGGCAAAGGTGGTCCGCAAGGCGAACCTGAATATCCGCGCGAACTACAGCGCGAACGCCGACATCGTGCTCGACGAAAAGAAGCAGGTGCTCGCGATCCGCGAGGCGCTCGTCCAGTACAAGGATGACAAGCCGTTCGTCGAGATCGAGACGTCGCCGCAGACGTTCGTGAAGAAGGACATCACCGTCGGTCTCTCCGATGGGATCAAGGTCGAGGTCCTCAGCGGTGTGGCGAAGGGCGACAAGATCAAGATCCCCGAGAACGCCGGACCTCCGGGTCCGATGGGCGGACCTCCCGGCAAGGGCGGCATGGGCAAGCCGCCTTCGAAAAAGTAGTAGACGAGATCGGCCCCTCGACGGCGCGCGCCGCATGCTAGCGTCGCGGCAATGACAGCGCCGGTCAGGCTCGGGGCGATCGACGCCGGATCGAACGCGATCCGTGTCGTGATCGCCGAGCTCACCCCCACGGAGCTCGTGCGCATCGAGGCGGAGCGCGTGCCGGTGCGTCTCGGCCACCTCGCGTTCACGCGCGGCGAGCTCGATCCCAAGGCCATCGACCAGGCGGTCCAGGCGTTCGTGCACTTCCGCCAGCGCTTCGATCACCACGGCGTCACGATGTACCGCGCGGTCACCACCAGCGCGGTGCGTGGCGCCTCGAACCGCGACGTCCTGCTCCACCGCATCTATCACGAGGCCGGCATCGAGCTCGAGGTCATCGAGGGCGAGGAAGAGGCGCGCCTCGTCCGCAAGACCGTGGTCCACACGCTCGGGCCCGGCAACCTGCCCCGCGCGATCCTCGACCTCGGCGGCGGTAGCCTCGAGGTCAACCTTCGCTCGGGCTCCACCTGGAACGCGTACTCGCTTCCGGTCGGCACCGTGCGCCTGCTCGAGACGTTCGGTCTCGATGGTGCGATCGCCGATGCCGAGGCGGGCATGGTGCGCCGCTACACGGCGACGCTGATGCACACGATCTCGCGCGGCAACGGCAACGGCGGCATCGCGGCGGCGACCGGCGGCAACGCGGATGCGCTCGCGAAGATCGTCAACGAGGGCCAGCCGCCGAGCAGCGGGCTGCCGAGCTTCGAGCTCTCCGCGCTCGAGAAGGCGATGCCGATGATCGTCGGCGCCACCGTCGAAGAACGGATGGAGAGGTTTGGGGTCAAGAAGGACCGCGCCGAGGTGCTCGGCATCGCAGCGCTCGTGTTCGCCACGGCCGCGCGGCAGCTCGGCCTGTCCAAGCTGGTCGCCCCGGGTGTCGGCGTGCGCGAGGCGGTGCTCCTCGAGCTCGCGGAGACCGCGCGCGAGGAGCAGGTCCGCGCCGAGGGCGCGCACGACAAGGCGCTGCTCACCGCCGCCCGCGCATTCGCGAACCGGGTCGACCACGACACCACGCACGGCGAGCACGTGCGCCAGCTCTCTCGCGCGCTGTTCCACCAGCTTCGTGACGTTCACGGCCTGACCGACGATCGCAGCGTGATCCTCGAGGTCGCGGCGCTGCTCCACGACGTCGGTGAGGTGGTGAACGTCCGCGGCCACCACAAGCACAGCGAGTACATGATCCGCTGGGCGCGCATCCCCGGCCTCGACGACACGGCGCGCGAGATGATCGCGCTCATGGCGCGCACTCACCGCAAGGACGCCGCGCGCGCGAAACAGATCATCAACGAGTCCGTGCTGTCCAAGGAGCTGCGCGGCCAGGTGCGCAAGCTCACGGCGCTGCTGCGCGTCGCCGATGGTCTCGACTGGGAGCACCGCTCGCGCGTCGAGCAGGTGGTCGCCACGCGGATGGGCGATGCCATCATCCTCGACCTCGTCGTTCGCGACGGGCCGTCGCGCGAGGACGCGCAGCTCGTCCGCAAGGCGGATCTACTGAAGGAAGAGCTCGGGCTCGACCTGCGCGTCACCGTGGCGCGGCCGGTCCCGACGCCGCCGGAGGTCTCGCCTCCTTCCAACTCAGGCTCCAATCTGGAGGTCGCACGCGCTAAGGTCCGCTGACCATGCGCTGCGCCTTGTCGTTCGTCGCCGGATGTTCGCTGCTCACTGCTTGCGGTGATGGCGGCGGTGGACCGACCGGCGAGATCGCCGCCACGATCACCCACTACGATTACACGTTCGACGTGGTGACCCGCCGGGCCCACGCCGCGATCACCGCCACCATCGACACCGCCGGCGACTGCATCACGCTGCCGTTCCGCGCCGTCGAGCTCGATCCGACGACCGTGAAGATGGACGGCAAGCTGGCCGACACCGCCACGGCCAACGACACGCAGTTTCTCGCGTGCGGGACCGGTTGGAAGGTCGCGAAGTCGATCGTGATCGAGGCGGATCTCACCGTCGCGCTGCAGACGCTCTCGACGAGCCAGGTCGGCTACTCGCTGACGATGGACGCGAACGGCAACCCGTTCTACTACCTCGTGAGCTGGGTCGGTGGCTGCGATCGGTTCGGCCCGTGCGACAGTCGGCCGAACCAGTTCGCGACGTACACCTTTCACGTCACGCACCCGGAGGCGCTCCAGGTCGCATGCCCCGGCGTGATCACCGAGACCTCGGCGACCGAGACGCAGTGCGCGTTCGACCACGACGGCGGCCCGACATACTCGACGTTCGGGATCGCGGCGTATCCGAAGACTGCGTGGGTCCCGGCCGACAAGGGCATGTGGGGCTCGGTGCACGTCACCGTCTACGACCGGGCGGTCACGCAGATCACCGCGGCCATCGATCCGACCTACAACGCCGGCTACGTGGCGTGGCTCGAGCAGAGCTTCGGGCCGTTCCCGTTCGGCTCCGAGCTGCGCGTGCTGACCGCACCGACCTACTGGAATGGCTTCGAGCACCCCGGGAACATCGTCCTCGATGACGGTCTCGCGCGCGCGACCCAGCCAGCGTACCTCCACAACACGCAGCACATCCTCGATCACGAGATCGCGCACCAGTGGGCGGGCGATCAGACGACGCTCGCAGACACCTACGACTTCGTGTGGAAGGAGTCGATGGCCGAGTACCTCGCGTACGCGTACGAGGCGCAGATGGAGCCGGCGGCGGCGGCGGTGACCGCGGCGTACTGGAAGCGCGCCTCGGCCGGCGCGAAGTACTTCCCGGTCCCCGGCGAGAAGCCGGCGCTGTTCGCTTACTACGGTGACGTCTACGGCCCGGGTCCGATGATCCTGTTCCGCCAGCTCGAGGTGATGACGTCGCGCCCGCAGGTCATCGCCGCGATCGCCAGCGTGCTCGGTACCGCGCACGCGATCTCGGTCGACGATGTCGTCGCGGCGCTCGCGGCCAAGACCGGGCTCGATCTGATGGGGTACGCAGCCGCGTGGATCCACGGTAGCGGTGCTCCCGAGTGGCCGGTGATCAACGCGGCGTACACCGCGGCCACGGGCATGCTGCACGTGACGCAGACCAAGGGGACCGCGCGGCGCTGCAAGTTCCACGTCGGGCTCAAGGGTGCGCAGCCGGGAGAGCTTGCGCTCGTCGAGGTCGACACGTTCAAGAACGGGCTCGATCAGACGCTCGCCGTTCCCGCTCCCGCGTTCACGGTGACGCAGGCCGTGCTCGATCCCACGTCGGAGTGCCTGGTGTTCGCCGGGGTCCTCGCGCGCGAGGTTCCTCCCCCCTGGCTCAGCGAGCGCGCCTTGGCAAATTTCCCTGGCACGGCGCGCCCCTAGCCAGGGGGTTTCTGATATCGATGTCGAGCGAATCCAAGGGGAGCTTGAACATCATGACTATGAATCCTTCACGTCTTTTGCTCGCGAGCGCCGTCGTGGCCCTCGCCATCATTCCCGGCTGCAAGAAGCTCCCGGGCGGCGGCGGACTTCCGAACAAGCCCAACGTCCCGGGCGGTCTCGGCTCCTCGGGTGAGGTCGATCCGGACACCTGCGGCAACTACGCCGCGGTCGACGCGGGTCGCAAGCTGAAGGCGTTCCTCCAGGCGACGAAGGACCTCCTCGCGACCACCGAGGAGACCGTCAAGGTCGTCCGTGAATCCTGCATCATGATGGGCAACGAGATGCAGATGCCCGAGGGTGACCTCAAGGGCGAGACCAACGACATCTGCGCGAAGGTCGTGACCACCTATCAGAACAACCTGAAGGTGAGCCTCAAGCCGAACTTCAAGCTGAAGACCGTGTTCAAGCCGGCCGTCTGCAAGGTCGACGCGAGCCTCCAGGCCAAGGCGGCCGCGGAGTGCAACGGTGGCGCGACCGCGGGCACCGGAGGCAGCAGCGGCGGCGGTCAGTGCGAGGCGGCCGCGGCCGTCCACGCGAACGCCAGCGTCGAGTGCACGCCGCCCGAGTTCTCGGTCGAGGTCGACGCGAAGCTCATTGTCGACAAGGCGAAGCTCGAGATGACGCTGAAGGCGCTCCGCGACGGGATCCCGAAGCTGCTCTCGGTCGCGGCGCGGCTCGAGCCGCTCCAGGCCGCCGTGAAGACGTGGGTCCGGACCGAGGGAGAGCTCGCGGCCATGGGTCCGAAGTTCGCCCAGTCGTTCTCCGACCAGGCGCTGTGCATCTCGGGTCAGATCGCCGCGGTCGTGAAGGCCTCGACGCACATCCAGGCGAACGTGTCGGTGTCCGTGTCGGTCTCCGCGTCGGCCAGCGCGACCGCCGGCGGCAAGTAGACCGTTCACCTTCGCTGCCGACGAAATTCGGTAGCGCTTCGCCCCCTCGCTCGTGTGGCGCTGGGGGCGTTTTTCGTGTAGCAAGCCCCCATGAAGACGCTCACGGAGTTTTCGACGCTGACCCTCCGAAAGGCCGCGGCCGCCCGCGCGGCGGCGGGTGGTGCACCCCGCACTGCTCCCGCGCCTGTGGAGGCAGCGGCTCCCGTCGAGGAGGCTGCTGCAGATCCGTCGAGTGACGCTCCTGCAGACGCTCCGGCCGAGGGTGCCGAGGCGCCCGCCGAAGCTGTCGCCGCCGAAGCTGTCGCCGCCGAAGGTGGCGACGCAGCAGCGGCTCCGGCCCTGCCGCCCGATCCGGCGATCGATGCGGTCGCCGCAGCGCTCTCCGTGCAGCCCGATCGCGCTGCGCGTCTCCTCGAGGCGCTCGACATCGTCGGCCCCGGCAACGTCGAGCAGGTCCGCCTCGTGCGCGTGTACGAGGGCGAGAAGGGTCCGCACGGCTCCGTGTCGCGCGGTCAGTTTCATTTCGTGATCGATCGCGTCGGCGGCCAGAAGCGCGGCGGTGCTTCGCGCGATGATCGTCGTGGCGGCGGCGACCGTGGTGGTCGTGGTGGTGGGGGCGGTGGCGGTGGCGGCGGTGGTGGTGGTGGCGGCGGCGCTCGTGGCGGTGGCTTCGGTGGCCCCGGCGGCGGCAAGGACAAGCCGCGCGGTCTGTCGAGCCTCGTCCACGGCGTGAAGGTCGAGCGCAAGGAAGAGGACGATCCGCGCGGTCCGCGAGGGGAGTTGCCGAAGGCCGGAATCGGCTGGCAGCTGACCGCAGCGCCGCGCGACTTCAAGGCGGAAGGCCGTGGCCGCGGTGGTCCAGGTGGTCCGCGTGGTCCGCGTGGTCCGGGTGGTCCGCGTGGTCCCGGTGGTCCGCGTGGTCCCGGTGGTCCCGGTGGTCCGCGTGGTCCTGGCGGCGGTGGCGGCTTCGGTGGTCCCGGTGGAGATCGGGGTCCGCGCGGTCCGCGTGGTCCTGGTGGCGGCGGTGGCTACGAGCAACGCCTGGGCCCCGATGGCCAGCCGCTGCCGCGCGAGCCGCGTCCCCCGCAGGACCGTGGCCCGCGTGAGGCACAGCCGCAGCAGCCGCGCCTCGGCCCCGATGGCCAGCCCCTTCCCCCCAAGCCCCGTCGCGATCGCAAGCCGATGGGCCCTGACGCCGGTGGCAACGGACCCGACGGAAAGCCGTGGGATCCCGAGCGTCGCGCCCAGCGCCAGGCCGAGCGGGCTGCGGAACCACAGCAGGCCCAGCAGCCGATGAATACCGAGGCACCTGCCTCCGTCGAAGAAGCCCCGAAGGAGTAACTCCGCTCGCTTATATAGTCACCGAGATCACACTCGCGAAACCAACGCGCGTGCTCGGTGTCGACGAGTTATCCTTCGGTGAAAGCAAGGAGCCCCATGTCGACCCGCCACATCGTCTCTGTCGTAGTTATCACCGCTGCGATGTTGATCGGTGGCCTTGGCGACGCGTTCGCCGATATGTCGAAGAACGTGATCGGCGCGTTCCGCGGCCAGCTCGTCATCTCCAAGGGCGATCTGCCCGAGGGGAAGAACGACAAGGACACCATCGCGAAGATCAAGGCGTCGAAGCTGACGGTGATCGAAGGCGAGACCCGCGACGACGTCACCTACTGGCACTTCTCCTATGCCGCGTTCCTGTCCAAGACCGGCGCGGCGAAGCTGAAGATGGAGTTCTACAAGGACAACGGCAAGCAGCTCTCCGCCGACAAGACCCTCGATGGCATCGATCCGAAGAGCTCGCTGCTCACCGGTGAGATCTCGATCAACGAGGACGAGGGTCTCGCGAAGGGCAAGACGTACACGATCAAGCTCGTGACCGAGCGCGACGCCGTGGTTGCGAGCGCGACGCTGCTGATGAAGTAGTCGGCGGTTACTCCGGGTCGGCATCGAGCTCGGACGCCACCATCCGTAGCGCGGTGAGCGCACGGCGGAGCTTCTCGCGCATCATCAGGACACCAGCGTCGTGAGGTCGAGCGCGAGCGTGAGCCTATCCGCGGGGCTCTCTGCATCGGCCATGGGCTCAATTTGTGACGCCGGCGAGAGGTTGTCAACAACCGCTATTGGATGCGCACGGGCGCGCATCACGCGGCGGCGAGCGCACGCTCGGTCGCCCTGCGACGGCGACGGGCGCGGAACCACAGCACCCAGAGCACGGGCGTGGCGATGGCCATCGCGAGGCCGAATGCACCGACGCCCCAGTCCCGATCCTGCGTCGCGTCGATGTACAGGTCCGTGGTCTGCGCCTCGAGCTCGGGCTGCTCGTGCAGGCCCTGGCGAACCCAGAGCTCGCGGCCGGTGATCTCGTAGAGCTTTCCGGTCACGACGCGGCTTGGCAGCTCGCCGGTCGCAGGGAGCTTCACGGGGACGTAGTAGCGACCGAGCTGACACATCGAGATCCGCGCGGTGGTGGTACCGCGATCGTTGTACTCCTCCCACAGCGCCGGCTCGATGGCATCGCACGTGAGCTCGACGACGCGCGTCTTCGGCGGATTCGCCGAGCGCATCTCCTTGAGCGTGATCTTCATCGTCGGGAGGAGCGAGGTGATGAACAGCCCGACGCCGCCGAGCGACGCCATGGTCAGGAACAGGAGGCCCGCGAAGTGGAGGCGGCTCCGGCGCTTCGCACGGCGCAGCTCGTGGCCGCGATCTACCGCGGCCGGAACGAACTTGACCGCGGTCGCGGCGGCGCGCGCGGTGACGAGGTCCGCGAGGCCCGCAGCGGTCTTGGTGTCGGTCGATGACGCGACGCCCGCGCGGTACGGGCCATCGTCGACGGAGGGCGAGCTGTGCTGGCCAGCGAGGATGCGATCGGCGTCGGTGCCATCGCTCGCGCCCGCCTTGCCGCGATCGATCGCCGAGAGCCGAAGGAGTCCATAGGCCAGCACGGCTTCGCCGGCGTCAGAGGCACCGTGTGCGGCGACCTCGTTCGGGCTCTGCGACGGCGCGCGCTCGTTCCAGCGGCGATCGAGGTTGCGCTTGAGCTCCGAGCGATCGGCCGCGAACCGGCGCGAGGGCTCGCACCGCGTGCCGTATGCGACGTAGTTGAAGTCGCTGCGGCGCTGCGCCGCGCCGCGCAGGTTGCGCCAGGTCCAGCTCCACGCGGTGAGTGCGGCGAAGCACGCCGCGGCGATCAGCATCCCGCTGCCGGCGAGGCTGGCGGCGTGAAGCTGCTGGAGGCCGGCGGTGAGCAGGCCGATGGTGGCGACCAGTCCCCAGATGCGGAGGTAGCCCGCGGCGATGCTCTTCAGGTTGGGCTTGATACTGTGCCCGCCGGTGGGTGTGACCCACCACGAGCCGACCGGGATCAGCGGCGCGAACCAGATGTGGAAGAACTTGGTCTGCGCGTGCTCGCCCGCGTGGGCATCGACGCGACCATAGCTGCGAACCCCGTAGATGATCACCGACACGAGGACTGGCGTAACACGCTAGCCCGCGGCGATCACGTGCTTAACCGCGGCCGCCACGGCAGCCGCGGTCAGGCCGAACTTCTCGTAAATCACCTCGGCCGGCGCCGAGGCTCCGTAGTGGTCCACACCGATCGCGACGCCGGAATCGCCAATGTATTCCCGCCATCCGAAGGTCACGCCCGCTTCGATCGAGACGCGGCGCTTGCGGTCCGGCGGGAGGACCGACTGCTGGTAGTCCTTGGTCTGCTCGGCGAACAGCTCCCAGCACGGCATCGAAACGACGCGCGCCGAGATGTTCTCCTTCGCGAGCTCGTCGCGCGCGGCCATCGCGATCGCGACCTCGGAGCCGGTGGCCATGATGATCGCGTCGGTACCGTCAGCGAGCACGTAGGCGCCCTTCTCTGCCCCGGGCGCGCCTTCCTTCGTGAGGATCGGTAGATCCTGGCGCGAGAGCACGAGGCCGGTGGGGCCGTGGTTGCGCTCGAGCGCGAACTTCCACCCTGCGACGGTCTCGTTGCCATCGGCGGGTCGGAAGATGTGGAGGTTCGGAATCGCACGCAGCGCCATCAGGTGCTCGACAGGCTGGTGCGTGGGGCCGTCCTCGCCAAGGCCGACGGAGTCGTGGGTCCACACGAAGATCGTCGGCTGCTTGTTGAGCGATGCGAGCCGGACCGGCGGGCGCATGTAGTCGCTGAACACGAAGAACGTCGCCGTGAACGGGCGCACGCCGCCGTGATAGTGCATGCCGTTCGCGATCGAGCCCATCGCGTGCTCGCGGATGCCGAAGCGCAGGTTGCGACCAACACCGTTGGAGTTGAAGTCGCCGCCCGGCATGAGGGTCTTCGTCGAGCCGCCGAGGTCGGCGTCGCCACCGAACAGCCAGGGGATCTTCGCGCCGAGGGCGGCGAGGACCTTGCCGCCTGCAGAGCGCGTCGCGATCGCGGCGCCGGAGAACGACGGGAGGCCCTGGTCCCAGCCTGCCGGGAGCTCGCCCTTGATCGCGAGATCGAGCTGCGCGGCGAGGTCGGGATGAGCGACCGCGTACGCCGACATCTTCTCGCGCCACATCGCGTGCGCCGCGGCCCCGCGCTTGACGGCCTCGCCGAGGTGCGCCTTGACCTCGTCCGGGACGAGGAACTTCGCGTTCGGATCCCAGCCCAGCGCGGTCTTCGTGGCGGCGACCTCGGCATCGCCGAGCGGCGAACCGTGCGCGCCCGAGGTACCGGCCTTCTTCGGCGAGCCATAGCCGATCGTGGTGTTGATGATGATGATCGTCGGCTTCTCGGTCTCGTCCTTCGCGGCGCGGATCGCGGCATCGATGCCGGCGAGATCCGTGTCGCCCTTCTCGACGTGGAGCACGTGCCAGCCCTGCGCAGCGAACCGCGCGCCGACGTCCTCGCTGAAGGTCAGATCGAGCTTTCCGTCGAGCGTGATGTGGTTCGCGTCGTAGAGGAACGTCAGCTTGCCGAGCCGCAGGTGCCCCGCGAGGCTCGACGCTTCCATGCAGACGCCTTCCATCACGTCGCCGTCGGAGACGAGCGCGTACGTGTTGTGGCTGATGACGTCGTGCCCCGGGCGGTTGAAGTAGTTACCGAGGAACTTCTCGGCGATCGCCATGCCGATCGCGTTCGCAGCGCCCTGCCCGAGCGGACCCGTGGTCGCCTCGACGCCCGGCGTGTGGTGCCACTCGGGGTGCCCCGGCGTCTTCGACTCCCACTGGCGGAAGTTCTTGAGGTCGTCGAGCGACACGTCGTAGCCGGTGAGGTGGAGCAGCGAATACAGCAGCATCGAGCCGTGTCCTGCGGACAGCACGAAGCGATCGCGATCGAACCATTGCGGCGCGCGCGGGTCGTATTTCAGGTGGTGCTGCCACAACACGTAAGCCATGGGGGCGCAACCGAGCGGCAGCCCCGGGTGTCCCGAGTTCGCCTTCTGGACACCGTCGATGGAGAGGGTACGGATCGTGTTGATCGCGAGCGTCGGAAGGTCGGTCGTCATCGGCGAGGGACGCTAGCATGGTGGTAGGATGCGTGTAGCCCCTCGAAGCACTCCCGCTACGGAACGAAAGCCAGCACTTAACCGTGCCCGGGCGACACCAACCGACACGTTCCGTTACGCGAAAATGGGGCAAACGGGGGGCGCGTACCGAGTGGTGAGACAGCGCAAGTACGGTGGACGGAGCGAACGTGATCGCGCCTGCCATCTACACGCCGATCACCGTCTCCCTGAACCAGAGACGCATGACGATGAACTGACGATAACCCGCGATTCCGCCGGGAACCGGCAGGTTCTGGACGGAGCTCGACGAGGAATCGCGGAATTGGCGTGGGCACAGAGCTTGAATTGCCTGGCAGCCTTGCGCGCCCACAACGTGACCCGCACCGCCGTCTTCGCACTCTTGGTCGCGACCGGGTGTCAGTCCGACGACGATTCGTTCGAAGGCGAGGAGTACATCGTCGAATGGCACTCGGAGCAGCCGATCGACCAGCTGGTCTGGTGGCAAGGCAACGTCTGCATCGGCTGCGCGACGCCACTCACCCCGAAGATGATCGCCGATGGCATCGCGACCTCGAGCGGCGATCTGTATTGGGGCAGCGAGCGGAAGATCACGTACGGGGTGCCGATGACGGACGAGGCGGTGTCCAACGCCCACCCGTTCGGACTTTATAACGCGAGGCTGCTCCTGCTGCTCGGGTACACACGCGACGCCGCAAACCAGCGGACCTTGGTCGCCGCGGCGACGCAGGAGATCACGTTCGCCGACGGCAATCAGTTTCACGCATCGGTCGAGCTCACCGGCGACCTTGTTCCGCAGGTGGAGCTGTGGGGCGTCGACAAAGAGTGCGCCGCGGTCGGGGGCAGCTTCTTCGTCGACGAAGGCGACGTCGATTGCGACGGCATCCTCCGTGCTCGAGACTGCGACGACACGATCTACTGCACGCCGAGCACGGCGCAAACCGGCTGCGGGATCACGGGGCAGTGCGCGCCGTAGCGTCGCGCGTATCGGCGGGCGACGGAGGCCATGAGCCGTCACTACTCGCACGTGGACGAGCGCGAGAAGCTGGATGCGGCACGCGCGGCGTTCGGCGACGTCATCGCAAGTGGGGGATGATGGGGGGATCGCAGTAGGCGCGATCCGGTTCCTCGTCGGAGAACGACGACAAAAGTAGCATGGTGGTAGGATGCCCACGCGATGGGGAACGTCAGAACCACTTTCATGCTCGGTCTCGTCACCTCCGGATTGCTCGTCGCGTGCGGCGGCGGGAAGGCCAAGCCCGACGAGCCGAAACGCGATCCGTTCGCGGACCCCAAGCCACCGGATCCGTCGCCGCCGACGAAGCCCACGTTCGTTCCCGATCCCCCAAAGCCGATGGCCGCTGCCGATCGCGCACCGGAGTTCATCCCTCCGTACATCACGGCGGTTGGTGTCGGTCAAAAGGTCTCGTTCGGCGTTCCGGTGATCGATCAGGATCTCGACGAGACCGTCGTCGAGGTCACGAAGCTCCCCGCGTCGGCGAAGTTCGACGCGATCACGCAGACGATCACGTGGACGCCGGCGAAGGCCGACCAGCCGAAGGCGGAGTTCGAGATCCACATCTCGCAGCCAAAGAAGGGCGTGGTCGACGCGAAGACGTTCTCGATCGACGTCGCTGACAAGGCCGTTCCGCTGCCGGTCGCCGAGGAACAGAGCGCGGTGATCGAGACGCTGCTGATGATCCGTCAGCCGAAGCGCCTCGAGGCGGTCAACAAGGACTGGCCGCTCGACAAGATGCTGCGCTGGACCGCGGACAACTTCAACCCGCAGTTCACCGAGGACAACAAGAAGCTGCTCGACAAGAAGCCGCTCGTCACGAAAGCGCTGTTCGATCAGTTCCTCAAGAACCTCTCGGACATGAACAAGAACCCGCGCCTCGATCCGAAGGCGAAAGAGTTCGACAAGAAGTCGTTCGGCGATCCGAAGAGCTGGAAGATCGTCGCGTTCCGTCCGCGCATCGACAAGGCGTGGGCCGAGCTGCGCGTCGTCTATCAGGCCGTCAACGCACCAGAGCCGGTGTTCGGGATGTTCCGGATCCGCCCGGTCACGGAGTACGTGCCGGCGCTGCCGCGGCCCGACGAGGAGAAGATCGCGAACAACAAAGTGTTCCTCGGGCTCGTGGCGAAGCACCTGCTCGACAACGGCGCGCCGAGCGAGAAGTTCCTGAAGGATCAGGTCGCGCACGGCAAGGCGGTCGCCGCGTTCATGAACGAGTTCATGAAGTACGACGACACCAAGACGGCGAAGTACCTCAAGACGTTCTCGATCGGCATCGCCACGGAAGCGCGCATGGGCGGAGGCTCGGCGCGCAAGGACGACGGGTCCTACGCATCGGGCGATGGCTGGTCGTGGGCCGCACAGAAGCCGTTCCAGACCCAGGACGGCAAGACGCAGGCATACGTCAACGTCACCATCCCGGGGTTCTGGACGCAGACCGTTCCGAGCAAGGACGGCAAGACGTGGGAGCCGAAGTGCGGACCGCGCTGGACCACGGGCTCGCCCGACGTCGTCGACGAGAGCGACAAGCTGTGCCGCAAGACGATGGGCTTCGTCGACTTGCCGGATCAATCGACCGGCAAGAACCGGCCGTCGCGCGTGGAAGCGAACAACATGTTCGTCGAGCACAAGATGGTGTTCACCGTGAAGGATCTGGCGCTCGATGACGGTCGCCGCGATGTCGGCGAGGAGAACGGCGTCACCTGCTCGCAGTGCCACATCCGCAACTTCGGCATGCACGACTACGCGGATCTCGCGAATACAGATCCCAGCAAGGGCGTTCCGAAGACGCGCAACCACAAGATCGCGACGTTGAACTTCCAGATCATCCCGACCTGGCACTGGGAGGAGTTCACGCTCGAGTTCCTCAAGCACCAGGAGTGCCGCGGGAAGCAGATGTACGAGCAGTACCTGCCCGATGCTGCGAAGGGCCTGTCCTGTCCGCTCGCCAGGTGAGATGACGGAGCCCGCCGCCACGCCCGCGAAGAAGAAGCTGCCGGTCGTCCCGGACGGCAAGGCCAAGCCAGAGGGCAAGGCAGCGAAGGCCAAGGCAGGCGGATGGGCTGCGTTCACGGATGGTGGGACGGCGCCGAGCTGGCTTGTCGCGGCTCGCCTCGTGTTGTTCGTCGCGCTGTGCGCGACCATCCCGACGATCCTCGGTGTCGAGCACGGCAATCGCCTGCTGTGGACGGTGGCGATCGCCGCGCTCCCGTTCTTCTGGATGACGTTTGGCTATCACCTGTGGCGACGGATCTGTCCGCTCGCGGTGATGGGCCAGATCGGTCGTCTGCTCGGGCGACCGGGCACGCGGAAGATGGGCGACTGGATGGGGCGGAACTACCTGCTCGTCCAGCTCGGCTTCATGCTCGTCGCGCTGTCGCTGCGCTTGCTCGCCACGAACGGCAGCGACATCTGGCTCGCCGGCTTCCTCGGCGCGGTCGTGGTCGCGGCGATCGTCACGAGCTTCGTCTACGGCGGCAAGACGTGGTGCAACTTCATCTGCCCGGTCGGCTTGGTCGAGAAGCTCTATACCGAGCCCGCGCGCGGCTCGGCCACGCCCGAGGATCTGACCTCGCAGTGCGCGCCGTGCGTGGCGTGCAAGAAGCACTGCCCCGACATCGATCTCGAGCAGGGCTACTGGAAGGAAGCGAACGAGCGGCCGCGCCGCATCGCGTACTTCGCGTGGCCCGGCATCGTGGTTGGCTTCTATACGTACTTCTATCTCGTCCACGGCCGGTGGTCGGATTACTTCAGCGGCGCCTGGGCGTACGACCGCGACCTGCCAGGCCGCGCGCTGGAGCCCGGCCTCGTGTTCGCGCCTGCCGTGCCCCGCATCGTCGCGGCGCCGCTGACCTTGATCGTGTTCGGCCTCGTCAGCCTTCTCGTGTTCACCACGGTCGAGAAGCTGATCGCAAACGCGCGCCTCGGCCGGCTGCCCAAGGATGCCGACGCCGAGACCAAGGCGAACCTCCTCGCGCGTATCCGCCACGGCATGCTCGCGTTCTGCGGCCTCGTCGCGTTCAACGCGTTCTACCTGTTCGCCGGGCAGCCTTCGCTCGCGCGGCTTCCCGGCTGGGTGACCACGGGCTGGGGCCTGATCGTCGTGTTCTCCTCGACGGCGATCTTCGTTCGCCGGATCACGCGCCGCGAGGACCAGCACGTCCACGAGAAGTTCGCGCAGAAGATCCTCAAGAAGTGGGAGTGGGGCGATGCCCCGCCCTCCGACGATCTCAAGGACATCTACCTCCTTCACACCGAGCGCACCAAGCAGCGCGAGGCGCGGCTCCGCGCGTACAAGGAGACCGTCCGCGAGATGGTGGCCGACGGCCTCGTCACGCGGAACGAGATGCAGCTGCTCGATAGCCTGCGCGCGCAGCTCGGCATCTCCGACAAGGACCACCAGAAGATCATCGGCGAGCTGACCGGCGAGGAGCGGCAGCTGTTCGATCCGAAGTTCCAGGGCTCGGTCGAGCAGCGCCTCGCGCGCGACGTCTATCGCAAGGACCTCCAGCGCATCGTGCTCGAAGCCGCTCGCCAAGGCACCGCCCCCACGCCCACCACGCTCGTGCAGCTCCGCGAGGAGCGCGGCGTGGGCGAGGAAGAGGAGCGCGAGGAGCTCGCGAAGCTGCGCGCCCCCGGCGGCCCGATCGCGGCGATCTACGATCACGAGCTCGCGGAGATCGGGCGCCTGATCGCCGTCGCCGAAGCGGCGAACCAGCCGATGGCCGCGCAGAGCGAATCGGCGAGCCTGTCCCTGCTCCGCCACCTCGCGAAGCTGCGCGGGCACGAGCACGCCATCAACGCCCTCGGCGTCCTCTTCGTGATCACCGAACGCCCCGAGGTCGAGACGGTTCGCATCCAGTCCGCACAGCGCCGCATCGTGCGACCGCAGTCGCTGGAGATGCTCGGTGGCGTCGATGCCTCCCTGCGCACGCCGCTCGTCGACGCGCTCGAACGCCTCGGTGGCACCGCACAGTCCCCGCTCGTGCCCGGCCCGATCCTCGCGGTCGCAGACGACTCCAACCGTCACCTCCGCGCCGTCGCCGCCATGCTCCTCTCGCGCTTCGAGGAAGAGCCCGCGCGTGCCCGCATGCTCGCGATGCTCGACGACCCCGAGCCCGTGGTCCGCGAGGCCGCGGTGCGCGCGATGGGCGCGAAGAGTCGCCTCACCCGCGACCTGCTCGCGAAGGTCCTCGACGATCCGGACGAGCGCGTGCGCCATGCCGCGGTCCGCGCGGTCTCCGGCGGCACCTCGAACGAGATGCCCGCGCTCGATCCGTCGATCTTCGCCCAGACCAAGCACGGTGTCGGCAACAAGGGCGTCTACGCCACACTCGATGCGAACGCCGCGATGGCGTCCCTCACCGTGATCGAGAAGATGATGCTGATCCGACAGGTCCCGATCTTCGCGGACCTGGCCCCCGACGATCTCGAGGAGCTCGCACTCATCGTCGAGGAGCGCCGGGTCGAGCCCGGCCGCGAGCTGTTCCGCGAAGGCGATCCGGGCGACGCCGTCTACCTGATCGTCAAAGGCTCGGTCCAGGTCGTCATGGGTGGGACCGATGGCAAGCCCGAGCGCGTGCTCAACGAGCTCGGCGCCGGCGCGTGCATCGGCGAGATGGCCGTGCTCGATGCTTCGCCGCGCTCGGCAACGGTGCGCGCGACGGACCGCACGCGCACGCTGCGGGTCCCCGGCGAGGGCTTCAAGCGCGTGATGTCGGAGCGGCCCGAGATGTCACAGGCCATCGTCGCCGAGCTCGTGAAGCGCATGCGCGGCATGATGGCCGGTGGGCCGACGCCGAAGCTGTCGAGCCCGGCGATCCAGGTTCCGAAGATCGACGGCCAGTAACGGGCGCCGCGAGGGCTGCGATCCGACCGTTCGGTGGCGGCTGCGGTCACCCGCCTCCGTGCCAGCGGCGATTCACCCGGTTCCGTGTCGGCTGTGGTCAGTCGCTACCGTACCGCTGCGGTCACCCGCTTCCGTACCCGCTGCGGTCAGCCGCTTCCGTGCCCCGGATATTTAACAGGAGTCACGGAGACACGGAGCAGAGGGATTTTCCCGCTCTGCGGAAGAAAGCTCTCCGATCTGCTCCGTGTCTCCGTGTCTCCTGTTAATCCCTCAGCGAGCAAGAGAATGGTCAGTCGGGAACGACGCATCCATATTCGCGCTCGGGTGTGCGAGAGAGAAACAGCGGCCCGTCCTCGAGCGGCCCGAGCTCGCCGCGCGCGATCGGCGGCGCCTCACTCGGCACGAACGCCGCGTGCGGATCCTCCACCACGAGGGTCTTGAACCGATCGCGTAGTGCGGCCATGTTCGCCGCGGTCGTCGCATCGCACTCGACCCGGATGCGATCCGCCGAGCCGGCGATCGGGATGAACCACCGCGCGTGGCGCCCTGCCCGATCGGTCCACGTGCGAGGTGCGTCAGAGGAAGAGGCCGCTTCGATCCGGCAGGCCGCTTCCTCGTGCAGCGGCACGAGCAGGCGCAGCTCGTAGCGCTCTCCGCTCGAGCGGATCAGGCAATCGTGCTGGCACTGGATGCGGATGCGATGGTTCGCCACGCCGAGCAGACCCGCGTAACCGGTGAGCGACCCGCCGGAGACGCGCGCGGTGCCGGCGATTGTCTCCGCACGTGCGGCCCACTCGCCGGGCTTGCCCCGGGCGGAGCCCACGACGTAGAACGCGACGACCTGGATCGCGCGATCCTCGATGGGCGCGAGGTAGAGCGCGAACACGAGGTTCGCGTCGGAGATCTTCGCCGGTAGCGGAGGACGGACCACGACCGCGTCGAAGTCATCGCCGAGGGTGATGGTCTCGACGGTCGAGCGCGCGAGCGCCCCACCCTGCCGCTTGAGCTCCGCGAGGACGTCAGCGCGCAGGTTGGGGCTCGCGCGATGATAGGTCTCGGTGGCGGTCATCACGAAGCGACCGTCCTCGACAGGGAGCTCGGCGCGGACCTGATCAACCGTGGAGCCGAGCTCGTCGAGGGACCAGTGGCTCGGTTCGACGGTCATGCCGGCAGGGAGATCGATCGTCAGGCGCCCGGCGAGGAGGCGTGTGCCCGCGCGCACGGTGGGCGCTGCTGCCAGCAGCGCTGACAGGAACAGGATGAGCGAGGCCGTGCGCATGTGACTCAGCGTAGGAACTTACGCGCGGGCGGTCGTCACCGCCTCGTGCGCGGTTGTCACGATCCTGTGTTGGCGCGGTCTACGCAGGTACATACGTGCATGCGGAACATCCTTTTCGGTAGTGCGGTCGTTTTCCTGGCGGTGGGTGCGGCGGCGGCGAGCCCCAGCACGTCGTCCGACGGGCCGATCTGGATCGAGACGATCTGCGACAGCTCCGTTGCCGCGACCGAGATTGCGAAGATCAAGGAGGGGAATCCCTCGGCGAAGGACGTGGCGATCGGCGCCGGCGGCGTGATGGTCACGCTGCCCGCTGCGAAGGAGCTCACCGCGTGGGATACGGACTCGAGCTGCCACGTGTTCGTGCGCGGCCCGCTGAACGCCGACACGATCGCGATCGCGCGCTCGATCCTGACGATGCTGCAGGACTAGGAGCGCGTAGGTCATAGACCTGCGCGCTCGGCAATCCGCAGTGCCGGATGCGAACCGGAGTCCGCTGGTTCAGGTGAGCCCCAAAGGCCCCGAAGGTCCCGAAGCAGAGTCTTCTCCAGCAGGAGAAAGCCTCTC
>JBBRBG010000127.1:0-26754 GCA_038206055.1 Haliangiales bacterium
AGCTGCGCTTCGTGGTGGGCTTCTCGAGCTTCATTGCCGCGGCGCACATGCACGCGTTGACCGTGGTGTCGTACTCGGTGACGTAGCGGGGTGACGCCGCGGTCTCGCAGGTGAGCGCACCGTTGTCTGCCTTGTCGATCATCAGCGCGATCGGGCGATCGGTCGCGTTGCACCGCTTCGTCTCGCTCGCGGCCTTGCCCTCGACGAACGCGTCGTCGTCGAGGTACCAGTCCGCGGTGCCAGGCATGCGCGGGACGCCGGTGACCGGGACGGGGTTGTTCGCGTGACCGTAGCGTCCGTGACCGCCGTTGTCGGTCACCGTCGGTAGCCGCTTCTTCAGCTCCTGATCCCAGGGTTGGCCGGGATCGAACGGCGCCGAGTAGAACTCGGTGCCCATCGCGAACAGCTTGATCTCGAGCTGCATCGTGCACGTCAACCTGTCGAGCCCGCTCTGCGGTTCGCAGTCGATGCGCGCGGTGATCGTTCCCTCGGCGCCCATCGGCGTGACCCAGCGCTCGATCGAGTACTGGCGATCGAGCGGCGGCCCACACGCGGTTCCCGATGCATCGGTCGCGTTCGCGCCGCGGGAGATCGCGTCCTCGACAAGCGCAGGTGACATGACCACGAGGCCCTCCGCGGTGGCCCAGTCCGCGATGATCTGCTGGGCGCTCCGGCGCTCCGCCGCATCCAGGCGGAGAGAGCCGAACTGCTCGATGAACACCTGGCGGCCACCGACCGCCGCGAGCAGCTCGGGCGTCAGGCCCGTGCCGGTCCGGCGCGGGGCCATGGTGGTCGGCGTGGTCTCGACAGCCCCGTCGGGCTTCGGCGGATCGGGCGCGAGCGTTGGCAGATCGTGCGGCGAGCGGGTCTTCGATCCACACGCCGCGAGGAGCGCGAGGACGAACAGCAGACCGTGGCGGCGCATCCCGGCAAGGGTAACGCGCGAGGCATGACACCCGTGCTACCGAATGCGCATGACGAACTGGAACCTGCCCTGGGAGGGTGCATGTCGCTGCGGTCAGGTCCGGATCCGGATCACGGCTCCGCCGCTCCTGACGATGGCCTGCCACTGCACGGGCTGCCAGCGAATGACCTCGAGCGCGTTCTCGCTGAGCGTTGCGATCCCGGCGGACGGGTTTGCGGTGGTCGCGGGCGAGCCGGTGATCGGCGGCCTGCACGGCGCGTCCCGCCACTACTTCTGCGGGCACTGCATGAGCTGGATGTTCACCCGGCCCGAGGGTCTCGATAGCTTCGTCAATGTTCGCTCCACGTTGCTCGACGTCGGTCGCGCGCTCGACCCGTTCATCGAGACCTGGACCAGCGAGAAGGTGGCGTGGGCGACGACCCCGGCAATCCACAGCTATCCAGCGCTGCCGGAATTATCGGCCTTCACCGAACTAATTTCGGAATACACGAAACTCGGCACCAGGCCCGCCACTCCCGGGTGATCTCCGTCGAGCGCTGCGCTAGGTTGCTCGCTCCACAAGGGAGGGCATCATGGGCTTTTTTGGCGATCTCAAGAACAAGATTACGGGCGGCGCAGCGACGGTTCACATCCAGGTCCCGCAGGTTCGTCGCGGTCAGGCTGCGACGGTGAAGATCGAGGCGACGGCGAAGGCGAACGGCAAGGTCGCCGCGGTGTACCTCATCGTCCGTGGCACCGAGAGCTGCGAGTTCAAGCAGAACGGCGAGACCGTTCGCAGCTCGCACATCAGCTACGAGAACAAGATCACTGTCGCCGGCGCGTCGGAGATCCAGGCCGGCCAGGTCTACAACTGGGAAGGCCAGATCGAGCTCCCCGGCAACACGAACCCCACGCTCAGCGGCAAGCTGATCGACCACAAGTGGGAAGTTCAGGCCGGCCTCGATATGCCGGGCAACGATCCCGACTCCGGCTGGCAGACTCTCTCGGTCTCGTGATTCGATCCGCGCTTGGCCAAACGCCGTAGCGAGGTCGCGAGCGCGATCGAAGATGAGGTGAGGCGGCCCGACTTCGGGCTACGCGTCATCATCATCTGGAAGCTGGTCAAGGGCGTGCTCCTCATCGCACTGGGGACCACGGCCTTGCTGCTCCGGCACCACGACGTCCATGCGATCGGCGTCGATGTCGTCGAGTGGCTGGGGATCGATCCGGCGCGCCCGAGCGCGGAGCGGTGGCTCGACAAGCTCCTCTCGCTGACCCCCGGCAAGATCGCCGGGCTCGGCATCGGCGCGTTCGTGATCGCCGGCGTGATGCTGCTCGAGGCGTGGGGCCTGCATCGCCGTCGCGTGTGGGCGGAATGGCTGACGGTGATCGTCACCGCGTCGTTCATCCCGTTCGAGGTCCATCACCTGGTCATGCACCCGAGCGTGGGCAAAGTGATCACGCTCCTGCTGAACGTCGCGATCCTCGTCTACCTGCTGCGCCATCGCTGGCTGTTCCTGCCCGGGCGGATCGGGCGGTGGTGGAAGCAGCGCCGGACGAGAGATTGATCGTCACCTGATTCGTCGTTGTATCGAGCGTCGCAACGAAACCCGCGAGCGGGCGCTCCGCCGGGCCGCGCGTGACAGTGCCGTCGAGCGCGAACGTGGAGCCGTGGCACGAGCACTCGATGTCATCGCGGGACGCGGAGAAGTGCACCGCCTCGGGGACGACGCCGCGTGGGATCGCGCGGAACGCCAGCTCGCGGACGTGGTCGCCGAGCTCGGGTTGCCATGCGCGATCCAGCCGGGCGCCGGTGCGATCTATGGCCCGAAGCTCGAGCTGCTGCTGCGCGATCGCCGAGGTCGCTCATGGCAGTGCGGTACCATCCAGCTCGACTTCGTGATGCCGCAGCGGTTCGACGTGCGCTACGTCGATCCGAGCGGCAACAAGCGCCACGTGGTGATGCTTCACCGCGCGCTCTACGGATCGATCGAACGCTTCGTCGGTCTGTTGCTCGAGCACCACGGCGCGGCCCTTCCCGCGTGGCTCGCGCCGGAGCAGATCGCGATCCTGCCGATCTCCGCTGACCACGCGGCGTACGCCGAGTCCGTGCATGCACGGCTCGCGATGCACGACGTGCGCAGCCGCATCGATCGCGAGGGCACCCTGGCGCGCCGTGTGGCCGTGGCGCAGCACGATGGCGTGCCGTTCGTCGTCGTCGTTGGCGACCGCGAACTGCGCGATGGCACCATCGCCGTCCGCGCGCGTGACAGCCAGATGATTGCCCCCCTCGTCGAGGGCATCGCGAGTCTCGTGACGCGCTGCACGCCGTGATCGGCGGGTCACGCAGCGAGGAAGCGTTCGAGCAGCGCGACGATCAGTGGCGGCGCCTCCTGCATCGGATAGTGGCCGCTCTCCGCGATCGAGGCGAGCTCGAGCTGCGCGCACACCGCCCTGAGCATCGGCTCGACCGCTGCACGCCGCATCGGCGGTGCATCGAGCTCGCCGGTGACCGCGAACACCGGCACCCGGACCGGCGAGGTCGGGAAGGGCTGGCCGTCGCGCGCGAACATCGCGAAGTACCCCGCCACCGCCGTCGGATCGGACGTGGCGCACCAGCGCTCCGCTTTGAACCGCGCCCAGCCGGGCGAGAGCCGCGCGGCGAACCGCTCGAGCAGATACGCGGTACGCCCTGCGTCTCCCGAATGCGCGATCTCTCGCGTGCGTTCGATCGCGACGGCATCCGCGCCGAAGCCACCGAGCGGCGGCGGCGTCAGGACCGCCACTCGCTCGATCCGATCCGCGTGCTGCTGGCCGAGGTGCAGCGCGACCAGCGCGCTCATCGAGTGGCCCACCACCCCACATCGCTCCCATCCGAGCACATCGAGCACCGCGATCACGTCCTCCGCGGCCTCGGTCACGGTGAACGAACCCGTGCGCCCGCGCGACCGCCCGTACCCCCGAAGGTCGACGAATGCATACGTGAACCGCTCGCGATCGAGGTAGGTCCGCGCCATGTCCCAGGTGGAGGTGTCACACAGCCAGTCGTTGAGGACGACCACCCGCGCGGGACCCGTTCCGACTGCCTCGTGACCCAGGGCTTCCATGACGCCCCTTATCATTACCCGATGGCACCGAGCCGGTTCGCACGGCGCGCTTTCCGGCACATCAGATCCACTCGAAACGCACGGTTCCGCCGCGATAGATCGCCGATTCTTTGGATCGCGACGTGCACAACTCGGCCTCGTGTTGAGCGAACGTCAAGAAATGCCTACCGAGCCGCGAATCCGCCCCGTCAACCTCGAGAGCCTTCAGGTGATGTTCGTCGATGACGATGCCGACGTCCTCACCCTCGTGAAGCTCATCCTGACCAACGCCGGTGCCGTGGTCAGCACCGCCGGCTCCGGCCAGCAGGCCCTCGAGCTCCTGGCCAGCGCGCGGCCCGACGTCATCATCAGCGACATCTCGATGCCCGGCTTCGACGGCTACCAGTTCATCGCGCAGCTTCGCCAGCGTTCTGCCGAGGACGGCGGTCTCACCCCAGCGATCGCGCTCACCGCACTCACCGGCAAGAAGGATCTGGCAAAGGCCCTCGCCGCCGGCTTCAATCTGCACCTCGCAAAGCCGATGCGGGCCCTCCAGCTGATCGCGTCGATCTGCGAGCTCGTCGACAAGAACGGCCGGCGCAGCGAACCGCAACCTTAGCCTCCGAACAGGCGGCGCAGGATTCCGGACTTGCCGGGCGGCGGTCCTTGCTCGATGGCGGCCTTCATCACGGCCGCGGACTCGTAGCGGTCCTGGCGCTTGTGGCTGAGAGCGCGGGCGACGATCGCGTCGAGCCACTCCGGCACATCGGGGCGGCGCGCGATGGGATGGCGCTCGAGGTTGCCGTCCATGACCTTGCCGAGCAGGTCACGCTTGTTGTCCCAGGTGTATGGCCAGTCGCCGGTCAGCAGCTCGAACATCACCACGCCGAGCGAGAACAGATCCGCGCGCCCATCGACGCCGCTCGGATCGAGGTACTGCTCGGGGCTGATGTAGAGCGGTGTGCCGAGGATCTGCTGCTTCGAGGTCAGCTTGAGAGAGTCCTCGACCTTCGCGAACCCGAGGTCGAGTAGCTTGATCTGATCACCGGCCGCGGTGGGCACGACGTAGATGTTCTGGGTCTTGAGGTCGCGGTGGACCACGCCCCGCGCGTGGAGCACGGTCAGCGCGTCGAGGATCGAGGTGGCGATCCAGATCACGCGCTCGATCTCGAGCGGACCGGCTTCCTTGCGCATCGAGTACAGCTCGCGCCCCTCGAGGCGATCCATCTCGATGAACGCGCAGCCATCGTCGGTGGTTCCGGCGTCGTGGACAGCGACGAACGCGGGATGACCCAGCGCGGCGGTCTCGCGCGCCTCGCGCACGAAGCGCGCGGACAGTTCCGCATCCTTCGCGAACCGCCGGTGGAGAATCTTCACGGCGATGACCTTGTCGAGCACCGGATGCCGGGCCTCGTACACCGCTGCGATGCCGCCGACGCCGATCACCGCGCCGATCGTGTGCTTTCCGAGCTGCTCCCCGGTTCGCAGCTGGCGGCACGGCGGCTCTTCGGGGTGATCCGTGCCGCACACGAGACAGTCGGCCATCGCCAGGGACTGTAGCCCGGATCAGCGCTGTTCGATCGTCATGGCCAGCTTCACGATCCGGATGTAGCCGCCCGCTCGTGCATCCTTGATCAGCGCGGCACGCTGCGTGGAGGCCTCGGGCTGCGCGAGCGTGACCATGACCTCCATGCGCGCGAGTCGCGCGGCGAGCGCGAGGCCCGGAAAGCCCTCCGTCTCGGCAGCCTTGCGGGCGGCATCGATCCGCGACAGGCCCTCGTCCGGATCACCGAGCAGCGCGTAGGACTGCCCGGTCGCGATCTGGTGGTCGATGCGGACCTGGAACGGCTCGATCGTGGCGGGCTTGACGTGCCCGAGATCCTCGAGCGCCTGCTGCGATGCCGCCTGTGCGAGGTGGGCGCGCGCGAGCAGGATCCACGCGCGCGCTTCGGGGCCAGATGCGCCGAGCTCGTTCGCCGTGGTCTGCAGCGCCGCCGCCGCCAGGACGGTAGCCTCGGGCTTGACCTCGTCGAGCTCGAGCGCGGCGAGTGCGAGCTCGAGGGCGAGCGTGCGGTCGCCGCCCTTCTTTGCCTTCGAGAGTGCCTCGCCGTAGATCGTGCGAGCGCCGGCCACATCGCCCTTCGCTCGCGCTGCATCGCCTCGCAACTCGGCGCACAGGGCGGCGAGCGGCGGCACCGAGGGCGTGAAGCCCGCGGTGCACGCGGCACCATGCTCGAGTGCGGCGTCGAGCTTCCCTGATGCGAGCGAGATCGCGGCCGTCGCGAGGTCGACATAGGCCTTCGCCGTGGGATCGGCGCCTTGTGCCGCCACGGCGTCCTGGAGGTGCTTCCTCGCCTCCTCGAGGTGGCCGCGCAGCGCGAGCACCAGCGATCCGGACGCCCAGGCGATCGCCGTCTGCACGGGCGCAGCGGCCTCTTGCGAGAGCGCGGCGGCCATCGCGTATTTCTCGTATGCGTCATCGAGCTGGCCTCGCTCGATCGTCGCGAGCAGCCACGCGATGCCGCGTTCGCTGGTCAGCGACTTGGGATCGAACGCCGCGATCGGCGCACGCTTCGGCGCCGGATCACTCGACCGCAGCGCGTATCCGCCGACGACCGCACCCGCGGCGAGCACGAGCGCACCGGCGACGATCGCCACGCGCCGCCCCGCGCGGCTCGGTGGCCGGGTCAGCTCCGCGAGCAGCGCGTCCATTGATGGGAAGCGGTTCGCCGGAGCGGTGGCGAGGCCGCGCACGAGGATCTGCCGCAGCTTCGTCGGCACATCGCTGCCGCGCGGTGGATCCTGAAGGCGGCCCTTGATCACGGCGTTGGCCACGGCTTCCGCGGTCTTGCCGGGGTACGGCCAGTCGCCGTAGAGCGCGTGGTAGAGCGCGACGCAGAACGCGAACTGATCCGAGCGCTCGTCGGCACGCTCGCCCTGGTGCTGCTCGGGCGCCATGAACATCGGCGTCCCCATCACCGCACCGGTGCGGGTCAGCGGGCTCATCGGATTCGTCGAGAGCTCGAGCTGTGCGCGCGCGATGTTCGCGCGGGTCACTGCCGGGAGCCCTTCCTCGGTGCCGAGCGCGCGGGCCAGGCCGAAGTCGGCGACCCGCACGCGACCATCGCTACCGAGCAGCACGTTGTCGGGCTTGAAGTCGCGGTGGACCAGACCCGCAGCATGCGCGGCCGCGAGCCCTCGCCCGGCGGCCACGAACTTCTCGAGGATCGCCTCGCGCGTGCGTCGCTTCTCGAGCCAGCCGCCGAGCGTGCCCGCATCCATCAGCTCCTGTGCGAGGAACACCATCGTTCCTGCCACGCCGACCTCGTACACCGTGATCACGTTGGGGTGGGTGACGCGCGCCATCGCCTGGCCTTCGCGCAGCATCCGCATCCGCTCCTCTTCGGTGGCCGCCGCCGAGCGCAGGACCTTGAGCGCAACCTGCCGGTCCAGCTCGGGATCGTGCGCTCGGTAGACCACCCCCATGCCGCCCTTGCCGAGCTCGCCGACCACGACGAATCGCCCGATCTTCGCGCCGTGTCGGATATCCGCGTCGGCGTCCGTGACCACGCCGGTATCCTACATCGCCCATTCTGGGAATAAATCGTGTGCGGTCGTAGACCCGTCACCTACCAAAGGCGTTCAAGCTGGAGGCCTCCGAGGGGATGACATGAGAACGCTACGCACACTGCTCGCCGCCACGACGCTCGTCGCGGCAACCACCATCGCCGCGCACGCCTTCTGTGGCTTCTACGTGGCCGGCTCGGGCGAAAAGCTCTTCGCCGATGCCTCGCAAGTCGTGCTGATGCGCGACGGCACACGCACGATCCTGTCGATGCAGAACGACTATCGCGGTCCACTCGAGGACTTCGCGATGGTCATTCCGGTCCCGGTCGTGCTCAAGGCTACCGACGTCAAGGTGCTCGATCCCGCCGTATTCACGCGCCTCGACTCGCTCGGCTCACCCCGGCTCGTCGAGTACTGGGAGCAGGACCCATGCCCGGCGCCGGAGCCGGACTACAACCGCAACGAGCGCCCGATGAAGATGGCCATGGAGAGCCAAAGGGCCCCGATGGCGCCGTCGGCCTCCATGGGCAGCAGCGGGGGGCGCTCCGATGACTCGCGTCCCGATCCGGCGCGCAAGGCGGTCCCGCCGGTGCTCGCCTCGTTCTCGGTCTACCCGCCGTCGATCACGGCCGGCATCCCGCAGAAGCTGACGTGGAGCTTCGGGTTCTCGAACCAGCCGTATCCCGATCCGAGCTGCACGGTGGATCACGGCGTGGGCAACGTCTCGAACGGCTATCCGTCCACCATCACGCTCAACGACAGCACCAACTTCACGATCACCTGCGCGAACTCCGCGGGTAAGTCGCAGAAGCAGGCGAAGGTCAACGTCGTCAAGATCGAGGCGCAGTTCGACGTCGCCGAGTACCAGATCCTGATCCTCTCCGCGAAGGAGGCCACCGGACTTCAAGACTGGCTCAAGCTCAACAACTACAAGATCCCGGCCGATGCCGAGCCGCTGCTCCGCCCGTACATCGAGGCGGGCATGAAGTTCTTCGTCGCGAAGGTCAATCCGAAGAAGGTCAAGATGGTCGATGGTCACATCGCCCTGTCTCCGATCTCCTTCAAGTATGACAGCGAGGAGTTCTCGCTCCCGATCCGCCTCGGCATGGCGAACTCGCCGGGCAAGCAGGACCTGATCGTCAACATCCTCTCGCCTGATCGCCGCTACGAGGTCGCGAACTACAAGAACGTGTTCATCCCGACGAACTTCGACGTCAAGCCGTCGGTCAAGACGCGGTTCGGCGAGTTCTATGCGGCGCTGTTCGACACGACGATCGAGGCGAACCCGGGCGCGGTCGTCACCGAGTACGCCTGGACCGCCTACGGGCAGGCCGTGCAGCAGGGAATCTACGGCGTCACGTGTGACCCGTGCCCGAGCGTGGTCCCGATCGACGGAGACATGATGCAGCTCGGCGGCGACGTGATCGGCGGCCCGATCACCCTGGGTAACTACGTGCTGACGCGCCTCCACGCGCGCTACGGCAAGACCGACATGAAGGACGACCTGCGGTTCCGCGAGGCGAAGCCGGTCACCGGCGGCCGCGAGCAGTGGAGCAAGCAGGGCCTCGAGTACGGCGCCGCGCCCGCCGCGACGAACTTCTTCCAGGCGCGGTATGCGATGCGCCACTGGTGGACCGGCCGGATCGCGTGCAAGAACCCGACGCGCGGCGTGTGGGGCGGACCGCCCGACGGCGCGTACCAGCAGACCATCGCTGCCGGCCGCACCGCGTTCGCACCGCGCGGCAAGATGGAGCTCGCCACGGTCGTCGGTCGTGACATCTGGGAGATCGGCTACAAGAAGAAGTCCGCGGTGCCGCCCGCGTCGACCAACGGTCCTGCGAAGCCGAAGTCGATGGGCTTCCTCATGTTCGGTTTCAGCGGCCTGGCGACGTTCGGTTTGATCCTGCTCACCATCCTGGTCGCTCGCCGGCGGCGCGCGTAAGCCTCACGGCTCGCACTCGCAGACAGCGACGAGCTGCGTGTTGCAGCGCTGGTCATTGATCTGGGAGGTCGCCGAGACGATCTCGACGCAGTCCTCGCTCGGCGGGCCGTCATCGGGCGCGCCAGCCTCCCAGGGCAGGAACGTCTGCGCGGTGTTCTTCACGGTGCGGAACACGTTCTCGGTCGCCTGGTCGGAGATCCCTACCCAGAAGCGCGCGGCCGCACCGAGCGTTGCGATCGCCTGAAGCTCGCCAAGATCGTCGGGGATCGCGAGATATGCGCTCGCGCTGGTCGCCGTGCAGAATGTGCGTTGCGTGTCCCAGGTATCGGTCGCCGTGACGAGCCGGTAGCGATGCGTTCCCTGACCGCCGATGAGCGTGGTGTAGCCGGCGGGGCATCCGGTGGTCGCTCCGTCGATCGATCCGTCCACGGGCGGCCCGTCGACGCGCGCATCGACCGCGCCGCCACCGCCGACGCAGTCATTCGCGTGACCGCCCGCCGTGTCGGAGTACCGGAGTCCGCTCGCGCAGCCCTGGTCCGTCACGCTGCAGAGCCCTTCGGGAACGCAGATCCCCGATGCGCCGCACTCTGCGTTCGCGGTGCAGTGGAACTCGGTCGTGCGCAGACACGACGCGGCGAGCAGGCCGGCGAGGACGAGCAGTACGCGCATCAGAAACCTCCGCTCCATGTGATGAGACCGCCGCCGTGCGCCGGCACCATGCCAACGCGTGTCTCGCGTCTCGTCGACTTGCCGCGCAGCACGTAGCGCGCGACACCGGCGCCGATCAGCGCGGTGCCGCCGGCGAGTAGGACCACCGAGTACGTGCGCTTCGTGCTCGCGTCTTCGACCAGGTTGCGATATTGGCCGATGTCGTGCGTCGCCTCGGCGGCGTCGAGATCGGAGCTCGCGCCGGTATAGAGAACGATGCCGATCACGCCCGACACGAGGCCCGTGACCACGAGAGCGTCGCCGAGCTTGTCGGTGTACCAGGGCGAGCGCGCCGGTTTCGCGATCACGGCGATCGAGGGGCCGCCGGGTGGGCGCATCCTCGGAGCAGCGGGGGGCAATGGTGAGGGCGCTGGGTCGGGTGGCCGCGGGGGTGGCGGCGCTGGCTCGGCCACGGTCGAGCTCGGTGGGGGGAGTGCCGGCTGCGGCGGCGGTGGGGGCTCCGGGTTCGTCTTGCAGCTGGCGATTGCCTGCGCCGTATCGGCCGCCGCCTGGGGGGACGGCTTGGTGCCGAGGAACGCCTGGTACGTGACGATCGCGTCATTGCAACGATCGAGCTTCGCGTAGACCTGACCGATCGCGTACAGCAGCACCGGATCGGCGTCGAGCGCGTACGCGGCCTGCAGCTCCGTGAGGGCGACCGGGAAGTTGTTCGCTGCGTGCGCCTTCATCGCCTTTGCGACATGCGCCTTCGACTGCTTCTTCTTCGCGGAGACCTTGTCCGCGGACGCAACCTGCGGCGCGGTGACGAGCGCGCCGAGGAGGATGAGGTGTGTGGTGCGCATGGTTACTTGCTCGGGAACAGCGAGTTGGGATTCCAGTTCGCGGCCGGCTTCGCGGGAGCGGCCTTCGTGGTGCGCTTGGCCGGCACCTTTGCTCGGGTCACGACCTTCGCGACGGCCGGCTTCGCGACGGCGGGCTTCGCGGCGGTCGCCTTCGCAACTGCGAGCTCGGTCTTCGGTGGGGGCACCGCTTTCGCGACAGCCGGCTCGGTGTTCGTCGCCGCGGACGCAGGATCGGTGTTCGTGGCCGGGTCGGCGGCAGCGGCCATCTCGATGTCGTTCTCCGGCGCGGGTGCGGCCGCGGGCTGCTGCGCCGCGATCTCCGGCGGCTTCTCCGAGTTCGCCCACGTTCGCGGAGGGCGTGGTGCTCCCTCGACTGGGTCCGGTGCGGGCGCGGCGGCGGCGACCGGCTTGATCGGGGCCGCGGGCGGCGGCTCAGTCGCGGCGTCGCGCCCGCCAAAGCCGATCGCGAACACGACCGCGACAACGACGGCGACCGCGCCGACCGCGCCGACCACGATCTTCGTTCGACCCCGCGGGCGCGCGATCGGTGCGGTGTCGATGGCGATCTGCTCGACGGGGACGATCGCGATGTCGGTCGGGGCGTGGCGCTGCTCTGGCGCTGTGGAGGCCCGCTTTGCGCGGCGTGCGTCGGTGACGAGCGGCGAGGGGAGGGGCTTGACGATCGCCGTCGTGTCGGCGGCGGCGAGCGTGGGACGCGGCGGCGGCGGCGGTAGCGGCTCGATCGGCGGCAGGTCGGAGACGTCCGTGTCGACCTCCGCGTCGAGGGGCGCAGCTGCAACCACCTCGGCCTTCGTTGCTACCGTGGTTGGTGTGGGTGGTGGCGTGGGCGCGGGCACGGCGACGATGACCGTCGGGCCCGCATCGACCACCGGCGAGATGTCGGGCTTTGCGAGCACCGATGGTAGCGTCGACTTCGCGGCCGGCGGGCGGGGCTTGGGAAGCCCGGGTTTCTTCGCTGCTTGCACGGAGACCTCCTCGATCGGCGTGACTTCGGTGTCGACGCGGGTGTCGTCAAAATCGATCTGCGTGGCGTGCGGCGGGGTGTGGTCGACGAGCCACGGCTCGACACGCGTGCCAAACACGCTCGTCATGTATTGCGCGAGGCCGAGGGACGACGCGCGGAGGCCGGCGGCGAGCGAGAACGCCTCGAGCTCACGCACCATCGCCTCGGCGGTCTGGAACCGCGCACCCGGATCGCGCTGGAGTGCCCGCATGACGATGGCGTCGAGCGCCGGCGGAATTTCGGAGCGTAGCTTCGACGGGATCGGGATTTCGGCGTCGACGACAGCGCTCATCGTCGCGTAGTCGTTCGGCGCCTTGAACAACCGGCGGCCGGTCACCGTCTCGTGGAGCACGATCCCGAGCGCGAAGATGTCGCTCCGGCGGTCTACGGTCACGCCGCGGCACTGCTCGGGCGACATGTACGGTGCCTTGCCCTTGCGCATTCCGGCCTGCGTCACGACCTTGCGCATTGCCGCCTTGGCGATGCCGAAGTCGACGACCTTCACGTTGCCGTCGTAACCCACGATGATGTTTCCCGGGGTGACATCGCGATGCACGATGCCGAGCGGCTCGCGACAGGCGCTGCGCTGCTCGTGCGCGTGATGCAGTGCGATCGCGATTGTCGCGACGATCGAGACGACGTGCTCGATCGGCATCAGCTGCTTGCGCATGAACAGGCTGTGCAGCAGCGTCCGCAGATCCTCGCCATGCACGTACTCCATCACGAAGTACGGCTTGCCCTCTTCCTCTCCGATGTCGAGCACCTGCACGATGTTGTGGTGGTGCAGCAGCGCCGCGAGGCTGGCCTCGTTGAGGAACATGTCGACGAACACGCGATCCTCATGGTCGTCGCGGATGCGCTTGACCACGACATGGCGCTCGAATCCAACGAGTCCGCGCGTGCGCGCGATCAGCAGCTCGGCCATGCCGCCGGTCGCGAGATGCTTCACGATCTCGTATTTGCCGAGCTTGGTGCCGGCGACGACGCTGACTCCCACAGGACTTTCAGCCTGAGTCAGCTCGTAGATCGGGTCAAGCACGGCGCGTTGTGCGAAGTGTGCACAGGTCTCGTCGAGGATCGGCTGACCTCGCAACGATCTCCACGACATACAACGAGCGTGACGAATCCTGCGACCGGACCGATGAGTCTTCCCACTGTACCCAGAGGCGGAGGCCGTACATGATCGCTCGTACCTTCCTCGTCCCCTGCGCTCTCCTCGTCATGATGCCCGCGTGTGGGGCCGATGACTCGAGCTCTGAGCCTCTCGGTGGATCGCGAACCGTGAGTGGCCAGGTCGTCGACTTTCAGAGCGGCGCGGCGATCGCGAGCGGCGCGAGCGTCACTACGTCGGGCCTGACTCCCGCGCCACAGGTCACCACCCACGGCGCGAGCTTCACGATCACGGGTGTGCCCGACAACTCCGCGTTCCAGATTCTCGCTGCCGCGCCGCCCACGCACCGCGCAACGTTCAGCGCCGCCACGATCGTCAAGAGCGACGACGTGGACGGCGTGACGTCTCCCGTGGTCAGCGAAGCGCTGCTCGCTCAGCTCGCATCGAGCTTCGGCGTGACCCCCGCCGCGGCAAAGGGCGTCCTGTTCGTTCGCCTCGTCGACGCCACCACTGGCGCGCCGAAGGCTGGCGTGGCGGCCAGCACTCTCGTCGTCACCGGCGCGGTCGGCCCGAAGTTCCTCGACGCGAACCTCGCGGCCGCACCGGCGGCGAACCAGAGCTCCGCCTCGGGCTGGGCCGTGTTCTTCGAAGTCACGCCGGGTGCGATCGCACTCGCGCTGGTCGCGAACGCGTCCGTCACGCTCGAGATGGCGACGTCGCCGGTCAATGCAGGCACGGTGACGCTCGCGGACGTGGCAGTGACGGCGGGCGCGCTCGTGCTGCCCACGAACGTCTCGTTCTCGACCTCCGTGTACCCGATCTTCACGACGCGCGGCTGCGTGGCGTGTCACTCCGGTAGCGGGCCGGGCAAGGAGCTTGGTGGCCTCAAGCTCGATGGCAGCTCGAACGCCGCATACAAGGAGCTGGTGCTGGAGAGGCCGAACACCCGCGTCCAGCTCGGTATGCCCGAGGCCAGCCTCGTGCTCCGCTATCCGTCGCGGGAGGACCCACCCGATCGCCACCCGAACATCACGTTCGCGAGCGCCATCGACCCCGACTACTTGAAGATCCTCGTCTGGATCCGCGAGGGCGCGAAGGACAACTGAGCCGCTTGCGCCGCGACCACCTCGCTACTGGCGGTGCGTGAGCAGCTCGAGCTTGTGGTCGATGCGAGCCGCGAGCTCGGGCTGCGGGCTCATCGACCGGGCGCGCTTGCACGACGCGATCGCATCGTCCCAGCGCTCCTGCACGCCGAGCGTCAGGCACACGTTGAACTCGTAGCGCGCATCAGGGAGCCGCGCGCTCGCCTGCTGGAACAGCGCCAGCGCACCCGGCGCGTCGTTCGCGTACAGCTTCTCCTTGCCCTGATCGTTGAGCGCGTCGGCCTCGGCGCGGTGGGTCTCGTCGGGCGGCTTCGGATCCTCGACCTTCGGTGCCGGCACAGGCTTCGCGACGCGCGCGCCCGCGCAGCCCGACTTGCCCAGTAGCTCTGCGATCGACTTCGCGACCGCACCGATCGCCTCGCCTTCGGGCGGCGCGCCGTTCACGATCATTCCCGACGACGAACCATGGATCCGCGCCGTGCCGAGGAGCTCGCCGTCCTGGCCGTCGGTCAGCACCAGCAGCGCGTCGAGCGTGGCGGTGCTGTCGCTCGAGATCCAGCCGCCCCCACCGCGCCCCGCCTGCGTGATGTTCAGATCGAGCAGGATATCCGCGGCCGTCTGGCCCGCGCTGACCTGCTCGAAGCCGCACTTCTTCTTCAAGTTATCCAGCATCGCCGTCTCGAGCTGCATCGCGCGGCCCTGCGACGCGAACGCCGTCGAGTGCACGCGCACGGCCACTGTGCGGTAGGTCTGGAGATTCGCGATCGGCATCGTGTTCTCGACCGTCGCGGAGGGATGGCAGGCGGCGAGGACACAAGCAAACGCTAGGGGGCTACGCACGTGCGCAGCATACCGCCATCGCGCTAGGCTGCGCGCGATGATCAAGGCCTCCCTCCTCGCGCTCTGCATCGTGGTCACCGGGTGCTCGAAATCGAGCGACGCGCCCAAGGCAGGATCGGGCACGGTGACTCCGCCGCCGGCAACGCCCGCGCCCGCGCCGACACCTGCCCCGACACCTGCCCCGGCACCTGCGCCCGCGGCGCCGCCCACCCCGGCAGCGCCGCCCGAGCCCGACGCCGCCCCGGCTCCGACGGCCGGCTCGGCGGACTTCGACTTCGACAAGCTCAGCCACGCCGAGCAGGTCGACTTCATGAAGAAGCAGGTCGTGCCGACGATGAAGAAGCTGTTCCAGGACTTCGACGGGAAGGAGTACGAGAAGTTCGGCTGCAAGACCTGCCACGGCAAGGATCCGCAGCGATCGAAGTACAAGATGCCGAACCCCGAGCTCCCGAAGCTCGACTTCGCGGCTCTGAAGGCCGGCAAGCAGGAGCCGAAGGTCGCCGAGTTCATGACCAAGACGGTCAAGCCGGAGATGGCGAAGTTGCTGCACCAGCCCGAGTACAGCGACACGAATCCGAAAGGGTTTGGCTGCCTCGAGTGTCACGAGGCGAAGAAGTAGTCAATCAGAACGGATCGTGGTGGCGCTTCGCGGCGTAGATCTCCGCGACGACCCCGAAGTGATCCGAGGGCCACACGTCGCCGGTCGGTGTGTCGGCGAACAGCTGCGTGGTGAGCGGCTCGCCGATCAGGTGCCGGCCCGGGCCGCGCACGAGGCAGTAGTCGATGCGCCGCGAGTGCTCGCGCGAGCGCAGCGCGTACGAGTTGCGACGGTCGTACGTGTAGCCGGCCTCGCTCGCGCGGGTGACGGCCCAGCAATCCGAGAAGAACACGCTCGTTCCGCCGAGCGAGGTGAGCCCGCGGAGGAACCGCATCTCGTCGGCATCCGGATCCGCGTTGAGATCGCCGAGGATCACGGCCGGCGGTCCGCTCGTGGGTGCGAGGCGATCGGCATGATCCGTCAGCGCGCGCACCTGCTGGCAGCGCACGTGACCGAGGTGGTGCTGCCATGTCAGGTGGGTGGCGAACACCGGCATCGGGCCGTGCGGGAGCTCGACACGCGCGAACGCGGCGGTGCGCGTGTCGAGCCCGGGCGGCGACGGAAGCTCGAGGGTCTGCAGATCGCTCAGCGGATGCGGCGACAGGATCGCGTTGCCGAACGTCAGCCCGCCGCCGACGTTCCATGCGGGCACGTGGTGCACGTTCCACCCGGTGCCGTCGGCGAGCTCGTGCGCCTGGCTCGGCATCTCCGTGAACCCCAGCACCTCTTGCAGCGCGATCACGTCCGCATCGAGCGCGCGCAGCGCCTCGCGGAGCAGCGGTAACCGCTCGGGCCAAGGTCCCTGGCGATTCCAGATGTTCAACGTGGCAACGCGCCACAGCTCGTCTCGCTCGGGCATGCGCCATCTTGCACCACCTCCCGACGGGCAAGCCCGCGCATCGGCTCGGTAATGCGACCTCTAGACATTCGCTGCGAACGGTCGATGTAAGGACCAGAGGCACGTTGCACATGGACTCGTCAGGACGCGTTGGCCGGATCGTCGCCGTCGGTGGCGGCAAGGGTGGCGTCGGCAAGTCGCTGATCTCGACGAACCTGGCGGTCAGCCTCGCCCGGTCGGGCGCACGGGTCGTGATGCTCGATGCCGACCTTGGCGCGCCGAACCTCCACACCATGTTCGGCATCATGCGCCCCCCTCGCACGGTCGAGGATTTCCTCGCCGGACGCAGCGCGTCCCTACAAGAGGTCGCGCTCGCGACGCCCGTTTCCGGGCTGCGGTTGATCTGCGGTGCCGAAGGGGCGCTCGGATCGGGCCACACCACGCCCGAAGCCAAGCAGCGGTTGCTCTCCGAGCTCGCGCGGCTCGACGCCGACTGCCTCGTGATCGATGTCGGCGCCGGCGTCAACCTCGACACGATCGACTTCTTCAATGCGGCCGACACGCGGCTCGTGGTGATGGTCCCCGAGATCACGTCGCTCCAGAACGGTTACTCGTTCCTCAAGATCGCGCTGTTCCGCCGGTTCCAGCGTGCGGTGGCGGGCATGGGCGCCTCGCAGAAGGTCGCCGCGGCGTTCGGCGACGACGCCTTCGAGATCGGCAGCACGATGGACCGGATGTCCACGTTCTTCGCGATGCTCGAGGACGAGGTGCCCGAGCTCGTCGCGAGCTTCCGGCTGCTCCTCCAGGAGTTCAACGTCCGGATCGTCGGCAACATGCTGCACACCGCCGCCGACCGCAACGCGCTGTTCGCGATGCAGCGGATGATCCGCGACCGTCTCGGCCTCGACGTGGAGGTCGCGGCAGGCGTGTCGCAGAATGCACAGGTCCGCGGCTCCGTGAACACCGGGCGCCCGTTCGCCACCGTGGCCTCGCACACCGATCCAGATCTGCGCGAGCTACGACAGCTCGCGGCGAGCGTTCTGCAGCAGGACCTGTCCACGGTGCGCAAGCTTCGTGCGGACTTCGTGCGCGAGCTGCGGAAGCGACCGTCCGTCGACCCAGATCTGCATGCGCGCTTCGACTTCGGATTCGAGGGCATGTCGACCGCGCACCGACCCGCGCCGAGCAGAGTCCCGCCGCCGACTCCGATCCGCGCCGCGCCTGCCGCCGCCGCCTTCGCGACGCAGATCAGCCAGGTACAACGTGCCTCCGAACGCTTTCAGGTGTCGTTGCCCGTCGAGGTCAACTTCGACGGCCGCTGGTACCTGGGCAAGGTGACCGAGATCAACGAGGGTGGCGCGCACGTCACCGGGATCCGCGCGCCGGGCGCCTGGAACGGCGCGCAAGGGACGCTGCGCCGCGCGGGCGACGACCGGGGCGGCACCGCGCTCGCGATCGCGATGCACTCGGTCAACGCCGCCTCGGCCAGCGTCGTCATTCGCTTCGTCGACGCTGCGGCCGCGGGCCGGCTCGTGGCAACGCTCCGGCAGGACGCGCCGCGCCTCACCGGCTGAGGACTGCGCACCGTAACCACCGCGACGCTTCCTGGGTGAGATCCACACGATTCGTGCCCGAACGATCGCTTGCGGCGCGTTTGCGGGGGAAGCTCCCCGGATGAAGCGCACCCTGCTCACGATCGCCCTCTCCGTTGTCGCCGCCGCGTGCGGAGGCAAGTCCAAGCCGCCGGCACCCGCGCCGGTGGTCGAAGCGCCGAAGCCCGATCCGACGCCCACCCCCGTCGAGCCCGCTGCGCCCCCGACGCCCAAGGCGGCCGTCGCGGAGCTCGCGGCCGCGTCGAAGTCGAAGGTCAAGGGCACGATCGACTTCAAGGAAGTCGACGGCGGCGTCGAGGTCATCGCGACCATCGAGGGGCTGAAGGCCGGCGACCACGCCTACCACGTGCACGAGAAGGGCGACTGCTCGGCGCCCGACGCGACGAGCGCCGGTGGCCACTTCAACCCGAATAGCCACCCGCACGGATCGCCCGACGCGGCCGAGCATCACGAAGGTGACTTCGGCAACCTGACCGCCGGCAAGGACGGCAAGGCGACGAAGACGTTCGTGATGAAGGGCATCACGCTCGCCGATGGCCCGACGTCGATCGTCGGCAAGGGCTTCATCATCCACGAGAAGGCAGACGACTTCAAAACGCAGCCGACCGGGAACGCCGGTTCGCGCGTTGCGTGCGGCGTGATCAAGCTCGTTCCGTGACGCTCTCGTCCGCCGAGCTCGATGCCAGGCTCGCGAGAGCTTTCGGCGTCGCGCTTGATACGTCGGCCTGGTTGCCGGCGGAGGATGCAGAACCCGAGGCGCTCCTCCGCGCGGCCGAGCTGATCGGTCCTGCGGTCGGCGATCGCCGGGCGGGCGCACCGCCGATCGCCGAGCTTCCGTGGACCGTGTTGCCAATGCGTCCTGACCTCCCGCCGTCTCCTGACGAGCGGCGGGCAGCGCTCGGGCGCGTGCTGGCGTGGGCGGAAGCTGGCGGCGCCTCGTGGGACGGGATCGAGTTTGTCGTCGATGCCGATGGCAACGCCTCGGCGCGCGCGCGCCGCATGCTGTCGCCCGGCGAGCCGATCCTCACCCTCCCACGACGCCTGATGATCATCGACAACGATCTGGCGCGGTCGACGACGGGCAAGCTCGGGCTCGACGACTCGCGCCCGCGTGACGCGCTGGCCGCATGGCTGCCGCTCGAGGTCCGCGAACCCGCGTCGCGATGGCGTGCGTATCTCGATGCGTTACCGGTCCAGCTCCCCGAGCTTCCGATGTTCCATGCCGCGGACGATCTCGCCGCGCTCGCAGGCACGGCGGCCTACGCGAACGCTGCCGAGGACAACCGCGACGTGCTCGACACTTATACGCGGCTATCCGCCGAGCTGCGTGCGCGCCTGTCGCTCGCGGACTTCACGTGGGGCTGCGCGATCGTGAAGTCGCGTGGGTTTCATGCTCCGGGGACGATCGAACACCGGATCGCGCTGTTTCCGATCGTCGACTTCTTCAACCATCGCGTCGGCGACACCACGTGGACCTTCGACCTTGCCGACGAGAACTTCGTCATCAGCACCGAGCGCGCGTTCGCGATCGGCGACGAGGTGCACCTTACCTACGGCGACCGCAGCAACACGCGGCTGTTCATCCACTACGGGTTCACCGTGCCGAGCAACCCCGCCGTCGAAGCGGATCTGCTGTTCGAGCATGCCGCCGATCCGGTCAACGATCTCGCCGCACATCTGCTGTGGAACCTCTCGCTCGAGGCGCCGCCGCGAATGCGCGTCGCGTGCTGCCTCGACCACAGGTTCCTCTCCGTGCTCTCGCTCGCGCGCCTGCAGGCGGCGGGCAAGGAGGACCGCGCGCGCGGGATCGAAGGTGGCCTCGCGGCATACGGAGACATGCCCTGGCTCGGTGGCGTGCTCGAGGACAGGGCGTTCGACGTGATCGTCGGCGCGGCGCGACGCTCGCTCGCCAGGCTCGGTGCACACCCGCCGTCTCGTACGGCATGGGACCAGACCTGCGCGAGCCTGCGCGACGCGGAGCGCGAGGTGCTCGAGCAGATCATCGAGCTGACCACCGCTGTACGCCCGTATCTGCACTGGCAGGATCCCGCGCAGCTGCGAGCTGCCTCCGCGGCCATTCCCGCGGAGGAAACGGGCGCGCGTGGCCTGCTGCGCCAGTACCTGCACGGGCTCGCCGGCGCGCTGACCGGCTAGTCGATCACGTAGATGTCCCAGCGCAGGTGCCGGGTGATCCCGGTGGCGCGGAGCGTGAGACCACCGGCGGCGAGGTCGGCCGTCGCGTCGACCTGCACCCGTTGCACGCGCGGCCCGAGCCGCGTCACGGTGCACCCGACGCACGCGATCGGCGCGCCGTCGTAGGTCGCGGCGAGCGTCCCGCCGGTCATCGTGAAGCTCGCGCGGCCCGTCGCGTGCGAGATGGCACCCACGACGTCGTAGACATCCGCGACATCGGTCGGGCCGATCACCGTCGGCGAGGTCTCGACCGCGAGCGTGTCGATCGTCTTGTCGAGCATCGGAATCAGCCCGCCGTCGACGAGCAGCAGCGGGAGCTCGGTGAGCGGCGCCGGCAACGTCGCGCTGGTACCGCCCTCGTACAACGTGCCGTCGCGCCAGTCGACGAGCAGCCCGGGCGGCAGGGTCGTGGTCACGGTGGTCGCGCCGCGCGTCACCACCGGAACGGCATACAGCGAGGGGCCGAAGTAGAACGCGGTGTCGACGGTCGCGAGGTCGCGGCGCTCGGGATGGAGCAGCCAGGGACTCATCACGAGCGGCGTGCCCGTGTCGTGGGCGTGCGCCGCGAGCGCAGTGAGGTAGGGCGCGAGGCGCGTGTGGAGCCGCGCGTAGGTGCGCCATGCCGTCTGCGCATCGGGCGACGACCAGATCGTCGCCTTGACGCCGCCACCCGAGCACGCGTCCTCGTCGTGCATGTCCGATGACATCGAGCCGACCTCGATCCAGCGGGCGAGGAGCTCGCCGTTCGCGGTGTCGTCGGTGTTGTGCTGGCACTTGTAGCCGCCGATATCCGAGCCGACGTGCGCGACACCCGACATCGACAAGGTGATCGTGGCGCGCACCTGCGCGGGCAACCCTTCCGCCTGACCGAACGACGCGTCGGGATCTCCGGACCAGGTCATCGGTGCATACGCCTGCGCGCCCGTGTAGCCGGAGCGCGAGAAGTAGTACCAGTCACCGGGACGCAGTTGCTCGAGCGCGTCGTGCGCGGCCTTGTCGTAGAGCACCGGGAACGCATTGTGGAGCGAGACGCCGGTGGATCCGTCGTGGCCGGTCCAGCTCCCCTGCACGTACTCGCCGAAGTCGTACATCCAGCCGGAGTAGCCGAGATCGAACGCGCGCTTGAACTGCGCGGTGAACCACGCGACGGCGTCGGGGTTCGTCGGATCCATGGTGTAGACCGTGAGCGCGCCGCCGCTGATCAGCGTGACCTCGCCCGGTGTGCCTTCGGCTGTCTTCAGGAAGTACTCGTTCGCCACGCCCTCGGCGGTGACACTCGCGAGGGGGCTCGCCGGATCACTCGAGAAGTACGGGTTGTAGTAGCCGAGGACCTTGTACCCGAGCGCCGTGGCGGACTGGACCCACGCGCGCAGCTCGGCTTCGTGGCCGATGTCGCTGCCGTTGGGGAGAAAGTGCAGCGCGTCGTCGGCGACGGTGATCGCGAGCCCGGTGTCGCGCATCGCCTGGATCTCGGAGACGCCACCCACGATGGCGCCGCGGTTGATCCGTCGCCGCGGCCCGAAGCTCCACTCCGGCGGAACCATCGGTCGCCCCGTCGCGGCCGTGAAGGTATCGAGCGCCTGCAGCGGCCACGGTCGAGTGTCGTCAGCCTTTGGCACGTAGATCTCGAAGGCGAGCGTCGGGCCCACCTCCCATGCGCGCCACGCATCCGGACGCTCCGAGGCCAGCTCGAACTGGTTGAAGTACGTGGTGTCGAGCCAGAACGCATAGCCCGCCGTCGAATGGAAGAACGGCACGGGGTAGTACGTCATCGCCCCGCCGTTGGGGTACGGGTTGTTCGGCGATGCCGGCGCCGCCTCGCCCATGGTGAGGCCGCCTTCTTCGGGCCAGTTGTAGACCGCCATGCCGCGGTGGTCGACGCGATCGTAGCGTTCGCCGAGCCCGAGGAATGCCTCGTCGGCGGGCGATGGGAAGCTGACCTCCCAGGCGCGCACATCCGCGGTGCCGGCGTGCGCCTCGACGCGCAGCGCGCCCGCACGGATCACGTGCGAGACATGGATGCAGGTGTCGTCAGTGCCGCGCAGCGAGACGTCGATCTCGTCGGCCGTCTGCGTCGCGGAGACGACGCGCAGATCCTCGCGCCATGGATCGAAGTGCGGCTCGAAGAAGAAGTAGCCGTTGTAGAGCGCCTTGCCGATGCCCATCGAGCCGGTGGTCCAGCCGAGCGTCCCCGTGGAGACCACGACCTTCCCGCTCGCGTCCTTGACGGTGAGCGAGTACGGTTTGGTCGCGATCTCGACGGTCATGTCCGCGTTCTGCAGCGTGAGCTGCGCGGCATCCACGCCGTCCCCACAGTCGGGAGAGCCGCAGCCGGTCAGCGCGAGTGAAGCGACGAGCGCGTGCAGGACGTGACGCATCGAAGCACCTGTAGCGCGCCGCCGGCCGTGCCTGCAAGGAAGACCGGTCCTGGCGCGTTCCGGCGGCGGATTGGCGCCGTTGGCGACGCGAGAAAAGCTGCCCCGAACGCCGGGGCCGTGCGTCTGGTAGGCATGGCCCTGATCCTGCGTCTCGCGCTCGTGCTCGTTGTCGCCGCCTGCACGGCGGCCCCGCCCGATGCCGAGACCGCCCGCGTCCGGGCCCACCTAGAGGGCGCGCTCGCCGAGGTCGGGTCCCATGCCCCGGTGCTGTCCCTGGCCCAGCGCGACGCTCGGACCCGCGCGCTCGCCGATCTGCGTGCGTACATCGACGCGGAGCAGTATCCGACCAATGACGTGGTGCCGGGGCGCACGCCGATCTTCATCGATCGCTTCGGTGCTCGCTGCGCGATGGCCGCGTTGATCGAGGCGAGTGGACACGCCGCGCTGGTCGAGCGGATCGCGCGCGATCACCTCTACGCATACATCGCGGACCTCGGGAATGACCCCGAGCTCGCGCGCTGGCTCGAGGAGCACGGCCTCACGCTCGCCGAGGCCGCTCGCATCCAGCCGGGCTACTCGAACGCGACGGGAAGCCGCTGGGTGCCGACGGTGAGCCTCGTGCTCTCCGGAGAATTCGGCATCACGCACGACGATGCGGGCAGCGGCGGCGATGCGTGGCTGCTCGTCGGGGCACGCCTCGGCGTGCGCCGGATCAGGCACTCGATCGACGCGTGCGACCACTGCGTGAACGAGTCGACGGCGTTCGTCGCCGAGTACCAGCGCCGGCTCGCCCCGAACGACGCGGGTTCGAACATCCTCGGCGCCCTGATCGAGCACGACCTCAACGCGCAGGCCGAGGACCACCAGCTCTACGCGATCGGCGGAGCGATCGCGTCGGTCGGCGACCACACCCGGTTCGGAGGCAAGATCGGCCTCGGGTTCAGCCTGCGCAGGCGCGCGCAACCGATCCTCACCGAGGTCGCCGTGGTCGGCCTCGGGCAGCCCGGGGGCTTCGCGGCGCACCTCGCGCTCACCGCCGGCGCCGTCTGGTAGCCGCGAGGTGTTCGGGGGGCTTGTGCGGAAGGCCGGCCGGGCTTATCTGAGTGCCGATGAGCGCCGAACGACACGAATTTCAGGCCGAAGTGAAGCAGCTCCTGGACCTCATGGTCCACTCGCTCTACTCGGACAAGAACGTCTTCCTCCGCGAGCTGATCTCCAACGCGTCTGATGCGCTCGACAAGCTCCGGTTCGAGCGCCTCTCCGGCGGTGCCGGTGCGGAATCGTCGCACGACCTGCAGATCGAGCTGTCGGTGGACCCCGCGGCCCGCACGCTGACGATCGCCGACAACGGCATCGGCATGACGCGCGAGGAGGTGATCAAGAACATCGGCACGATCGCCAAGTCAGGCACCCGCGAGTTCCTCGCCGCCGCGAAGGCCGCACCGCGCGAAGGACTCGCACCCGAGCTGATCGGGCAGTTCGGCGTGGGCTTCTACTCCGCGTTCATGGTCGCGGACCGGATCGAGCTGGTGTCGCGCAAGGTCGGCGAGACCGGAGCCACGCGGTGGATCTCCACCGGCGACGGCGCCTACACCGTCGAGGACGCCGAGCGTGCCGAGCCCGGCACCACGATCACCCTGCACCTCAAGGCGGCCGACGAGGAGCACGGCCTCCGCGACTACACGAGCGACCGCGTGCTCGACGAGGTGGTCAAGCGCTACTCGGACTTCGTCGCGTACCCGATCAAGCGCGGCGACAAGACGTTGAACTCGATGAAGGCGATCTGGGATCGCCCGAAGAGCGAGGTCACGGAGGCCGAGTACAAGGAGTTCTACAAGCACCTGTCCCACGACTGGAACGATCCGCTGCGGACGATCCCGATCAAGATCGAGGGCACGCTCGAAGCGTACGCGCTGCTCTATGTGCCCGCGCAGCCGCCGTTCGATCTGTTCAGCCCCGAGATGAAGCGCGGCGTGCAGCTCTACGTCAAGCGCGTGTTCGTGATGGACGAGTGCAAGGAGCTGATGCCCAGCTACCTGCGGTTCATCAAGGGTGTGGTCGACGCCCACGACCTGTCGCTGAACGTCTCGCGCGAGATCCTCCAGAAGGACCGGCAGATCGCGATCATCCGGAAGCAGCTCGTCAAGAAGGTGCTGGGCACGTTCGACGAGATGAAGCGCGACGCGCGCGAGGACTACCTCGGCTTCTGGGCCGGCTTCGGGCCCGTGCTGAAGGAGGGCCTGCTCGGTCCCGAGGGCGATCACGACAAGCTCCTCGATCTGGTCGTCGCCGGATCGACGCACGACGCAACCGCCCCGACCACGCTCGCGGAGTACGTCGGCCGCATGAAGGAGGGCCAGGACGCCATCTACGTGCTCACCGGCACGTCGAAGGAGGCCGTCGCGCGCTCGCCGCTGCTCGAGGGATTCACGGCGAAGGGATACGAAGTTCTGCTGTTCTCCGATCCGATCGACGAGCTCTGGCTCGAGCACGAGCCCAAGTTTCAAGGCAAGCCGTTGAAGTCGATCGGCCGCGGCGATGTGCAGCCCGGCACCGAGGAGGAGCGCAAGGCCGAGTCCGCTGCGATCGAGGATCGCCGGCGCGAGCTCGGCGACCTGCTGGTGTGCCTGCGCGCCGGGATCCAGGACGAGGTCAAGGAGGTGCGGCTATCGAGCCGGCTGACGTCTTCGGCGGCGTGCCTGGTCGCCGACGAGCACGACCTCACGCCTCGGATGCAGAAGCTCCTCGAGCAGCTCGGGCAGGCACCACCCGCCGTTCGGCCGGTCCTCGAGCTCAACCCGACGCATCCGTTGCTCGAGAAATTGAAGGCCGTGTTCGCGAGCGACTCGACCGATCCGCGCCTCGCGGCCTACGCGAAGCTGCTGCTCGGTCAGGCCTACCTCGCCGATAGCGGTCAGATTCCGGATCCGGCGGCGTTCGCGAAGGCGCTCGACGAGATCATGCTGCGCGCGATCTAGCGCGGAGCGTGTAGGTCATAGACCTGCGCGAGCGGCAATCCGCAGTGCCGGCTGCGAACCGTAAGTCCGCTGGTTCAGGTGAGCCCCGAAGGCCCCGAAGGTCCCGAAGCAGAGTCTTCTCCTGCAGGAGAAGGCCTCTCCTTAGGGTCTTCGAGAACTTCGGGGCCCTCTTTCTGGAAGCACGGTCGCGTGGATTCGTCGCCGTCGGTCCGGCCGGGGCGTCCTAGCGCGGACGGGTAACGGCTTCCCACACCGCGAGGCGCAGCGCCTCGGCGTACGTGGTCGCGATGTACTTTGATCGCAGCCGCGCGACGAGATCGGGCGGGGCAGGGCGGGTTCGCCACGGCGCGGCGTCGCGCGCGGAGGCGGTGGCGGCCCGGCCCATCTGATCGATCTCGTAGTCCACGGCCTCGACGGCCTGCTCGAGCCGGGAGAACCGGTCGATGAGCTCGCCGTCGCGTGCGACCTCCCACATCTTCCCGCGCGCGCCACGCTTCAGCACCGTGACGGCGCTCGGGCGACCGGCGCGCGGCTCGAAGTGCAGACCCACGCCGTGGCGGCCGAGAGAGAACCACGCGTTCGCAGAGATCGCGCGAACCTCGAGGTTCGGCTCCAGGGTCAGCGGATCGAAGCTCGCCGCGCGGTCCTGGATCTCGCGCAGGGTCACCGCACCCGCCTCGAGCTCGAAGTCGGCGTGATCGAGCATGAGCTGCAGCCAGGCGCGCCGGGCCTCGCCGACATCGCCGCCGCGGAGATCAAGATCGCGCGGACAGCCGAACAGCGACGGCAGCGTGCACAGGCTCAGGTTCGAGACGTCGACGAAGTCGAGGATCAAGCAGTCTTGCTTGCCCTCGGCGAGTCGCGTCCCTCGGCCGACGCACTGCGCGTAGAGACCCTCCGAGCGGGTCGGCCGCGCCATCGCGATGCACGAGACGCCGGGATCGTCGAAGCCCTCGGTCAGCACGGCCACGTTGGTCAGCACCTGCGTGCGGCCGTCGCGAAAATCGGCGAGCGCCTTCGCGCGGACGTCACTGGCCATCATGCCGTGAACGACGCCCGCGGGGACGC
>JBBRBG010000128.1:0-26660 GCA_038206055.1 Haliangiales bacterium
GAGAGGCTTTCTCCTGCTGGAGAAGACTCTGCTTCGGGACCTTCGGGGCCTTTGGGGCTCACCTGAACCAGCGGACTCCGGTTCGCATCCGGCACTGCGGATTGCCGAGCGCGCAGGTCTATGACCTACGCGCTCCTAGTCGCCGTCGAGCGCGCGGTCCTCGCGTCCCGCGCGCTTCTTGCGCTGCGCGATGCCGAGGTCCGAGAGCTTCTTGCGCAGCGTGTTGCGGTTGAGGCCGAGGATCTCGGCCGCCTTGAGCTGGTTTCCGCCGGTGTGCGCGAGCACGAGGTCGAACAGCGGGCGCTCGACGCGCGCGACGACCTTCTCGTAGAGGTCGTGGACCGGATAGCCATCGATGCGGGCGAGCAGCCCGGCGAGCTTCGCCTTGACCATCTCCTCGAACGCGAGGTCTTCGAGGGGAACGCGCGCCGCGACCACCGGCAGGATCTCATCGACGTCGCCCGCTTCGATCTTCGAGCGCGTGACGCGCACGACCAGGCGGCGCGCGATCGCCTTGAGCTCGGCGACATTGCCGGGCCACGGGTAGCCAGTGAGGCGCTGGATCGCGCGGACCGAGACCGAGGGCTTCGTGCGCCCGATCTCGGCGGCGTAGTGCTTGATCCAGCGCTCGAACAGGGCCGGTAGATCGTCGAGGCGGTCGCGCAGCGGCGGCACCTCGATGCGGCGCAGCCTGAATAGCTCGTAGAAGTCGCGCGACACGATCTCCGCGTCGACGGCGCGATCCACATCGAGATCTCCCGTCGCGACAACGTGGACATCGAACACCTCGGCGCCATCGCGCTCCTGGCGGCGGTCGCGGATCGCGCGCTTCAGGGTGCGCTGCGAAGGCGCTGACAGATCCGAGACGTCCTTGACCAGCAGCGTGCCGCCCGAGGCCGACCGTAGCGCACGGCGCGCGCGCTCGCAGGCGTCGTCGGTGTTGGTCTTTCCCGGCACATCCTCGAACGACGGTCGGACCGCGACGAACCGGCCGCCGGTGCGCGGGCCGCGCTGGTGCAGGACGCGCGCGACGAGCTCGCGGCCCGTGCCGTGCTCGCCACAGATCAGCACGGGCGCCTCGCCATCGGCGTAGTCCTCGACCTGCGCGACGATCGCGCGCATCGAGGCACTGTGCGCGACCAGGAAGTCGTTGGCCTTGAGGTTGCCGCGGAGCATGCGCCTAGGCGGCCTCGGTACCAGAGGATCTGGAAGCCGTGCCCTCGAAGCTGCCGTCGATCTCGTCGCGACCGTCGCCCATCTCGGGCGACAGCCCGAGGCGGGACTGCCGCTCGATGAGTTGCGTGAAGTAGTCCTCGACGAGCGCGCGCGAGGACGCCAGATCCTTCGTCTCCCACACGCGCAACCGCAGCGCGTTGCATCCGTAGAGGCCGCGCGCATACCAGGCGCACGCCTTACGAACCTCGTGCAGTGTGCGCGGGCCCTTCTTCAGCTTCTCGATCAGGTCGACGTGGCGCTTGAACACCGCGAACCGCTCCGCGAGCCCCGGCTGCCCCGGATCCGGGCGACCCGCGGCGACTTCCTTGAGCCGCGAGAATAGCCACGGGTTGCCGAGCGCACCGCGGCCGATCATCACGGCGTCGCAGCCCGTGTGCTCGCGCATCCGCAGGTAGCCCTCGACGTCCACCACGTCGCCGTTCCCGACGAGCGGGATGTGCGCCGGCAGTGCGTCGCGCACCAGCTTGATGATGTCGGGATCGCTCTTGCCCGAGAACCCCTGGGTCCGCGTGCGCCCGTGTACCGTGATCATCTTGGCGCCGGCCTCGACCATCGCGCACGCGAACTCGGGTGCGTTGCGGTGGGCCTGGTCCCATCCGGCGCGGTGCTTGACCGTCACGGGGATGTTCTCCGGAACCGCAGCGACCACGACGCGCACGAGCTCCTGCGCGATCTCGGGCTCGCGCATCAGGGCCGAGCCGCACTCGCCGGCGACCACGCGCTTCGCCGGGCAGCCCATGTTGATATCGACCAGCGACGCGCCGATCGAGACCGCCATCTTCGCGGCCTTGTCCATCATCTCGGGCTCGCGGCCGAAGATCTGCACGCCGAACCGGCGGCCATCGAGCGACGCAGTCAGCTTGCCGGTGGTCTTCGGATCGCCGGCCGACAGCGCGTGCGCCGAAAGGAACTCGGTGATCGTGAGGCCGACGCCGAACTCCTCGCATACGGTGCGAAACGGCAGATCGGTGACGGCCGCCATCGGCGCGAGCAGCACGGGCGTTTCGACGGGCAGGTCACCGATGCGCATCACCACGGGACCACGTAGATACAGCATCGAGACGGCCATGCAAACACTCTTCGAGCATCTGCTGCCCCGCTCGTAACCGAGCGAGTTCTGCCGACATTCAGCGGAGGTCGTCAGGTGTGTTGATGTTCGTGAGGGCGGCTCGTGCGACCCCCTCGAGCCATTCCACACGTAGGCCAGAAGACGTCAGCAGCTCGGAGGCTTTCCGCTTGCCTTCTGCGAACCGGCGCTCGATCGCCGGCAGCGCCGCGGCAACGCGCAGAAGGCAGAACAATGGCTCCGGGAGGTCGTCGATCCGGATGCCGACCGCGTCCACGTCGTCCGTCGCGCCGCCGACCATGCGATCGATCAGCGCGCCATCGAGGTAGGGCATGTCGCCGGCGACGACGAGCAGCCACGGCGTGGTGGCGGCGGCGAGGCCCGCGAGAATTCCGGCGAGTGGCCCCGCCCCATCGATGGCGTCCGTCACCGTGCGGAGCCCGGCGTGTCCGATAATGGGGTCCGACCCCATTTCCGGACGACGACCGCTCATCCCAATCCCGCCCCGAAGATCCCGAAGGCCGGAAGAAGAGGCTTTCTCTTCCAGAGAAATCTCTTCGTGCCTTTGGGTCCTTTGGGGCAGTCCGCCATCACCTTCGCGGTGCGGCCCGACCGAGATCACGATCTCGCTGACGCGAGGCGCGAGCACGCGGAGCTGGCGCGTGAAGATCGTTTCTCCCTCGACGACGAGCGCCGTCTTGTCCACGCCCCCCATGCGCGTGGCGCGGCCGCCCGCGAGGATCAGCGCGGTGACCGCGACGCTCACGGCTTCAGCAGCGCTTCGATCGCATCCTGCGCGGGCGTCGTGATCTCCGGCCCGCTCGGCGCGAGGTACACCGAGACCTCGGTGCGCACGCCGAACTGCCCCGAGAAGTAGAGCCCGGGGCCGACGGTGAACCCGGTGCCTGGCGTGAGGATGCGCGTGTCCTTGACCTCGAAGTTATCGAGGTCGGCGCCGCCGCCCAGGAGATCGTTGTCCATCGAGTGGCCGGTGCGGTGCATGACGCGCTCGACGACCTTCGCCTTCTTGAAGAAGGCGCGCGTGGTGTCGTCGACTTCGGCGCCGGTGACGGGGCGGTGCTTGCGGCTGCGGTCGGCGATCAGCGCGATCGCCTGATCACGTGCGAGGCGCACGGTTTCGAACGCGGTCGCGGCGAACTCGGGGACCGCGGCGTCGGCGACGGCCATCCATGTCTGCGCGGCCCACACGCCATCGGGCTTGTCGACCTTGAGGGCGAGCGAGATCACGATGAGGTCGCCGCGCTGGATCGGCTGTGTGCGCGCGGCCGTGGGAACATAGAACGGATCGGCGGTGTTCATGCCGGCGGCAACGACCGGCGGCGTCGCGACCAGGCCGCGCATGGTCATGCCGCGCACGAGGCGCTGCTGGACGTCGTACTCCGTGACCGGCGAGTTGGCCGTGATCTGCTTCGCGATGAACGCGAGCGCATCCTTGCGGAGCTCGACGAGGTGATGGACGGCCACGTAGTGCGCCGTGCGACCCGGATCACCCCAGATTGCCTTCGTGTACTGCACGAGCGTATCGGACGAGCGCACGCCCACGCCGGCGGCGCGGATCAGCTCGAGTGTGCCCGCATCGACGCGCGACACGCTCGGCACCGCCGCCTTCGGCGAGTACTCGAGAGCGACGCTCTTCATGCCCTTGAGCAAGACTTTGAGTTGCGGCGCGAGATCGCGATAGCCCTGGTACGTGAGCTTCTTGCCGGGCAGGTGATCGAAGTTGCGCACCTCGGCGGAGTGGACGAGCGCGATCGCCTCGCCCTTCGCCGGGATCAAGTAGAACCACGGGCGCGACGGATGCCCTTCGGGCGCCACGAGGCGCGACGAGATCGGATTCTCGCCATCGCGATCGAACATCAACCAGCCATCGAGGCGCTGCACCGCGAGCAGGCCCTGCACCGCGGGAATGTCGTTGAGGCCGATGCGCGCCGGGATCGCGGTCGGCACGATCTCCGGCTTCGGCGGCGCCTTCTCCTTCGGATTTGGCACCGTGGGTGCGATCGCTCCCTTGCCGGTGGGCGCTCCCTTCCCGGCGGGCGGCAACGGCGCGATGGTTCCGACGGACGGTGCGCCCGTCCCCTCGGGGGGCATCGTCACGTACGGATCATCGGGCGCGCGCTTCGCGCCCTTTCCGGCGGCCGGGCCTTTGCCAGCGGGCGGCACACCTTTGCCAGCAGGCGGCGTCGGCGCACCGGTTCCCACCGGCGGCACAGCTTCGGGTCCGGCCGGCGGCGCGGCTGGATCCGCGTACGGATCGTCGGGCGCGGGCGGCGTCTTCGCCCCCTTGGCAGGAGGCTTCGCCGGTGGCGTCTTCGGCGCCTTCGCCGGCGGGGTCTTCGGGGTCTTCGCGGTGGGGGGCGCGGGCGGCGGTGCCGGCGGGTCCGCATACGGATCGTCGGGCGCGCCGCCGTAGGGATTGGTGGGCGCCTGCTCGACGGGGAAGCGCTTCTTGGGCTTCTCGCCTTCGCCGGCGGGCTGCGCGGCAACGAGCCGCGACGACAACAGCATGAGGGCGATCGCGAGGCTGCGCTTCATCGTCGTAGCTCTCCCAGCTCGGAGATCAGGGCCTCATGAATAGCACCGTTCGTCGCGACTGCTTCCCCCGTGTGGGGGTCGAACGGGCCGCCTGTCATGCCCGTCACGGTCCCACCGGCCTCCGTGACGATCAGCGCGCCCGCGGCGAGATCCCAGGGTTGCAGGCGGCGCTCGAAGTAGCCGTCGAGGGCGCCGCGCGCGACCAGGCAAAGATCGAGCGCCGCGGCACCGAGGCGCCGCACGGTCGCCTTCCGCTTGAAGTGCTCCCACTCGGCGAAGTTGTTGTCGGGGTTGGTCGCGCGATCGGGTGGAAAACCGGTCGCGAGCAGCGCGTGCTCGAGCCGCTCGATCGAGCTGACGCCCAGCGGCGCTCCGCTGCCATCGCGCGCGCCACCACCGAACGTGGCCTCGAACCACCAGTCGAGCGCGGGCGCGACCACCACACCGACGAGCACGCGATCGGCGTCCTCGAGAGCGATCGACACGCACCAGATCGGGAGGCCGTGCGCGAAGTTCACCGTGCCGTCGATCGGATCCACGAGCCAGCGCAGCCCGCCCGCTGCGCCTGCGCCCTGCCCGCCTTCCTCACCGAGCACGGGGATGCCGGGCGCGCGCTCGTCGAGGACGGCGCGGATACGCTCCTCGCTCCGCAGGTCCCACTCCGTGACGAGGTCGCGAGGGTTACCCTTGCTGCGGATCTCCGCCGGCCGCGCCGTGCGTAGCAGTTCCCGCGCGGCGCGTGCGGCAACGCGTGCGGTCTCGGCGAGGTCCTCGAGGTCTGACGACTCGCGCGTCACAGATCGAGACGCATCGCGACGTGCTGCGCGCCGACCAGGCGAGTGAACGTCTCGCTCGCGGCGACCTGCTTGGACAGCGTCGACCGATCGACCACGCGGAAGCCGAACTTCGCGGCGAAGAAGTCGCTCGCGCTCTCGGTGAGCAGATAGATGCGCCGCACGCCGCGCCAGCGCGCCTGGCTGACCGCCATGTCGGCCAGCATCCAGCCGTAGCCCGCGCCGCGGAACTCTTCGTTGACCGCGAGTGAGCGCAGGATCGCATCGTCGCCGTGGACCTCGAGCGCGACCGTCCCCGACACGCCCTGCTCGTTGCGCAGCACGAAGAAGCTGGGCGCGTGCTCGTCGCGCGCGAGCTCCTTCTCGAGCCCCACGCTCTCGAGCATCGCGCGCACGGCCGGCATGTCGCCGCGCTGCGCGGGCCGCATCGCGTCGCCGATCGCGTCGAGCAGCTTGTCGTGCAGGCCATCGAAGCTGCCCGACGACAGCGCGACCACCACGTCACCCGGCGCCGCGCTCTGCGCGAGCTGCTTCACGATCACGTCGACATCGGGGATGTACGCGGCCTTCGTGCCCTTCTGGTGAAGGTCGAGCGCCATGCGCTCCGGGTCAAACCGGTCCGCCACCGGGATCTTCGACGGATCGAACATCTTTCCGACGATCACCTCGTCCGCATACGCGAACGCATCCGCGAACTCGTTCTGGAACGTCTTGCGGCGACTCGTCGCCGAGCGCGGCTCGTACACCGCGATGATCCGGCGCTTCGGGAACCGCTTGCGCAGGCTCTTCAGCGTCTCTCGCACCGCGGTCGGGTGGTGCGCGTAGTCATCGAGCACGGTGACGCCGCCGGCGATGCCTCGCAGCTCGAGGCGCCGCTTGACCCCCGCGAAGCTCGCGAGCCCGCGGTGGATCTCCGCGATCGAGAGGCCGCGCGAGGATGCCACCGCGATCGCGGCGACACAGTTCTCCACGTTGTGGCGCCCGACCAGCAGCGTCTCGAACCGCTCCATCTTCTCGACCCCTCCTTTCTGCGCCCCGTTGCCGTTCTTGTGGAACACGTCGAACGACGTGCGGCCGCTCTTGCCGACCTCCACGTTCGTTGCCCACCACGTGGCGTCGTCGGGCGGGGATGCGTCCTCCCCGTCGCCCGTCACCGCGTACTGCTCGATCTTGCAGCTCGCCGCCTTCGCGAGCACGACCGCCTCGGGCGCATCCGCGCACACGACCAGCAGCCCATCGGCGGGAATCAGCGCCACCAGCTTCTTGAACACGTCCTTCACCGCATCGAACGACGCGAAGATGTCCACGTGGTCGAGCTCGACGCTCGTCAGGATCACCGTCTTGGGACGGTAGTGGAGGAACTTGGGTCCCTTGTCGAAGAACGCGGTGTCGTACTCGTCGCCCTCGATGACGAAGTCCTCGCCCTTGCCGAGCTTGTAACCCTGGCCGAGCGCCACCGGTACGCCGCCGACGAACAGCGATGGATCGCGGCCCGCCTCGCTCAGGATGTGCGCGACCAGCGACGTCGTTGTGGTCTTGCCATGCGTGCCGCACACGACGATCGCGTGCTTGCCGTCGATCAACCGCTCGCCGAGCACGGCGGGAAACGAGGTCAGCGGGATGCCGCTGTCCTCCGCCGCCTTGACCTCGACGTGATCCTTGCCGTGCACGTTGCCCACGACCACGAGGTCCGGATGCCACGCGAGGTTGCCGGCGGCGTACGGCATCATCACCGGCACGCCGAGCGCCGCGAGCTGTTCGGACATCGGCGGATACACGGCCGCGTCGGAGCCGCGCACCTCGTGCCCCGCTCCCGCTAGTAGTCCCGCCACGGCACCCATCCCGGTGCCGCCGATACCGATGAGGTGAACCTTCACGACCGCGCGGAAACTACTCCCCCCCTGCTACCGGGTAAAGCGAAACGGTACGCGGTTTTGTGAAGGAGTTTAGCGAAGATGCCGTTGCTTGGCCTATGCTCGATCCCAGTCATGGACGGCCACCAGCACGAGCGGCGCCATCACTTCCGGAGCAAGGCGCGCCCTGGCCGGGTGCTCCCCGTGAAGTTCCGCGCCGCCGATCACACCGGCTGGGTCGCCGCCGAGACCCGCGATATCGGCGTCGGCGGCGCGTTCATCGTGTCGCAGCACATCCAGCCGGTCGGTGCGCAGGTCACCCTCGAGCTCACACTCCCGACCAGCGATCAGGTGTTCGTGCTCCCGGCCGTGGTCCGCTGGTCCGCCGCGGGGTCCGATGGCGGGATGGGCGTGCAGTTCGTCGGCGTCGACATCGACGTCCTGCTCGAACTCAACGAGATGTTCGCCGCAGGCTAGCGACCGCGCGCGTCGGTGGACTCGAAGATCTTGTCGGCCGAGGCCGGCACGAAGCCGTGGAACATCTCGCCCGAGGGCAGCGGGTAGCGGCGTGCGAACTCGTAGTAGCAGGAGGGGATCCGCGCGGTGCGATCTGCGAACGCGACATCGATCGAATCGGCGCGGGTCGATGACTGCTCGAGGCAGTCCGCGCGCGTGCCCTTGATCGCGCCGCCCGCGTCGTTGAGCGTGAAGCCGTGCTCGAGGAGGTACGCGTTCAGCGCGGCGAGGTCGGGGAACGTCGACAGCGTGTTGACGTCGACGGTGAAGTGGTTGACGCGGAAGCCGAACGCGGCGACCCACGCGGCGTACTCGCTCTCCTCGAGGAGCTGCGCGTACTCGGCGTGGGTCACGGTCCATGGGCGCCCGGCCCACGGGAGATCCGTACGCGCGCCGAAGCCTGCGGGGAGCTGCGCGACCAGGCGTGCGATCAAGGCCTGCGTGGCGGCCGACATCTCGGCGAGCACGAGCTCGCTGATGAACACCTTCGGCAGGCCCGGCTCGGGGTGCCGCCAGTAGCGGGCGACGAGATGTTTGTCGGCGAACTTGTAGACGTCTTCGGCCATCACCCAGCCGGCGGCCTGGAACGGGCGCGCGAGGTCCGCGATGCCGATGCCGGGTGCGCCGTAGGTGCGCAGCGCGACGTGGTCGTTCTTGATCATCTCGCCGCGCGCCGAGAGCAGGCGATGGATGCTCTCTGCCTGCGGCGTGGAGGCCACGTAGTCGCGCCACAGGGCTTCGAGCAGGTCGGAGGTTGTCACGAGGAGCGAATACCTCAGGGCAGGACGAAGGGGTAGCCGATCTTCGTCTTCGGCTTCGCCGAGCGCGGGAACGTCACGCCCTTCATTGCGGTGTCGATGCACTCGCCGGTCTTGCTGCCGACGAAGTCGCCGGTCTGCTCGACCGCAGCGATCGTGCCGTCGTCGGCGATGGTCAGGTCGAGCTTCCCCTTGCCCTTCGCCCTCTGACTCTTCGCACACGTGCGGATGATCGACATCGGCGCCTGCATGCCCTCCTCGATCATGTCGGCGGTGAGCGCGAGCACCGCGGCCCCACCGGCGGCGCATGCGGCCTTGTCGGGTGCGGCGTTCTGCGACGGCGGGTTCGCGAGGACGACCGTGCCGTTGCACGGCGTGATCACGCGGTACGCGACGACCTCGAGCTGGATGCCATCCTTGCCGCCTGCGCTCCACCGCGGCTTCGCGGGGATCTTCACGACGAGCTCGACCTTGTGGTTCCTCACCGCCTTGAGCCACGCGGTTGCCGTCTCGGGCGTCGCGAACTGACGCGCCGTATCGTAGAGCGGAGCCCCGCGGACCTTGCCGTTCTCCACCTTCGGCGTACCGCCGGTGAGGAACCAGGTCTTGCCGTCGAGCCCGATGCCCTCGCAGCGAATGCACGACGTCAGCGTCACCGAGACCGACTTGCGCGCGCTGTCCCACGCGCCGAGATCGAGCGCGAAGCCATCGGCCTGGACGAGCATGGTTGTGCCCGCGAGGTCCTTCGCGCGCTGATCGCGGAGGCTCTTGCACTGGCGGTTCTGGACGTCGTCGCCCTTGTCGCACGACGCGGTGAGCGCCCACACGATGTCGTCGACGTGGATCATCGACCGCGCGCCGGTTGCCTTCGCCTCGAACGTGTCGTCGGCTTGCGCGGTCGCCGGAGCGATCGCGATGACCGAAACGAGAATGCCAAGGAGGGCGCGCATCACTGGAGCTTGTGCGTGAGGTACGCCTTGAGGCGCAGCTCGGCGTCCTTCGGGTCGTTGACGACGATCGGGACGCTCTTCTTCAGCTCGTCCTCCAGCTCGACGTAGAGTGCCTTGCGGAGGTTCGCGTCGTCCATGAGCTGCGCGGGAGTGCGGCCGCGGACCGTGACCTCGCCGAGCTTCGAGCAATACGACTTCAGCTTGTCGTAGAGCGGGCCGCCGAGGAACTGCGTGATCTTGTCGGACTCGTTCGACATGCGATCGAGCGCGACCTCCGCGTTCGTGGGCAGTGCACCGCGCTCGTGACCCTGCGTGAGCTGCGCGCAGATGCGGAGCACCATCACGTCGTCGATCACACCGATGCCCTCGTTCCAGTCGGGAATGAGATCCATCCGGCTGACCATGTACAGGAGCGCCGCACCCGCGAGCTTGCGCGAGTGATCGTCGGCTTTCTCCGACTCGAGCAGTGCCTTGAACCCGTCGATGTCCTGACGGATCGATTCTGCCCAGCTCTTGAAGACGTCGATATGAGCCACGTAGCCCTCCTGAACGGCGACCCTATCGCTGGCCGCTAGCTCGCGCAATCACGGGTGACAGGCGTTGGCCGCGGCCGGCTTGCAGATTCCCATGTTGTTGCAGGTCGTGGCCGCGCCGTTCTGCATCGGGCACGGGGTGGCCGCGCTGCAGGCCTGGGTACACACCTGGATGCCGTCGCCCGAGAACAGTTTGCAGTTCATCGACATGCACTGAGTGTTGCTCGTGCACGCGTCGAACACGACGCCGGTGCACATCGGCAGCGACAGGTTCGCGTCGGGGAGCTTTGCGTCGCTGCCGCCACCGCAGGCGCTGGCGAGGAGGAGGAGCGTGATGGGCAAGCAGCGCATCGCTCGATCCTATAGGATCTACGAGATGCGGATCCTCCTGACGATGGTGCTCGTGACGTCGGTCGGCTGTGCGGGTAACGAGACCGACGTGGGCAACGGCCCGGTCTGCACCGGCGCCCTCTACGAGAACTGCAACAGCGAACACGACTGCATGTCGAACGACTGCCACACGTTCGCCCCCGAGGGCTTCAACGCGTGCGTACAGGCATGCAGCGCCACGGTACCGTGCCCCGATTCGAACGGCGCAGCGGTGACGTGCGACGTCGCAGGGGGCTACTGCAAGCCCACCGCGAAGGTCGATTGTCGCGTCCTGCCCTGACGACGACTACTTCGCCATCAGATCTTGAATCAGCTTGGTCGGCTGATCCGCGGTGATCTGGATCGTCAGCGTCTTCTTGATCTTCTCGGCGCTGTTGATCAGCGTGATCTTGTGCGCGCCGGCCGACAGCGACAGCGAGCGCTGCGGCGTCATCAGGCCGGTCGCCTTGCCGTCGACGTAGATCTCGCACGGCGGCTTGCTCGACACCATCAACACGCCCTGGCCACCGGCCTTCGGGGTCTCCGCCTTGGGCACTTCCTTCGCGACCTCCGCCTTCGGAGCCTCCGCCTTGGGAGCCTCCGCCTTTGGCGCTTCCTTCGCGATGGCCTTCGCCGGCTCCACCTTCGCGGGCTTCTCAACGTTCGGCGCCTCGACCTTCGCCGCCTCGACCTTCGCGGCCTCGACCTTCACGGGCTTGGCGACCTCGGTGATCGGCGCTGCGACGGACTTGCTGGCCGCGTGGCTGAGCGTGACGGCGAGCTTCGACTGCGTGCGCGGGTCGAGGTGCTCGAGCACCGTCGGCCGATCCTTGTACGTGAACACGACGTCGTACTGGCGCGACGGATCGAGCGCCGTGCTGATCGGCGTGGTGCCGAGGAACATGGTCTTGCCGCGGTCGACGAGCATCACGGTCGCGCCCGACGGCTTCGAGTCGAGGCGAACGTCGACGAACACGGTCTTGCCGTTCGTGATGACGGGCGCCGCGACCGCTGGAACCGCGGCGGCCGGTACCGCGGCGGCGGCGAGGTTCGGGACGGCAACGGCGGGCTCGGCCTTCGCCGGTGCGGTTGCCGGCTCTGCCGTTGCGGTCGCGGGCTCGGTCTGCGCGACATCGCCGGTCGCGGCGGCCACATTCGCGGGCTCCGAGGCGCCGGCGACAGCGGCCTCGCCATCGGCGGGCGCGATCTTCGTGGGCTCGGTCTTCGCGAGATCGGCGGTCGCCGGCGTAACGGCCGCGGGCTCGGCAGCGGTGGCGATCGGCCCGCGCTGGTGGCCGCCTTCGCCACCGAACGCGACATAACCGCCGACGAAGATGCCGACGACGATCATCGCGCCCATCGGCAGCGCGAGCCTCTTGAGCCACTGCACCGTGGTCGCCTGCTTCGGTACCTGCACGGTGCCGACCCACGTGCTCTCCGAGACCGGACCGGTGACGCGATCGACCGCGCGGCTCTCCTCGAACCACGATTGATCCGTGAGATCGATCGGCGCGAGCGGCGCAGAGTCGTACGACGGGTCTGTCGGCGGCGGCGGTGCGATCGTCGGCGCGACGACGGCCTGCGCGGCGATCGGCGCACTCTGGCGAGTCGGCGGCGGCAGCGAGGGACGCGAAGTGCGCGGCGCGGGCGGCAACGGCGGCATCGGCGGGATGGTGACCGCGCGCGACGGCGGGGCAGTGGTGATGCGAACGCCCGGTGGGGTCAGCGCATTCTGCTGCGTGCCGGCGGCGCCGCGACCGCGCGGCAAAGGCTGGACCGGTGCCGCGTTCGTGAGGGTTGCGCTCATGCGAGGAACGCTCACCGACTTGGTCGAGCGCTTTGCCGGCTCCGCGAACATCAGGTCTTCACCAGGCGCTGGCTTCAGCGGGGTCGCCGTTGCCGTGAGCTCGATGAGGTTGTTGATCGCTGTCGACTCGGTCTTCGGCATCGACGCGGAGAATCTCGAACGGGGCTCACGCTGTAAAGCAGGATCGTCTTACCCGGCACCTACCCGCGCACACGTTCAGGTGCGATCTCTCACTACCCGTAACCATGTGAAAATTCATTGACTGTTACGTGACCATATACATAACGTATGGTCATTCATGGCGGCCGACGGTGTGTTCGTGGATCTGCGGCGGCTAGCCGACTGGTTCTCGACGAGCCCGCAGCGCGGTTCCCTCCACATCGAGCGGACCGTCCAGCGCCTCGGGACCATCGCGATCCCGCTGCTCGGACGCGAGCTGCGAAGCCCCGATCGCCGCCGTCGCGACGCCGCACGTGCTGCGCTCGAGGCACTCGCCGATGATCTCGTCACCCGCGCCCGCGTGATCGCCGAGCTGCGCGCCGCCACCACCGACACGAGCAGCGACGAGGTCAAGGTCTCCGCGCTCGGGCTCCTCGCGGAGCTCGGCGAGAAGGCCGCCGCGGTGTTCGCGGATCCCACGGCGATCCAGCGCCGCTCTGCGATCGCCCTCGCCGCGCAGCTCTCGAGCGACGCCGATGTCGCGAGCGCCGCGGACCTCATGGTGTGCACGCTCGGCGACGACGACATCGTGCAGATGCTCGACGTGATGAGCGAGGCCGAGCCCGCCGCCGCGCAACGTCTCGGCGCGGAGCTCGGAGTGCGCATGGATCTCGCGGCCACGCTTCGTGAGCGGTGCGCGGCCGTGCTCGCGAACCGGATCGCGCCCGCCGGGCTGACGTCATCGCCGGAACGCCGTCGCGCGCGGCCCACGCACGTCGCGGTGCTCGTCGATGCATCGGCGCGGCTCGTCGTGGTCGCGAGCAAGAAGGTCGCCGGCGAGCGCCGCTGGCGCCGCTGGGCTGTGCTGATCGGGCCGTCGGGTCGGATCGACGACTGCCTCCACGAGGAAGACGCCTCGGAGGCGAGCGATGCCGCGCCGCTGATCGCGAACCTCGTTGCCGATGGCTATCGCGTCGCGAGCACCGAGGTCGAGCACGCGCGTACCGTGGTCACCGCCGCCGCGCGCCTCACCGCGCGCCCGATCGATCGGGCGACTGGTCTGCCCTCGGCGTACTACCTCGGGCGCGATCTGCTCGAGCTCGGCGCTGCTCACGTCGGCGAGCGCACCGCACCTCCACCGGCACTCGTCGCGCGCGCGATCGAGCAGACGGTCGAGTCGATCACGAACGGCGATCACGCGAAGGCCGAGGCGCTGCTCGCGCTCTGCGATCCCGCGAACCCCGACGTCGCCGCCGCCACCGCTGCGCTCTGCCTCGCCGCGATGCCGCCGCGCGCCACCGACGCCGTGGCCGCGCTCGAGCGCGCGCTCGCCGTCGAGCCAGAGTGGCCGCTGCACCACTGGAACCTCGCCGCCGCGCTCCACGCGCTCGGCGATCCGAGCGGCTGCTTCCACGCGCTCCGTCGGTTCGTCGCGACCAGCGCCGCCCCCACCGGCCTCTACGCCGATCCGGATCAGCCCGCGCGCATCGGCGCGGCGCATCGCTTGATGTCCGACCTCGAGCGCGCCGCGCGGCTCACCGGCCGCTCGCTGCGCCGCCGTCGCAAGAAAGCGCGCTGAATATCGTACGACGGCGAGCTACTTGCGAGGCGCGAGCGCGTAGACGAGCGTGATCCGCGTGTTGCCCGGGCTGCCGCGCTTGGGCAGCTTCCAGCCCTTCGCGTGCTCGCTCGCGCAGCCGGCGACCGCGGACATGTCCGCGAGGCCCGCCTTCGGGTCAGACGCCACGCCCTTGATCGCGCCGGTCTGATCCGACTCGAGCGTCAGCGTCAGCCGACCGCCGAGCTTGGGGTTCGGGGCGAGCGCGGCCTCGTAGCAGGCCTGGATCTCCTGGTTGTGCCGCTCGAGGAGCGGTCCGATCCGGGTCTTGTCGTGCGTGCCCGTGCCGGCCTTCGTGCTCTTCAGCGTGGCCTCGAGGATCGCCTGGTTCTTCGCGGCCTCGTTGCGGCGCGCCTCGTCCATGATGATCGAGACGGTCGCGGCGTAGAGGTCGTGCGCCGGCTGGTAGTAGCGGACATCGTTCGACGTGGCGTACAGGCTGTGGAACACGGCGCCCATGCCGAACGCGCCGACGATGATGTCCTGCTTGTCCTTCTCGGAGCACTTCGTGCCGCACGCCGGCAGCGCCTTGATTGCCTGCTGCGCGAAGTTCGCCGCCGCGACCGGATCGTCGAGGCGAACCGTGAAGTCGGCCTGCAGGAACCGGAGCACGGGAGTCTCGTTCGGCATCACCGTGGTGCCTGCGACCTTGAACGCGGCGTCGATCGCGGCGACCGCGTCGGCCCAGCGGCCGGCGAACTGGTAGCTCTGGTTGCCGAGCTTCGCGAGCACCTCGAACTGGGTACGCGGCGTCTTCGCCTGGAACAGCGCGTTCATCTTCGGCGTGGTCTCGGCGAGCGAGATGTTCGAGCGGCCTGCGAACAGGTACACGTCGCGCGACAGCGCATCGAACGTGGGGCTCTGCTTGTCCCAGCCATCGGCGGCCGCGACGATCGCGGTCCACGCGCCGGCGTCATCGCCCGCGCGCCACTTCGTCCATGCGGTGACGTATGCGAGCTCCGGCTGCTTCGCCGACATCGGCTCGTCCTTGATCACCGCGAGCGCCTCGGTGTTCTTCGACTGCTTGAGCAGCGAGTACGCCCACCATGCGCGGTTGTACGGCGCGTCCTTGTCCTTCGGCGCCTTGTTGACGAGCGCCGACCACGCCTTCTCGGCAGCGACGTAGTCCTCGAGGAGCAGCTCGTAGCTGCCGAGAAGACGGAGCGTGATCTCGTCGACCTTGTCCTTCGAGATCAGGGCGGCGTCGCGGAGCGCCTGGCGCGCCTCCGTCCACAGTGCCTTCTCGTTGGCCTTGTCGTCCTTCGCCTTCTGATAGAGCAGGGTCGCGAGGATCGCGGCCTGCGCTTCCTTCTGGACCGGATCCTTCGTGGACGCGAACACGGTGCGCTGCTTCTCGATCGTGACCTTCTTCTTGGCCTCGACGAGCGGCATGCCCGGGCGACCGAGCGCCTCGGGCTCGAACACCACGCCCTTGACGTCGATTGGACCGACGTCGAACGTCACGTCACCCGCGGCGGCCGGCTTCGACCCACCCGATCCGCCACCGGTCGGGGTCGTCTGTTGTTCCGGGGTGCCACCACACGCGACCAGCGTACAGAGGAAGAACGGCAAGCGCTTCATGCCTGCGTGTGTACAACGGATCCGGCGCGCTGTGGCCACGCACGCCGCGTGATATGGTCGCGACGTTCGTGCGGTATCTCACCAGGCTCGCCGTCGTGTTGCTGACGATCTCGGCTTCCGGCTGTGTCGTGGTGAAGGCCAACCAGCGCGGGAACCTCGCGAAGCGCGCGATGACCAATGACCGTGACGCGGGCGAGGCCCGGTTCGGTCAACACGAGCGCGGCTCGCGCGAAGGTGCCGACGGCGGCACGGGACAACCAGGCGGCGGATGCGGCTGCAACTGATCTCGGGTCTGGTCCTCGCGGCTGCGCTGGTCGCACCCGCTGATGCAGACGGAACGCTGACGGCGCGTGGCGTCTATTACAAGGAACGCGCGACGCGCGTCATGCAGCCGATGCTCGACACGATGTTCGACGTCGGCCTGCACGGCATCGTCACCGCGCACTTGCTCGTCGACGCGATCACCTCGGCCAGCTCGTCGTCGGGCGCCGACAACGCGAAGCCGTTCACCGAGAAGCGCTACGAGGCGGGTGCCGGCTACACTCACGAGATCGGCAACTTCCGCGTCGGCGCCGACGGCAAGTACTCCACGGAGTCCGACTACAAATCCCTCTACGTCGGCGCCCGCGGCGAGGTCGACCTCGCCCAGAAGAACGCGACCCTCGGCCTCGGCGTCGGCGTGTCGAAGGACACGATCAGCGCCGCCGCCGCGCAGGGCCTCTCGGTCCCCACCCTCGAGTGCAAGCCGGGCGACCCGAAGACCGAGTGCAATCTCACCGCGTACTCGCTGTTCGCCTCGGGCAGCCAGATCCTCGGCAAGAATGTCGTCGTCGGCGCGACCTATGATGTGTCGCGCGCGAACGGCTACCAATCGAACCCGTACCGCATGGCGCTCGCCGACGACGGCACCGCGCCGGAGCGCCACCCCACCTCGCGCACGCGCACCGCGGTCGCCGCCTCGGTCCGCTACTTCATCCCCCTGACGCAGACCACGCTGATCGCCGCGTACCGCTACTACCGGGACAACTGGAAGGTCCACGCGCACACCCCCGAGATCCGGATCGTCCAGCAGGTCGGCTACTCCGCCGATGCCTCGTTCGCCTACCGGTACTACTCGCAGGACGCGGCGTTCTTCTACCGCGACCGCTACGTGTCGATCGATCCGACCGTGTCGCCCTACCTCTCCGACGACGTCAAGCTCAGCGACTTCACGAACCACACCTTCGAGGCAAAGCTCGGCATTCTCGCCGAGGCGTTCGGTCTCGAAGGTCGCTGGTCAGGAGCCCGGTTCGAGGGCATCCTGTCCTACGTCGCCCAAGGAAACCGGTTCGGAAATGCGATCATCGCTCAACTCTCGCTCACTGTTCCTCTCGGTTATTAGCCTCGCGAGCGGTTGCAGCGATGACGCATGCGGCCCCGGCGATGCGCCGAAGGTGGGCCTCGTCGCCGGCAGCATCGACGTCACGCTGACCTACGGCAACATGACCTCGCGCGCGGGCAACGACTGCCCCGATACCAGCGCACCTGCCGGCGTCGTGGCCGTCTCGATCGAGGGCGCGCAGACCGACGGTACCGGCCTGATCACGCTGTGCGTGCCGCGCCCGGATCTCCTCGTCCAGGGTGGCCGCTCGCTCGGCACCACCGTCTCGACCGCTGACATCCGCATCATCGACCTCCACGGCTCGTCGGGGGCGTGCACCTACTCGCTCGACTCCTCGCGACCGCCCACCGGCACCGGCGGCGCCGCCGGGGTGTGCGGCAACGGCACCGACAAGGCCGGCTTCGCACTCGAGCTCGACGGCGCGATCTCGCTGCGCCGAACGTGTGGCGCGACGATCGACACCGTGGCCGTCAAGCTCACCGGCACGGTCGCCGTTCCGGCGGAATGACCTAGAACGTCCAGGTCTTCACGCGCGTGACGATCGGCGCGAGCACCTCGCGCGCGGTCCAGCGCAACAGCTCGCTCTCGCCGATCACGCGGGCCGCCGCCGGGCCGAACGTGTAGTAGGTCTCGACCGCGAGCTCGCCGAGCACGCTGTGCTTCAGCGCGAGGTCCCGGAACCGGCGCAGCATCTCGACGTCGTTCGCGAGCAGCGAGCCATAGGCGGCGGTGGCGATGAAACAGGCATCGACCTCGCCGACGGTGCGCGGCAGCGTGGTGGCAGCGATGACGGTGAGCGGGCCGGTGTTCGAGCAGTTGTCGAACGCGCGGATGCCGATCGAGTACGTGGTCTCGGGCAGCAGCTTGTCGAACGTGATGGTCTGCAGCGAACCGCCCGGGGCGATGGTGAACGAGGGGCGCATCTCGATCGCGCTATCGAAGTTCTCCTCGGTGACGTCCTGGCCGACGAGGTAACGGATCTCGTAGCCCTTCACCGTGCCCATGCGGTCGTCGTCGCCGGGCGCGACGAACGAGACGATCGCGGTGCTGCTCGTGGTGGCGCTCGCGATGTCACCGGTGGCCGAGGGCGCGAGCGAATCAGGATCGGGACCGGCGGTGACCTTGACGCGATAGTCCTCGCCCGGGAGAAGCGCGAGGCGCTGCGCACCGGAGCCGGGGACGTCGGAGGTGATGGTGGTGTCGGGCGCGCGGACGTTGCCGTCGATGCCGTCCGGATCTCCGTAGCCCACGTACGCGTCGGAGGTGGAGCTCGACATCGAGTTGCCCATCGTGACCGGCACCTTGAAGAGCACGGACGGCTGACCGCGGTACGGCAAGCCGTACTCCTCGTACGGGATCGGGTGCGGCGACGGATAGCGCGCGACGGAGTAGTCCGCGTTCTGATCGAACTCGCGCGAGACCTCCATCCACAGCACGTAGTTTCCCGTCGGCAGATCCTTCGGTGCCGACCACGAGATCCTCGACACCGTGCCGTCCTCGGGCGAGGCCTGCGAGACCGCATCGAACGGATCGAGCTGGTCGTACATGGCGACGGAGGGCGCGTCCTCGCTGGCCTTGAGGACGTCCTGCCGCGGCGGGTAGAGGCTCTTGTTCGTGCCGAACTTGCCCTTGTCCGTGTACGGCCCGAACGACGACGCGTGAGTCTCTGCGTCCCAGCCAGGTTCGCTGCGCATGAGCGGGCGGAAGTAGTGCTTCTCCTTCGAGGAGAACTGGCTACCGTGCGACAGGCCGCTATCGTTGCCGTCCTGGAACACGATCTCGGCCCAGTCGAGACCGTGGCGATGCGCCCAGACGGGGAACGTGGAGATCCGCCGGCCGTAGGGCCAGTCGGGACCGCTGTTGAAGTCGAACCGGCCGGGGCGATTGCCGAGGCCGTAGATGCCGACCTGCTGCGTGATGAACACGGTGTCGACGAACGCTCCGGTCGGCGTCTCGAGCCACGCGACGATCGACAGCGGCTTGCGCAGCGAGACGTCGGCGTTCGCGCCCTCCGCCGGCATGTAGTCGACGTCGAGCACGCGGCACTCCCCGCCGGCGGATGCGACGCGCGCACTGCCCGTGAGCGTCACCGCGAGACCGGCTACGAGGGACCTACAACGCATGTAAGATGAGTATCCCCGAGTTCGCCTAGAAATGAAGTGAGCGCGCCCACGTGACGATGGGATCGAGCACGGTGCGCGCCGTCCACCGGAGCAATTCGGACTCGCCGACCATCCCGGCGACCGGCGGGCCGAAGGTGTAGTAGGTCTCGACGGCGAGCTCGCCGAGCACGGTGCGCTTCAGCACCGCATCGCGGAAGTGGCGCAGCATGTCGACGTCCTGCGCGAGCACCGAGCCGTAGGCCGCGGTCGCGATGAAGCAAGCGTCGACCTCGCCGACGGTGCGCTCGGGCGTGCGGAAGGAGAGCACCTGGACCGGGCCGGTGTTGCGGCAGTCGTCATAGGGGCGGATCGCGACGGTGTAGTCCGTATCGGGCAGCAGCCGATCGAGCTCGAACGAGTGCATCGTGCCGGGGTTACCGACCTCGATGAACAGGTGCGGATCGGTCGCCTGGTCGAACGTGGCGTCGGTGATCGAGTCCGCGCCGGCGAGGTACCGCACGTCGTAGCCCTTGACCTTGCCGTGCTCGGAATCCTCGATGGGGGAGAGGAACTTGATCGTCGCGCCCCGACTCGACTCGGTGATCGCCTCGAGGTGCTTGACGGCATCGGGGATCACCGACGCGGTCTGCGGGCTCGCCACGGCGCGCACCCGGAACGAGGTGCCGCCTTCGGTGATCACCTCGAGGCGCTGCGCACCGGAGCCCGGCATCGTCGTGCTGATCGTGTTGTCGGGGATGCGAATGTTGCCGTCGAGGCCATCGGGATCGCCGTAACCGACGTAGTCCAGCGCGGTGCCGGTGCTCGCGGTGGCACCGACGGAGAACGCGAGCTTGTAGAGCACCGAAGGCTGGCCACGGTACGCTTCGCCATACTCCTTCCACGGGATCATCGACGGCCCGGGACGAACGTCGGTCGTGTACGTGGAGTTGTGGTCGAACTCCTTCGCGATCTCGACCCACATCATGTAGTTGCCCGCGGGCAGCGCGGCCGGGATCGGCCACGAGAACTGCGCCGCCGTGCCGTTCGGCGGCGTGGCCTGCGAGACGGCGTCGAACGGGTTGAGCGCGGGGTACATGTCCACGCTCTCGCTATCGTTCATCGCGACGCGCTTCGCGTCCTGCCGGGGCGGATACAGGCTGACGCCGCCGGTCATGATTCCCTTGTCGGTGAACACGCCGTTCGGCGACGCGCATGTCAGCGCATCCCAGGCCGACTCGCCCGTCATCATCGGACGGCAGTAGTGCTGCTCCTTCGAGCTCTGGTTGAACGGGTGGCTCAGGTTGTCGTCGTCGGTGTTCTGGAACGCGACGAGGGGGAACTCGAGCAGATCGCCCGAGCCGTAGAGGTGCTTGCGGTGCGCCCACACCGGGAAGGTCGTGATGCGGCGGCCGTACGGCCAGAACGGGCCGGAGTTGAAGTCGACGCGGCCAGGACGATTGCCGAGGCCATAGGTGCCGGTCTCCGCTGTGATGTAGATGGTGTCGACGAACGCGCCGCTCGCGTCCTCGAGCCACACGACCATCTGCGCGGGCTGGTTCTTGCCCGGCGACAGGTCGGGTCGGGCCACCGGCTTGTAGTCCACGTGGACGCAGCGTTTGTCTTCGGCCAGCGCGGGAGCACCCACGGCGGTCAAGGCGACAACAAGCGCCGCGGCACGGCGAACGAAAGGCATCTCCAGCATTATTGCCAACCCCCGACCGGCTGGCGAGGGTTTCCCCTGACTACGACTCGCCAACCGGGTCGGATCGCGAGGGCGATGTCACACCCGCGGCCTAGCGTGCCTGCGTGGCACGGACGCCGAGCGCCGAGTACCTGGTTCTCGATATCGAGACGATTCCTGACGATCAGCGCTGGCAGCGCCCCGAGGGAGATCACGGGGCGTCCCCGTTTCCACCGCTGTGGGCACACCGCATCGTCGTGGTCGGATGTCTGTGGCTAGATCATGGTTACGCGCTCCGCCGGATGAACGTTTTCGGCGATCCCGGCGCCGGGAGCAGCCCGGACGAGCGTGAGCGGGCCCTGCTGGCCGAGGTGTCGGCTTTCATCGGCACGCACCGCCCGGTGCTGGTGACGTTCAACGGCCGCAGCTTCGACCTGCCGGTGCTCGCGCTGCGTGCCCTGTGTCACGGCGTTCCGATGGGCTGGTACTACCGCGACGCGGGCACCCGCTATCGGTACAGCGAGCAGGGCCACCTCGACCTCTGCGACTGGCTCGCAGATCACGGTGCGACCCGGTCCTCGAGCCTCGATGCGATCGCGCGCCTGGTCGGCTTGCCCGGCAAGATCGGGGTCGACGGCTCGCAGGTCGAGGGTCTGTTTCGCGCGGGTCAGCTCGCGGCGATCGAGAGCTACTGCCTCGCCGATGTCGCGCAGACCGCGCTCGTGTTCCTGCGGTTTCGCCTGCTGCAGGGCAAGCTCGCGCCGGACGCCTATCACGCATGCACGCGGGCGCTGCTCGAGAGGTTGGCGGTCGATGGGCGCGTCGGCGACGTGCTGGCCGGGCTCGATCGCGCGCACCTGCTAGGGTCGTCGCCATCTCCGCCGCCGGCCTGACCTCCCTGCGCGACGCGCGCCTCCCCGCCGCGTGGTTCCATCGCGATGCGCTCGTCGTGGCGCGCGAGCTGATTGGCTGCGTGCTCGTGCACCGGCGCCGCGCGGGAACCATCGTGGAGACCGAGGCCTATCTCGGACCGAAGGACCTCGCGAGCCACGCGCGGTTCGGCTCGACGGCGCGGACCAGCGTCATGTTCGGGCCGGGCGGCGTCGCGTACGTCTACCTCTGCTACGGCATCCACCAGATGTTCAACATCGTCACCGGTGCCGACGGCTCCGGACAGGCCGTGCTGATCCGGGCGATCGCCCCGCTCGCGGGGTTGCCGGAGGATCCGGCGATCGGCCGGGGGCCCGGCAAGGTCACGACCGCCCTGTTGCTCGATCGATCGCACGATCGCCGCGACCTCGCGCGCGGAGCGCTGTTCGTTGCCGCGGCGCCGGAGTCACCACCCGCGATCGCGACGGGACCGCGGATCGGTGTTGACTACGCGGGCGCGTGGGCGACCCGGCCGTACCGGTTCTGGTGGCGCGATCACCCGTCGGTGTCGCGCATCAAGGCGCCGTCGCGGTCACGGCGGTCTTGAGCGTATCGACGCGGCGCAGGCGCTGGCGGAACAGCTCCTCGGCGAGCTTCTTGCGGTCCTTGCTCTTCGCGCCGCGGAAGTGGAAGTGCGGGACGCTCGTGATCCTCTCGAGCTTGTCGATACGCGGCACCGCGAGCTCCTTGAACCAGCGCGCGACGTCGGCGGCGAGCTCGCGTTCCTCGGCGATCCACACCACCGCCTTGTGCTCGGTCAGGCGCAGGGTCGCCTTGTGCTTGCGGATGTAGATCGAGATCTGAACGTGACCGTTCGTGATCAGCTCGTCGTCGTGGTCATCGAGGAACGAGAGGATCTTCTTCGCGTTGACCCGGGACGTCAGCCACACATCGGTCTGGCCGCGATCCTCGAAGTGATCGAGCACGCGGATCTCGAGGTTATCGGCGGTGGGGAGCCGCTCGATCATCCCGAGGAACGTATCGATCAGCTTGTCGCCCGCGACTTGCGCCTCGACAATGAACAGCTTCGGCTCGGGATACTCGGCGAAGCCCGCCCGCGCCAGGGCGATCCGCTGCGTGTGGCCGAGCTGCGGCAGCACGCCCGGCGGCCACGCGAAGCCGAAGACCTCGTCGGACGCGCCGAGCTCGACCACGTGATGCTTGCCGACCGATTCGCCGAGCGGAACCTCGTTGCCGGGCGCGACCTCGACCGCGAGCGCGCGTGCGCCGGATCCGACGTGGTGTTCTGCGGCCGCGAGCGCGATGCCGAGATGCTCGCCCTGGGCGGCGAGCAGCACCGCCGGCTGGCCTTCGCGGCCGACGGCGATCCGGTACCAGGTCTTGTTCACGGGGGCGCTCGCCACGGACGCACCCTACCCCATCTCCTGCGGATCGGCTCAGGTGCCCGAGCCGCCGGTGAACTTGAGGACGACGATGGTGACCTTGCCGTCGATGCGGCCGCCGACGCGTGTGATCATTGGCTGCTGTGGCGTACCGCCGCCGACCGCGAACGTGGTGCCGAAAGGCGCATCGAGCGAGACGAACACACCGCTCGCCGTGGTCCGTGTGCCGAGATCGATCGCCATCCGGTTGTCCGACAAGTAGCTGATCGACGCGGGCATGCTCGCGCTGACCAGCTGGTTCGCGAGCGGAGCGCCGGTCTCGTCGAGGACAATTCCGATCGTCATGCCGTGGACGGGGAAGGTCCCGGCCCCGATCGCCGTGAGCATCTGGTCGAGCGCCGCCTTCGACAGCCGGACGCCGGTGCTCGAGTGGGTGGCATCGAGGCCGGGGAAGGGCCAGTCCAGGTGCTGCCCGTTGGCGGGAAGGGGGTCGTAACAGGCGACCGAGGTCGTGCTCTGCGGCGCATCGTCGAGGACGGCGAGGCACGCGAAGCTCGCCGGCAGGTGGGAGACCTGGCCCTTCCACTTCTTCACCGTCGGCGACGGATCGAACGTCAGCGACGTCAGCTGCGACGGGCCCAGCACGTGAAACGGATCCGTGCTCGCAGGCTCGCCGACCGAGACGGTCATCGGACCGGTGAACACGAGCTTCGAGTCGAAGTCGTCGACCTCGGCGAGCACCGGCACCGCACCGACGCTGCCGCACGCCTGGATCGGCGCCAGGTCCGAGCACCCGAGGTTGACGACGACGGTGTCGTCACCCGAGTGATAGAAGCCGCGCCCGCCGATCGCCGGCGTCTGATCGGACGCGATCGGGAACCCGGTCGAGGCGTCGTATTGCGTTGTCGACGGGCACACCCAGGCGCCTGACGAATCCTTCGTGATCATGCTCTCCGGAAACACCGCGACCTGGACCTCGAGGTCACGCACGGGGAGCGTCGGGTCCTTGAGGTTGATGCCTGCGATCGCGCAGAGGTCGTTCGCGGTCCGCATCGGGACCTCGTCGCACTGCGTGAGGTACGGCGTCAGCGGATGCGCTGGATCGATGATCCGGATGCTCATCCACGTACGGCACGACACCGTGACCTGGGAGCACTCCGTCGATGGACACTGGCCCACGCTCGTATCGTCCAGCCGGTAGACGATGAGGGGGCTCGGCGGATCGCACGCAGCGAGCAGCACCGTGGCAACGAGGAGCGCCCTCACTTGCTTCCTGTCATCGGGGTTTCGAACTGTGGATTGTCGTTCCACAACAGCGAGCCGGCGCCACCCGTCGCGATGAGGTAACCGCCAACGATCGCGCCCAGCACGCCGACCACGATGCCCGCCTGCACGGGGCGGCGCTGGTACCACTTCTTCGCGACGATGATCGGCTTCGGCTTCACGACGGGCCCGTCATCTGGATCGACCTTCTGCTTCGGCGGCGCGAGGGGCGTCAACAGGTCGATCGGCTTGTCCTTGGCGGTGCGTTCGCGCAGCGCCGAGAATCCGGGCGAGCGTTCGACGTTGCCCGAGCGCCAGGTCTGGACGATCACCTTGTCGCCGGAGACTTGCAGCAGCACCGCGTCCTCGACGCCGACCAGCTTCGCGAGCGCGGTCATGGCACCCGCCTTGGCGGTCGCATCCGCCGCCCGTGCGAGCGAGATCCGCGCACGCTGCACCGCGAGGCGGCGCCCGGAGATCGTTCCGGCTTCGTTCGCGATCGCGACCTTCGCCTGTTGCGCCGCGGTGACCACCGTCCACGCGCCGGCGACGTTGCGCTCGCCACCCGTCAGCCACACCACGTGGCGGCCTGCCGCCGACGAGAAGCCACCCGGCGCCTGGCCAACCTCGGTGCCGTCGATCCACACCCGGCCGTTACCTTCGATCGTGATGAAGCCCGGCGCGGCGACCAGGCTCTTCGCCTTCGCGTAGGCGCTGACCACCTGCGGGAGAAACCGCGCGGGATCCAGCGTGCGCGCAGGATCGAGGCGGGCGCATTGCACGAAGGCGGCCTCGGCGTCGGACGACCGGGCGTCGGCGAGGTACGCGAGCCCCTCGAGGAACGCCAGGTCGGCGTAGAGCCGCACCGCCGAGAACGGCTGCACGGTGAGCAACGCCTTGCGACCCAGCTCGGTGAACGTGCGCGCTCGATCGTTGTTGAACTGCTCGAGCTCGGCCTCGGCTTGCGTCTTGAACTGGAGCGCCGCGTCGAGGCCGGCCTTGTCGGGATCCTCGATGCGGTCCTTGAGCGCCGCCGCGTCGGTGGGATCGACGAGCGACCGCAGATCGGGGTGGCGATCGAGCTCGGCGATCACTTGACCGGCCAGGTCCCGCGCCTTCGATTCGTCGGAGAGATCGAGGTTGACCACAGCGACCGGGCGCTGCTTCGCGAACACCGGTCCCACCCCGAGGGTGACCAGCGCGCAGACGAACGCCCAACGGGCCGCCATGACGGGCGACATTCCCTTAGTATAGGGCACCTTGCGGGTTCGTCCCATGCCCGTCACGGTCCTGTGGGGCCGGTGTGCCTTGGGACACGCCGCCAGCTAGCCATGGAAGAACCGGTCCAGAAAAGCCTCGAGCGGTATGACGTGCTCGACCGCATCGCGGTCGGCGGCATGGCCGAGGTGTTTCTCGCGAAGGCCTACGGCGCCCACGGCTTCGAAAAGACCATCGCGATCAAGCGGATCCTCCCCGAGCTCGCGAGCGACCCCGAGTTCGCCGCGCGGTTCATCGCCGAGGCGAAGGTCGCCGTGCGGCTGTCGCACGCGAACATCGTCCAGGTCCTCGACTTCGGCCGGATCGGCGAATCCCTGTTCATCGCGATGGAGTACGTCGACGGGCTCGACCTCGCCGCGATGCTCCGCAAGTTCAAGGACGAAGGCCGTCAGGTCCCGCTGCCGGCGGCGTTCCACATCGCGATCGAGATCATCCGCGCCCTCGACTTCGCGCACGGGCACAACGTCGTGCACCGCGATGTCTCGCCGTCGAACATCCTCGTCTCGCGCGCCGGCGAGGTGAAGATCGCCGACTTCGGCATCGCGGTCGCCGCTCAACCGCACCGCGCCGGCTCCGCCGGGCCGCGCAAGGTGATGGGCAAGTGGCGCTACATGTCGCCCGAGCAAGCGCGCGGCGACACGCTCGACACGCGCAGCGATCTGTTCAGCGCCGCGAGCGTGATCTTCGAGCTGTTCACCGGCACGAAGCTGTTCCCCGGAGACGATGCCGAGGACATCGCGAAGAACATCGAGTCGATGCCGATCCCGAAGCTGGCAACGCTGCGCGCCGGCCTGCCCTCGCGCCTCGACGATGTCCTCGGCGGACCGCTGGCGCGCAAGCCGATCGATCGTCCGAGCCGTCCCGCCACGGTGCTGCGCTCGCTGAT
>JBBRBG010000129.1:0-26478 GCA_038206055.1 Haliangiales bacterium
GCTCAGATGTTCGAGGAGCTCTCGGACCTCCGTCTCAACAAGCCCACGGTCGATCGCATCGTCGCGCAGCTCAAGAACATCATCATCAAGCTCGACAAGGCGGAGACCGAGGTCCGCGAGTGCGAGCGCAAGGCCGGCACCCCGGCGAACGAGATCAGGAAGACGCTCCGCGAGATGCGCGCGAGCCCGCAGCGCGCTCGTGCGGTCGGCAAGAAGACCATGATGACGGTCGCCGACTACGAGGAGATGGAGGAGCAGATCAAGCAGGCGATGCGCAAGGTCGCCATCATCGAGGAGGAGGCCCGCGGCACCGCGCCCGAGCTGCGCTCCACGTTCCGCGACCTCCACGAGGGCGAGCGGATGGCCGACCGCGCGAAGAGCGAGCTGGTCGAGGCCAACCTCCGCCTCGTCGTCTCGATCGCGAAGAAGTACACGAACCGCGGCCTCCAGTTCCTGGACCTGATCCAGGAGGGCAACATCGGCCTGATGAAGGCGGTCGATAAGTTCGAGTACAAGCGCGGCTACAAGTTCTCGACCTACGCGACGTGGTGGATCCGCCAGGCGATCACGCGTGCGATCGCCGACCAGGCGCGCACGATCCGCATCCCGGTCCATATGATCGAGACGATCAACAAGCTCGTGCGCACCACGCGCTACCTCGTCCAGGAGCTCGGCCGCGAGCCGACCCCGGAGGAGATCGCGGAGCGCATGGAGCTGCCGCTCGACAAGGTCCGCAAGGTCTTGAAGATCGCGAAGGAGCCGATCTCTCTCGAGACCCCGATCGGCGAGGAAGAGGATTCGCACCTCGGCGACTTCATCGAGGACAAGTCGATCATCTCGCCCAGCGAGAGCGTGATCAGCGTGAACCTCGCGGACCAGACCCGGAAGGTGCTCGCCACGCTGACGCCGCGCGAGGAGAAGGTCCTCCGCATGCGCTTTGGCATCGGCGAGAAGTCCGATCACACTCTCGAGGAAGTGGGCCAGGACTTCGAGGTGACCCGCGAGCGCATCCGCCAGATCGAGGCGAAGGCGCTGCGCAAGCTGCGGCACCCGTCGCGGTCGAAGCGCCTCAAGGCGTTTGTAGAGAACTGAGGAAGTTGATCGCCCGCTACCAGCGGATGATCGCCTGACCGTTGCCGGCGTTGATGCCGGCTTCGGTGATCGGGCTCGCGCCGGCGGTGAACGAACCGCCGCCGCCGCCGCCGTGGGTGCTCACCCCGCCGCCGGAGTTACCACCGCCGGAGTACCCACCGCCACCGCCGCCGGTGAAGCCGCCGCTGCCGCCGCCGCCGAAGCCGCCGGCGCGACCCTGGCTGCCGGCGATGCCGCCATCGCCGCCGCGGACGAACGCCTTCGGCGGCAGGTTCGGCGTTCCGAAGTTCGCGCCGCCGTTCGACGCGCCCATCCCATCGGTGAGCAGCCCCGCACCGGCGGTGGCCTGATGATAGGCGCCCACGCCGGGGTTCGCGATCTGATAGGTCGTGCCGCCGTTGCCGTCCATCCCACCGGTGCCCATCGACGAGTTGCCGTCGCCGTCCTGGCCCGCGGTGCCGGCTTGGCCAGGGCCACCATCGGCCGTGGAGAAGTTTCCGCCGACGCCACCACCGCCACCACCTGCGATCACGAGCGGCGTGTTCGCGTCCTGCACGATGAACGTTCCGCCGCCGCCGGTGCCGGAGCGCTGGCTGGTGGCATCACTCCCTGCGCGACCCTCGCCGCCGACGAGGATCGACAGCATCGTGTCGACGGGAAGCGTGAACGTGCCAACGACGTGCGCGCCCTTGCCGCCGACGTGCGTCGCGAACCCCGCCCCGCCCTGCGCTCCCCACGCTTCGATCGTGATCGGGCCGCAGGTGGGAACGGTGAACTTCTTGATCGCGCCGGTCGACGCGAACATCAAAACGCCTGGCGCGGCGGGCATGCAGGGAGGGACGTCGAGAGCTGCATCGCGCGCGGCATCCGGCGCGGCCCCGCCGGTGAGCTCGCAGGTCAACGTCGCCGGTGCGCACTCGAGGCCGCGCGGACACGAGCCGTTCGGCGAGCACGCGGCGCCGGTCGGTGGCGACGGTGCGTAGCACCCCTGGGCCGCTGCACACAGGACCACGAACCGCCACATGTCCCGATCCTACCGCGGCGATCCGCGCTTGTACGTGCCGATCAGCTGTCCCCGGGCTCCGTGCGTGGGCGCATGAACGCCAGTTGAGCGATGATACGGGCGTGAATCGCGCCGCCGTCGTCGCACTCGTGCTCGCCGCTGCCTGTGGCTCGAAGAAAGCACAGGAGCCCCCGGCGGATCCGGTGAAGGAAACCCCGAAGGAAGCGCCGCGAAAGCCTGCTGGCTCGGCTGGATCGAGCGCAGGCTCGGCGGCACCGGTGACCGCCGCGGAGCTGCACTGGACCTCGCCCGCCGGTGATCCGATGCTGGCGCTCGCGCCGAACGGCACGCTCGAGGGACCGTGCGGACCGATCGGCGGCGTCACCGCGAACGATGTCGTGATCGACGGTCAGAAGTTCGCCTGGACCGGCGTCGATCGAAAGGGCCGGAAGTATCAGATCGCGCCGCTGCCGTGGACGATCGAGGTGGCGGACGCGGGCGACATCACGCTCGTCAACCCCGGCAAGCCCGTGGTCCCGCTGGGCAAGGTGATGGGGACGTCCACCGATGAGGGAGCGCGCTGGTTCGCCGCCCTCGTGATCGCGGCGCCGGCGCTGCAGATCAAGCTCGGCCTCGCGACGACCGACGGCAAGGTCACCTACGCGTTGTCGGCCTCGGCCGACATGGATGCGTGGACGATCAAGTCCGGCACCACGGTCATCGCGAAAAAGCTGCGCGATCAGCCGCGCGGTACGATCGCGAGCGATGCCGTCGACGGCGTCCCGCCGGGCGCGATCACGGTGACCTCCAGCGCGCCGCGCGCGTATGACGTCAAGATCACCGGCGCCCAGACGGCGTACGGCGCGGCCGCCTATAGCGTGACCGAGACCGAGGACGGCGCGCTGCGCTGGAAGCCCGACGCCGCAAAAGCTGCGCTCCCGCTCGGCGCGCTCTCCGGCCGCGCGGCGTGCAAGGCGCACGACAAGGCCGCCGCCGCGTTGATCGAGACGCTGCTGTCCACCAAGGCGGGCTGGGCCGCGACGCGCGAGGCCGACCAGAAGTGGACCGGCAAGAAGTGACGTAGAATCGCCACGTGGGGTTCTGGTCCGCGCTCGTCGCGCAAGGTTGGGACGCGCGCACGCCGTTCATCGTCCTCGCGTTCCTGATCGTGCGCGTGCTCGTCGCGCGCGCGAAGGGGGTCGAGCGCTATCACATGCGTGCGGCGACCACGCTGCTCCTCGGTCACCTGGTCTCGATCCTGATCGCGGCGATCCAGGAGGGCGGCGGCTACGAGTCGCACATCGCCGAGGTCTCGGCGCTCGCGTTCGAGCTGCTGCTGATCGTGAACCTCGGCATCACGGCCGCGTTCCGTGCGCTCCTGCCGCGCGTCGGCTTCACGCTGCCACGGATCATGATCGATCTGATCACCGCGGTCGGCGTGCTCGTGGTGTTCATCGTCGTCGGGAAGCACGCGGGGTTCTCGATCGCGGGCCTGATCACCACCTCGGCCGTGCTCACCGCGGTGATCGGCTTCTCGCTGCAAGACACGCTCGGCAACGTGATGGGCGGGCTATCGCTGCAGCTCGACAAGAGCGTCAAGGTCGGCGACTGGATCACGCTCGGCACCGGCATGCCCACCGGCCGGGTCACGGAGATCCGCTGGCGCTACACCGCCATCGAGACGCGCAACTGGGAGACCGTGATCATTCCCAACGGCGCCCTCGTGAAGAGCCAGGTGATGATCCTCGGTCAGCGCATCGGCGAGGCGCAGCAACTGCGCCGCCACCTCGAGTTCTTCGTCGATTTCCGGACCCCGCCGACCGACGTGATCACCGCCGTCGAGACCGCGCTGCGCGCCGATCCGGTGCGCGACACGGCGACCGAGCCGCAGCCGAACGTGCTGTTCTTCGGCGTCCGCGATAGCTTCGGCGTCTACGCGATCCGCTACTGGCTGACCGACCTCAACGTCGACGACCGCACCGACTCGGCGGTGCGCGTACGCGCCTGGTACGCGCTGCGCCGCGCGGGCATCCCGCTCTCGATCCCCGCTTCCACCGTGTTCCTCACCCACGAGACTGCGGAGCGCGACCAGCGCAAGGCGAGCGAGGACATGCAGGAGCGGTTCGCCGCGCTGGCCTCGGTGGATCTGTTCCGCGGCCTGCCCGAAGATCTCAGGCAGCACCTCGCGGGTCAGCTCGCGTACGCGCCGTTCGCCGCCGGCGAATCCGTCACCAAGGAAGGCGACAAGGACGACGGCCTGTACATGCTCGTCTCCGGCGAGGCGACCGTGCGCATCGGGAGCGGCCGTGAGGCGCGCGAGGTCGCCACGCTGCGCGCCGGCCAGTTCTTCGGCGAGATGTCGCTGATGACCGGCGAGGCACGGACCGCCACCGTGGTCGCCTCGACCGACCTCGTGACCTATCGCGTGACCAAGGCCGCGTTCCAGCACATCCTCCGCGAGACTCCCGGGATCGCCGATCAGATCGCCGAGGTCCTCGTGCAGCGCCGAAGCGCGCTCACCGCCGTGCGCGACGAGCGTGACGATCAGCGCCGCACTCGCATGAGCACCGCGAAGCAGGATCTGCTCGGGAAGATCCGCGGCTTCTTCGGCATCAACGACGCCAATTGATCCCTGGGCGCACAGCGCGACCACAGCGCGCTCGTCGCACGCGCCAAGTCTGCGTACGAGCATGCGAGACCATGGCGCACGGCATGCAAACCAACGCCGCGATGAACAAGCCAAGCTGGTGGAACGAGAATCATGAGGGCACGTGGGACCGCATCAAGGGCGCGCTCAAGCGCGACTGGGAGCAGACGAAGGCCGACGTGTCGAGCAAAGGCCACGAGCTCGACCAGAGCGCCGGCGACACCGTGAAGCAGGCCGCGGGTACGCAGCCTCTCCCGCCGGGCAACGCGCCGAATTCGTCGACGAAGACCGAGACGTGGGACGACGTCGAGCCGAGCTATCGCTACGGCGTCGGCGCCCAGACGCAGCACGGCGGCGAGGGCTGGAACGACCGCGTCGAGTCCAAGCTGCGCGAGGAGTGGTCGCAGCTCAAGAGCGGCCAGACCTGGGACGAGGTCAAGAGCGCCGTCCGCCGCGCCTGGGACAACGTCAAGAAGTAGCCGCTGTCCGACAATGGGGTCCGACCCCATTGTCGGACAAGCGATACGCTACGATCGACGTCGTGCGACGCGCCCTCGCGTTCCAGTACCCGCGCTTCCTGTGGGAGGACATCGTTGTCGAGAGCTACGAGGAAGCACGCGTCCGCCGCGCCCTCTCGTTGTGAGCTACGGGCGCGGGAACTGCGCCTGGCCGAGATACCGGGTGAGGTCACACAGCGCGCGCAGCTCGGCGAGGTTCTGCGCCACACGCTCGTCGAAGGACTCGGTCGATGGCGGACGCTCGCGCGCGAGGCGCTCGGCGGCGGCGACGACGGTCTCGGGAACGTAGAGCGCGCGCAGCTCGGCGAGCCGCACTGCGACGTCGCGAGGATCCAGCTCACGTACCATCGAGCGCCTCGAGCCGTTCCAGGTCCGTCAGGTCCTGCGGCCGTCCCGCGAGGCGCTTCAACCGCAGCAGTGTTGTGAGCGACACGAGCGAGAGCCGGCCTTCGGGGAGCGTCACCTCGATGCGATCGTCAAGCGCGCCCGCAAACGCCGCCTCGGCGATCAGGAAGTCGAGCAGCAAGTGCTCCTTGCCAACCACCTTGCTGACCCGCTGGACGTGGCGTTCGCGAGGCGTGCCTTCCTCGAACACCATGGGCAATGCGGGGAACGCGTAGCCCAATGCACGCACGGCCTCCAGGCCGCGAGCGAGATCTGCCCGGCCGACAACGATGTCGATGTCCTTCGTCGACCGTGGTGCCCCGTGCGCGGACACGGCCACGCCGCCACACACCGCGTACGCGATGCCCTCGGTGGTGAGCGCGGCAGCGACCGCGTGCAGCTCGTCGACCAGGTTCACGTCTAGCAACGGTACCGTGGCCGCGAGGCCGGAGCGAGCGCTATGCGGCGGATGAGGCTACGTGCTCGTGCTGCTCGCGCCGCTTCAGGGACGCAGCGCGGCGATGCCGGGCAAGTCGAGGCCCTGCACGAACTCGAGCGAGGCGCCGCCACCGGTCGACACGTGGCTGACCTTGTCGGCCAGGCCGGCCTGCGCGATCGCCGCGGCCGAGTCGCCACCGCCGACGACGGTGAGGGCGAGCTTGTTGTCGGCGAGCGAGCGCGCGATCGCCCACGTACCCGCGGCGAACTTCGGCTTCTCGAACACGCCCATCGGCCCGTTCCAGAAGATCGTGCGCGCGGCGCCGAGGACCTTCTTGAATGCCTCGGCGGATGCGGGCCCGATGTCGAGGGCCATCGACTCGGCGGGGATGGCGTCGACCGACACGGGCTTGCTGCCCTCGGAGTCATCGAGGCTGGTCGCGACGATGACGTCGGTCGGCAGGTAAACCGCGACCTTCTTCTCCGATGCCTTGCGGAGGAAGTTGCGGGCATTCGGCAGCTTGTCGGTCTCGACCTTGGACTTGCCGAGCGACTTCCCCTGCGCGACGAGGAACGTGTTCGCCATGGCGCCGCCGATCACGATGCCGTTGACGCGCTCGAGGAGTGCGTCGAGGACCTCGATCTTGTCGGAGACCTTGGCGCCGCCGAGCACGGCGACGTACGGCCGATCGACCTCGCCGAGCAGGCGCGACAGGAACTCGATCTCCTTGGCCATCACGTAGCCCGCGCCCTTCTCGCCCACGAACTTGACCATGCCGGAGGTCGAGGCGTGCGCGCGATGCGCGGTGCCGAACGCGTCATTGACGTAGATGTCGCAGTACGAGGCGAGCGTACGCGCGAAGGTCTCGTCGTTGGCCTCCTCGCCGGGATCGAACCGTAGGTTCTCGAGCATCGCGATCTGGCCGTCGCGCAGGTCGCTGACGACCTTGCGTGCGCCGTCACCGACGGGCTCGTCGGCGAGCGCGACATCGATCTTGAGGAGCTCTGCGAGGCGCGCGGCGACGGGCTCGAGCGAGAGCTCGGGCTTGACCTGGCCGTCGGGGCGACCGAGGTGGCTGCCGAGCACGATCCGCGCTCCGCGATCGATCAGGTGCTTGAGCGTGGGGAGCGTCGCCGTGATGCGCGCATCGTCCGTGATCTGCTTGGTCTTCTTGTCGAGCGGAACGTTGAAGTCCACGCGCACGAACACGCGCTTGCCCTCGACGGGCAATTCCTCGACGTGCTTGATGCCGCCCGGCAGCGCCATGACTAGAGCTTCTCCGCGACGAACTTCGCGAGGTCGAGGAGGCGCTGCGAGTAGCCCATCTCGTTGTCGTACCAGGACAGGACCTTCACGAGGTCGCCGCTGACCGTGGTGAGGGCCGCGTCGACGGTCGACGAGTGGAGGTCTCCGTTGTAGTCGATCGAGACGAGCGGCTCGTCGGAGACGGCGAGGATGCCCTTGAGGGGGCCGGCCGCGGCCGCGCGGAACGCCGCGTTGACCTGTTCCGCAGTCGCCGCCTTCTCGAGGCGAGCCGTGAGGTCGACGAGGGAGACGTTCGGCGTGGGAACGCGGATCGCCATACCGTCGAGCTTGCCGGCCATCGCCGGGAGCACTTCCTTGAGCGCCTTCGCGGCACCGGTGGTGGTGGGGATCATCGAGAGCGCCGCGGCGCGGGCGCGGCGGAGATCCTTGTGCGGCAGATCGAGGATCTGCTGGTCGTTCGTGTAGCTGTGGATCGTCGTCATGATGCCGTTGACGATGCCGAACTGCTCGTTGAGGACCTTCGCCACGGGCGCGAGGCAGTTCGTCGTGCACGACGCGTTCGAGATGATGTGGTGCTCGGCCGGCTTGTACATCTCGAGGTTGATGCCCATGCACAGCGTGACGTCGGGGCTCTTCGCCGGTGCGCTGATCAACACCTTCTTCGCGCCGCCGGTCAGGTGCTTCCCGCAGCCTTCCTTGTCGACGAACTTGCCGGTCGATTCGATGACGATGTCGACGCCGGCCTCCTTCCAGCCGATCTGCGCGGGGTCCTTCTGCGCGCTGATCTTCACGTGGTCGCCGTTGATGACGAGGCCGCCGTCCTTGACCTCCACGGTGCCCGGATACTTGCCGTGCACGGAGTCGTGCTTGAGCAGGTGGCCGAGCGTGCCGACGTCCGTCAGGTCGTTGATGAGCACGAGATCGAACGCGCTCGACTGCGCCGCGAGGCAGCGCACGAAGCCGCGACCGATCCGACCGAAACCATTGATGCCGATGCGTACCTTCGCCATATGCGGCGCACCGTAGATCGATTTATGGGGTGGTACCAGGGACAGACTCCGAAACGGAAAATCGGACGCAGGGTCAGTGCGTCCGGTACAGCGCGAAGTCGTCGGGCCGCTAGGCGACTTGCTGCGGGAGCTTCGGGCTCGAACCGCGAGACACGGAGATCTTGGTGGTGACCTCGCTGATCAGCTCGGTTGCGAGCGCGACGATCTGCTTCTCGTCGAACCCCTGCGCCTCCAGGTCACGGTAGATGGACTTCGCAAGGATCTTCACGGCGCGGGACTTTGCTTCACGATCAGTCATGGGACAGTGAAATGAATCAGCATTCCTCGTGCCATCGATCACCAACGCGCAACCTGCCGAAACTACGAACGGGATCGGCTCGTGGTGGATCCGTTGAGAGCCAATCAGCTGCGTAGTCTCGCGCCGGTGCGTAGCAGGCTACGCATACGGTCGGACCAATAGCGGAGGAGCCAGGCTAGCTTGGTAGCCGGCGATCGGATCAATGCGGCCGCGGAGTTGGCGCGGCATGGATCTCGAACTGACCGCGCGCGCGATGCGCACCTCCACGATTCTCGCCGCCTCCCTCCTCGTGACCACCGCCTGCGGGAGCTTCGATGACCCCGCCGATGACGCCGACTACCAGGTCGTTGACGAGGGCAAGGAGGACAGCTTCCGCTCGCCCGCCGCACTGGAGTACCTGGCGAAGGCCGACGCGACCGTGACGCTCCCCGAGACCGATCGCTCGCTCACCGATGCGCAGCGCCTCGACAAGGCCAAGGAGATCGTGAGCGCGAAGCTCGTGCAGATCGGCTGGTTCTTGAACCTCTATGTGGCGGACAAGGAGCCCGAAGACGCGAACAAGACCTACGGCGGCTTCCACGCGATGGCGCGCAACTCGAGCGTCAAGTCGCTGTCGGTCACCGCGGTCGATGCGCTCACCTTCACGTTCAACTTCGAGGCGACGATCGCCGGCCAGAACACGTTCCTCACCGTCCTCCCCGGCACTGCGGCCACGGGCGGCAAGAAGATCGACCTCAAGATGGCCAAGCTGACCAACGACGAGCTCGTCGCCGGCGGCTGGACGGGACGCTACGACGTCCACAGCTGGGATCCGAACAAGGTCGCCGCGACCACGGTCGAGTCGCTGGCGATGACGGTCACGAAGGCACCGCGCTCGCAGAACGCGTACCTCGACTACGGCCGGCTCTACGCCGACGGCAAGCTCGAGGTCGGCGCGCAGTTCGGCTGGGACTACAACGCCGGGCGCGCGGATCTCGCGAACGCGGAGCAGCTCTATGACGAGCTGGTGAACATCGGCTTCGCGTCGCCGGTGACCGCGTTCAAGGACCTCAAGCTCGACTCCGCTCCGCTGAGCCGCAAGGGCACGTACAACGGCAAGCCGGTCGACATCACCGTCAAGCTCGTGCACCCCGGCATGGTCGCGAACCCGACCACCGACGGCGCAAAGCTGCGCGCGGAGCTCGTCGCCATGCTCGCGACGAAGGAGGTCATCTTGTTCAACGGCCACGCCGGCGTCTCGGGCCGCCTGCTCACGGCCGACTTCCGCTCGAACGCGCTCGGCACGATCGCTCCCACCGAGTACCCCACGCTCGCGCTCAAGGATGGCTATCAGATCTTCCTGATCGAGGGCTGCCAGACCTACGCGCGGTTCACCGATGGCTTCCGCGCGAATCCCAAGAAGCATGGTCCGAACGGCGAGCTGAAGGACATGGATATCGTGACGTCGACCTCGTACACGTGGACGTCGCAGGGCGCCGAGTCGATGGAGCAGATCCTGTTCCCGCTGATCGGCGAGGACAAGACCAAGAACATCAAGCCCTCGACGTGGGACGACATCCTGCGCGCGATGAACGCGCCGCCGAACGCGACGGCGTTCATGGGCGTCAACGGCATCGACAACGATCCGCACGGCCACCCGTACGCGCGCGCCGACAAGCTCGGCACGAGCTGCTCGTCCGCGACGGTCTGCGGCGGCGAGGGCAACCTGTGCGTGAAGAAGTCGAGCTCGTCCACGGCGAAGGTCTGCGCATCGGTGTGCATCGACGACGCCGGCTGCGGCAGCGCGTACCGCTGCGCCTCGGTCGCCACGACCGGCACGCTGTCGGGCCGCGCCTGCGTCGCGCGCTGATCCGCCCGCGGGGTACTATCGGGACATGGGTAGGAATGGCGAGCGCGGTCACGCCGTGCTGTGGGTGATCGGCTCCCTCGCGGTCTCGATCACCGTGGGTGTTGGCGTCTACCTGGTGATCAAGGATCAGCGCGCCGCCGCGGCCGAGGCCGCGCGCAACGCCCCTGTCGAGCCAGAGCCACGCCCCGAACCAGCGGCAGTCGCTGATCCGCTGGCCGATCCGCCGGTCGCGCCGACCGAGGTGCCCGACGTGCCTCCGGTGCCGGTCGATCGCGCCGAGGCCGACGCGGTGGATCCCACGAGCGGGATGTTTGGCACGCCGGGGATCGACGGCGCCCTGGCCAAGGAGAACGTGGTGCTGGTCGTCCGGGCGACCGAACCGAAGCTGACCAGGTGCTTCACGGACACCGCCACGAGCGGCGGCATCGTACGCGTCATGATGATGCTCAACCGGCGCGGCGGGGTGACGACCATCGACGCGAGCGGCGTCGACGATGCGCTCGACCGGTGTATCGAGATTGTCCTTCGCCCCGTACGGTTCGCGAAGACGACCGATGGGAACCCCGCGAAGATCGTGTTCCCGATCGCGTTCCACGGTCCAGAAGGGACCGATCCGACCACCACCCCACCCGCGCCCACCGCTGGCGGCGACGGCGCCTGCGACGAGGTCGCGTGCGTGATCGATAACTACGAGCCCCCGTGCTGCGCGAAGTTCACGCGTGGACGGCCGTCGGCGGCCAGCACGCCCGAGGCGCCAACGCGCGACGACATCGTGCAGGCGTTCCGGTCGCTGAAGGACAAGGTACAGACCTGCGCGAGCAACGCGGGGTTCACCGGAACGCTGCGGCTCAAGCTCGTGTTCGGCCCCGCGGGCACCGTGCAGGAGGCGTCGGTTGGTGACGTCGATCCGATCATCACCGCGTGTGTTGCACGGGCGGCGCGAACGCTCAGCCTCCCCGCGTCGCGCAACGGCGCGGTCGCGACGTTCCCCTACGTCGTGCAGTAGTCTAGGGTTTCGGCGCGTCGACCCAGACGGCGAGCCCCGCGCGCAACGCTGTCTCGCCCTGCCCCTCGAGCTCGGCCTCGACGAGCACCAGGCCCGAAGCCGCATCGATCGACGGCGACACTTGCTTCACGGTCGCGGACACCGGTCGCGCGACCGTATCGACGCTTGCCGTGACGGCCGCGCCCACGGGGACGAGGACCAGGAGCTTCGGGGGCACGGCGAACCGCAGCCGCATCTTGCCGTGGCCCACGATCCGGAGGATCGAGACGCCGCTCTCCACGCGATTGCCCGCGTCGCGAAACCGGTTCGCGACGGTCCCGGCGAACGGTGCTCGCAGCGATGTGCTGGTCAGGTGATCGCGAGCGGTCTGTGCACGTGCGGACTCGGCGGCCGCGTTGGATCGCGCGCGCTCGAGCGCGGCCTCGGCGCGGCGGACCCCGATCTTCGCCTCGTCGACAGCCGAGGTGGCGCTGACACCGACCTTGACCGAGGTGGTCTCGAGCTCGAGCTTGCGGCGCGCATCCTCGACATCGATCGCTGCCTGGCGCGATCCGGCCGACGCGGCGGCGAGCGCAGCCTCCGCGGCACGCAGCTCCTCGCGGACTTGCACCGGATCCATCTCGACGACGACCTGGCCGACGCTCACGGTGTCTCCCGGACCGACGTCCACCTTCGCGATGACGCCGGCGATCCGCGGCGTGATGTCGACCGACTCGGCCGCCGATAGCACGCCGACGAACTTCGTGATCGATGCATCGGCCGGAGGTGTGCCCGCATCGGCCCGGCGCGGAGGTGCGGGCGGTGGAATTGGCGCCGGTGCGGGATCCGAGCCACATGCGCCGAGCAGCGCGATGACGAGCGCGAGCCTCATCCCGCCGCTCCGCCGCCGACGGAGAACGCCTGGTCGGTGAACAGCGTCGCGTAGGCGCCCTGCTTCGCGACGAGCTCCTCGTGCGTGCCGGTCTCGAGGATCCTGCCCTCGTGCATCACGATGATCTGATCTGCGCGAACGATGGTCGACAGGCGGTGCGCGATCATGATCCGCGTGGCGCGCATCTCGCGCAGCCGTTCCATCAGTACGCGCTCGGTGGTGGCATCGAGCGAGCTGGTCGCTTCGTCGAGGAGCAGGACCGCCGGATCGTGGACGAGCGCGCGCGCGAGGGCGAGGCGCTGCCGCTGACCGCCGGAGAGCGACGCACCGCCATCGGCGACGATCGTCTCGTAGCCCATACCCATCGCGCGGATATCGGCATCGATCTCGGCGCGCCTCGCCGCGGACACGATGCGGTCGAACGGCAGCGAAGGATCGGAGAGTGCGATGTTCATGCGGATCGATCCGGCGAACATGAACGGCGTCTGCGGCACCATGCCGAGCTGCTGGCGCAGCAGCTTGTGGTCGAGCTCGGCGAGATCATAGCCGTCATAGAGGATCTTTCCCTCGGTTGGCCGATGCAGGCCGAGGAGCAACGCCGCGAGCGTCGACTTGCCCGAGCCCGAGCGGCCGACGATCGCCACCGTGGAGCCAGGGGCGATCGTGACGCTGACATCGCGCACGACGAACGGATCGTTGGGCCCGTAGCGGAACGAGATGTGGCTGACCTCGATCGCTCCGGTCAGGCGTGGCGGCGCGATCGCCCCGCTCCGCTGCTCCGGCTCGGCGGCGAGCACGTCGTCGATGCGCTCGACATAGCTGCCGAGCATCTGCAGCTGGAGCGCACTGCTCAGGAGACTCTGCAGCGGTATGAGGAACCCGGACGCGAGCGCGGTGGTCGCGAGCATCGCGCCGAGGCTGAGCTTGCCGTCGAGGACCAGCAACGCACCGGCCCCGAGAAGCGCGAGCGGCGCGGCGGCGGAGAGCAGACCGTTGAGCGAATCGATCACCGCGGTCATCCGACTGCGGGACAGCGAGACGTTGAGCTGGTCGACGTACAAGTTCGCCCACTGTTCGAGCGCGCGATCCTCGGCGCCGGCGACCTTCAGCGTCTCGATGCCGACGAGCATCTGCACGAGGTATGACTGCGCGCGCGCCTGAGTCTCGAGATCCTGTGCCGCCAGCCGCGCGTAACGGTGCCGAGAAAGCAGCAGCACGCCGAGCTGGAGCGCGCCGGCGCCGGCGGTGAGCGCGGCGAGCACCGGTGAGAGCAGCACCAGCAGCACCAGGTACCCGATCGCGAGCGCGCCATCGAGCAGCGTGGACAGCAAGCTCGACGTCAGCAGCTCGCGGATCTGCGTGTTCGACGACACGCGGAGCAGCAGATCGCCCGCGGATCGCCGGGTGAAGAACGCGTAGGGCAACGACAGCAAATGGGAGACGAAGCCGAACGTCATCTTCGTATCGAGCTTGGTGCGCAGCTCGATCAGCAGATGCGCCCGGATGAGCGAGGCCAGCATCTGGAATCCGAGCACGGCGCCGACGCCGGCTCCGACGACGAACAACAGGCCGTGGTCGCCGCGCGGCACCACCCGATCGACGATCATCGCGGTCAGGATCGGCAGCGCCAGCGCGAGGACGCGCAAGGTGATCGATGTGACGATCACGCGGGTGACCAGGCCGGGATGCGAGAGGAGCTGCGCGAGGTAGCGCCACACCTTGTTGTGGCCCACCGGCGTGGCGACGAACGTCTCGGACGGCTCGAACGCGAGCGCGATGCCGGTGAAGTGCTTGCCGAACGTCTCGATCGGGATCGTGCGCCGCCCGTACGCCGGATCGACGATCTCGACCGTGCGACGGCGCACGCGATCGAGCACCACGAAGTGGTTGAAGTCCCAGTGCAGGATCGTGCCGCGCGGGAGGTAGCGCAGATCACCGAGCTCGACGCGAACACCGCGGCCGCGGAGCCCGAGTTGCTCGGCGCCCCGGATGATCGCGAGCGCATCCGTGCCCTGATTGACGCCGGCCACCGCGCGCGCACGATCGAGCGTGACCGCGCTGCCATGGTACGCGCTGACCATCGCGAGGCACGCGGCTCCGCAGTCCGCGGCCTCGAGCTGCTGGATGTACGGGACACGCCCGCCCCGCCGACCGCCGAGCCGCCGCAGTGCATCGGCGACGTCGGGCGCGACGCGGTCTTGCTGGCTCGTGGTCACTGAAATCTCCGCGTTCCGGGGATCAGCGCGAACAGGACCGGCTCGGAACGCACGCGGACCTCGGCGTTACCGACCATCCCGTCGTGGTATCGGAACGTCTGGCCGTCGAGGGAGAACTCGGGCGACGACAGCGTGCCACGAACGACCACGACCGAACCGGGGAGTTGCATGCCCTCGGCGACCTCGGTCCCGAGTACACGGCGCGCTTCTGCAGGCGCGATCACGTCCGAGGACACGCTGGTGATCACGACGCTCTGGTACGCGTACCGATAGCCCGTGAGCTCGAGCCGGATCGTCATCCCCGGTGCGAGCTGCGGCCGATCCTCGCCGGGCAACAGGGCGATGACCTCGAGGCCCTGCGAGCTCTCGAACACCGACGCAACCGTGTCGCCGGGAGAAATATGCTGGCCGGCGCGGATGCGAACGTCGCCGACCACGCCCGCGGTGGTGGCGCGGACCAGCCGCTCCTCCAGGCTTCCGCGTGCGGTCTCGAGCTCGTTGCGCACGTTGCGCAGCCCGGCTTCGACGACGACGTCACCCGGATCGAGCATGTGGTTGCGCAGCCCCGTTTCGAACTCCTGGTCGAGCCGCAGCACCGCCGCGCGCTGCTCCGAATCATCGAGACGCGCGATCAGGGTGCCCACCTCGGTCGAGTCGCCCGGTGCGACGGCGACGGTGACGATGTTGCCCGCGGTGCGCGCCGTGATCGGCGTGCGCGCCGTGGAGCGAACAACCGCCGGGCCGCCGGAGTACGTGGACACGCGCTCGAGTGCAATGAACACGCCGCTGCCGAGGAGCAGCAGCACGAGCATCCAGTAGGCCCCGGAGAGCCACCCCGGCGAAACGCGGACGACGTCGCCCCAGCGCGGCATCGCCTGCGCCTCGCGCGCTTGCCGACGAAACAGCCCGTTATCGCCGGCGGCGTCGTCGAGGATGGTCTGCGCCTGGACGTGGATCGAGAGCTGATCGAGAACGGGCGTGACGAGCGCGGAGAACCGCGCCGCGAGGCCGAGCTCGATCTCGCCGATCGGTGGCCGACGCGCGCGCCGCGCACAGATCATCACCGCATGCACCGCGCCATCCGAGCCGTGCACTGGATAGGCGATCAAGTGGTCGCTGGGATCGCCGTTCGGATCGTCGATCGCGCCGACGAACCGCGGATCGTCCCCCACGGCGGTTGCGATGGCGGGCAACCCGGTGCGAGCGACGTAGCCCGCGATCCCTGCGAGGGCGAGGCGATCGTCACCGGCCGGACCGTGCAGCTTCGCCTCGGACCACAGCGACGCCGTCTCTGGATCGTAGAACAAGCAGTACGCACGATCGACCTCGAGCAATTCGACGAGGATCTCGACCATCGCGGTCTCGCAGCCCGCCACCGTGGTGACCGCGGCGAGCTTGCGTCCCGCGTTGATCGCGCGTTGCGCGATCTGCGCCTCGCCTGGACTGCTGGGCATCGGCAACTGCGCCTGCGGCTGGGCCTGCGATGCGAGCGCGACCAGAAGCGCCCGCAGCTGCGCATCGGGCCACGCACGAGTCACCACATGCGCGGCACGCTTCGGCGGCTTCGCAGGATCGCCGATCACCACGATGACCGTGGAGTCCGGCAGGTCGCCGAGGCCGTCGAGGCGATCTTCGCCAACGACGATGAGATCTGCGTGCGCCACCGTATCGACGACGACCACCGCGCCATCGACGACGCGGAACACCCACTCCTCGTCGGCGACGAGCGATGACACGACCGCAATGGTGCTCATCCCGGTCGATACTTTACGCGCGACCGGCGCTCAGCGAGCAGTGCGATGACGAAAGAGTTCGGTCCCCCCGGGCCGCGCGGTGCAGGTTGACTGCTAAGATGTCGCGATGGCTGCGAAGCGCCTGGCGGTGTTCGACCCCTCCGGTCGACTGATCACCGAGCTCACGCCGCTGGCCGCCAGCGCGAACGTGGCGCTGGTCCCGATCAAAGCCGCCGACCTCGAGTCCGCGAACAACTGCGCCGCGATCCTCGTTGCCCCGCTGGTCGCGGGCGATCTCGGCCCGGCGCCTGCGGATGGCCCGCCGCGCTGGATCGTCGGCGATGGTAGCAACGCGGCGCGCGTCGCCGGGGCGGCCGCGCAGGCCGGCGCCTCGGGCGTGCTGCTCACGCCGTCGTCGATCGAGGCGATCGATGCGGTCGCGCATTCGGATCCCACGTCGCCGGACTTCGACCTCGCGCGTGCGCGCGGTCTGATCGCCACCTCGCTCGTCGATCTCACCGGCAGCGCGACCGAGACACTGATGGCGGTGGCCGAGGGCTTCACCGCCAACGACTGCATCGTGTGGTGGCGCGATGGCGCGCAGATGTTACCGACCTCTGCGCGCGCACACCCCGACGACGCGTACCGCACGCAGGTCGCCGCCGCCGCACGGATCGCCGCGGCCGCCGCCGGCACGGTGATCACGAGCGGACCGAACCCGCGCTCGGTGATCGCCGATGCGCTGCGCTCCGGTCCCACCGAGATCGCGGGCCTGGTCGCGATCATCGCGGACTCGGGGCGCCGGTTCTCGGCCGCCGAGCGCACCGATCTCAAGGCGATCGCGGCGCGGCTCACGCGCGAGCTGTCGTGGCTGACCAGCCACCGCCGGATCGTGGCCGAGGGCGAACGGCTGATGGCGTCGAGCCTGCACGATCCGTTGACCGGCGCGATGACGCGCGGCGCGTTCGAGCAGACGGTGGCGCACGAGGTCGCGGCCGCGGCGCGCCGTAGCGAGAAGCTGACGCTCGCGGTGTTCGACGTGATCGGGACGCGCAAGATCAACCTCGAATACAGCCACAAGGTCGGCGACGAGGTGCTCGCGCAGGTCACCGCGCGAATCCGGGCCACGGTGCGCGGCAACGATCCGATCGGCCGGCTCGGCGGCGACGAGATCGCGGTGCTGCTCGTCGGCGCGAACGACGATCAGGCTGCCCTGGTGGTGCGGAAGGTCATCTACAAGCTCCAGCAGGAGCCGATCAAGATCGACGAGACCACCTCGATCACGGTGTCGCTGCGCTCGGTCGCGAGCGAGATCGCGCAGGGCGAGCGCTCCGGCGAGGCCGCGCTGTCGCGCTGCTACGGCGCGCTCCGGAACGCACCTCCGGGCGACGTGCGAATCATCGCGTCGGACGAGCGCGCGGTCGAGACCGAGTCCGGCGCCGATACCGGTGGCCTCGGGGTCGGCACGATCGTCGGTGGCACGTACCGCGTGGTCCACGAGCTCTCGCGCGGCGCGATGGGAGTCGTCTATCGCGGCGAGGATCTCGGCCTCAACCGCTCGGTCGCGATCAAGGTGCTGCGCTCCGACCTCGCGAGCGATCGCGATCTCGTGCAGCGGTTCCGCGCCGAGGCCGGCATCCTCGCCTCGCTGCACCATCCGAACCTCGTGCAGGTCTACGCGCTCGGCGAGCACGCGCAGGACGTTTACTTCGTGATGGAGCTCGTCGAGGGCCAGCCGCTCTCCGAGGTGGTGCGCGCCACGCTCGAGCGCAAGGAGTGGTTCCCGACCGCAGCGGTCGCGCAGATCGCTCTCGAGATCGGCGACGCGCTCGATGCGATGCACGCGCTCGGCCTGATCCACCGCGACGTCAAGCCGGCGAACATCCTCCTCGATCGCGAGCGCGATCGCGCCGTGCTCGTCGACGTTGGCGTGGCCGTGAAGGCGGGAGATGCGCGCGATGCCGCCGGGACGCCGGGATTCGCGGCGCCGGAGTCGTTCCTCGAGCAAGCGGATGGCCCGACGACCGACGTCTACGGCCTCGCCGCCACCGTGTACTGCATGCTCACCGGGCGGCCGCCGTTCGGCTCGGGCCCGGCGCCCGCGGTGGTCCAGCGCCAGATGACGGATCCTCTCGTGCCGGCATCGACCTTGCGCCCGACCCTGTCGGATGCGGTCGACGCGGTGCTGATGAAGGCGCTCGCCGCCACACCGAAGAAGCGCTGGGCCTCGGCCTCGACGTTCGCCACGGCGCTGGCCCGCGCGCTCGAGCGCCCGCCGGCGGAGCACGCGCCGCAGCCGACGATCACCGAGCAAGCGGTACAGGCCGCGGAGTCGCTGTTCGCGCCGACGGCGGGCATCGGTGCGCCGATCATTGTCATGCCGGTGGCTTCGGGCCTGCGCGCGGTCACCGGCCAGGTCCGCGCTGCGCACCTCCGCGTCCTCTCGAAGCTGCTGCAGCACCACCTCGGCGAATCGGGCATCGCGAAGCTCGCCAACGAGTCCCCGGTCATGGCCAACGCGCTGTCCTCGACGCTCGCGCCGCTATCCTGGGTCGATCTCTCGGATCTGATCGCCGTGCTCGATCGTGCGCGTGACTTGCTCGATGGTCAGCTCGTGCCGCGCAAGGTCGGCCGCGGCACGATGAGCGCCACGTTCGCGCGCTTGTTCGGCGCCGATCCAAGCTCGTTGCCCGCCGAGACCGTGCTCGCCGCGCTGCCGACGTTCTGGGACCGCTACCATGCGTGGGGCGAGGTCGAGGTCGTCGTACACACCGGCAGCTCCGACGTGTTTCTGGGCGGGTTCTCCGGCGCCCCGGATGTCTGCGCGATCGTCGCGTCGGAGCTCGAGCGGATCGTCGAGCTGACCGGCGCGAGCGCGGTCGGCGCCACGCACACCGCGTGCATGCACATGGGCGATCGGCAGTGCGAGTACCGCCTCAGTTGGATGACCGAGTAGCGGTCGTGATAGGAACGGTGCGATGCGCACCCCGTTCGTCGTTGGCAACTGGAAGCTCAACAAGACCATCGCCGACGCGCTGACGCTCGTCACCGAGCTGAAGAACCAGCTCGGCGCGGTGAAGGGCGTGGCGGTCGGCGTCGCTCCGGTGGCGACGGCGCTCCACGCGGTCGCAAAGCGGCTGGAGGGCAGCTCGATCGCGACGTGCGCGCAGAACACGCACTGGGAGAACACGGGCGCGTGGACCGGCGAGCTGTCGCCGACGCTGCTCGCCGATGCGGGCGCGACCTGGGTGATCGTCGGCCACAGCGAGCGCCGGCAGTTCTTCGGCGATACCAGCGAGACCGTCGGCAAGAAGGCACGCGCCGTGCTCGCGGCCGGGCTCGGCGCGATCGTGTGCGTCGGCGAGTCGCTCGCGGAGCGCGATGGTGGCCGCACGCTGGCGGTCGTCGACGAGCAGCTCGCGGGCGGGCTCGCCGGCATCGAAGCCACGAGCGCGGCCAAGCTGGTGATCGCGTACGAGCCGGTGTGGGCGATCGGCACGGGCCGCACCGCGACGCCCGCGCAGGCGCAGGAAGTTCACGCGCACATTCGCGCGCAGCTCGCCCTTCACCTCGGGGCTGCCGCCGCCGATGCGATCCGGATCCAGTACGGCGGATCGGTGAAGGCGGGAAACGCCGAGGCTCTGATGAGCGAGAAGGACATCGACGGCGCACTGGTCGGTGGTGCCTCCCTCGAAGCCGCTGATTTCATTGCGATCGTCAAGGCTGCACGGCCGTCCTAAGCCTTGCGCCTATAGGCGCATTGGGCTAGAAGCTAGGTCCGCATGTCGACCCTGCTCACTGTCTTGCACGTGATCGTGTGCCTGTTCCTGATGCTCACGGTGCTCCTGCAGAGCGGCAAGGGTGGCGGCATGGGCGGCGCGTTCGGTGGTGGTAACGCTGCGACTGTATTCGGAGGCTCGGGTGCCTCGACGTTCCTGCGCAAGCTGACCGCCAGTGCCGCGACCGTCTTCATGGCGACCTCGATGATCCTCGCGTACATCTCCAGCCACAACTCGGCCGACTCTCTCGAGAAGTACGGCGAGACGCAGGCGGCGGCCGCGGCCCAGCGCGAGGAAGCGCGCACCAAGGCGCTCAAGGATGCACCCGGTGCGGGCTCCGGCTCCGCGGGCTCGGCGAGCATCATGCTCGATCCAACGAAGTTCAACGCGGGTTCTGGTTCGGATGCACTCGGCTCGGGCAATCCGGGCGGCGGCACCAGCGGCTCCGCAGCGACGCCCGCCGAGGTTCCGATCCCGGCCGGCGCGACCGACGCGAAGCCGAACCCGGCGACGCCCGCCGGCATGAGCGTGCCGAAGCCCTCCGACGCGAGGCCACAGACCGGCAGCGCGGCGAAGATCGTCGAGACGCCGATCGCTCCGCCCACGACCACCCCGCCGACGCCTGCGAAGGCGCCCGCGACCACGGCTCCCGCGACGCCGCCGTCCAACGATGGCAAGCCCGTCGACGGCAAGCCCGCGCCGGCCGCATCTCCGAACGCACCGAAGCCGTAACGCCCTCGCGGCGTGATCATCGGCCCGACCCGCGGTAGGGTTCGGGCATGCGGTTCGCCAAATCCCACGGCCTCGGAAACGACGTCCTCGTCGTCGACCTCCGCACCGCGAAGCCCGACGAGGCGGCGCAGGTACAGGATCCCGCGAACGTGATCGCCCTCTGCGATCGCCAGTTCGGCGTCGGCGGTGACGGCGTGCTCGCGATCCTGCCGACCACCACGGGCGACGACGCGCGCATGCGCGTGCTCAACAGCGATGGCAGCGAGGCCGAGATGTGCGGCAACGGCCTGCGCTGTGTCGTCCAGTGGCTCCACGATCACGGCGGCGTCGCGAAGGCCGAGATGGCGATCGACACCGGCGCCGGTCGTCTCGTGTGCGAGCTCCTCGATCGCAACGTCACCGTGTCGATGGGCGCCCCTCGCCTGCTCCGCGGCGAGATCCCCATGGTCGGCCCGCTCGGCGAGCGCTGCATCGACCAGCCGATCGACATCCCGGGCCAGCCGACGCGCTCGATCACGTGCGTGTCGATGGGCAACCCGCACGCGATCACCTTCGTGTCCTCGGCCGAGGAAGCGCGCCACCTCGCGACGACCGTCGGTCCCGCGGTCGAGCGCCACGCGTACTTCCCGCAGCGTACGAATGCCGAGTTCGCGTTCGTGAAGAGCCGCACCGAGATCGATCTCGTCGTGTGGGAGCGCGGCGCGGGCCTGACGCTCGCATGCGGTACGGGCGCGTGCGCGACCGTGGTCGCCGCGATCCTCACCGGCCGCTGCGACGAAGGCGTGGCCGTGAAGGTCAACCTGCCGGGTGGCGCGCTGTCGATCCGGGTGATGCCCGATCTGCAGAACGTGAAGATGCATGGGCCGGCGGCCCAGGTGTTCGACGGCGAGCTCGATCTGGCCAAGCTGCAGCCGCGGCCGCGCTGACCTCGCGATCGCTCGGAGATTCGCCGACCTCGCGCGATCACTCGGAAATTCGCCGCTGCGCAAATGGTCCGGCGATCGGACGCACCCACAAACGACGAAGGCCCCGTCGTTCGACGAGGCCATCCGCAGCAAAACGTAACGGCTACTCGTACGGCTGCGGCGGCGGCGAGGTCGGCTGCGGCGGGTAGTACGGCTGCTGCGGCTGTTGTGGCTGCTGCTGCGGATAATACGGAGCGGGCTGACGCGGCTGCTGCCGCTGCGGCGGGTAGTACGGCTGCTGCTGCGCCGGCTGCTGCGGGCGCGGCGGGTAATACGGCTGGCGCTGCTGCGGCTGCTGATAGCCGTACGACGCGCCGCCGTAGGCTCCCGCACCGGCGGTGCCGTAGGGAGGAGCTGCGGCGCCGCCGTAGGCCTGGCCGCCGAAGCCCGACGAGGGCGCCTGCGGCTGCATGTACTGATCACCGCCCTGCGTGGCGGCCTGACGCCAACCGTTCCAGTCGCCGATGCGATCCTTGCGATCACTCCACCAGCGACCCGCGTACTGCCGGCCCTGCGGATCGAACACGAGGTAGCCGGCGCCCGTGAGCGGCGGGTTGTTCGGCTCCTGCCAGTGGAAGTCGAGGACGTTGCCGCGGAGACTTCCCGAGAAGTAGCCGACGACCTCCTGGCCCGAACGCTGGTACACCCAGACGCCCTGGACGGCGCCGGTGTTGAGGCCGCCCTTGGAGTTGTCAGCTTCGATCTTCACGGCGCCGAACGTCGACCGCCAGAGACCGAGCGCGCGGCCCGCCTCCATCTGCTGCGGCGGCGGAGGCGTCTGGTTTTGCCCCTGCTGCTGCATCATCGACTTGTTGTCGGTCGAGCCAGACGTCGCGGAACCAGCAGCAGCAACGACCGCTGCCAGGACGGCGACCACACGCGCAACATTTCCAACGCTCATCGCGTCCGAGTATAGCCCCCGGCGATGGCCGTGCGACCGGCAAGTTGGCGGACGCTGTTGTCGTTTCCTGGCAACCTGGTAGTGTGCCGTCGCTGTCCGTGCGGTGTTCCACAACATCTGGCACCACCCGGACGAGCAACCGGGCCCATAGCTCAGACGGTTAGAGCGGCCGGCTCATAACCGGTGGGTCCCTGGTTCAAATCCAGGTGGGCCCACCCTGAAAAGCAGCAGAGATCGGACGAAAGGTACCTACCCTTGCGCGAACAGCTCGTTTTCCTCCTCCAGCTCCAGACCTCTGACGTCAAAGTGCGTGAGCTGGAGGGCGCGGTGAACCAGCTCCCGGCACGACTCGACCCGCTGCGGCGCGATCTGGCCAAGCTCCAGACCATGCTCGATGGCGAGAAGGCGAAGCTGGCCGAGACCGATACCTGGCGCAAGACGCAGCAAGACCAGCTCGACCGCGAGCGCGAGTCGCTGAAGGCCGCGCAGAACAAGCTGCAGGCCTCGAAGAACAGCAAGGAGTTCGGCGCCGCCTCCCGCGAGGTCGAGAACAAGCGCAAGTCGATCACCGATCGCGAGGTCGAGCTGAAGAAGGTTGTCGCCGCGTCGGCCGAGTCGACCACCCAGCTCGAGAGCCGTGACAAGGACGTCGGCGGCGTCCGCGGTGAGCTCGAGTCGTCAGAGGCCGCGCAGAAGGATCAGCTCGATGGCCTCAAGGCCCAGCTCGCCGAGGCCACTGCCACCCGCGACGCCGCCCGCGCGCAGGTCGAGCCGAAGTGGCTCAAGATCTACGACACGCTGCTCTCGAAGAAGGGCTACGCGGTCGCGCCCGTGATCAAGGGCGTCTGCCAAGGCTGCCACATGGCGTTGCCGCCGCAGCTCAACAACATCCTCGCGCGCATGGAGTCGATCGAGACCTGCCCGCGCTGCGCTCGCCTCGTCTACCGCAAGGAGCTCCTCGAGCCGCCGGCGGAAGAAGCTCCGAAGCCCGCCTGATCGAAGCAGCTACTGCTTCTCGGCCTCGCGGCGCGCGTGCGACTTGCAGTCCATCGTGGTGCCGCGCTTCTCGGCCTCGTCGATGGTGCAGTCCGCCTCGGGCAAGTCGCCATCGAATTCGTAGCGCGCCCGGTCGACGGTGAGGTGGCTGCCGTTCGCGCTCGCGGTCTCCTCGACGTAGGTCATCAGGCAGCGCGTCCCGGAATGCGAGCTCGACGACAGCCGCCCGCGCCAGCCGTTGTCGATCGACTCCGCGAGGCTCTCGAACAGCCCACCCGACGCAAAGCAGTCGGTCGCCCCGAGATCCTTGCACTCGTCGTACTGAAACACCGTCTGGCCGAACAGGTCGGCCTTGAAGAAGTGCAGATACGCGGGGCCCATCGCCACGGCCGCGTCGTTGCCGCACGGCGCGGACGCGACGTCGACGGTGACCGCGTAGACACCCGAGAGGTCGACATCGTCGGTGCCGCAGCCGCCGAGACCGAGGACCAGCGCGACGAGCGCTGTCCGCACTAGCGCTCGAGGCGCTCGGCGAGCGCGAACAGACGATCGCGCCGCGTGTCGATGATGTTGCCGGCCGCGCGCGCGATCGCCGCGACGGGCTTTGGCGGTTGCGCGTGGAGGAACGTGGCGGCATCGGTGCCGCCGGCCCACCACTTCTTCGCGCTCTCGACCTGCTTCATCACCTCGCCCTCGCCGACGACGGCGTGGAGGAACGCACCGAGCGGCGACGGCCCGGTATCGAAGCTCGACTCGGAGGCGCGCCCCTCGGCGAGCAGGCGGTGGAGCGGCGGATCGAGATCGCGCGCGTGCGAGAGCGTGGGCAGGAACTGCTCGATGCGCTTCATCGAGGGGCGCTCGCCGTTCGCGGATTTCAACCCGCCCATGAAGTAGTCGAGTGGTACGTCGCCGCCGGTGACCTCGGCGATCGCCTCGACGAGGCCGATCGAGTAGAGCTTCGCGCGCAGGTAGCGCACGGCGAGCGCGAGGTTGCCGGTGGTGCGCGCAACGCGGCGCGCGTGGATCTGCGGGCTCGGCTCGGTGCCCCAGGTGTGGAACACGCGATCGGCGGGAAGCCACGCGAGGAAGCTCTCCATCTTCTGCAGCGCGACACGGTAATCGCGCACCGTGTAGACCATCGGCGAGTGCAGCGCGGGATTGCTTTCGGGGAGCAGCTTCCAGGTGTTGTCGAGGAAGCGCGCAGGATCATTGTCGGAGAAGTTGTCGACGTCGCGATTGCCCACGCGCACCGCTCGCCGCACGGTCTCCTCCAGTGCATCACCCGCCAGGCCGAGCAGGCGAAGGCGCTTGTGCAGCTCGGTCGCCGGATCCTCGCGGAACGGGATGGTCTGCTCGATGCACGCGGCGACCGCGATGCGCTGCTCGCGATACAGCACGTTCTGGAGCTGCACCGATGCGACGAGCGCGGACGCGAACTCGTTGAGGCCGGTGGTCGGCGTGACGATGTCACCGACCTGGCGGGCGAACACCGAGAGCACCTCGCCGGTGACCCCGATCGCGGCGGCCGGGAGGATCCGCCAGCCCTCGGCGCTCTGCGCGAGCAGCGGGGCGAGCTCGTCGCGCATCGAGCGCGGTGGCCCCTGGTCGACCTGGATGTACACGGCATCGTGGTAGAGCGCCGCGATCACCTCGAGCGGGTCGCCGTCATCGAGCAGGTCCACCACGTGGTCATGGTTGTGGAACTCGCGGCCCGAGGCCGACAGCGCGGCGTGGACGGAGAAGCCCCAGCGCTCGATGTCGGTGGTCTCCGCAGAGGTACCTAGAGCGTGCAGCGCGTTCCACAACGCGTACACGATCTCGTGGACAGGAGAACGCCGATCCATGACCCCGGACCGACGGTATCACGGTTACCTACCCCCTCCGTACCCGGTCCCCCCTAACGGACGTGGCGGCACGGTCGATTCGCCGGGGATACCGTGCAAGCCACCCCGGTCGAGCGCACTGCCCTGCTGGCGCCCATCGCCCTCGACCGCGCGCGCGTGATCGCCCCGTTCATCCTGTTCGCGATGATGGTCGCACTGCTGGTGAGCGAGCCAACGGGAGTACCGCTCGCCACGCCAGTGATCGCCTGGAACGCGGGCGCGATCGCGGCGCTCGGAGTGCTGACGTGGGCACTCTGGCGCCGCCGCGTGCCGGTGCGGTGGGGCCACGTCGCGCTCGGCGTGGTGTGGGCGCTGCCGACAATCGGTACACTCCTCTCGAAGTACTTCGTACCCGATTCGCTGCTCACCATCGTGCTGACCGCCGAGGTCGCGGGGGCGGCGATCCTGCTGCGGTCGGGGTGGATGATCGCCGCGTACATCGTGATCGACATCGCGTGGATTCCGCTGGCGCTGCGCGGGCCCGAGGCAGTGGCGACGATTTCGATCCTCACCGTCGCCGGCTCACAGATCGTCAGCGCGCTGTTCCAGCGGATGCTCGTCTCGTCGCTGCTCCGCTCCGAGCAGCAGCTCGCGGAGCTTCGCGCGTCCGAGCGCGAGCGCGCTGCGCTGAGCGAGCAACTCATGCATGCACAACGCCTCGAGGTCGCAGGCACGCTCGCCGCTGGACTCGCGCACGACATGAACAATGTCCTCGCCTCGATCCGCAGCCTCGCGGAGCTCCAGCTCGCCGAGGCTCCGTCGCCGGCCATGGCCGCAGACCTGACGCACATCGTTTCGCAGTCGGAGCGCGGGGCCGAGCTGACCCGCGGGCTGCTCGCGTTCTCGCGCCGCGGCCAGTATCGCCGTCAGGTCCTCGAGCTCGACGCGGC
>JBBRBG010000130.1:0-26459 GCA_038206055.1 Haliangiales bacterium
CACGGCCGCGAGCGAGGTGCGAGACCAGGAACCTGCACTCGCTGCAGCCGTCGAGGTGCGCGTCTAGCTTCTCGTCAGGGGCAGCGTCGAACGCACGCGCGATGGCGTTTGCATCGGGGCAGGTCCGCGCGTCGGCAGCCAGTGCTACGCTTGCCGGCGCCATTGTCTCCGACCTCACAGTGCAGTGAGCTGTTTCGCGCGTCAATCCCGGATCGCTGGCCGGCGAATCCTGACGAGCTCGCCGCCGTGCTCGCCGACAAGCTCGAGTCGGCCCGCGTCGCGTGGCCCGAGGTCGCGCTCGACGACGCACATGTGGTGCCATATCTCGCTGCGCGGCTCGGGCCGGGAGAGGACATGGTCGCGGCGCTGGTGGCCCTGCATGTCAATGATCTGTATCTCGCGTGCGGCTGCGCGCTCGGTCATCGAGACGCGCTGGCCGCGTTCGAGACCGCGATGTTCCGCGAGGTCGACACCACGGTTGCAGCGATGCGTGCGCCCGCAGCGCTGGCCGACGACATCAAGCAGTGGCTGCGCCAGAAATTGTTCGTCGCCGAGCGCACGACGGTGCCGCGCATCGCGGACTACGCCGGGACCGGTGAGCTGCGGACATGGTTCCGGGTCATCGCGGCGCGCGCGATCATCAGCGAGCTGCGAAAGACGCGGCGCGAGGTCTCCTCGCCAGACGACGCGCTCGACGGGTTGCGCGCGCCGGGCGCCGACTCGGAGCTCCTGCTCATCCGGCAGCAGTACCAGGCGGACTTCAAGGTCGCGTTCGAAGCAGCCGTCGAGCAACTCGAACCGCGCCAGCGCAACTTGCTCCGCCAGCAGCTCGTGGACGGCCTGACCGTCGACGAGATCGCGGCGATCTATCGCGCCCACCGCGTGACCGTCGCGCGCTGGCTCGCGAAGGCGCGCAAGGACGTCTGGTCCGCGACACGCTCTGCCCTTGCGGCCCGCCTGCAGCTCACGTCCAGCGAGCTCGAAGCGGCGCTGCGTGAGATCCGCAGCCAGCTCGATCTCAGCCTCTCGCGTGTCCTGAAGCCCCAGTAGTCCCCAAGGGTTGGACGATTGTTCGCTACACCGCATCCGCTCGCGCGTGTTGGATGCATGAACGCTCTCTTCCCTATCCTGTTCGCTCTTACTGCGTGCACCAGCTCCGATCAAACTCCCGACGCGGGTGGTTCCGGTTCTGGCTCCGGCTCCGGATCCGGTTCGAACACCAACACCGGGCAGCGCGTCGTCGCATGCAGCGGAACACTACGGAGCGGTGAGGCGTCGGCGTGCCCGCATGGTGACTGCGACGAGACGAGCACGAACACGGTCTCGTGCAGCGGCTACACGAACCTGATCCCCGGCGCGACCGCTGGTCTGTGCGCGGCGGGTGTGAGCAGCAGCTACGCCCTGAAGTTCAAGAAGCCTGGCGAGACGAGCGTGTTTTACGAGGTCGTCGAGTGCGCCAGCGGAGTCGCGACGCTGCATGCATGCGCGTTTGGCTACGAGACCACGACCTCTGGCTACGGCGGCCGCGCCGGCTTCGTCTGCACCAACTAGGACACGACCATGAACAACTCCGCACTCACCTGGCTCGCCGTCACGGCGCTCGCAACCTCGGCCCGTGCAGCGCCCAGTCCCCCACCTCCACCACCGTCATCGCCCACCTGCTTCGAGGTGTCCGTGGACAGCAAAGCGTGGAGCAAGACTCCCGAACGCATGTGCATCGTGCTCGCGGACAAGGCAGCGACGATCACGCTGATGACAGGCATGCCGCCGAATCCGACGCAGGTCGCTGTCTTCAACCTGGAGCTCACGTCGCGTATGCGCTGCGCGGACTGCAATCAAGATGTGTTCAGCGTCGGCAACCCCACGAACTCGGTGTTCAACACGTTGCAGATCCGCTTCGCCGGCAAGCGCGATGTCCGCGCAGGCACCGAGCACGGGACCGTCACGATCGGCGCGACGAAGCTCCACTATCGGCGCTGACAGACTTCTGTTGCGCAGCAGGCACGAACACTACCGAGCGAGATCCACCGAGCGAAGGAAGCTCTCACTGATCTGCAGCGCGGATAGCGCAACATCTACCGCTGCGGTGTACGACTGCCCATGGCACAGCTCGATCTCCACCGCCACCTCGAAGGCTCCCACAGCCCCGGCGCGCTTCTCGCCGTAGCGCGTGCGTTCGAGATCCGGGACCCGATCTTCTACAACGCGGCGGCGAGCCGGTTCCTCACACCAGAGGAGCTCGTTGGCGCCGTCACCATGAGCGCGCCGTCCGATGACTCGCGCGTGTTCTACGATTGCATCGTCAAGGCCCGCGCCGCCTACGTGAGCGTGCCGGCGATCGGCGCCCTCGCGCGCGCTGCGTTTCTCGAGGCGGCCGCGGAGACCGATGGCTGCGAAATGCGCCTCAGCCTGTTCTCCATGGCGCGCACACTGATCGAGCGCCAGCATCTCGCCTGGCGCGCGGTCGAACCGATCGACTTCGCCGACCGCTTTGCGCGCCCGATCCTGCTCGAGGTGATCGCCGCGCGCGACGAGGCACAAGCGGAGACGGGCACGCCGATCCTGTTGCGGCTCGGGCTATCGCGCACGTTCGAGAGCGAGCCGCACTACCGAGCTCTCGGCGCGATGGTCATCGAGCACGCACCGGCACTGACGGGGCTCGACGTTCTCGGCATCTTGCCCCCACCCGATACGGAGCCGATGCCGGCTGCACTGGTGTCGATCCTCGATGACATGCGACGCACGTTGCCCGACCTGACCATCCACGCGGGAGAGTTCTCGGGACACGCGTCGGTCGATCGCACGCTGGAGCTGTCGCCGCGCGGCATCGGGCACGGCGTTCATGCGCTCGAGAGCGCTGCTACCCTCGAGCGGCTGGCGCGCGACGGCGTCACGCTCGAGGTCTGCCAGACGAGCAACCGGCTACTGATCCCCACGCGCCTCGCGGCACTGGCACGCGCGAACGGTGGACACGCGCCCCTGCGCGCGCTGCAGGCCGCGGGCATCCATTGCGTCCTCGGCAGCGACGACCCGACACCAATGGGCACGTCGTTTGGCTCCGAGCTCGAGATCGCCCGCGCCGCCGGAGTCGATCTCGCGCAGCTCGAGACCGACGCGGCCCGGCGGTGGGCTGAGATCACGGGATCTGCACCAGTCGCGAGCGGTTCGCACGCGGTCCGATTCTGAGCGGCTACACCCTCGTCGAGGCGCTCGATCACGGGAGTTTGCAGCAAGGAGTGCTCGGTCAGCCCGTCGATGGCATCGAGATCGGAGCAACGGCGGCATTTCGCACCACGCTCGCCGGCACGCTCGCCGACGGCACCGGCGCGGTCTCCAGCCTCGGGAACAACGGGGGCCATCGCATCGGCCTCCGAGCACTCGACCTTGCGGTCACGGCACGCTCCATCATCGCGTTTGGATCACGATGCGCGCCGTGACATCCGCGGCTCGCATCGCGTCGACCCGACGGCACCATTCGTAGGCCGACATCCGTGCCACACTCGGCGGGTGGTGCCTCAAGCGCTCCGACGCTGGTTCGTCGTGCACTTCATTGCGGACGTGGTTGCGGCGGTGCCGCTGTTCGTCGCACCGGCGTGGGTTCTCGGCCTTCTCGGGTGGCCCGCGGTCGATCCGATCTCGACCCGCCTCGTCGCTGCCGCGCTGTGCGGGATCGGCATCGAGTCCTACCTCGGGCGCAACGCCGGGCTCGAGTCCTTCCGCGCGATGCTCAACCTCAAGGTCATCTGGTCGGCGACCGCCGCGCTCGGTGTGCTGTGGTCGCAGCTCGAGGGCGGACCTCCGGCCGGCTGGGGCGTGTTCGCGATCTTCGCCGGGTTCCACCTCGTCTGGTTGCGCTACTGGGTGTTGCTTCGCGCCGACGCGACGTCGTGAGCGTGGGCTAGGCGCCGTGATGTGATGCCCGTTTCAATGCAATGCGGACGTGGCGCAGGAGGTCTTCGAGGTCGAAGGGTTTGGAGATCAGCGTCGCGCCGTCGGGTAGCTGATGTCCCGCGCGCGAGGCATCGTTGTAGCCGCTGCAGAACAGCGCAGGGAGCCCGGGCCGGAACTTCTGAATCTGTTCGTAGACCTGGGGCCCGCTGAGGTCTGGCATCACGACATCGAGAATGGCCAAGGCGATTTCATCGTGCTCGCGGCACAACTTGAGCGCAGCCGCCCCGTTCTCCGCGGGCAAGACCTGATAGCCGGCCTTCGTGAGGATCCGAACGAGCACGCTGCGCACGAGGTCTTCGTCCTCGGCAACCAGCACGGTCTCGGCCGCACGAACCTTGCCGGTCTCCGGCTTGGGCCCGACCTCACGGGCGTTATCGGCGAGGACCGGTAGATACATCTTGAACGCCGTTCCCCGTCCCGGTTCCGAGCTCACGTCCAGGACGCCGCCATGTTGCTGGAGGATGCCGTACGCAACGGCCAGCCCGAGCCCGGTGCCCTCACCGAACGGTTTGGTCGTGAAGAACGGCTCGAAGATGCGCGCCAGAACCTCCGGGTCATCCCCACTCCGTTGTCGCTGATCGTCGCGACGACGTACTGGCCGGGCGTGGCCTGCGAATGAGTGTTGGCGTACGAGGCATCGACCACCACACTCTCGGTCTCGATGCGGAGAAGGCCACCGGAGGGCATCGCGTCACGCGCGTTCAGGCACAGGTTCATGACGACCTGCTCGAGCTGGAACTTGTCGCCTTCGATCTCGGCGAGTCGGTGGGCCGCGCTGAACGTGATCTCGATGCTCTTTGGCAGGACGCGGCGGAGCAACTGCATCACATCGCGGATGAGCACGTCGAGGTCGACGCTCGCCACCTCCAACGGCTGGCGACGGCCAAACGCGAGCAGCTGCTTCGTCAACTCCGCCGCCCTCCGGCCAGCGACCGCGATATCGTCCAAGAACACGCGCATCTCGGAATCGGGGTTGCTGGACAGAGCGAAGTGCACGTTGCCGAGGATCACCTGGACCAGATTGTTGAAGTCGTGCGCCACGCCGCCGGCCAACTGACCGATCGCCTCCATCTTCTGTGAGTGACGCAGCTGCTCTTCGAGAGCACGTTGGTCGGTGATGTCCCGCGCGACCGCGACGATCCGTTGCGATGCTGGATCGGGCCGCGTCGTCCATTGTAGGCGGCGCGCGCTACCGTCCTTGCACAGGTACCGGTTCTCGAACGTGGCCAACGGGCTCTTGCGCGCGACGTCATACGCCTCGATTGTCACCTGATGGTCGGCCGGGTGGACGAAGTCGAGGAACGGTCTGCCGGTGAGCTCGGACTCGGTGTAGCCCAACGTGCGGGTACACGCCGGATTGACTCGGATGAAGCGTCCGGAAAGATCGGCGACGCACATGAGGTCAGCGGACAGCTCGAAGACGCTGTCGCGCTCCATTGCGGCCGCGGTTCGCGCTGTGACATCGCTGGCGAACACCACGAAGCCGGTGATCTCGATCCCCTGCCGGATCGCCCCCACACGCGACTCCCAGCGCAGGACCTGGCCCTTGCTGAGATGGTAAGTGTTCTCGTACCTCCCTGGTTCGCCGGTCGCGAGTACCGCCGCGAAGCACTCTCGCATCACGACATGCTGGTCCTCGGGAACATAGTCGTAGACCAGGGTTCCGATGACTTGCTCGATCGTCAGCCCCGGGGCGGCGCGATTGATGAACCGGATCCGCGCATCCCGGTCCAGGAGCATGATCGAGTCCGTGCTGTGTGATGCGATTGCTTCGAACAGTGGTTCGACCGTCGCCCTCTCCAGATCCGCCACGTGGGCAACGTAACGCATCGAGCGCTCCCAGTGTCAGTCGGCGCGCGGAGGCGCTGACCGCCGCCGCCACACCTTCACCGCCGCAGATGAGATTTTTCCCCATGCGCCCCATCTGCGTGATTCTCATCGTCGCCGCATGTGGAACACCGGCGCAGGAACCACCGCACCACACCGCGCCTAGCGCGCCGAACGTCCCGAGCCCGGTGGCCACGCCCCCGGAGCGGAGGTGCCTCCCCGTCGTCGCGAACCTGTGCGGGTGCGTCTACACGTGCGGCCTCGGCGTGAAGGCCGACAACACGCACTGGACCGTCACCCACGGGTTCTGGAAGGACAGCCCGCTGCGCGCGACGGTCGCGCGGTGGTGCGTGAAGGAGGCGTGCACCGATGCGTTCACCGCCGAGATCTTGTGCAGCATCATCTGCGCGCCGAAGCCCGCGGATCCGACGTGCCACTTCGACGCGGGTGGTGCGTGCGTCGGGGCGCCCGCAACATGACCTGTCCGCTGATCACGTCGGCGCGTAGTCGTAGTAGATCAGGCCGGTGTCGGTGGCGGTCCCGCTGGCGTGGTTGTACGTGAAGATCACGTCGATCGACTCGCGGTGGCCTAACTGATCCGAGTCCATCAACGGCTGGCTGCCGTCGGTGGTGCGCGCGGTGAAAGGCGTGAACGACACGCTGGCCCCGTTCGCGAACTGCAGGGTTCGGGTCACCCCGCCTTGCAGGTGAGACGTCACGGTGAAGAACTGGCTGGACGCGGGTCCGCATCCGCCGGAGGCCGTCGCTGTCAGCTGGATGGTCGTCGTGAGGCCGTTGGACAGGACGGGGGCGGTGCCGGCCGCCGGGCTGGTGATCGTGACCGTGCAGGACGGTACGGCCTGAACGTCGACGAGGATCTGGGTTGAAGAGGTCTGGCCGAACTTGTCGGTCGCAGTGAAGGTCAGCCCGCGCGTGCCGACCGAGCCGAAGATCGCGGTGCCCGTGCAGCTGCTCGCGCTCGTGCCAACGAACGTGTCGATGCCGGGGAGGTCGCTGGTCCACTGGAACGTGGCCGCGCCGGGGATGGCGCACATGTCGCCGACCGGGAAGTAGGGGCTCGACGCGATCGCGGAGATCAGGCGCGTCTGCCCGACAAAGTTGCCCTGGTTGAGCGGCGCGCTGATCGAGATGTCGGGGTCGTAGTTCGGCAGCTTGACCGGGACGTCGACATGGGACGCGAGTCCGCCTCGATCGGTAACGGTCGCGGTGACCGTGCGGACGCCGGGTCCACCCGACTCGAAGTGGTGTGAGCGCATCTTGCCGGCGGGCATCACGTCGAGCGAGTTCGAGCTCGACCACTGCACCATCGCGTCGGTGAACAGGCCGTCCTCGAGATCGTAGCCGCCGACATCGAGCGGCAGGATCTCGTTGATGCCGATGCAACACTGGTTGAAGCCGCAGCTGAAGCACGGCGAGTCGGGGAACGGGAGGTTGTTGAGCGTCGGCGCGAGATAGGTGATCGAGGGCGCGCTGTTCGGACTCCGGAAGATCTCGAACAGATGATCGAAGAACGCGTGGGAGATATCGATCAGGTTGAGGATCCGATGGTCGAGGACGTCGAACCGCCCGCCGATGCCCGTCTCGACGTGAAACCCGAGCATGAAGAACGGATCGCGCGGCGTGGAGAAGTCCATCCGCGGCCCCATCTTGAAGTACTGGTAGGGCCCGAACTGATTGTAGAAGTACAGGCCAGCATCGCACTCCGCGTCGATCTCGGCGGTGGTCGAGGTGCGCACCCCGGTCGGGGTACCGTAAGTCGAGCCGAAGGTAGTCGCCTCCCCGATCAGGATGTCAGCGCGGCCACGCTCGTGATCGATTCCCCCACGCAAATGGACGCCCGTGTTGAGGCCGGCGTGGTCGAGCTGGACGCCGGCGGTGATCCCCGTGCTGATCTTGAAGTCGATCCGCGGTACGACGACGACGGGGATCGGACCGATCTGGATATCGATCACCGAGAAGTTGATCGCAAACAGGTCGATGGTGCCGCCGAGTCCGAGCGCCGGCGTGCGCAATGCCCCGGTGATGTTCGCCTCGAGCTCGGCGTCGACGGTGACCGTGAAGACCAGGCGCTGGAGGCCGCTCACGTCCCAGTACGTGTCGAACCGGAACTGGGGCTCTGGAAACGTGATGTGACCGGAGATGTCGCAGGGCAGGGGGTCGTCACACAGCGTGTGGATGCCGGAAAAGTCGAGCCGCGGCCAGTTGAGGCCGACCTGGACGGGCCGTGGGCCCGCGAACGACAGCGGCATCCCGTCGGGACCGGTCGAGGTGGCGAGATCGATGTCACTGGCCTTCAGGGTACCGGTCACGGTCATCGGCTCGTCGACGAGGACATCGGAGAGCGGCGCCGCCTCGCCGTGGACGATCAGGCTGTCGCCGGAGCGCTCGAACGCCACGACCTTGTAGAGCAGCCCGCGCGGCGCGACCGTACGGACACGGCCTGCGACGAGCCGATTATCGACCGCGAGGTCCGCGAGCTCGGCGGGCGCGGGCGTGAACGTGATCGTGGCCTTGGTCGTATCGGCGGGGTCGACCGCGAGATCTGCGAGGTCGTTCTGCGCCTCCTTGCCGAGCACCTTGACGCCCGGCGGCGGCAACTTCGGCGACGAGCCACACGCGATCAACGACGCCGCAATAACCGCTACCCACACGCGACTCGAGTCCATGAAGCCATGGTGATCGCCGCGCGATCGGCTGTCGATGGTGCAAACGTACCACTGAAGTGAGAACCAACCCGCGAGCGTCGGGCGGATGGCCTGTACAGGGGCGCGCATCCACGGTCCGTCCATCGCCCGCCGGATCGAACGACACGCGCCCGCATGAAGCGAGTGCCATCAGCAACCCAACGAATCTCGCCACGTCGCGATGATACCGTGACGCCACTGCAAGGTCAGCCTGGCGCTTACTGACGCGGTCGGCGCGAGTCATATGCGCGGCGCAGCCGCCGCGGCGACGATGCGCGGTCAGACGAGCACGACGAGCTCGCGGAGCATCAGCTGGCACAGGTGGCGGCACGCTTCGCGCGGCGGCAATCCGCAGGTGACGAGGAGCTCGCGCACGGTGAGCGTGCCGTCGATGCGCGTCATCAGGAAGGCAGCGCGCTGATCGATCGCGATGCCGACGATCTGTTGGAGGTGCTGCGACAGCGCGACGATGCGCGTCTGGTCGCCGATGAACGCGGTGAACGTGGTGAGGAACAGCGCGTCGTGCGTCGCGAGCAACGCGTCGACATCGCCCTCGGGGCGCGCGGCAGACAGCGCGAGCTCCAGCTCGAGCATGGCGGTCTCGAGCTCGTTGCGCGCCTGGTGCCGAATCGCCTGGCCGATCAGTTGTGCGACCGCGTTTGCGGGGAGGTCGCGCGCATCGGTGGTGCCGGGGCAGACGCGTTCGAGGAGCGTTTCGCACCGCGCAGCAACGCGATCGATCGGCGCGCGCGCTGCGGCGGACAACGCGGCGAGCGGCTCCGCGCGGATGTGCTCCATGCCGCCGTGGATCGTGGCGATCGGCGCCTCGGGGCGCGTGACCATGACCCGCACCCGTGCGCGGCCGAGTAGCGCGTCGATGTGTGCGGCGAGCACGGCGTTCGATAGGTCGAGGTCGTGCGCCGACACGATACGGTCGAGATCGACCAGCAGTGCGCCCGCGGACGGATAACGATCAGCCGGGCGCGTCGCCAGCAGGCGCAGCACGACCTCCTCGACATCGGCCGGATAGCCCTTCACCAAGCGAGACGGCGGCGTGAATTCGCCGCGTACGACCGCTTCGAGCGTCTCGAACTCGCTATCGCGATCGAACGGACGCCTGTTCGTGGTGAGCTCGTACAGCACGACGCCGAGCGAGAACAAGTCCGAGCGACCGTCGAGCGGGCGCGCGCGACACTGCTCCGGCGACATGTACGGGCTCTTGCCTTTGATGTGTCCGCTCGGAGTACGCGGCGTCGCGCCCCTCTCGACGCGCGCGATGCCGAAATCGACGAGCTTGATCGCACCCGCGAAGCTCACGAGGATGTTGCTCGGTGAGATGTCACGGTGAACGATGTTGAGCTTCGCGTGTGGCCCGTTCGGATCGTGTACGTACGCGAGCGCGCACGTCGTGCCGTACATGATCGACATCGCCGTCGCCAGCGGGATCGGTCTCGCACGCGCTACCGCGGCAGCGAGGAGCGTGCGCACGTCGTGGCCGTCGACGAGCTCCATCGCGAACCAGCACACGTCGTGATCGATCCCGACATCGAGGACCTTTGCGATGTTCGGGTGGTGCAGCGTCGCAGCGAGTCGCGCCTCATCGGCGAACATCGTGGCGAGTCGTGGCTCGTTCGCGAACGCAGGCAACAGCCGCTTGATCGCGACGCGCGCCGCCGGATCGTTGCGCGGCTGCGCGAGGTGGACCTCGGCCATCCCACCGACGCCGATGCGCTCGATGATTTGATACCGCCCGACGATGCTGTTCGGTGTCCAGGACGCCACGACGAGTGTCGAGCGTACCACGTGGCTCAGAATCACAATCGCGCCGTGCAGCGCGCCTCCACGATGACGCGCTACTCGCTCGAACACCTGCGCAGAACTACTTGATCGAACCGACGTCGATGAACGGCTTGCCGTCGAGCGTCACCGTCGAACCGGCGAACTGGAACATGAGCGAGAACGGCTCCTTGTTCGTGCCGCCCGCCCACACGTTGTTGCCCGTGCCGATGGTCACCATGCCGGCGCTGACGAAGTTCTCGAACTTGCCCGTGGACTTGATCGAGGGGTTGATCCCGAAGTCGATCAGGCCGACCTCGTTCTTGGCCGGACCGGCGGCGTCGTAGAACGGCTTGATCGGATCCCAGCCGGACTTCGCGCTGATCGTCGTCAGCTTGCCGGCCTTGAACTCGGCGGTGACGCCGAGGATCTCCTTGTCCATCATGACCATCCGGTCATCGACGATCTTTCCCTCGGCGGTGCCGGGGACCACGGTCAGGTAGACCTCGCCCGCCGGGAGCCACGCCTGGACGCCCGGGCCGCCGGCCTTCACGTCGGCATCGGAGATCACGCCATCGCTGACGAGGACCTTCCTGCCCTTCACCTTGACCTTGAAGTCGGTGCCGTTCGCCATCGTGACGTGAAGCTCGCCACCCTTGGCGAGCTTGTCCTGCATCGTCTTCGCGGTGGTCTCGACGGCCGCGTAGTCCGCGCCGAGGCCAGCCCAGAACATCGACGTCAGCTCGGCCTCGGAGAGGCCCAGCGTCTTCGCTCGCGACGGCGACGGTGCCATCCCGTTCGACAGCTCGATCCTCCGGACGTTCCGCTTGCGGAGCGTGTCGCCGATGATCTGGTTCGCCTTCGCCTTCGCCGTACGGCGGGCCGGAGTCAGCTTGTCGAAGATGCTCTCGTCACGCACCGCGGGGAGGTCGATGATCACGTTGACCACCTTGGCGAGGGCGAGCCCGGCCGCGTCGGCCTTCGCGTCGTACTTCTCGTCGACGGCGGCGAGCGTCTTCTTCGCGGCGGATTCAGACCACATGGTCAGGATCGGAAATGCGCCGCGCTTGCGCACCGCGACGGCGAGCTCCTCGAGGAACACCATGTCCGCGGGGCCGCCCGCGATCTCGACGATCTCGCCTTCCTTGACGTTCGCGGTCTTGCCGACGATCCGGTCCGCGAGGTCCACGAAGTTCGGCGCGGAGGCCGGCTTCGCCGGTTGCGCCATGCTCGTCATCGTTCCCGCCGCCAGCGCCGCCAGCACTACACCCAGCTTGATCTTGGTCATTAGCGCGGGTGTTACCATCGAATGGCATGACCGCGCAGGTGGCGACCCTGCTGGTTGCCTTCCAGGATCGAAGAGGCCTGGTCTGACCACGGACCGGATATCGCTCGGGCAAGGCATGCGGCGACGTCCGGAACAGCCTGCAGAGGTGCGCCATCCCGGGGGGCCTTCCCCCAGTGGCTTGCCGTCCCCATCGACTGCCGGTCGAGCCTCGCGAGCTGCGTGGCTTCCGCAGCCGGAACTCTCCGAAAGGTCTCGGCGCGATCTGCGGCCCCTCCGTTGCACTGTTCGGTTGATGGATGCCGCCAGCTCGCAACCAACTCCGTTCGAAGTCGCAACGATGGTTGCCCGCACAGACCGAGGTGTCGCCCATGTCGTGGGTCCGCGGGGGCGATACGATCTCCACGGAGACGACCTGTACGACCACCAGGATGGCGGCAGCTGACCCCGCCACCGCAGCGGCGATCGACGAGCGAACGTTGCCATACGGGCGCCTCAACGTCCGACCCGTTCACGACGGTCCGCCCCGCCGGCGTCGCCACGCATCCGCCCCGATCGAGGGTGGTGAGCGCTACGAGCTCGGCGCGTTGATCGGGCGCGGAGGAATGGGCGAGGTGTTCACGGCCTACGATGCGCAGCTCGGTCGTGAAGTCGCGATCAAGCGCCTGCATCCCGACAACATCACGCCCACCTCGCTCGCGCGGTTTCTGCGCGAGGCCAGGATCCAGGGCTGGTTAGACCATCCTGCGATCCCATCGGTCTACGACCTCGGTCGCGACGACCAGGGTCGTCCGTTCTTCGCGATGAAGAGGCTCTCGGGGATCACGCTCGACGAGATCCTGGCGGCTCGCGAGACCGAGGCCGGCGCGGATCACGGTGCCCTGCTATCGCGATTCAGCGAGCAGCAACTGTTGCGTGCGTTCGTGGAGATCTGCCTCGCGATCGAGTTCGCGCACACGCGTGGCGTGCTGCATCGCGATCTCAAGCCCGCGAACATGCTGCTCGGCGAGTTCGGCGAAGTCTATGTGTTCGACTGGGGGGTCGCCCGCGTCCTCGACGAGATTGTCCCCGCCAGCGATGCGACGCGTCCTACGCTCGAGCAGGTCGCGAACACCGCCGGCGTGCTTGGCACACCCGGTTACATGTCGCCCGAGCAGGTGTGCGGTGACGACCTCGACGGTCGCGCCGACGTCTACGCGCTCGGCTGCGTGCTGTTCGAGATCCTCGTCGGACGCCGCGTGCACCCGAGTGGCCTCGCCGGGATGACCAGTGCGCTCGCGGGCGTCACTGCCTCACCGTCGACCTATCGCGAGAACCTTGCACCCGAGCTCGATGAGCTGTGTCGGCGCGCTACGGCCGTCGACCGCAACGAGAGGATCGCCTCGGCGCGCGCGCTCGGCGAGGCGGTCCAGCGTTACCTCGACGGAGACCGCGATGTGGCGCTGCGCCGCAAGCTCGCGCGAACCCACCTCGAGACCGCACGCCGCGCGAGCGACGAGGCCGCGCACGCGATGCGGAGCGGCAGCTTGCTGCGATCCTCCAGCGTTGCCGGCGAAGAGAACCTCGGCTTCGCGGCGACGTCGGTCGCGATGCGCGAGGCAGGCCGCGCGCTCGCGCTCGATCCGTCGCTGCCCGGCGCTGCCGAGCTCGTGGGTCGGCTGATGATCCAGCCGGCTCCACGCACGCCTGCCGTGGTGGCCGCAGAGTTCGAGGATTCCGAGCTCCCGGAGCAGCTGAGAATGGCGAAGGTCTCGATCGCGACCTACGCCGGATATGCATGCGTGGCGCCTCTGTTGTTCGCGTTCGGGATCCGCGACGCGCCATACCTGTGCGCGCTGGTCGCGATCGCGATCGGCAACATCGCGATCGCGAGCATCACGCTGGTGCAACGCAGGGCCGCACCCAGGATCGCCGTCGCGATCGGCCACGCCGCGATGCTCGGATTGATCGCGCGCATGTTCACGCCGCTGTTCATCGCGCCGGGGGTCACCGCCCTGATGCTGATGGCGTATGCGCAGCACCCCGCCACACGACGACGCGATCTCATGGGCGGCGGCGGGATTGCGATCGCGGCGGTGCTCGGCGTATGGGGCGCTGAGGCCATCGGGTGGATCAGCGCGACGACCATCGTCGACGGTGGCGTGATCCAGCTGAGGCCTCCGCTCGATGGGGTCGCCCAGTTCCCGATCGTTCCGGCGCTCTGCTGCTATTCGATCCTGCTCGTCGCGGTCGCGGCCGAGTTCGCGTACTCGGTGGCAAGGCGCGGTCGCGACGCGCGCCGTGACCTGCACGTCCAGGCCTGGCACCTCCGGCAGCTGGTGTCGCTCGATGAGCCGCCGCGGCATGACGTCGCGAGCCGGACCATCTGACTTCGGTCGGTACCATGGCGACGATTGCCTCGAGCAGGTCGAGGCGGCTTCCATGGCGGAGCCGCGTGCCTCGTGTGTAGTTCTGCGGCGTACTCGTCGGTGACCACCCGCTCGATCGATGTGGTTCTTGGGGGCAGTAAGTAAAGTCCCGCATCCCATTGTGGGCCATGGTGAGAGGCCCCTACTATGGGGACAATGGTTCCAGATCCGATCGTGGGGACCACACTCGGCAAGGACTATGGGGTGGTCGAGGAGATCGGCCGAGGTGGGATGGCGGTGGTGTACCTCGTGGAGCACCAGACGCTGCTCAAGCACTTTGCGGCGAAGGTGCTGTCCGTGGAGCTCGCGGCGAATTTGGAGGCACGCGCGCGGTTCACCCAGGAGGCCCACGCAGCGTCCCAGCTCGATCACGAGAACATCGTCACGATCTCCGACTTTGGCGTGACCGCCGACCACCGTCCGTACTTCGTGATGGAGCTCCTCCGAGGCAAGACGCTCGGTCAGCGGATCGCGGAGGGGCCGATGTCGGTCGAGGAGATCGTCGCCGTCGCGATTCCGATCGGCCGAGCGCTCGCCCACGCGCACGCGGAGGGCGTGGTCCATCGCGACGTCAAGCCGGAGAACATCTTCCTCGTCCAGCGCAGCCAGGGTCGGTTCGGCGTCAAGGTCGTCGACTTCGGCATCGCGAAGGCGCCCACGCACGACGCGAAGCTCACGAAGATGGGCCAAACCCTCGGGAGCCCGATGTTCATGGCGCCGGAGGCCTGTCGTGGCGACGACGTGGATCACCGCGCCGACGTGTATTCGCTCGGCATCCTCCTCTATCTGATGTTCTGCGGCCGGGTCCCGTTCGAGGACCCGAGCCTGTTGAAGGTCCTGCAAATGCAGGTCACGAGTCCATTGCCGCCGCCGCGGTCGATCAAGCCGAGCATCTCACCCGAGATCGCGGCCGTGATCTCCCACGCGCTCGAGAAGCACCCGGACGATCGCTACTCGTCGATGCTCGACCTCCTCGATGCCTTCGAGGCTTCGCTACCGGCGGGTGCGGATCGGCTCCTGGTCGAAGCGCAGCGCGGCAGCACCCAGGCGATCCGCACCACCCCGTTTCCCGGCGTGACGCTGACACCGCGGCTGCGCACGAGCGCCGGCCCCTCCAACCCGCAGCTGACGGTCGCAGCAACCATGCGCCCCGCGGCCCCCGGCCCGAATCGGAAGCTGTGGGTGGTGGTGCTGCTGTCGATCGCGTTCGCCGTGCTCGGCGTCGTGTTTGCGATCCAGCACTCCGGCGGATCGCGGGCCGAGCCCGAACGCGAGCCGCCCCAGGCAGGGAGCAATGCCCCGATCGCGCAGGCTCCGCTTCCGCCGCGCAAGGTGGTCCCCGATCCGACGGACGGCTCGCCTGCACCGCCGGTGGTAGGGCCTGCCCAGGTCCAGGTGCGAATCACCTCGATCCCGTCCGGTGGAACCGTCGTCCTCGCTGGAAAGAAGCTCGGCGTGACGCCGTTCGAGTCGTCGATGGATCGCGCCGATCGGTCGGTCGAGGTCGTGATCTCGCGTCGCGGATACGCCGACGCGGTTCGCACCGTCGATCTACGCGATGCCGTGGCGCTCGACGTGGCGTTGGTCTCCACGCCGAAACCCGCCAAGCCGACGCGCACCGACACCAAGAAGCCGGTGCCCACGGAGCCCAAGCCCACTCCGAAGGGCGATCCCGCCCTCGATATTCGCCTCACGCGTTGATCGCTGTTCCGTCCACCAAGGAAGTGTCGATGTCTCGCCGTTCGTCGATCGCGATCGTCACGTGGGTGATCCTGTCTGTGTCGAGCACCGCTACCTGGGCGGATGGCGTCGCCGACGAGGCGGACCTCCAGTTCTCCGTCGGTGCCGACGCCTACTCGAAGGGCGACTTCACCGGCGCGCTGCAGCACTTCCTCGCCTCGAATCGCCTGGTCCCGAACCGCAACGTGATGTTCAACATCGCGCGCGCCTACGAGCAGCTCGGGCGGTTCCCCGATGCATACCGCTACTACGTGGATGCACAGCGCGGCGAAGGCGCTGACACCAAGCTCAAGACCGACGTCACCGCTGCGCTCGCCCGCATCGGACCGCGCGTGGCCGTGATCTCGGTGGACACCACACCACCGGGCGCGACCGTGTTCCTCGACCGCCGCGACCTCGGCTCCGTCGGCTCCACGCCGGCACAGCTAGGGCTCAAGGGAGGGACCTATACCATCGTCGTCGAGCTCGAAGGCTACGAGCCGCAGAGCATCGAGAAAACTACCGTTGCTGTCGGCGAGACGAGGCCCCTCAAGGTCGACCTGGTCCGCATCACCGGCAAGGTCGACCTCTCGGGCACCGCAGGCGCATCGGTGCGCATCGACGACGAACATGGCCCCGTCGCGTGTGTCGTGCCGTGCTCGCTCGACCTTCCACCCGGCGCGCACATCGCGTATTTCGAGCGACCGGGCTTCACGGTCGCGCCGCAGACATTCACCATTGTCGCTCGCCAGACGGTCCGCACGGCTGCGACCTCGGTGGCGGTCGTCGGCTCGCTCCTTGTATCCGCCGACGAACCCAACGCGCTGATCGAGATCGATGGCAAGGCGTTCGGCTTCACGCCCGCCGTGATTCCAAACGTGCCGGTGGGAAACCGCACCGTCCGGGTCAGTCTGCGCGGTTATCAGCCGGTGGTGCGGGACATCGAGATTCGTACGAATAGCCAGACCGACCTGCGCGACCTCGTCCTCACACCGCAGCGCTCGGTCTCGGCCGCGTCCCGCGAGACGGAGAGCATTGACGACGCGCCGGCGTCCGTCACTGTCATTTCCGCGCAGGAGCTCGAGGCGTTCGGCTATCCCACGATCCTCGAGGCGCTACGTGGGGTACGGGGCTACGCCGTGAACTTCGATAGCATCTACGGCAACGCGGCCGTGCGGGGTCTTGGGCAGGCGAACGACTTCTCGAACCGCCTCCTCGTGCTGTCCGATGGCGCGGTGCTCAACGAGAACATTCTCTACCAGCCGTTCATTCACTACGACGGCCGATCTGACCTTGGCGATGTCGAGCGCATCGAGATCGTGCGCGGCCCGTCGTCGGTGCTGTACGGCACGGGCGCGGTGTCGGGCGTCGTCAACCTCGTGATGAAGGGCCGCGACGAGCCCGAGGGAGTACACGCATCGGTCTCGAGCTACGACAACTCCACGGCGCGCGCGCGGGTCGGCGTCACGAAGAAGTTCGGCACCAATGCGGGCGTCTGGGCGAGTCTCGCCGGCGCCGATTCCCAGGGTCGCGAGGTGCCGCTGCGGTTCGACGACGGTACCGGCGTGGTCGCGCCTCACGTGACCTCGGGCTTCGACAAGTTCACCTCGTACACGTTCACAAGCAAGGCGTGGCTCGACGACGTCACGCTGCAGTTGTTCGGCACATCGCGCGAGAACACGATCCCGACAGGCAACTACTCGGCACGGTTCGGCGATACCCGCAGTTATGGCGATGACGCGCGCATCCTCGCGGAGCTCAAGTACGATCACAAGCTCAGCAAGAACGTGCGGATCCTCCTTCGCGCGCACGCGAACTACGCCTACTACCACCTCGACTACTGGTACGACGACGATCCGGCGATGCCCACCCTGGGCACGGCCGACACGAACAACTACCAGGAGACCTATCGCAGCCAGTGGCAAGGCGCGGAGGCGCGGTTCACGCTGCAGCTCGCGAAACGCCTCAAGCTCGCGATCGGCAGTGACGCCGTGATCCACACCAAGGTGAAGATGCTCACCGGCGGTATCGACAAGGCCACCGACACCCTCAACACCATCCTCGACGTCCAGGCGCCGTACCAGGTAGTTGCCGGCTCTGCGCTGCTCGACTACACACCGAGCAGGCAGCTCCGCATCCAGGCCGGCGTGCGGTTCGACTACTGGAACCTGCAGGGCAATCAACATGCTGCCGCCGGCGAGGATTCCGGCGCGACCTCGTTCCCTGCGTTGTCCCCGCGACTCGCGGTGATCGTGAAGCCCGATGACAACACCATCCTCAAGCTCCTCGGCGGCTCCGCGTTCCGCGCCCCAAGCGCGTACGAGTTCTTCTACAACGACGGCGGCACCACGCAGGTGGCGAGCTCGCTGTGCGGGGACACGCTGAAGCCGGAGACCATCTATTCGCTCGAGGTCGAAGGTACCCACCGGTTCTCGCGGGACTGGTCGGCGCTCGCCTCGGTCTACGGCACGGTCGCACGCGACGTGGTCGAGACCGTGCCGGTCGGCGACGCGTGTGGAACGCGGACTGGAAGCGATTCGGCGGCGATCTACTACAAGAACGCGGCCGTCGATCAGCGCACCGTCGGCGTCGACCTCGAGGTGCGCCGCGAGCTCCGCGCCGGGATCATGGCCTCGGCGCAGTACGGCTACGTCTTCGGTCGTTACGCCTCGTCGCCAAACTCCGATCCGGCACTGCCGCAGAGCACGGTGCTGCCGAACGCCCCCACGCAGTACGCCGGCTTCAAGGTGATGTTCCCGATCGTACAGAACACGCTCGGTGCGGCGTTCCGCGGCGCACTCGAGGACCGGCGTCGCATCGACACCACGGTGACCGAGGAGTCCGAGCGCGCTTTCGTGGCTGACGCGGTGCTCTCGGGCGTCGCCGGTCGCTATGGCGTTCGCTACGCGGTGGGCGTGTACAACCTGTTCAACTGGCAGTACTCGCTCCCGTCGGTCCCGTACGCATCGAACGTGATGCCGCAGAACGGCCGGTCGTTCATGTTCAACCTGATGATCGCGCGCTGAGCACGCCGCGTTCGCGCAGCGTGCGCCGGTACGTCGTATCTCGAGGCAGCGTTCGTCGCTCTCTCGCGGCGACGATCTACGATCGTCACCATGCTCGCTCGTCCTTCGACGCGCACCCGCGAAACTCCTCGAATGTGCGCTTTTGCGCGCATGCGATCATCAGTACGGGGAATCGCTTCAGCTCAATCGATGAAGGTATCACGTGGGGCCCCATCCGTGTTCCATTCGATTCCATGAGGACGCACGCATTGCGGCGGCACCGACGTGTTCTACGTCGGCCTCGCAGAGACAACAAAGGAGCTCGTATGCGTTGCTTTGGGATTCGTACAATCATCGGTTGCGGACTGCTCTCGATGCTGGCGGCCTCGCTCGGTTGCGGCGATGTGGTCAAAGGCAGCGGCGATGCAGCGGGGACCGACTCGATGCTGGCCCTGTCGAAGACCAGCCACGACTTCTCGTTCGTCGTGATCGGCGGCGCGCCCTCGGTTGTGGTCCTGACGGTGAGCAACGCCGGCGGAGGAACCACCGGCCCGGTGACCGCAACGCTCGCTGGCGATCCGACCTTCACGCTGTCCGCCAATACCTGCAACGGCATGGCGCTGTCGGCGGGGACCTGCACGCTCTCGATCTCGTACGCGCCGACCGCCGCGACCGCCGGCTCCGCGACCTTGACAGTATCGGAGACGTCGGGTGGCAGCGTGCAGGCGGTCCTGAGCGGCACCGGCGTCGTCGCCGGCGCGCTGGTCATCACCCCGGTCATGAAGGATTTCAGCTCGGTCGTTTCCGGCGTGCAGAGCGCCCCCGCGACGTTCACGGTGGTGAACCCGGGTGGCGCCACCACTGGCAGCCTGAGCGTCGCGCTGGCCGGAGCGGACATGAGCCTGTTCAGCATCACCGGCGACACCTGCACCGGCGTCAGCCTGAATGCCGCGGGCATGTGCACGCTGGACGTACGCTTCTCGCCGACCTCGGAAGGCGCCAGGTCGGCCATGCTGACCGTCGGCGCGTCGCCTGGCGGCACCCAGCTGGCACCTCTGATCGGGGCCGGCGTCATCCTATCGACGACTCCGACGAGCGCGTCGGCGACTCCGGCGGCGGTCTGCCCGCCCGGGGCGTCGACGGTGTCTGTGTCCGGCGGCAGCTTGGGGACCGCGGCTTCGTGGCACTGGTACACCGGCTCGTGTGGCGGGACGTCGGCTGGAACAGGGGCGAGCATCACGGTCTCGCCGGTTGCCAATACGACCTATTACGTGCGCGCGGAGGGGACGGCCAACACGACGACCTGCGTGAGCACGACGGTGACGGCGAGCACGCAATCGATGCCTCCGACCGGCGCGTCCGCGTCGCCGGCACTCATCGTCGGCGGCAGCTCGTCGACGCTGACGTTGTCGGGCGGCAGCCTCGGGACCGGCGCTTCGTTCCAGTGGTACAGCGGCTCGTGTGGTGGAACATTCGTCGGGAGCGGGACGAGCATCTCTGTCTCGCCGGCCTCGACCACGACCTACTTCGCGCGCGCCGCAGGGTCGTGCAACACCACGACGTGCGTGAGCACGACGGTCACCGTCGGCGTGTCGTGCAACAAGACCGTTTCCTCCGGCTCGCTCGGCGGAACCGCGCCGGAGGCTTTCACGCTGAATTACATGCTCGTCGGTGGCGGCGGCGGCGGCGGTGGTGGCGCGAGCCCGATCTCCCCCGGCGGGCTCACCAACGCCAGCTTCGGCAGCGCTGGCGGCAATACGGTCATTTTCAGGAACGGCGCCGCGGTGGTCACGGCGTCTGGCGGGGGCGCTGGTAGCGTCGGCGCGTCCGGGGGCGACGCCAGTGCCGTCACCAGCTCCTTCGCATTTCTAGCCGGCGATACGATCAGCATCAACATCGGCGGCGGCGGTGGCGGCGGCGGCGGTGTGACTTGCTGCAACGTCGTCGGAGGTACGGGTGGTATGGGCGGGACCGCGGGGGCTGGTATCGGCGCCAACTCGAGCGCGGCTGGTGGCACTGGGGGTGACAGGGGATCCCTCGGCGTGGGCGGCGGCGGCGGCGGCGGCGGCTACTATACGTCCGGCGCCAACGGATTCGCTGGCTTGGCCTCCGGCGGCGGAAAGGGCGGCGACGTGCCTCTCGACAACATCATCGGCGGCGCAGGCGGTGCCAGCGGCGGGTTCGGCGGCAGCGGAGGCAGGGTCGGCGGCGGCAGCTACCGAGGTGGCTCCGGCGGCGGTGGCGGCGGTGGCGGACGTGTGACCATCAGCTACGTCGCCTCGTCGTGCTTCTTGTAGTGACGGCGACCTAGGCGCGCGCGAACTCCGTGCCGATCGCTCCCCCGTGGTCCGCCGAGGGGCGAGCGGTAGATTTCGTGCGATCGTTGATGCTCCGTCGATGACGAAACAAATCCGCGCCATCGTTTCACTGGTGATCGCTCCGGTGCTCGGGCTGGCAAGCGCGAACTGCAAACCGCATAGGGCGCTTCCCACCGTGGAGTGGAAATCGACATGCATGACGGATAATGCGCTCGCGTGCGCGGATGTGACGGGCGAAGGAATCTGGAACGACCTACATCCGCAGCTCACCGTGAAAGCGAAGGATCGGGACCTCGTGGTCCAAATGACCCCACGGCCGGGCTTCGTCAATCTCGCCTCCAAGTTGCCCGGCGCGCGCCTAGACAACGGCAATCTCCACATCCCCATGTCGGGAGACGTAACGTCCAAGTTGCCGTTGGCGACGATGTTCGATCGTCCCGTCGATACGGGCGTAATCATTACTCTGCAGATGGACGACGGCAGTCACGTCGATGCGGCGATGCCCCCGATTCTGCTAGGGCCTGCGGTCGAGCGCATGCTGGGAGAGGTCACTCTCGACAACCCGCTACCGTATGCGGGAACCGCGCCCCCGCACCATACCGTTCTCGCGGTGTGGAACGAGCACAGCGGAATCGTCACGAAGCGGATCGGGCCCGCGACCACGTTCGGCGAGATCGATTGGGTGGCCCAGATCAAGACTAGCGAGGGCGAGACCCTGCGTACGTGCAATTACATCGACGAGCGGTCTCAACCTCGGGGGCTGCCGCTGGTCAGCCTCGACGTGCTCGTGACGGTCTACGATCGGCAACGCGGCGTCGCTGTGGCGACCCAAACGTTCAGCGCCGTCGACCGCGAGTGCCCAGATAAGCTCACAGCCTCGGCGAAGGACCACGCCCAGTACGTGGACGTCGACCCAGCGTTGCCGATCGAGTGGCTGACAACGCGCGCTGCGCAGCCGTGAACTCGGATGGCTTCACGTTGGCAGACGCATCGAGGATGGCGCGCCGCACCTCGGCCGCGCGGGCGAGCCGCAACTCGATGAGGACGCGAGTCTCCCCCGTGGAGGCCACGCGAGGCTAACGCCTACCGACGGCTCGCGCGGTTGGGGCGGTCGTGGAGCTGGATCGATGCTGCACAACGTTCAGTGCGCGTCTGCGACGAGCTTCGCGATGCTCTCGCGCACGGCGCGGTCGAGGTTGCTGGACAGGTCCGAGGCGCCATCGTTGCCGAACGCTTCACCCGACGGTGTGTACGTCTGGGTCAAGCTCTCGCTGCTGCGCGCGCTGACCGAGATCGCGCACAGCACGCGGTGCGCCTCGGCATCCATGATCACCGCGTCTGCCTTCGCGTGACCCGACGAGAAGGCCTTCGTGATCGCGCTGACGCTTGGCTCGTCGAAGGACCGCGTATAACTCGCGAACACGACCTTCGCCGCGATCAGACGAGTCAGCCGTGCGCGCGCGGCGATCTCCTCGTCCTCGTTGTGGAGGTCGTCGACCTTGGTCAGCGCATCGGGGTACTTCAGATTGTAGATCTCGAGTGGCTCGTTCGTCACGCGCGCGAGATCTGCGCGTGTGCACCGGGCCGGTGGGTTCTGCATCTTCTCGACGAACGGCACCAGCGCTTGCAGCTTCGTGAGCGCTGCCGCGCGCACTTCGGTGAGCGGCTGTTCGGCCGCGATGTCAGCGAGCGAGCGCCAGCGACCCGTTGCGGGCAGTGGCTGGCGATCGATCATGAAATGCTCGTGCTCGGTCTTCAACAGCTCGAAGGCCGAGTACTCGAAGGTCGCGCCCTCACGCCGGAAGCGAACGGTCTTGTAGTCGCCAGAGATCTGTCCCGCGACCCAGCCATGGGCGGCGAAGGCCGCCAGCATGTCGTCGGAGGACGCTGTCGAGTCGAAGTGGATGCCGTTGGCGTCGCACGCATTCACCTTCTGGACCTTCGGCAGGTCGAGTTGCTTCCAGTCGCCGCAGATCGCCTTCGAGCAACCGACGACCAGGACGAGAACAGCGCACCAGCGAAGCGAGGACTGCATCATACCTCCAGACGGATCACGCGCACGATCGTCGCATGTAGGGAGCGATCTGAATGACCGTCTGCCCGCAGCCATGCCCGGCACCGATATGACGGACGACGTACTTACGCTGTAAGTTGCGTCCGGCCGACAAGGATCTCAAGCTCTACTTACGGTGTACGTAAAACGGGTCGGCAAGCGCCAACACCGAGCCGCTCGCCGGAAGCCGCTGGACCGAGAGCAAGTGCTGCGTGCGGCGCTCCAGAAGGCCGACAAGGTCGGCATCGAGGAGCTCTCGATGCGCAAGCTCGCCCGCGTGCTGAAGGTCGAGGCGATGTCGCTCTACAACCACGTCGCGAACAGGGAGGACATCCTCGACGGTCTCGTGGAGCTTGTCGTGAGCGAGATCGAGATCCCCTCGCTCGGTGGCGATTGGAAGGCGACGATGCGCAACCGCGCGCTCGGCGCGCACACGATACTGATGCAGCACCCCTGGGCGACGATGCTGTTCGTGTCGCGCGTCAACATCGGCCCAACATGCTCAGGTACGTGGACGCCACGATCGGATGCCTCCGCGCCGCGGGCTTCTCGTATCCTCTGGCGACCATGCGTGGAACGCCATCGACGCGTACATCTATGGATTCACGCTCCAGAAGCTCAACTTTCCGTTCAACCAGCAGACTACGCGCCGGCGGCAACGCAGTTCCTCCACATGATTCCGGTAGAACAGTTCCCTCACCTCAATGGCATGTCGCAGGAGGTGATCGCCGGCCGCCACGACGGCCTGCATCAGCTCGAGTTCGGGCTCGACCTTCTCCTCGATGGCCTCGAGCGGATGCGCGGATCCAAACGATGAAGTCCATGGAAGTGTCGAGTCCACGCACCAGCGGGGCCGAAGTGTGAGTGAGCAGAGAGTTGCGATCGTTGGCGCCGGCCTCGCCGGCCTGTACGCGGCCCATCGGCTGCGAGAGGCGGGCGTTGACTTCGTCGTGATCGAGGCGCGCGACCGCCTCGGTGGCCGTATCCTGACGGTCGACGAGACCGGCACACCCTGCGACGACGGGTTCGACCTCGGTCCATCCTGGTACTGGCCGCACGCGCAGCCTGCGCTTGGCGAGCTCGTTGCGGAGCTCGGCCTTGCCAGCTTCGCTCAGAGCAGCGATGGCGACGTACTCTTCGAGCGCATGTCGCGCGAGGCGGTACAGCGCTACCGCGGTGCGGTGCAAGAGCAGCAATCGATGCGCTTGGTCGGCGGCTCGGCAGCGCTGGTCCACGCGCTCGCGCGTGACCTGCCGCGGGACAAGATCATCCTCGGCGGGCGCGTGGCGGCGATGGAGCTGACGGGGATCGGCGTCGCGCTGACGATCAGGCTCGCCAGCGGCGAGCCGAAACAGCTCGACGTCAGTCGCGTGATCGCGGCCCTACCGCCGAGGTTGCTCGAGGCGTCGGTGACGTTCACGCCCGCTCAACAAGTGGCGACCGCGAAGCGCTGGCGGGCCACGCCGACATGGATGGCGCCGCACGCCAAATTCTTGGCGCTCTACGATCGGCCGTTCTGGCGCGACGCGAAGCTATCCGGCACGGCGCAGAGCATGGTCGGGCCGCTGGTCGAGATCCACGACGCCACCACGGCGTCGGGTGCGGCGGCGCTGTTCGGGTTCATCGGGGTCGACGCCGAACAGCGTGCTGCGCTCGGCGAGCCAACCTTGACCCGCGCGTGTATCGATCAACTCGCGCGGATCTTTGGCGCTGACGCAAGCAAGCCCCGCGCGACGCTGATCAAGGATTGGGCTGCCGATCCGCTTACTGCGACTGCGGCTGATCGGGCTGCGGGGGGACACATCGTCCCCGACAACGTCGCCTGGGTTTCTGGCCCATGGAGCGAGCGGCTCGTGCTCGCTGGCAGCGAGACGAGCGCGTCCGAGCCTGGATACCTCGCCGGGGCGGTTGCAGCTGCCAAGCGGGCCGTCGTCGAGATCCTCGAGCGCGGTGGTTGATGCCGGCGGCGGTGACCAGACTGGTGGCGTCGGCGAGACCCGCCGCGCGAATCGCGGTGCCGATCGCGATCAGAGCGCCGGCAAGCGCGATCACCTCGAGCAAGCGTCGCGGCGCTTCGTCGAGGAGACTCACCCGTTGCTGGACGAGCGTGCCGAGATCCACGTGTCCTCCGTGCGATCCGCGTGCGAGCTCGCCCATGAAGAACGGATTGCCGCCTGCCTCCGCGATGATGGTCTGGACCACCGTCTCGTCGACTTCACCCACCATCGCGCGGACGAGCGTCGCACCGTCGGATGCATCGAGCGATTCGACAACGAGGTGCGACCCCGGATGCGTCGCGAGCGCATCGGCGAGAGCGCAGCGTTCGCCAGAGCGATACGTGACGATCCATAGCACCGGAAGCGCTGCTTCGAGCAATGCGCCCATCATGACGCCGCTGTCGCGGTCGCCCCACTGCAGGTCATCGATCGAGATCACAAGCGGGTCTGTCGCGGTGAGCTGCGAGAGCAGAAGCGTGAGAGTGGTGATCGCGCGTTGTCGTGCGAGGCGCGGGTCGGCGGTGACTGCGGTGTCCGAGAACACACGACCGAGCGGTGGGAAGATTCGACACAGATCGCCGACGTGCTCGGGCGCCGGTGCTCCTCTCGCTGAGAGCTGGCGCGCCAGCGCGTCGACGATCGCATCGAGCGCCTTGAACGGAACGTTCTCGCGTTCGTAACACCGCCCTTGGAGGATCACCGCGCCATCCAGCGCCTCGAGGTAGTGCGCGACGAGCGTGGACTTCCCGATCCCACTCCCACCTGCGACGCGGAACAGCAGCGGCCGACGCGTCGACTTCACCGCGCTCTACCGCGCGAGCGCACGAAGTAGCAGCGTCAGGCCACGGTCACCGATCCATTATGGTGGCCTGCAGCGTCATGTCGACGGCTCCCCTGCCGCCACGTGGGGTTCACACAGCGCTTACCGCGCAATGCGGCGAGCCGCTCGAGCGCTTCGATGCGCGTGTCACAGGCCGAGACCGCGACCGAGGTATAGCCCGACACCTCGATGGGTGATCCACCCGGGCGGCCTCGTGCGAGCGCCTCCAGCGCGGCGGTTTCGGTTCGGCAGCTCACCGCAGGCCTCAGTTCACAGAGGGGCAGCACCACGTGAGCGGCGCGAGGGTCGAGTGGGTGCAGTGCCGCGCGGCCCCGTCGAAGCTGGCGGGACAATCGAGCGCGACGTCGCCGTGGCTGCACAGCATGTCGCTCGGCTGCACGGTCGTGTGCCCGGGCGGGGACGGTTGCGGCAACACGATGCAGCTGGCAGGCGGTGGCGTGCCACCCGGTGCGGCGCGGGTCGCCGGCGCTTCGCGTGGTGCGGGTGAGCTGATCGAGGGTTCCGATGACGACGCACCACAGGCGACGACGAGGCAGGCGACAACAAGGCACACGATGGGCTCACGCATGATGTT
>JBBRBG010000131.1:0-26320 GCA_038206055.1 Haliangiales bacterium
GCATCAGTGTGAGCAGGACGACCTACGAGCGACTGAAGGCGTTTTGCGAGGCCAACAACATCTCGATGAGCCAGCTGGTCGAGACCCGCGTGAATGACTTCCTGGGCGAAGGCTCCGTGATCATTCCCGCGAGCAACCCGATGCCGTCGACCGGGTCGACTGGGTCGACTGGTATGGGCCCGCGCCCGACGATGCCGTCGGCGCCGCGTTCGATGCCCTCGATCGGCTCGATCAGCTCCGGCGGCTCCGCTCCCGCGAAGCCGGAGACCTCGGCGCCCCGCCCGTCCAGCCCCGTCGTCCCGATGACCTCCGCTGCGGCGCGCTTCGCGGTCGATCCGCCGCCGCCGATCCTCAAGCCGAAGCAGACGGACACCAACGCGCCCAAGCCGGCCGAGAAGCGTCCCGACCAGATCTTCACGTTCTAGTCGCGCCTCCACCCGCTTCGGTCATCCTCGAACGTCGCCACCGCTAGAACGGTCCGGCGGCGTTCGTCGTTTCGGGTGTAGGTGTCGCGCCCGAAAAATAGAACGGCCCGGGACAGCCCGGGCCGTTTGCTCATTCACTTTCCCGAACCCCGTTTGCGGGGCACGAGGATCATCCGAGGGTTCGTTACCCGCGGATCGTGCTGGGGAGTGTTAAGAGGCACCCCTCAGCGAGCTGGTACGTTTTCTTGGCATGTCTTCAGTCCTCCCCTGGCATGAGCCAGAGCCCAACAGCGCGGCCCGCCGGCCCCCCGCACCTGCAGAATTGCAGACGCGACGAATCGGGCAGCGGCTCCCGGAGTTGGGCCTTCGTAATGGGCGCATCGGCCCGTTGCGAAGACCACAATGCAGATGTCCAAACGGTCATCGACGTTGTGTCTCGGCGACGCGAGTCGCAAGACCATTGTAGGGGAAGTCGAGCCGATCCGCCAGTGGCGGGAATCCGTGTGCTATGGAGGCGCGGTCAGTCCATGACCACCCGCCCCACCAAGCAGCTGGAGACGTTCCCGAACCCGAAGCAGGGGCGCGATTATCACATCCAGTTCGACTGCCCCGAGTTCACCTGCCTGTGCCCGATGACGGGGCAGCCGGACTTCGCAACCATCCTGATCGACTACGTTCCCGACGCTCTGTGCATCGAGCTCAAGAGCTTGAAGCTCTACCTGTGGAGCTACCGCAACGAGGGCGCGTTCCACGAGGCCGTGACCAATCAGATCTGCGATGACCTGGTCGCCGCCGTGAGTCCAAGATCGATCACGGTGACTGGCAAATTCTGGGCGCGCGGCGGGATCACGACGAACGTCGTCGTGACCCACGCGAAGTAACGCTACTCGCCGCCGCCGGTGCCGCCGCCGCTGGCACCGCCGCCACCGAACTGCCCGATCAGCTTCTGCACCATGCTGCCGATCTGGCCGCCCATTTGCTGGCCTTTCGCGCCGCCGGCCATGCCGCCGATCTGGCTCGCGATGCCGGCGATGTCGAAGCCGCCGGTGGCGGTCACGAGGTCGTCGGCGGTGATGGTCTGGAATGCTTCATCGTGGGCGTGGTGAGACATGTCGCTCACTCGTGCAGCGTGTGTGCCCGCGCGCCCGCGAGCGATTCCGCGTGGTTCGCGTGGAGCTCGGTGTTGACCGCGGTAAGCACGCGCATCGCGCGGTTGACGGTCACGCGGTTGGCCGCCGCCACAACGACGGAGGTCGCTGGTTCAGTTGCGCCCCAACGACCCGAAGCTCCCAAAGAAGCGGCCTTCTCTCCAGGAGTAGACTCTGCCTCCTGATAGCTAGCGCGTGAACAACAGCTGGTGATCGCCGAGCGAGCGCGAGGCGAACGCGGCCTCGCTGAACGCGAGGTACATGAGCCACGTGCGGATGAACGGCGTGTCGAAGCCGAGCGCACGGATGCGGGGCAGGTTGGTCAGGAACTTCGCGCGCCAGGCGCGGAGCGTGGGGCCGTAGGAGCTGCCGATGTCCTCACCGCCCGCGATCGTGAGGCCGGAGGGAGCGCTGGCACGGCGGATCACCTCGAGCGACGGGATGCAGCAGCCGGGGAAGATGTACGTCTGCATCCAGTCCACGCGGGTGCGATACGCCTCGAACCGATCGTCGGGCATCGTGATCGTCTGAAGCGCGAGCCGGCCGCCCGGTATCAGGGCACGTGCGCACGTCGCGAAGAACTTGGGGAGGTACTCGTAGCCCACGGCCTCGAGCATCTCGATCGATACGATCTTGTCGAACGTGCCATCGAGATCGCGGTAATCGCGGAACTCGATCGAGACGCGATCGGCAAGGCCCGCGGCGGCGACACGCTCGCTCGCGAGCTCGTACTGCTCCCGCGATACGGTGATCGCCGTGACCTTGCAGCCACGGGTCTTCGCAGCGTGGATCGCCATGCCGCCCCAGCCGCAACCGATCTCGAGCAGGTGGTCGCGTGGCGAGAGCGCGAGCGCATCGCACATCCGCTCGAGCTTCGCGCGTTGCGCGTCGGCGAGTGACATCGCAGGATCGGGCCAGTAGCCGCACGAGTACGCCATGGTGTCGGCGTCGAGGAACAGGCTGTAGAACTCGTTGCCGAGATCGTAGTGCGCGTGAATGTTGCGCTCGGAGCCGGCGTGCGTGTTCTCGGCGCGGCGATGGCGGAACAGCGATGGCAGCTGCGCGATCCGGGTCAGCGGTGTCTCCGCGCCGCGCGCCGCGGTACCGCGCAGGAACACGCGGAGCACCGACACCAGATCTTCGCTCGACCACTCACCGGCGACGAACGATTCGCCGCCGCCCATCTCGCCGCGCAAGAGAAGGCGGAGGAACAGGCGATCGTCGTGGACGCGCGCGGTGGCATCGGCCGGGCCCGCTCCGCCCAGGCGGACCACTTCGCCCGAGGGCAACGCGAGATCCAGCCGCCCCCCGGCCCAGGTCGCGCGCAACCGAGCCAGCAGCGCCCATCGCACGAGCTGTCCCGCTGGCGGCACGAGCCGCGGCAATGGAGCAATCAGAGGATGTGCGACGATCGCTGTCACCCTTCAGCACCGTACTGCATGTTGCGGCGCATGTGATCCAGTCCGTGCGCCGGCTCGTAATCTCCGGGTATGCGGATGAAGCTGCTGGTCAGCCTCGCTGTAACCTTTGCCCTGGTCGCGGCATCCGCTTTTGCGGTGACCTTCGGTCAGACCACGTGGACACAGACCGCGAGCCGCTAGTAGTCGCGATCGTACTCGGGCTCGAAGTCTAGATCGCCGGCGTCCGCCTCGGACTCCTCGGCGAGAATGTCCTCGGTCTCGCGCGACGATGCCGAAGAGATCGAGCTCCAGGACGGCCTGGCCGATCAGGAGGTCGTCGTCGTCCTTGCCGGATTCGATGTTGTTGCGGTTCATATTCGGAAACTGACCAAACCGGGTGCCAGCCCTCACACGGGGTGCCCCCTCGTGCGCCGAGGTCTCAGATCTCCGGAAGCGGCCGGTGGTCGGTGCCGGGGCGGCGATACGGCACGCCCAGCAGGCGCAGCTTGACCGCCTCGAGGTGGATGAGGCCGATCACCTGAGCGGTCATCAGCGGGTAGCGCACGGCTGCGGCCAGCAGCGCACGATCGCTGAGGACACGCCGCACACCCGAGACGTGCGCGACGAACACGCGCTCACCCTGGGGCGTGTCCACGTGCATCGTGATCCCGATAGTCTGCCCATCGAGCGGTGCCGCGAACCAGAACTCGTAGCTGCGCTCGCCGTGGAGAAACGGCGACACGAACAGCTCGCGCGGCGCGCGGAACCCGATGCGGGCATCGTGGCCGGCGATCCTCTGAGCCGGACCGAGGACGTACCGGAACCGGCCACCATAGGTGTTGTTGACCTCTGCGACGACGGTGGCGAGCGTGCCGTGCGCGTCGTAACCGAGGAAGAAACTGACCGGATTGAACACGTAGCCGAACACGCGGAGGTTCGTGACCAGCCGCGTGGTGTGCGGACGCGGCAGATCGTGCGCGGCGAGCGCGTGCGCGTGTGCAGCGACGAGCCCGGCTGCGCCATTCTCGTAGTCGCGGTCGTGGAGCGAAAATAGATTCGTGCCGCCGTGCGAGAACAGCCGGAGATCGCGATCGAGCGCGGGGAGCTCGTCGAGGTCGATCGCGGCCATGTAGACCGGGTATCGGAATTTCCGACGGGCGAGATGGTCGCTCCGCGTATGGACGAGATCGCCGCGGTAGAGGGACGAGTTCGTCATGCGCGGTGCTCGTCCGCGACCGCACTTGCGGCGGCGGCCAGGCCGGAGCGCAGGCCGTCCTCGTGGAAGCCGAAGCCGAAGTGGGCACCGGCATAGTACGTGCGCTGGGCGGCACCCACGCGCGGCAGCTCGGCCTGCGCGGCGAGGGCATCCCGATCCAGCTGCGGATGGGAGAACACCACCTCGTGAAGCGTGGCGCGCGGCCGCGTCCGCGGGTTCAGCGTCACCAGGTACGGCGGGTCGGCGGGCAGACCTTGCAGGCGCGACATCGAGTACGTCACGGCGACGCGCGCGGTCTCCGGATCCGCGACGTAGTTCCACGACGCGTGCGCCGCGGACCGGCGTGGCATGAACGAGGGGTCGCGGTGGAGCACGGTGGTGTTGTCGCTGTAGCGGAACGCGCCCAGCACGCGGCGCTCGTCGGCGGTCGGCGCGGCGAGCAGAGTCAGCGCGGTATCTGCGTGGGTGGCGAGGATGACGCGATCGTAGCGCCGCTCGCGGCCGGCGGCGACAAGCGTGACGCCGCGCGGGTCGCGGTGCACGGCGGCCACCGGTGTAGCGAGCTCGAGCGTGAACTGCTGCGTTCGCAGCTCGGCAAGGAGTGCATCGACGTATCGCTGGCTCCCGCCAACGATCGTGCGCCACGCGAGCGGCCGCACAACGCGCAGCATGCCGTGCTGGTCGAGGAACCGCAGATACGTCTCCGCGGGGAACGCGCCGCAGCGATCGGGTGCGAGCGACCACAGCGCCGCGGCGAGCGGGACGAGGAAGCGATCGCGGAGCTCGCGCGACGCGCCGGTCGAGGTCACGTAGTCGTCCAGCGATAGGCGCGCGGTCGCGCCTGCATCGAGATCGCGGCGCGCGCGCCCCAGGAAGCGCATGACCTCGACGAGGAACCGCCAGTGGCGGACCGAGCCGAGCAGGCGGCGATCGGCGAACAGGGACGACAGGCTCTCGCTGCCCCACTCGAGGTCCTCGTGGGGCAGCGAGACCGAGAACGACATCGCGGTCGGCCGCGTCTCGATCCCGAGCTCGCCGAGCATGCGGAACATGTGCGGATAGCGCTCGCGGTTGCAGACGATGAAGCCCATGTCGACCCGAGCGCCGTCTACATCGACGGTGTAGACGTGGCCGCCGGGGCGAGGCGCGGCCTCGAACAGCGTGACCTCGTGCGCGCGGCTCAGCGCGCGGGCGGCTCCGAGGCCCGCGATACCCGAGCCGACGATCGCGATCTTCATCGGGGTGCGTCGTTGAGCACGTTGCCGCGGAACCGGACCGCCGTGGCCGGCGCGGTGCCGTGCGCGTCGCGCAGCTCGATGGAGAGCTCGAGTGTCGAGCCGCGGATCATGTCGGCGGAGGCCGCGGTGAGCGGCACCAGCAGGTCGCGCGAGCTGGCCTCGCCCTTCGCGAGGTGACCCACGTAGAGCATGCGGCCGTCGACGGCCTTCGTGCTCGACGTGATCTGACCGCGCAGCGCCCAGGTCTCACCGGGACCGTCGTTCTTGAGCGGTAGCACCACGCGCAGCGCGGGCCCGGTCGCTGTGGTGGTCAGGCTGGCGCGCAGCGTACCGGGCACGATGCCGGGCACGAGGCGGAGCGGCTGGACCTTCGGATCGAAGTCGGCGTGGTCGAGGAACTCCTGCGCGTGCTTCGCGAGCTCGGCGCCGTCGATCACGGCTTCGATGGTGCGCGCGCCGCCCTCGGCGTCGACGACCGCGGAGATGTCCCACGCGTTGACGGTGGTCGGCGCGTAGGCATCGATCAGCTGGTACGGTGAGATCGAGAACGTGCCATCGGCCGCGACGATCCCGTGGACCTCGATGCCGCGGATCGTGAGGGTGGCGGACTTCGCCTTCACCGCGCGCGATCCGCACGGCACGCTCGCACCCGGCACGCGCTGCGCCTTGGTGCTGCCGCCTTCGGCGAGCTCGGTGTGCGTGCCGACCCACGGACCGATCGCCAACGGCAGGCCCACGGCGAACAGACCCAGGCCGGCGTACGTCACGGGGTTCGCGGCGCCGTCCTTCGCTGTGACGCCGCCGATCGTCATCACACCGCCGACCGCCGTGGCGATCACGCCGACGACGAACGTCGCGAGGTTCGGCTTCGTTTCGATCTCGAGCGTCGTGGAGCTCGAGACGATGCGTTCGGTCGGGCACTCGAGCGGCTCGACGAAGCGCAGGGCGCCGGTCTCCGACAGCACGAGCGTCGGCTTGTGCGCGATCGCGCCCTCCGGGTGCTCGATGATCTCCTCGCTACCCGGGTGCGTGACCTCGGTCCGCGTTGTCACGTGACATCCGGCGGCGAAGAGCAGCGCGAGCGTGCGTTGCATGGAGCGGTGCCACGATAGCAGACTGCCGGTGTGGGCACCGAGGTCGACCTCGACGGACATCCGGGGATCTTGATGCGCCCGGCGGATGCAAAGTTACTCATCGTGCTCGCGCACGGGGCGGGCGCGGGCATGCGCCACGCGTTCATGCAGACCATCGCCGATGCGCTGGCGGCGCGGTGCGTGGCCACCCTGCGCTGGGAGTTCCCGTACATGGTGGCGGGGAAGGCGCGGCCCGATCCGCCGGCGATCGCCGAGGCTGCGGTGCGCGCCGTGTGGCTGGCCGCCGCGAAGCTCGCACCCGATCTGCCGCGGTTCGCGGGTGGGAAGTCGTTCGGCGGACGGATGACCTCGCGCGCACACGCAGCCGCGGCGCTGCCCGAGCTGCGCGGGATCGCGTTCCTCGGCTTCCCGCTCCATCCTCCCGAGAAGCCGGGCACCGAGCGCGCCGACCACCTCGCGCAGGCGGGCGGGCCGCTGCTGTTTCTGACGGGCACGCGCGACGAGCTCGCGCCGCTGCCGCGCCTTCGCCCGGTGGTGCGGAAGCTCGGTGCGCGCGCGGTGCTGCACGTCGTGAAGGGCGCCGATCATGGCTTCGACGTGCTCGTGCGCTCGGGACGCAAACCCGGCGAGGTGATCGACGACATCGCGGAGACGATGGTCGCGTGGATGGGCACGCATGCGCGATGATAGTGTCGGGACGTGTGGACGAGCTACTCGGCGCGGCACGCGGCCCAGCTGATCGGACTGCCGGAATCGGCGGTCCGCAGCTGCATTCGCGACGGCCTGGTCGGCACACCGGGCACGGTGCCCGCGCAGCTCTCGTTCCGTGATCTCTCCGCGCTGCGCACGGTGAAGGCGCTCGTCGATGCGGGGATGCCGCTGCCGCGCGTGCGCAAGGAGCTCGCGCGGATCCAGCTGCAGCTCCCGGCGGGGATGTCGATCGCGGAGCTCACGGTCGAGGCGCGCGGCGGCACCGTACACATCCGCGGCACGCAGGACACGGCACTGTCAGGCCAGCTCTCGCTCGCGTTCGAGACACCGCTGCCTGTGCAGCCGTCGCCGATCGGCGAGGTGCGCGAGCTCCCGCGCGCGACGGATGCGCCGATCCCCGTGGCCGTCCCGCCGGCGACGGCGGACCAGTGGATGTCCCGCGCGATGGACCTCGAGGAGCGCGATCCGGTCGCCGCGATCGATGCGTACCGGCGGTCGCTGCGGCTCCGGCCCGAGATCACGGAAGCGTGGATCAACCTCGGCCGGCTGTTCGCGGAGAGTGGCGATGGTGCCGCGGCGCACGATTGCTTTCGCAGCGCGCTCGATCTCGACCCCGCAGATGCCACGGCCTACTACAACCTCGGCGTGATCGCGCAGGACGCCGGCAAGGAGGCCGACGCGATCGCGCTCTATCACCGCGCCCTCGAGCTCGATCCCCAGCTTGCCGAGGCACACTATAACCTCGCGACCCTGTTCGATCAGTCAGGGGACTCTCGCTCGGCGATTCGACATATCAACGAGTATCGCAAGCTGACGCGGTAAGCTCCGGGGCATGGATCTCGGACCCTGGCTGACCGACCAGATCGAGGCGCACGCTTCGGACCGCGAGCAGGATCCGATGGCCGCGCACCGGCTCGCAGAAGCGTACGCCGCGCTCGCCGGAGCACATGCGCCGGCGTTCGGCATGGTGCTGCCGGCCGAGGTGCCGAACCGCGAGGCGTTGCGTGCACGGGCTCTCGAGCTGCTGAAGGGCTGGCTCGCGAAGCTCGACGGCGTCGAGAAGGACAAGATCCGCGCCCAGCTCGCAGGCTACGGCATCGGGTCCGGACCGCCGGTGGTGCACAGCGAGCCGCCGCCGTCAGAAGCCGAGTAGCTTGCCGCCCTGATACACGAGGAAGCTCACGACGTAGGCGAGCGCCGTCATGTACGTGAACAGGAACAGCGGCCAGGTGTAGCCGCCGGTCTCGCGCTTGACGACCGCGAGCGTGGACATGCACTGACACGCGAGCGCGAAGAAGATCATCAGCGACAGGCCGACCAGCGGCGTGTACGCCCGCGTGCCATCCGCGTTCTTCTCGTTGCGGAGCGCGGTGCGGAGCGGCTCGGAGGCTTCATCCGCGTCGCCGCCGACGGCGTAGACGATGCCGAGCGTGGACACGAACACCTCGCGCGCGGCGAATGCGCCGATGATGCCGACGCCGATCTTCCAGTCGAACCCGAGCGGTGCGATCGCGGGCTCGATGGCATGACCGAGGCGACCGCCGTAGCTGTTCTCGAGCTGAAGCGCCTGGCGCTTGTCATTGAGGACTTGCTTCGCCTCCTGGTTCGGCGCCGCCTCGATCAGCGCGGTGAAGTCCGGAGAGCCGGCGGGCAGGTCGCGCGGGAAGTAGAGGAGGGCCCACAGCGCGATCGAGCAGGCGAGGATCACCGTGCCCGCCTCCTTGAGGAACACGCTCGACTTGTTCCACATCATGCGCAGCACGTCACACCAGCGCGGGAACCGGTACGGCGGCAGCTCGATCAGGAACGGCAGGCGCTTGCCCTTGAGCGGCTTCACCGTCTTCGACATCACCCATGCCGCGATCAGCGCGGTCATCACGCTGAACAGATACATGCCGACCATCAGCAGGCCCTGCGTCACGCGCGAGCCCGGGATCAGCGCTCCGATGATCAGCGTGTAGACCGGGAGCCGTGCCGAGCAGGTCATCAGCGGCACGACCATCATCGTCAGGATGCGATCGCGGCGGCGCTCCATCGTGCGCGTCGCGAGGATCGCGGGCACCGCGCATGCGAACCCCGAGAGCATCGGTACGAACGCACGGCCGTGCAGGTTCATCGACCGCATGATCCGGTCCATGAGGTACGCGACGCGCGCGAGGTAGCCGCAGTCCTCGAGAAAGCCGAGGAACAGGAACAAGAGCAGGATCTGCGGCAGGAACACGAGCACCGAGCCGACGCCGCCGATCACGCCACCGACGAGGAAATCCGTGAACACGCCGTCTCCGAGCACGCCGTGGAGCTGACCGCCGAGGAACTTGAAGCTGCGATCGATCAGGTCGATCACCGGAGATGACCACCAGAACAGCGACATGAACACGACCGCCATCACGGCGAGGAACGTGACGAAGCCGAGACCGCGGTGAAGCAGGATGCGATCGATGCGCTGCGTACGGCTGCGATCGACCTTGCGCAGGATCAGCTTCGGCACCTCGCGATCGAGCCAGGTCCAGCGCCCGAGCACGGCCTCGTCATCGGCTGCGCGGTCGACCGAGCAAGCGCTGACTGCAGCGCGCAGCTCGGCGGGGACCTCGAGCTCGTCGTCGTCCGTGCCGGTGTGCGGCTCCACGCAGGTCAGCGCCCACAGTGCGAGCGCGTCGTCGCCGTGGTCGGTGCGCCACGCGGTGGGAAGCGCGGCGCGCACGGCGCCGAGGTGACTCCGCAGCGTCGGCGACGGCGTCCACCGCCACACCGCCACGCGGTCCTTGCGGAGTGCGCGATCGATCGCCGCGACGAGATCCTTCAGACCGCGCTTCGTGCGTGCGGTGACCGAGATGACCTCGCAGCCGAGGAGCGCGCCGAGCTTCGAAGCATCCGGCGTGGCGGTGGTGCGATCGGCCTCGTCGACCATGGTCAGCGCGACCACGCAGCGCGCGCCGAGCTCCTGGATCTGCGTCAGCAGATATGCAGAACGCGCGACCTGCGTGGCATCGATGCAGACGATCACGACGTCGGGCACCGGATCCCCGTGCAGGCCGACCAGCGCGTCGAGGGCGATCTGCTCCTCGCCGCTGCGGGCATTGAGGCTGTAGGTGCCCGGCAGATCGGTGAGGTCGGCGACCTTGCCGGTCGGCAGCACGAGCTCGCCGCTCCTTCGATCGACCGTGATGCCCGGGTAGTTCGAGACCTTCGCCGAGGATCCGGTGAGCGCGTTGAACAGCGTGGTCTTGCCGACGTTCGGGTTGCCGGCGAGCACGAGCTGCGGTCGCTCGTTCGGTGCCCGCACGTGCGCCGCGCGGCCCGGCTCGCAATGCGAGTCGCTCACGTCGTCACCAGGATCTGTGCGGCCTCGGCGCGCCGGATCGACCACTGCCCGCCGCGCACCTCGATCTGCAGGGGGTCACCGAGCGGGGCGATCGTGAGGACCCGGACCTCGGTCCCGGGCACTAGGCCCATCTCGAGCAGACGGCGGCGAAACGCGCGCGGCCCGTCGACGGATCGCACCGTCGCGGTCTTGCCGAGCGCGATCTCCGCGAGGGACGACACGGTACAGATTTATCACTATTGAAAATCGTTTTCAATCTCGATTTCGGACCCGCCCGACGCTATGTGTCCGAGATCGCACGTTGGGCCGCGAAATGTCGCGCTGTGGACGCGAGCTGCTACATTGATGTCCAGGGGTTGATTCGATGGACACCGCGCAGACCCTGCTGCTGAACCAGGGGTTCGAACCGATCAAGGTGATCTCGTGGCAGCGTGCGATCACGCTGCTCTTCCTCGGCAAGGTCGAGGTTCTCGAGGAGTACGACCGGGGCATCCGGTCGGTCAGCATCATCCTCAAGGTCCCTGCGGTGGTCCGCCTGCTCCGCTCGTTCCGCCGCCACGCGCGGCCCGTGAAGTTCTCGCGGGTGAACATCTACGCGCGCGACAACTACAAGTGCCAGTACTGCGCGAAGAAAGCGTCGATCAGCGAGCTGACGTACGACCACGTGAAGCCGCGCTCGCAGGGCGGCATGACCGAGTGGACCAACATCGTGACCTGCTGCTACCTGTGCAACCGCAAGAAGGGTGGCCGCACCCCGCGCGAGGCCGGGATGGCCCTGCTCGCCACGCCGACCCAGCCGAACTGGGTGCCGGCCGTGGCGATCCGGATCTCGCTTCGCTCGATCCCGGATGCCTGGCGCGACTATCTGTACTGGACCGGCGAGCTCGATCGCGAAGCGCTACCCGATTGAGGGGATTGTCCGGTAATGGGGTCCGACCCCATTACCGGACAACTCGAATCGGTTGCCAGCGCAGCAGCATCCAAGCCGTATGACCGGCAGGATGCACGGGGGGCGAGTCGATCCGCGCGCGGGGATCGGACCGCTCGCGGCTGGGATGGTGTGGGGGGTTGCTTGGCTGTGCTTCCAGCGTTCGCGCGGCGGCTCGCCCGAGCTCCAGTCAGCCGTGGCGATCGGAGCGTCGGTCGACTTCGTCGTCACGGCGGGAGTCGTGATGTACGTCGTTTCGATTCGCCGGGCGCGGCTTCCGAAGTGGGTGCTCGGCGCGACGCTCGCGATCGGCTTTCTGTTCGCCCGGCTCGCGCTGGGTACTGCCGCCGGCGGTCGTGTCGTCACGATGGCGCTGATCCTCTGCGAGCTGGTCATGCTGACGATGCTCGTCGTACGCGGTCGCAAGGCGCGGCGAGCGTGGCGCGAGGCACGCGGCACGGGTGCGCCGGCGCTCGAGGCGCTGACCTCCGCACTCGTTGCGGCGCGGTTTCCGCGGCGGCTCGCGAGCATCGCGGCGACCGAGGTCGTGCTGCTCGCGGCCGCGATCACGGGCTGGCGGCGGCCAAGGGCGAACCCCATGCGGTTCACCGTGCATCGCGTGAACGGCTGGCCGCTCTATGCCGGTGTGTTGATCTTCCTGATCGCCGTCGAGAGCATCGCGGTCCACATCGCGCTCGTCGCGTGGGTCTCGCCGCTCGTCGCGTGGATCGCCACGGCGACGTCGGCGTATAGCCTGCTGTGGCTGCTCGGCGACGTCCACGCACTGCGCCACAGCGGAGCGACGATCGGCGAACGCGATCTCGATCTCGCGATCGGCGTGCGCTGGCGCGGTCGCGTGCCATGGGCGGCGGTCGGGTCGATCGAGACCGTGACCGAGGCGCCCAGCGATGCCATCAACGCATCGATCCTCGGCGCCAACGTGGTCGTGCGCCTACGCGCGCCGACGCGGCTTCACGGTGTGTTCGGTCGCGAGCGCGAAGGCCTGGTGATCGCGCTCTCGATCGACGAGCAGGAAGCATTCGTTGCGGCGGCGCGGGCAGCTATGCTCCGCGGATGAGCGACGACCTGCGCGAAGTGCTCGCCGCGATCCCCGCTACCACCGTGCTCGCCGGTCCTGCAATCGGCGACGGCATCGCGCACTCGGCGCGCTACCTCGCCTCCGATGCCGCGATGACCAGCCTCGCCGGCGACGTGTACTGGCCGAAGTGGGACTCGCCGTGGTGGCACATGCTCCTGCTGTGGGAGCTCGGCGAGGCGAAGCGCATCCCCGAGCGCGCCGTGACGCGGATGATCGCGGGCCTCGACGCCTTCCGCCTCAAGATCTTCCCGGTGACCGCCGAGGAGCTCGGCGACGCGAACCCGTCGCGCGACGTGATGTGCCACTGCGGCCTCGGTTCGATGATCCAGGTGCTCGACGCGTGCGGCGTCGATGCGTGGTCCGCGGTGTCGTGGGCGGTGCCGTGGTTCCCGCGCTACCAGATGGCGGATGGCGGCCTCAATTGCGACGACGTCGCGTACACCATCGCGCACGAGTGCCCGAGTTCGATGGTCGGCACCATCGCTCCGTTCGAGGCGATGCTGCTCGGCGGACCGACCGCGTGGAGTGCGGAGCACCGCGCGTTTCTCGACAGGGCCGCACAGTTCCTGATCGGCCGCGCGCTCGTGCACGGCTCCGAGACCACGCACAACGCGGAGGAGCGCGACGCAGCGAAGGTGTGGGTGCAGCCGTGCCTGCCGCGATTCTACTTCTACGACGTGCTCCGCGGCCTGACCGCGCTCGTCCGCTGGGCCGAGCTCTCGGGAGGAGCGCTGCCGAGAGCCGCCGTTGTCCCGGCGTGCGCGAGCCTCACGACCCGGTTTCCCGACGGCGTGGTCAAGGTCGCGCGCGAGCCGTTCGCCGCGTGCACCACGTGGGTAGCCGGGGCAGACCACGCGTGGAAGACGCGCGAGCCGATGGCGCGGTTCCCGCTGCTCGACGCGGTCTCCGTGGTCGGCGCTCCGAGCGCACACCTCACGGCGGAGTGGACCCGCACGCGCCGCGCGCTGCTCGGGCTCTACGATGCCGGGCAGATCGTCGAGTAAGCTCCTCGCGTGCGGATCTGCTTCGTCTGTCTCGGCAACATCTGTCGCTCGCCGACCGCGCACGGCGTGATGGAGCACCTCGTCGCCGAGGCGGGCCTCGCATCCGCCGTGACGATCGAGAGCGCCGGCACCGGGGCGTACCACGTCGGCGAGCTGCCCGATCCGCGCACGCGTGCCGCGGCGAAGCGGCGCGGGTTCGCGCTGACCTCGCGCGCGCAGCAGTTCACCGCTGCGGATCTCGATCGCTTCGATCTCGTGATCGCGATGGACCGGAGCAACCTGCGAAATCTGAAGGAGCTCGCGGACGGCCGCACGGCGCCGAGCCTCCACCTCCTGCGCAGCTTCGATCCAACCGCGCCGGCCAACGCCGACGTTCCGGATCCCTGGTACGGCGGTGATGCAGGCTTCGAGGAGGTGCTCGATCAATGCGAGCGTGCGTGCGCCGGTCTGCTGGCCCACGTGCGCGAGCGCCTGCGATGACGTGGCGCACCCACCTCGCGGCCGCGCTCGGAACGAAGATCGTGAGCGCCGAGCCTGTCGGCGGTGGCGACATCAATGATGCGTATCGCGTCGAGCTCGCGGATCGACGCACCGTGTTCGTGAAGACGCACCGCGCGCCGCCGCCCGGGATGTACGTCGCCGAGGCCGCGGGCCTGGCGTGGCTCGCCGAGGGACCGCTGCGTACGCCGCGCGTGCTTGCCGCGGGCGAAGCGTTCCTCGCACTCGAGTGGCTCGAGCTCGGCGACCGCGGCCGGACCAGCGAGGAGCAGCTCGCGCGCGGTCTCGCGGCGCTTCACGAGCTCGGGGCTCCGACCTTCGGCCTCCATCGCGGCAACTACCTCGCGACGATCCCGCAGGACAACACACCGGAGATCGACATCGTGACGTTCTACGTGGAGCGCCGGTTACGTCCGCTGGTCGCGCAGCTCCGCGACCGGCCGCCCGATCTCGACGCGCAGCTCGATGCGCTCGCGCAGCTCCCCGAGCGCTTCGGCCCGCCCGAGCCACCGGCGCGCCTGCATGGCGATCTGTGGTGGGGCAACGTCGGGTTCGTCGGCGGCGAGCCGGTGCTCATCGATCCCGCGGTCTACGGCGGGCACCGTGAGGTCGACATCGCGATGCTGATGCTGTTCGGCGGCGTCAGCGAAACGTTCATCAGTGCCTACACCGAGGTCTCTCCGCTCGCGCCCGAATGGCGTTCGCGTGTCCCGCTGTGGCAGCTGTATCCCATCGCCGCGCATGGAGTGCTGTTCGGTTCCGGTTACACCGCGCAGCTCGCCCGCCTGCTCCGCGATCTGACGTCGGCGTGATAAACCGCCGACATGGCCGATGACCGCGACGTGATCTCCGCCGCCTCCCGTGCCCTCGTCGATCGTGCGCTCGCCGCTGCACGCACACTGACGAGGAACGGCGACGCGATCGACGAGCACCAGGTCGTAGTCGAGCGCGTCGCCTACGCCGCCACCGAGGCGCGTGTGATCGAGGAGCTCGCGCGTGTTCCCGACTCGCTCTCGGCTCCAGCGCGTGTCGCCGCGGCCGAGCTCGCCGCGCAGATCCCGTTTCGCCTCGGCCCGGTCGCCGCTGCGCTCGGCCTCACTGCCGACGCGCTCGCCTACGACGCGACCGCGACCGCGGCGATCACCGCCGGGATCGCGCCCGAGGCTGTCGAGGCGATCGGCGCCGCCGCGATCGCCGCCGAGGGCAAGATGCTGTGGCCACTCGACGAGGTTCTCGAGGAGGTCCGCGCGAACGTGCGCGCGTTCGCCGAGCGCGAGGTGATGCCGCACGCGGAGCGCATCCACCATCACGACGAGCTCGTCCCCGAGCGCTTCATCGCCGAGATGGGCAAGCTGGGGTACTTCGGCCTCGCGATCCCCGAGTAGTACGGCGGCCACGAGATCGGGAACCTCGCGATGATCCTGACGACCGAGGAGCTGTCACGCGCATCGCTCGCGGCGGCGGGCTCGCTGATCACGCGCCCCGAGATCCTCGCGAAGGCGTTGATCGCCGGTGGCACCGAGGAGCAGAAGCAGACGTGGCTGCCGAAGCTGGCGGCGGCGGAGGTCATGGCGGCCATCAGCGTCACCGAACCGAACGTCGGATCCGATGTTGCGAGCGTGGCGTGCCGGGCGGAGCGCGCACCAGGTGGCTTCACGATCACCGGGCCAAAGGCATGGTGCACCTTCGCCGGGCGCGCCGACGTGATCGCGCTGCTCGCGCGCACGGATCCGGATCTCGCGAAGGGCTCGCGTGGGCTGACCTTGTTCATCGTCGACAAGCCGCGGTTCCTCGGCCACGAATTCGAGGTCGCGCAGCCGGGTGGCGGCACGTTGACGGGCAAGGCGGATCGCACGCCCGGCTATCGCGGCATGCACTCGTTCACCCTGTCCTTCGATAAGTGGTTCGTCCCCGACGCACAGGTCGTCGGCGGCGAGGCGGGGATCGGGCGCGGGTTCGCGCTGCAGATGGCGGGGTTCGCGGCGGGTCGGCTACAGACTGGTGGTCGGGCCTGTGGCGTGACCCAGGCCGCCGTCGAGCACACAGCTCGCTACGTCGGGGACCGGAAGCAGTTCGGCCGGCCGATCGGAGACTACGGCCTGACGCGTTACCACCTGGGCCGGATGGCGAGCCGGCTCGTCGCGGCTCGGGGAATCACGTACGCCGCCGCTATCGCGATGGATGGCGACGAACGGGCCGCCGCTCCCCTCGCTGCCATGGCGAAATTGTTCAGCTGCGACGTGGCGGTGGAGGTCACCCAGCTCGGCCAGTTGCTCCATGGTGGGTGGGGGTATGCAGAGGAATACCCGATCAGTCGGTTCGTCGCCGACGCGCAGGTCCTGCCGATCTTCGAAGGCGTCAAGTCGATCCTGACGCTCAAGGTGGTCGGTCGCGCACTCCTCGGTCGTTGACCGACGGTGTGATCAGATCGGCGACTACCCCAACTGCTACCCCACGGGGATTTTCAATCTTCGTCGGGGCCTTATATGATGGGCCACCATGAATACGCGCTTCGCGTGGCTAGGGGTAGCCGCGCTAACGATGCTGTTTGCGACGTCGAATGCTTGGGCAGGTGATCCGCTCAAGCCGTACGTCGTCCTCGTTCTCGACACGTCCGGATCGATGGGCCAAGCAACGGGCTCCGGACCACCGAGTTGTGGTGGCACCGATACGAAGCTGAACCACGCGCGCTGCGCGATCGATCGCATCGTCAACAGCTACGGCGACATGGTGTTCGCCCTCGGCCGCTTCCGCATGACGATGAGCGGCGCCACGACGGCAGCCACGTTCCCCGCCGGCTGCGCGACGGGACAGAACGAGTGCAGCACCGACGAGGATCGGTTCGAGCTGCTGACGCCCCTCGTCGACGGTGCGAACAACTTCGCCGCGCTGTGGGCCGATTTCGCCGGCAATCGCTGTACGGCTCCATCAACCTTCCCCACGCCCGCCGGTGAGAACCCGGAGATCTGGTCCGCGAGCGGCGCCACGCCGATCGATGGCTCGCTGCGCGGCTCGCGTCGTTATTACCAGGGCCAGCAGAGCTTCGTGAACGGCGATACCTCCGGCGGCGCGGGCTCGACGACGATCTGGCCGGCAGCGTCGCCGGGCTTCGATCCGATCGGGACCGATCCACTGAAGAACGCGTTCTTGCCATTCCCGAGCGCGAACTCGTCAACGTGCAACTCGAACCCGACGACGTGCACGGCGACCGTGGGCTGCACCGGCGCGAACTGCTGCTGCCAGACCCAGTGCCGTCCGTACGTGGTGATCATGCTGACCGACGGCGACGAGACGTGCACCGGCACGCCTGCGAACGCGGCGGCGTCGCTGCTCACCACGCCGTACCCGATCATGGCGAACGGAACCACGGTGGCCGGCTTCAAGAATTACCGGATCCAGACCAAGCCGATCGGCTTCGGCAAGCCGCCCGGCGATCCGGAGATCGAAGGCATCGCGCACGCCGGCGGCGCCGCCGACGTCCCTGCGGTGAACGAGGGCTACTACGCTACCGACGAAGCGGGTCTCCAGCTCGCCATCAGCTCGATCCTCGCGGACGCGATCAAGACCGAGACCTGCAACAACCTCGACGACGACTGCGACTCGCTCATCGACGAGGACTTTCCGGGCAAAGCCGCGATGTGCTCGAACAATCGCCAGGGCAAGTGCCTCGTGAGCGGCGCGAACGTCTGCCGCACCGATGGCACGGGCCTCGCGTGCAACTCCGGTCAGACAGCCTGCAACGGCCTCTCGGCGGGCAACGCGTGCAACGTGGTCAACGCGGCGGGCGCGACGGTCGTCGGTTCGTGCCTCAGCACGCCGGCCGGTCTCGTCTGTGATCCGACAGCGGCGGGCACGCCGGGCGATCCGAACAACGAGCTGCCATTCGGTTGCAACAACATCGATGACGACTGCGATGGAAAGATCGACGAGAACGTCGCCGGCTGCAGCTGCGTGCCGTTCGGCGAGCGGTGCGACGGTCTCGACAACGACTGCGACACGGTGGTCGACAACGGCGTGCCGCCGATCCCCTGCGGCACCGGTACGTGTCAGGGCACCCGCCCGTGCGTCGGGTTCGTGGGTTGCAACGCGGCGCCAAACTGTGTGGGACCGACGTGCTGCTACGGCGCGTGCAACGCGCAGGTGCCGACCACCGAGGTCTGCGACGGCCTCGACAACAACTGCGACGGCAACGCCGATGGGTTCTCGCAGGCGTGCTCGAACATGAACAACGGCTTCCCGGCGTTCGATCCGAAGAACAATCCGGGCGGCACCCACATGCCGATGTCGGGCTGCGAGGCCCTCGGTCCGAGCAAGTGCATCTGTCACCCCGGCATTCGCACGTGCCCGCTCAACGGCCCCGGAACGTTTGGCGCGTGCTTGAACGAACAGCAGCCGCGCACCGAGGTCTGCAACGGCCTCGACGATGACTGCGATGGCCTGATCGACGAGACACCGGCCGTCACCTGCACGAACAACACCCAGTGCGCGGCGACGCCGCTGACGCCGTCCTGCGACAACCCCACGATGATGCCGAACATGGGCACCTGCCAGCCGGCGGACTGCTCGATGGGCTGCGGTGCGGGCCAGCTCCTGTGCGTCAACGGCGTGCAGGTGTGCAACGCGATGCCGGCGCCGAACGACGACACGTGTAACGGCAACGACGATGATTGCGACGGCAACGTCGACGAGGACTGGCTGTGCGCAGACCCGGACGGCCCCGACAACATTCCGGGCAATGCGGATGACTGCCCGTGCACCAGCCCCAACGTCTGCAACGGCAAGCAGAAGTGCGTCAACGGTGCGGTCGTGTGCGACGGCGATCCGGTCGGTCAGGAGAGCTGCAACTGCCTCGACGACAACTGCAACGGGCAGATCGACGAAGGCACGCTGTGCGCGACAGGCGCGTCGTGCACGAACTGCCAGTGCGCGTTCCCGTGCAGCATGTCGGAGTTCCCGTGCCCGATGGGCAAGACCTGCATCGGTAACTTCTGTCTCGCCGACCCGTGCTTCGGCGTGACGTGTCCGACGGTCCCCGGTGATCTACAGGTCTGCAAGCCCAAGCCGGGCAACCCGAACGATCACGTCTGCGTGTCCGCGTGCGATCCGCTCGTCATCACCTGCAACGCGCCGGGCACGGTCTGCTTCCGGCCGACCGGCGAGTGCAAGCCCGACGACTGCACCACGTTCCCGAACCGGTGCACGGCGAACCAGAACTGCATCAACGGAAACTGCGTCACGAACCTTTGCCAGGGCGTGAACTGCCCGACGGATCAGTACTGCGTCGGCGGCCAGTGCTTCGGAAGCTGCGCGAATGTCGATTGCCCGACCGGCCAGCGCTGCCGGATGGGTACGTGCCAGGCGGATCCGTGCGGCAAGGCCTGCCCGGCAGGTCAGGTCTGCCACGACGAGACCGGCGAGTGCGTCGCGAACCCGTGCGAGTTCGTGCAGTGCCCAGTGGGTCAGTTCTGCAACCCGAACAACAACGGCATGTGCGAGGACGATCCGTGCGTTGGTACGCAGTGCCCGAATCCGTCCGACGTCTGCAAGGGCGGCACCTGCTACGACCCGAACGACTTCCTCCCCGACGCGGGCAAGGAGGAGCACGTCACCACCGGCGGTGGTGGTGGCTGTGACGCGGGTGGTGGCTCGAGCGGCGTGCTCCTGCTGGGTCTCGCGCTCGGAGCGCTCGTCACACGACGCCGCGCGCGTGCGGGAGGTGCAGCGTGAAGTCGACGCTACTTCGCGCTCTCGCGGCGATCGCATTGATCGGGAGCTCGGCGCTCCACCTCTCGTGCAACGTGAACGAGTACTGCCTGAACTGCGGCAAGCCCGGCGACGGCGGTGCCGATGACGGGCTCGATGCCGACGACAGCGGCAACGGAAGCGATGACGGTGGCGACGGCGGCAACTGTGTCAACACCGGCCCCGAGGTCTGCGACAACAAGGACAACGACTGCGACGGCATGGTCGACGAAGGCGCGCTGCCAACGATCGGCGATCCCTGCTCGAACCAGATGGGGGAGTGCGCGGGCGGCATCAAGCAGTGCACCAACGGCACCGTGACGTGCAGCAAGCCGCCGAAGCCGGAGATCTGCGATCTCAAGGACAACGACTGCAACGGCGTCCCCGACGACGGCGATCCGGGCGGTGGCGCGGTGTGCGGCACCAGCGTCGGCGAGTGCGTGGCCGGCACGAACCACTGCATCAGCGGCGCGATCCAGTGTGTCGGCTCGGTCGGCACGGTCGGCGGTCAGCCGGAGACCTGCAACAACCGCGATGACGACTGCGATGGTTCGTTCGACGAGGGCCTCGGCGTTCTCGGTGTATGCCCGACCGGCACGAACACCGGCGAGTGCAACCTCGGAAATCTCATGTGCGTTGGCGGTACGCCCACCTGCGTCGGCGCGATCGGCCCGTCGCCCGAGCTCTGCGACGGTCTCGACCAGGACTGCGATGGCAACAACACCAACGGGTTCAACCTCAACACCGATCCACAGAACTGCGGCGCCTGCGGCACGGTCTGCAATCTGAGTGCGCAGCACGCGTTCGCAGGCTGCGGTGGTAGTCCCGCCAGGTGCACGGTCGCCGCCTGTCAGGCCGGCTATTACGACAACAATGGCGTCGTTGCCGACGGCTGCGAGTACGGCGGCGGTACGTGCTTCATCACGGGCCCGGAAGTCTGCGACGGCATCGACAACGACTGCAACGCGGCGACGAACGAGGCCACGCTGACGCCGCCGGCGAACTTGTGCTTGAACGTCGGCGAGTGCTTCAACGCGCACACCGCGGCGTGCACCGGCGGCTCGTTCAAGTGCACGTACACCGATCCCGATGTCTCGCAGAGCGGCGGCGTGATCACGCCGGAGACCTTGTGCGACGGCAAGGACAACGACTGCGACGGCTTCATCGACGAAGGTCAGCCCAACAAGGGACTCGCCTGCGATAACGGGCTGGCGGGCGACTGCCGCAGCAGCGGCACGTTCCAGTGCGACCCGGTGAACCTCAACGGTCCGGCGAAGTGCATGTTCACGCAGGTCGGCCCCGGCATGTCGGCGTTCGAGACCTGCGATGGCCGCGACAACAACTGCAACGGCCTGGTCGACGAGGGCGGCAACCTCGGCACGCTCGTCGGTCAGGAGTGGGTGAACATTCCCGGTACAGCGGGCCCGACGAAGATCATGAAGTACGAGGCGTCGCGCCCGGACTCGGGTGCGGTCACCCCAGGCACGCTGCAGAACATCGCTTGCTCGAAGCAGGGCGTGCAGCCGTGGACGAACGTCAACTACCCGACTGCGGTCGCTGCGTGCACGTCGATCGGCGCACGCCTGTGCACCGAGGCCGAGTGGCAGCACATGTGCGAGCCCCCAACGGTGTTCCCCGTGGCCGGTCCTGCGACCGCAGGCAACACCGACTTCGTCTTCATCGAGGCGGAGGATGGGACGAGCGTCGGCATCGGTGGAGCGCCCCGCACCTGGACCAAGATCGCGCCCACGTCGTTCAACGGCGCCACGGCGATGCAGGTGCCTGACAACGGCTTCTCGCAGCTCGTCGCGGCGAACGCGCTGGCGCAATCATCCCGCGTCGACTTCCAGCTCAACCTGCTCGCTGCCACCACCTACAACGTGTGGATGCGCGTCCGCTCGCCGGCTCCGACGGCCGGGACGATGAACATTCCGACGGCGGCGACCGCGACGCTCGCGCCGAGCTCCAATGCCGCCACGCAGGTCGGCGACCTGGTGATCGTCACCACCTGGAGCCCGACGACCACCAACGGCATCCCGACCCACACGATCCAGGCTGGGTTCACGCAGATCATCTCGCAGACGCTCGACGATGGTAACGATGATGGCCGGCTATCGGTCGCCTACAAGGTAGCGACCGTCGCAGGCGCGCAGGTCTACCAGGCATACACGTCCAGCGGCGTGGTCGGCGCGGACTTCACCGGCATCGACGTGATCAAGGCGGGGGGCTACGACCTGAACAACATCGTCTCCGCCGGCACCAGCAGTACGACCAACGGCACGCCGAATCCTCCGGCCGTCGTGCTCGCCGGAACGTCGACGGTGCTCGCGATCGGCGCCTGGAACCTCGCCGCCGCTGGAGCGACCACGGTGGGTCCGCCGGCGAACGGCTTCGTGGCCGAGTACGACATTCTGGCGTCCGTGCGCGGCGAGCTCGCCACCGCGGTCGGCGTGAATGCAGATCCGGGTGGCTTCACCGACAACGTCACGCCGAACGGTACCGCCGCGGTCACGATCGCCTTCGGCGCCAGTCTCAACAACTCGGCATGGGTCGGGCTCACTGCCGGTGCGGCGGCGGGTCCCGCCAACGCCACACCGGTGACCACTGTGTCCGATGATCAGTGGCAATGGGTGGTCAGCCCCAACCTGGTCAGCGGCGCAGCAGGCACGCACACGTTCAGTGTGTTCCTCCGGCACGATGGCCTGATCGTCGACACCATCGCGGTCGCTCGCCAGGCCACGGCGTCGCCCACGTTCGACGACTCGTGGGCCTACCAGAACTCGCCGCGAACGGCGCAGCCGGTCACGTGCAACGCGGATGACTACGACACCGATCCGGTCGCCGCGGGCGATCAGGACGGGATCATTCCGACCGGAACACTCGGTTCGTGCTTCGCGAACCAGGCGGGCGCCGACGACGCGTTCGACATGAGCGGCAACGTCAAGGAGTGGACCTCGGCACGCGCGGTCGGTCAGAACCCGCTGCGCGGCGGTGCCTCCAACAACGAGGTCGCCGGCACGACATGCAGCCTGAACTTCACACTCGCGAACGACACGTTCTTCTTCCCGAACGTCGGCTTCCGGTGTTGTAAGTAGCGGAGGTGGATCTCGGCCATGACCGCTGCGACCGCTGCTTGTTCCAGCGGCGGTCGTGCCTGTGTGCACAGATCCCCACGGTGACAACGGCGACGCAGATCATCATCGTCCGTCACCACTCCGAGCACGACCGTGCTTCGAACACGGGCCGGCTGGCGCATCGCGCACTCCCGAACAGCGTCGTGGTCGAGCATGGTGCACCCGGAATCCCCACGGTGCTGCCGCCGCTCGACGGAGCTTGGGTGCTCTATCCGGGCGGGGCGCCGCTGACCACCGCGCCGGTGCCGCCGCCCAGGCAGCTGATCGTCCTCGATGCGACGTGGTCCCAGGCGCGGAAGATGTTCCAGAAGCTCGGCGTGCTCCGTGGTCTGCCGCTCCTGACGCTCCCAGTCGCCCCGATGCCCGCGGCCCGGCTCCGCGCCTCCCCGGGACCTGGCCAGGTCTCGACCATCGAGGCGATCGCCCGAGCGTTGCGGCTCCTGGAGGGGGAGGCCGCCGCGGTCCCTCTGGAGGAGCTGTTCTCGCTGGCCGTGGAGAGGGTACGGGCTCTCGGTGAACGTTTACGGGACGGCGCTTCCTAGGCCCATCGATTGACCTGCGCAACGCTTCGCGTCGCTGCGCGCCCCACCTTCGTGGGGCTTGCGATTGCCTGTACGGCCTGCGATCGCCTACCCTGAAATGACGGTGGCTGCGCCGCGTCAAAGCCGCACCGGGATTCCGATCTCGGTGAAGCTGATCCTCGCGACCTCGTTCGTGGTCGCTGCGGCCGTAGGTACGTCCACATGGTTCGGGCAGCGCTCGATCTCCGAGCTCACCGAGATGCAGATCGACGTGCGCCGGCAGACCGGGGAGCACTCGATCTCGCGCGAGTCGGAGCTCGTGGTCCAGGCGGTCGCGACCGCCGCGTCGCTCCCGCTGGCCAACACCCAGCTCGCCGATCTCCAACCGCTGCTCGACGCGGCGCTCCAGGAGGACAAGCGGAGCGGCGATAACCGGGTCCAGTGGCTGGTCGTCACCGATGCAACCGGTGCGGTGGTCGCGCAGACCGGCGCCGCGCCCGCGATGGACAAGGTCGCGGCCCTCGAGCGCAAGCTCGCCGATGGCATCAAGAGCGGCGACGTGGTGCGCGCGCAGGCGGGCGCATCCACGGAGTGGGTCTACGGGGCGCCGATCAAGATCGGCACGAACACGCTCGGTGCGCTTCGCATGGGCGTGACCACCGCGGGCCTCGACAAGGAGCTGCAGGCATCGCTGACGGTCTCCGAGGAGCGCGCGGCCGCATCGCGCGTACGCGTGCTGCTGGTCTCGCTCGTGGTGCTGATGATCGGCATCGTGCTCGCGGCGCTCCAGGGCGTGCAGCTCGCGCGGCCGATCAAGGCGCTGACCCACCAGGCGGCGCGGATCGCCGGCGGCGACCTCAAGGCGAGAGTGCCGGAGGACCGCGGCGACGAGCTCGGCGTGCTGGCGAGGACGTTCAACAAGATGGCCGACGAGATCCGGAGCTTGCTCGTGGAGCAGGCGCAGAAAGCATCACTCGAGAAGGAGATGTCGCTCGCGCGGCAGGTCCAGCAGGCGATGCTGCCACCACACACACTCGACCAGCACGGCGATCTCAAGGTCGTCGGCTACTGCATGCCGGCGTCGAGCTGCGGCGGTGACTGGTGGACGTACCGTAAGCTGGCAAACGGGCGGATGCTGCTCGTCGTCGGCGATGCCACGGGCCATGGCATCCACTCCGCGATGATCGCGGCCACGGCGCGCGGCGCGGTCGAGGCGCTGTCGGGCATCGACGAGCGCCTGCTGACGCCCGAGCAGGTGCTGAAGGCGATCGACTCTGCGATCCGCCAGGTCGGTGACCACAACGTCATGATGACCGCGTTCGCCGCGGTGTTCGATTCGGTCAACGGCATCCTCCATTATGCCAACGCCGGGCAGAACTTCCCGTACGTGATCAAGCTCGGCCTCACGCGTCTGCTCGAGGACGCGAGCATCATCGCGGCGAGCGGCAACCCGCTCGGCGATCGCAGCATCGCGGTCGAGATCCGGCGCGGCTCGCTGCAGCTCCGGCCGGGCGATCTATTCGTGTGCTTCACCGATGGCGTGGTCGAGCGCGCGAATGCAGCCGGCAAGCTGTTCGGCGATCGCCGGCTGCGCAACACGCTGACCGGGCAATCGCTCATCGATTCGGACGCGCTCGTCCTCCTGCGCGATCGCCTGGTGACCACGCTCGATGCCTACGGCGAGGGCACGGCCGCCGAGGACGATGTGACCTTCGTGCTCTGCCAGTTCGACCCGCCGATGAGCCGACCGCAGGCCCTGGGGCGCGGAGCTGCATGACAGGTTCCGCAGGGCGCGCGATCTGCCTCGCCGTCGTCCTCGCTACCACGTCTGCTCGCGCCGAAGGCCCGGTGGTCGACGTCGCGGATCTCCCGCCGTTGCCACCCGCGGAGGACGCGCCTTCGAGCTCCGCGACGGTGATGGCCGCGGCGACCGCCGAGGAGGACGTCGTCGTGGGTGCCGCGAAGCGCGAGCAGAGCCTCGGCAACGTCGCATCGGCGGTCACGGTCATCACCGCGGATCGGATCCGTCGGTTCGGCTATCGCACCGTCGCCGAGGCGCTCGCCGGCGTCGCGGGCGTGTACATCCAGGACACGCGGCTGACCAGCTCCGTGGGCATCCGAGGTCTCCAGATCCCCGGCGGCTTCAACAGCCGCATCCTGGTGCTCGTCGACGGCGCGACGGTCAACGAGGCATGGGGCGCGTTCGGCGGCGTCGGATTCGACGGTCTGGTCTCGATCGATGACATCGCGCGCATCGAGGTGATCCGCGGCCCGGTCGGCGCGGTCTACGGAACGAACGCGTTCTTCGCGATCCTCAACATCGTCACGCGCGGCGCGCTCGAGGGATCGAAGGCATGGGGCCGGATCGGCGTGAACTCGATCAACGGCGTCGTCGGAACCGCGGGGTTCGCGCAGGGCGATGTCGATCAGCAGATCCGCGGGTCGGTGCTCGCGATGAGTCGGTTCGGCGAGTCCTCCACGGTCTCGGAGATCCAGCCCGCACCTCTCGAGGGAGATGGCGCGAACACGCTGATCGTCGCCGTCGTTGGTCAGAAGGGCGGCACGTTCGGCCAGGTCCGTGCGTACCGCAGCAGGCGCGACTCGCCGTTCGCGCCGTATGACAGCGATCCCGCGAACGTCCCGCCGTACTCGCTGTTCAACTATCAGCTCCTCGTCGAGGGCGGGCACACGCGCGAGCTCAGCAAGCGCCTCACGGTCTCGGGGCGCGGCTACTTCAACCTCTATCGCTACACCGATCGCATCTACAACACCGCCGACGTGTTCCTCGACTACGGCGATGCGCGCACGTTCGGCGCCGAGGTCCGCGGTCGCTACGACCT
>JBBRBG010000132.1:0-26089 GCA_038206055.1 Haliangiales bacterium
CACCTCCTGCCGCGCGCGAAGATCATCCGCGCGCTCGCGACCTTCGCGGCAAAGGTCGCGCGCTGGCCTTCCTGCATCGCCGCAAACTCGTCGAGCGTCTTCGCGTCTCGGACATCGTCGTAGCGCCGCGGCACCATCCACAGAAGGTCCTCGACGGTTCGTAGTCCTTTCTCGGCGAGCTTCTCGGCGAACGTCGGCCCGATGCCGGGCAGCGAGTGCGTCGGCATCGCGAGCGGATCGATCGGAGCCTCGGTCTCGGCCGGCGGCTTCTTCGCGCGTTTCGGCTTCGCGGCCACGGGCTCGGCCGGAACCGGGCTCGGTGTCGGTGTCGGAGTTGGAGTCGGGGTCGGGCTCGGCGGAGAACCTGCCGCGCGCGGCACCGACTCCGAGCGGAGCCCGGGCGCCGAGGCGCGCGAGACCAGCGGCGGCGAGCTTCGAGGGAACCGCGCGAGCAGCCGCATACCGCGCGCTACCTCGACCGCCTGCTGCCCCTCGTCGAGGCTCTCCCAGCGCGCGAGGATCGATCGCCACTGCTCGAGCGGCGCCTTCTCCTCCACCTTCGCGAGCAGCCCATCGCAGCCGGCCCTCAGGGCATGCCCGAGCCCGGCCACCTTGCGAACGCCCGCAAAGTTATCCGCCGCCGCGAGCTCCAGCGGCCTCCTCAGCGCATCGACACGGCGCTTCAGCTCGGCATCCACGCCGCCAACCTAGCAGACCAGCGTCGCGGCGCGGCGCGTTCGATCCCTGCGAGGTCAGTCAGCGCGGTAGGTGAACCGAAGCTCGTAGTCACAGAGGTGGAACACGTCCCCCTCGTCGATGCGCTTGTTGTCGATGCGCATACCCTTGTAGTCGATGCCGTTCGTCGACCCGAGGTCCTTGATGTAGAACGTCCCGTTGCGACGGATCACCGCGGCGTGTTTGCGCGAGATGTTGCCGTCCTTGATCGGAAGATCCGACGTCTTGCTGCCGCGGCCGATGATGAACTGGTCCTTCGTCACCGGGTAACGCTGGCCGTTGTAGACGAGGAACAACGTGGGACCCGCCGAGCCCATCTGCGGCATCGGGTTCGATGCGGCCGGCTGTGGCGGCGGCGCCGGGTTGTGATTGCTGGAGGGACCGTTGCTACGGGCGCTCGGCGGATTGTTCGGCGTGTAGCCGGGCGTCGGTGGCGCGGCACGGCGCGGCTGCCCAGACGGCGGACCATTGGTAACCGAGGCCGGCTGTGGCGGTGGCTGGGTGCCGGGCTGCGCACGCGCGTTGGCGCCGCTGTTGCCCGCCTTCGGATACGCGGTCGGCCCGCCCGTGTTGTTCGGCGGAACCGGCTGGCCACCGGTGACGTTCGGCCCGCCCGGAGACTGATAGTTCTTCGAGCGCGCGTAGTAGCGCATCGCTTCGTTGACGAGATAATCGATCGAGCAATCGAAGTCGTTCGCCATCTGCTCGAACGTCTCCCATAGGACGTCGCGGCAGTAGAAGTGGCGCATCGTCTTCTTGCTCTGATCCATGACTCCTCGGCGTAACGACACGAAACCCTGGCCCGCGCCCCACATGGCGACGGACAACTGTCACCCTCTCCCGGCTGTAGTTACGATACTACATCCGGCGAAACACCGCGACTAACCCCGATCATTTGCAAGCCCCACGAACGTGGGGCGCGCAGCAACGCGAAGCGTTGCGAAGATCATTTGGGGGCTTGGCCGCTGCCCAGCGCCGCGGATAGATCCTTCGCGCGCTGCCCCAGGGTGGGGTCTTCCTTGCGGTCCTTGGGGTCCTTGTTGGACTGGTCCCCCCAGAACCCGACGAGCTTGTCCTTGGCCACCGAGAGCTGGGCGATCTTGGGAGCATCCTCGACGGACTTCATCAGGGTCAACGCCTCGATAGCCACCCACCGGCTCATCCGATGCTTGTCGTCGACGAGCTGGCGCAACCCCTCCAGGACCTGGGGCTTCGGCGTCAGCTTGGCGATCTCGCTCGAGACCGAGCCGTTGAGGTCGTCCTTGGCATAGGTGCCGCTGTCGGGCAGTGCCTTCACGACATCGACGAACGACCTGGTCCCACCGCACTTCACCGCCGCGTAAGCGATGGCATAGCGGAACCGCGGCTCCTTGTGCGGGTACGGGATCATGGCCATCAGCGGCGCCAGACACGCCGGCGCTCCCGTCGCCCGGATCAGCTCGATCGAATCGTTGACCACCTGCCCCGGCATCGATTCGTCCTTGGCGACCGCGACGAGCGCATCGAGGTTCGGGACGAGCGCCGCCGGATCCGCGAGGTCGAACAGACCGCCGGGGTTGACGTACGCGGTGTGCAGCGCGTTGAGCGCGCGCTTCGACAAGGTCGCGTCGCCGCGGTCCATGTGGGCGATGTCGAGCACGTACTTCACGGCCTCCGGGTTGCCGGATGCGGCGAGCCCGATCATCAGCTCGTCGCCGATCCGGTTCTTCGCCTTGTCCTGACCGGGCGCCGCGATCGTCGCGTTCGCGACCGACATCAGCTTCTTACCGGCCGGCGGACCGACCATCCGCATCACCGCGGCGCCGAGCACGGCACCGACCTTGGCGCGTCCCTCGTAGGACACGGTCGCGTACCAGTCGATCAGATAGGTATCGATCTGCTGCTTCTCCGGATCGGAGGCGTACTTGCGAAGACCGATCAGTGCGTCCTTCGCGGTGACCTGCGACGGACCGGGAAGCGCGTCCTCTCGCTCGATCCGCGCCACATCCCACAGCCGCGGCGCGAGCTTCTCGATCACCTGAACCCGCCGCGCGGGCGACATCGCGTCCAGCACCTCGCGGACCTCGGGATCGTTCCCCATGCGAATCATGTTCGCGCCGGCGTGCGCGGATAGATCGGCATCCAGGCCATCGTCCCCGAGCGCCTTCTTGAGCTTCCCGGGGCCTTTCTGGGTCCGGGTCCACTTGTCGATGCTCTCGTGATCAGTTTTTTCGCAAGCGGCGAGCCCGAGGGCCGACATCACCATCGCGATCAGCAACAGGCGCGCAGACATGGCACGAGCTTATCGTGGTGATACGTTCCGCGCGATGGCCGCACGGCGCATCCTGACACTCCTCACCGGCAGCACGATCGCGGTGAGCAGTGCTGTGGCGTCACCGCGCAGTGACCCGACGACCGGGCGCGCCGTGTTCACGGGTGCATCGGAGCCGAGCCCTACCTCGATCACCCTGAACCCCGCGGCCATCGGCCTCGATACCGTCGCGACGAAGTTCTACTTCGCCGTGACCTCGACGCTCCAGCAGCTCGGCATTGTTCGCAAGACGATCGATCTCGATAGCGGTGCGCTGGCCGACGGCGGCACGGTGCACGACACGCGCGTCGGCCCGGGCGGCGACCTCGCGTTGCTCTGGCATCCGAACGAACGTCTCACGCTCGGCGTCTCGGCACGGTTACCCCCGCCGGAGATGCAGCCGGAAGGCCGCTCCGAGCTGCGCTATCACACGCTCGGAAACGGCCAGCGCACGTACCAGGCGAATGTCGGTGTCAGCCTGAAGGTCGCCGGCGGGGTGTTCGTCGGCGCGAGCGTCGCGCACGAGAACAGCTATCTGCACCTCCGCTACGCACGCGACACGGCGCTCGCGGCGGGCCACGGTCCGCGCGGCGTCGACAGCGACTGCGACGGCGCGCCGTGCGGACTCGAGAACCCCGCGGCCACCGAGCTCTACGACGTCGACGTCAGCACACCCCTGCTCTCGACGACGAACCTCCGGGTCAACGTCGGTGCGGTCGTGCGCATCGTCGACGACGTGTGGATCGCGGTCGCGTATCACACGCCTCCCGGGTTCGATATCCAGAGCTCGCTCGCGGGCTCGATGACCGTCACCCGCGCACCGCGCGATGGCGGCGAGGTGCTGCACGGCGGATCGACCGTGCTCGTGCAGTATCCCGCGAGCGTCGACGCCGAGTTCCGTGCGCGGTTGCCAGAGCAGCTCGAGCTCCACGTCGGCGGACGGTGGGAGGATCTGTCGCGCATGACGGCGTACGACGTGCGCGGCTACGGCAGCACGTTCGTCCCCAACGGCGTGCCCGAGCAGATGATCCGCGCGCGCGGCATGCACGACTCGTTCGCCGTGTGGGCCGGCCTCGAGCAACTCGAGGTCGACGAACGCAAACCGTTCCGGTTCGGCGCGCGCATCGGCTACGAGACCGCGGCCGTTGACGATTCGCGACTCTCCGCACTGACCGTCGCGCCCGCCGCGGTCACGCTCGATCTCGGCGTACAGGCGCGGTTCCGTTCGTGGACGGTCCAGCTCTCGTACGGCATCGCGTACTCGCCGACGATCCAGGTGCAGGACAGCGCGTTCGATCCCCGCCACCAGCTCGACTGCATCGACGCGGGCTACGACTACACGTCCAACGGTTGCCGGGCCACGCGCAACGGGTACGCGCTTCCGACGGCGGCGGGTGACTATCAGCGCATCGATCACGCGCTGCGCCTCGGGTTCCGCTATGAGCTCCCCTGACGAAGCCGCCATCGTCGTGTTCGGCGCGACCGGCCTCGTAGGCCGTCGGGTCTGCAGCGAGCTCGCGCGTGCGGGGATGCCATTCGAGATCGCGGGGCGCAACGAGGCTGCGCTCGCGGAGGTCGCCGCCGCCGTTCAGGTCGCGCACGTTCACGTGGCGAGCGCCGGCGACACCGCGTCGCTCGCGATGGCGTTCGCCGGCGCGCGCGTGGTCATCGACGCGGCGGGTCCGCTTCGCGAGTGCGCCGAGCCCGTGCTCGAGGCGGCGCTCACCGCGGGCGCTCACTATATAGATGTGGGCGGCGAGCAAGCCGTCCTGCACGAGCTCCACGAGCGGCACGAGTCCACCGCGCGGCGCGCCGGCCTCGTCGCGCTGCCCGGCGCCGGTGTCGATTGCCTGCTCGGCGACCTCGCTGCTGCCTGGGCCGCCGCCCATGTGTGCGGCCTCCCTCCGGATCTCGGGCCCGTGACCCGTGTCGAGCCCGCACCGCGGATCGCCGACGATCGCCCACTCGACGAGATCGCCGTCAGCTACGTGTTCGACGATCTCGCACTCTCGGCGGGGAGCCAGCGCGCGCTGTTCGGCGGCGTCGGTAGCCGCGTGCTCGTGTGGCGCCGAGATCGCTGGGAGGCCGGGCGCAACGGCGATCATCGCCGCGTCAACGCCGGCCCTGCGCTCGGCGGCGAACGTGATGCGATCGGCTACGCCGGTGGCGAGGTCATCACGGTGCCGCGCCACATCGCGACGAACCTCGTCACCACATATGTCTCCACCACACGCTCGGTTGGTGCGAGCACCGCGCTGCGCTTGCTCTCCCGCGCGCTGCCGTTCGTGCCGCGGTCGGCGGGCGCCTTGCTGGCGCCATACGCCGCGCCAGACACCGACTACGGAAAGACCGCGTTCGCGATCGTCGCGCAAGCTCGACGAGGATTCTCCGCGGCACAGGTCACCGTGCGCGGTCGCGATCTGTATCGCACCACGGCTGCGATCGCTGCGTGGTCTGCGCGTCAGCTCGTCGGCAGACCCACAGGTCCGATCGGCATGCGAGCGCCGAGCGAAGTGTTTCGCGCGCAGGCCGCGCTGATCGAGCTCGCTCGTGAAGCCGATTTGGTCCTCGAACCAAGCTTCGGCACGAGCCGCACGTAAGCGTGGTATCAACGATCGATGTCGACGTTGTCACTCGGCTGGAAGCTCGAGGCCGAGGCACCCGCAGGGCGCGGGACCACGGCGCGACGCTACCGTCTCGCGAACGGGCTTGGCCTGATCACCGCGATCGACAAGCGCGCGCCGATCGTCGCGCTGCAGACCTGGTTCCGTGTCGGCTCGCGCCACGAGAAGCCCGGCGCGACCGGCATGGCGCATCTCTTCGAGCACCTGATGTTTGGCCAGACCGAGAGCCTGCCGCCCGGCGAGTTCGATCGGCTCGTCGAGCGCACCGGCGGTGAATCGAACGCTGCGACGTGGGTCGACTGGACGTACTACCGCCTGTCGCTGCCGGCGCGCGATCTTCCCCTCGGCATCCGGCTCGAGGCGGAGCGCATGCAGCACCTGGTGCTCGAGACGGCGCCGGTCGAGTCCGAGCGCGACGTCGTCACGAACGAGCGGCGCGAGCGCGTCGAGGACGACGTCGATGGCTGGCTCGACGAGCAGCTGATGGCGCACGCGTTCACGGAGCATCCCTACCGGTGGCCCACGATCGGCTGGATGGAAGATATCCGCGCGCTGTCGCTCTCCGATATCCGCGCGTTCTATCGCACGTGGTACGCGCCGAACAACGCGGTGATCGTCTGCGTCGGAGACTTCGACGAGCCTGCCCTGCTGGATCTGATCGCGAGCCACTACGGCTCGATCCCGCCGGCCGAGATGCCGGAGGTCACGCGCGTGGTCGAGCCCGAGCAGACGCGCGAGCGGATCGTCCGCGCGCCCAAGCCGATCGCGACCGATCGCCTGCTCGTCGGCTACAAGGCGCCCGGCCAGGACGAGGCGGACTGGGCCGTGCTCGAGATCGTGGCCACGCTGCTCGCGGGGTGTCCATCGGCGCGCCTGTATCGTCGCCTCGTGATCGAGCGCGAGGCCGCGTCGAGCGTGGATGCGCAGCTCACGCCGTTCCGCGATCCATCGCTGCTCCGCCTCGCGGTCACCGCCGCCCGAGGCCACACCGCCGACGATATCCTCGCGATGATCGATGTGGAGCTCGCGCGGATGGTCGCCGAGCCGCCGCCTCCGGCCGAGGTCGAGAAGGCCAAGGCGATCGCGGAGACGGACTTCTGGACGTCGCTTGTCGATGTCGATGGCAAGGCCGAGGCGCTCGGCCACTACGAGATCGCGCTCGGCGATTTCCGCAAGGTCACGCACCTCGCGGAGCGCCTCGCGCAGGTCACGGTCGACGACGTGGCGCGCGTGGTCAAGACGTACCTGAGGCCGGAGCGACGCACGATCGTGATCGCGGAGCCCGAGGCCGGGGCCGAGAGCGAAGCCGAGGACGAGGACGCGGCGTGAGCGGTCCGGTTGTCATCGTCGAGGCCTCTCCCGATACGCCGCTGGTCTGGTTCGACATCGCCATCCGCGGTGGTGCGTGCACCGATCCGGTCGGGATCGAGGGCTTGCACCGTCATGCCTCCCTGCTCGCGCGCCGCGGCGCCGGTCGCCGTGATCGCGCGAAGCTCGACGAAACGCTCGACTCCCTCGGCGCCGCCGTCGAGATCGGCGTGTCCCGCGACGCGGTGTCGCTGTCGGGGCTCGCGCTGTCGCGCCACCTCGATGCCGTCGTCGACCTCGCCGCCGATATCCTCGCCGACCCGAAGTTCGACGAGGAGGAGCACGCACGGCTGCTCCGCGAGACGCCGCAGGTCCTCGACGAGATCCGCGACGACGACAGCGCCCTCGCCACCCGCTGGTTCGACTGGGTGTGCTCGCCCGGCCACCCGTACGGGCGCACGTCGCTCGGCACCGAGGCGTCGCTGACCCGGATCGATCGTCCGGCCGCGACCGCTGTGTGGAAGCGGGAGGTGATCGCCGACAACCTGGTGATCGGGCTCGCCGGCGATATCGACGACGCCACCGCCCAGCGCGTGGTCACCCGGTTGACGGAGCGGCTCCCGACAGGGACGCGGCCCGTGCTCACGACAGAGCTCACCTCGCGCGAGGCGCGGGGCCGGCGCGTGATCCTCGTCGACAAGCCGGATCGCACGCAGGCGCAGCTCCGCGTCGGCCACCTCTGTGTCGGTTACGGTCACCCGGATACGGCGGCGCTCGCGATCGCAGAGGCCGTGTTCGGCGGCATGTTCTCGAGCCGGCTGATGCAGGAGATCCGGGTCAAGCGCGGCTGGAGCTACGGGGCTGGATGCGCCCTGCGCAGGTCGCGCCTACCGCATTGGTTCGAGATCTGGATGGCGGCGGGCATCGATGTCGCAGGTCAGGCGGTCAAGCTCTCGCTCGATCTGTTCGCCGACTACGCGACGAACGGCCCGACCGACGACGAGGTCGACTTCGCGCGCAGCTATTTGATCGGCTCGATGCCGTTCCACGTCGCCACCGCGCGGCAGCGCATGCAGCTCGCCGTGCGCGACGCGGTGTTCGATCTGCCGAGTGGATACACCGCGAGCCTGCCCGAGGCGCTCGCTGCGCTCGGCGCCGGCGACGTCCGCGCCGCGTGTCGCGCCCACCTGCGGCCCGATGATGCGGTGACGGTCGCAGTGACGACGGCGGAGAATGCGCAGCAAGCGCTCGGCGACGCCGGTGCCGGGACGCTCACGGTCGTCGATCACGACGAATACTGAGGTATCGTTGTCGTCATGACGATCCGGCCCCGATTTACTCCGAGCCCCGAGATCGCGACCGAGACCGCACTCGACATGGCGCTCCGCCCGTTCATCGAGCGCCTGGTCAAGGAGGACAAGCGCGAGCGCGCGGTCGCGCACTTCCTCCCGAAGCTGGACAAGTCCAGCTACCACGAGCTGATCACCTCGCTCGACACCACGCGCGCGCGGCCGAGCAGCGCCGAAGCGCTCGCGCAATGGAAAGCGGTGCGCGGCGTGCTGCTGATCGATCACGAGGCGTACTCGACCTCGATCGAGACCGCGATGGAGCTCTACGTCTCGGGCGCGGATGCGCTGTTCGTGGCGTACGGCGGAACGTTCGCCGTCGTCCGTTACCAGTCCGGATCGCCGCTGTTGCTGACGTAGCGCGGCTCACGCGGCATACGCGGCGCTGATGTCTCGACACCTCGCGTCCTGGCTAGCCGACTAGCCTGCGACAGCTACGCGATCGGTGGAACAAGATCGGTTCGACCAATCAGTGCGCACCTTTGTCCGCACGTGGTGACTCGCGTCCGCTGTTCGGACGCTCGGCACGCTCCGTGCTCCTGCGGCGGGCAACTATGATCAAGAACGTGTTGGTTGGATTTATCGCGGGCGTATCGCTCGTGGGGTGCGTGGGCGACGAGGTCGGCGACGACAAGCCCGATGTCAGCGACGTGAAGGGCGGCATCGAGGGCAAGGACGAGGCGTGGGGAAGCTCGGATAACCCGGCGCTGTTCAACGGCAGCCTCGAATACGTCGCGAGCGCGCTGCCGGCGACCGGCGAGGCGCAGAACATCCCGTGGGCCGGCAACTACTGGCCAGTCTACGAGGACAGCATCAACAACAAATGGGCCGGTGCTGCGAGCGACGCTCCGTCGACGAAGTACGGCAAGGCGTTCGGCGTGACCGGTGTGGAGGACGCGGTGTCGACGTACCACGGCATCGACAACAACAGCGGTCGCACCGCGTGCACCGCCGACACCCAGTGCAACAGCTCGCTCGGCGAAGCTTGCGCGAAGCGCGAAGGCCAGACGAGCGGCCGCTGCATTCCGACCTGGTGGGGCATCTGCCACGCGTGGTCGCCGGCGGCGATCCTCCTGCCCGAGCCGAAGCACGAGGTCACCATGAACGGCGTGCTGTTCAAGGTGCAGGACATCAAGGCGCTGCTCACGCTCGCGCACGATCGCACCGAGACGAAGTTCGTCTCGCTCCGCTGCGACGCGCTCGATAGCGCGAACGAGATCACGTTCGACAAGTACGGCCGCCCGAACGGCGCGTCGGCCTCGTGCAAGGACACGAACCCCGGCACGTTCCACGTGCTGATGACGAACTACCTCGGCAAGCAGCGGGCGTCGTTCGTCTACGACCGCACGTGGGATAGCGAGGTGTGGAACCAGCCGCTCCGCGGCTACCGCATCACCAGCTCCACCGAGGTCTCCGGCCTCGAAGCGAACAAGCTCGTCGGCGTCACCCCCGAGGGCGGCACCACCACCGAGAAGACCGGCACCACCGCCGGCGGCGCATGGAGCCAGGTCGGCACGTTCCCGGTTGTCGCGGGCCAGAACCTCACCGTCGCGATGACGGGCACCGGCGATCCCGACATGTTCCTGCAGTTCGGCGCGCAGCCGACCGCAACGGCGTACGCGTGCCGTCCTTACGAGACCGGCGCGAACGAGACGTGCAACGTGACCGTCCCGGCCGGCGCCACGCAGGCGTTCGTCGCGGTCAACGCGTACGGTACGGCGGCCGCGACCTACACGATCAAGGTCATCTCGGGTGGCTCGATCCCGACCGCGTACGTGTTCAACACGTCCGCCGCAAAGCTGATGAAGACGCACATGGACGTCGACTACATCGGCGAGTCGGCGTCGTCGACCGACGGCAACCTCGGCTCGACGATCAACAGCTACACGCACCAGGATCACTACGACTACATCCTCGAGCTCGATGCGGCCGGCAAGATCATCGGCGGCGAGTGGGTCGGAGCGTCGAAGAAGATGCACCCCGACTTCGTGTGGCTGCCGATCCGCGTCGGTGGAACCTCTGTCGCCGGCGGCAAGATCACGTACGCGAACGTCAAGCAGCTCTACGACATGTCGATGCAGGACCAGGGCGGCGGCACCACGGGCACCGTGAAGACGGTCAACGACTCGGGCGCGATCGCGAAGAGCGCGTGGAAGCAGCTCGGCCCATATAACCTCGCGGCGAACGCGACGCTCACGGCGGTGATGACCGGCGACGGCGACGCCGACCTCTACGTTCGCAAGGGCGCGGCCCCCACGGCCACGGCGTATGACTGCCGGCCGTACCAGAACGGTACGAACGAGCAGTGCTCGATCGTCGGCCCGGCCACCGTGTACGTCGGCGTCAACGGCTACGCCGCGTCGAGCAACTATCAGCTCAAGATCACGTACACCGAGGGTAGCGGCGGCGGCACCACGCCGCCTCCGGCCCCCGTGTTCACGCACCTCAGCCAGACCGGTTCGGTCGCCCAGGGTGCGATGAAGGTGTTCCCGCTGCCGATGCCGGCCGGCAAGAAGGTCGTGATCCGCACGACCTCGGCGGCCGATGTGGATCTCTACATCCAGTTCGGTGCGGAGCCCACGACCGCCGCGTACCTGGCGCGTGGCTATACGTCCTCGGGCAACGAGACCGTGACGTACACCGCGACGAGCAACGGCACGCTGTACGTCGGCGTGCACGGCTACGCGGCGGGCAGCTTCACTGTGAAGTCCGCCGATCAGTAGTCAATCCTCGATCGAGCGCCGCGAGCTCGCCACCTCGGCGATCAGCGGCTGCTGTCGCGCGAGCTCCTCGGGATCCTTGGCGGGGAGGAATCGCGTATCCGGCCCTTCGCGTTCGACGCGCACGAACCGGGTGGGGAGGCGTGCCGTCAGCTCGCCGGCGAGACGCTCGAACTGGATCACCTGCGCGCCTTCGACCTGCTTCTCGACGCGGTAGTACGGCAGGTCGAAGTCCTGATCGATCGCCGCCGCATCGAAGATGAACGTGTTCGTGTTGAACACGCCAATCGAGTCCTGATCGAACGTGGGCGGAAACCGGAAGCCCTCGATGATCTGCGGCACGCCATCGAGCAGCGCGGGCGCGCCGCCCTTGTCGCCGGGGACCTTCTCCACGACCTCGACGGTGATCGCGCCTCCGAGCTCGTGGTGGAGGGCGATGACCGCGGGATCGAGCGTGGCGCCGAGGTTGTCCACGTTCGACATCAGGAGCGTGGTGCCGCCGGCGTCGCGAAACCGCTGCAGGGCGCCGCTCCGGCGCAGCGCGAACGTCAGGTCACCATGGCCGGTCGCATACGGCGACACCGCACCGTTGCCCTCGTGGAACAGCTCTCCGGCGGGAGTGAGGCGCAGCGCGACGAACTGCGGGAACACCTCGAGCCGGCCGAGCTTCTGCTCCTTGATGTGGAGCCGGATCGCCTCGTGGGTCGCGAAGCTCGACATCACCAGCGTCGGCACCTTGCCGGGCAGCGCCTTGATGTCTGACTGCTTGAGCTCGAGGAAGCTGAGCTCGTCGAGCGCCGGCACCACCGCCTTGACCACGCCGCCGAACCGCGTCGCCATACCGCCGGCGAGGATGACCGCGCCGACCTTGCCCGCGCGCATCAGCTCGAGGCCTGCGGCGCGAAGACGCGCGCGCTCCGTGGTCCCGAGCGCCGGCAGCGCGACGATCATTTCGGGCGGCACCGGCGCGAGCGCTCCGGTCACCGCGTTGCTCGATGACTGCGTCGCACGGCGAGCGAGCTCGGTCTGGAACGCTTCGTCGTAGCCGTACTGCGCGAGCGCCTCGGGGGTCATTGGCGCGAGTCTACGTCGTCAGGGCGCGCAGGTGATCACGCTGTTGAACCCGCCGAAGGTGTCGTCGACCTGGTTCGGGTTCGTCGGATCCGGGATCCACGAGCCGTCGACGATGTACTTGTACTGGTGGGTTCCTGCGGCGAAGTCGCAGCTGCCGGTCCACGCGCCATCGATGCCCTTCGTGAAGGCGATCGCCGGCGGGGCGGTTCCTGACCAGCTGACGAAGCTGCCCGTCAGCGAGACCGCGGTCGCGAGGCTGTGGCCGTCGAGCCGGAACGCCTTCGTGCAGGTCGCGGCGGCCGTGTCGCCGGGCGCCGCGTCGGGCGTCACCACGGCGGCGTCGATGTCGACGGCATCGTCGCCCCCGCCGCCACCCTTGCCATAACCGGGGGGGCGGCAGGCCACGAGGGAGATCGCGAGCAGGACGAGGCGCATCACCCCGCGCGTTGCTTCAAGCGACATGCCACGCGCCGTCGGCGCGGGTCCGCGAGGATCGAGCCGGGAGGTTGCGAAACGAAACGTCGGTGGCGGGATCGGGCGATGTCATTCGCGACGCTGGGGCCGGTTCAACCGCATCAAGCTTGCGGAATTCCTCGCCGAGCGCGGGCACGGATCGTGGAAAACGCGCCTTGGTGTACAGGCGGATGATCCCAGCCCTCGCGGCCCTCTCGGTCGCGACCTTCGCAGCCCCGGCGCACGCCGTGGAGCCGGTCGCCTCGTTCCGCTATCTCGTCACCGGGAACGGCTTCGGGTTCTCCGTGTTCGACACGACGGCAAACGCGATCAAGCACTTCCTCGAGCGGCCGTACCGGTTCCTCCGCGCAAACCCGCAGAACCCCGATGGCGAGGGCATCGTGCGCCGGAACCTCGCGTTCGATACGTACTTCGGCCTCAAGGTCGGCGCCACCGCCGGCTGGCTCGGCGGCCGTGCGGCGACCGAGGTCGGGTACGTCGCGCAGTCGAACATGATCCGCTCGGCGATAGGCTTTGGCGGCGTCACCACCGAGACGTTCCTCGTGTCCCCGTTTGGCTTCGCGGGCAACAGCCTCGTGATGCTGCTCAAGGTCACGAATACCAGCAGCTCGCCGCAGCCGGTCACCGCGTACGCGATCCACAACTTCAAGCTCGGCTCGGCGCCGAACCCCGACGAGCCCGGCTCGAACAGCGAGTCGATCGCGTGGGACGGCACGGTCGCGACCGAGACCGGTCCCGGCGGCGGCACGATGGTGTACGCGCCGATCGGTGGTGCCGACGTCGCGAGCTGCGCCGATACGGCATTCAATACCGTCGCCGCCGGTGCGGGCCTCACCGCCACGCCGACGTGCAGTGGCAGTGACAAGAAGCAGGCGTTCCAGAAGGACCTCGGCACGCTCGCGCCGGGTGCGAGCAAGTGGTGGGGCGTGGCGCTCGTGTTCGATGCACAGGGTAACGGCAGCGCGGTCACCGCCGCGTGGTCCACGTTCCTCGCCGGGCGCACCGCCGACACGCTGTACACCGACGTGCTTGCCGAGGTCGAAGCGTGGCGCAAGCCGCCCGCCGCCGGCCTCGATGCGACGGAGACCGCGATCTGGCGACAGTCCGAGATCGTGCTGCGCATGGCGCAGATCAAGGAGCCCTACCAGGAGAGCCCGCGCCGCAAGAACTACGGCATGGTACTCGCGAGCCTCCCGCCCGGCGGCTGGCACACCGGCTGGGTGCGCGACGCGACCTACGCGCTGTCCGCGATGGCGCGCTCCGGTCACGTCGACATGGCGAAGGCCGGCCTCCAGTTCTTCCTCGACGCCGACGCGGGCAAGTATCCGACGTTCGTCAACAACGCTGATGGCTACCGGATCTCGACGGTGCGCTACTTCGGCGACGGCGAGGAAGAGGCCGACTACTCCGGCTCGCCGACGCGCAACATCGAGACCGATGGCTGGGGCCTGTACATGTGGGCCGCGCGCCAGTACCTCGACGCGAGCGGCGATGTCGCCTGGCTCTCGGAGACCACGAAGAAGGGCGACAGCGTGTACGACGCGATCCGCGAGGGCGTCGCCGAGCCGCTCGTGAAGAACCTCGAGTCGGCCGGCATGGCGATGGCGGACTCCTCGATCTGGGAGGTCCACCACGGCAACCGGCAGCACTTCCTCTACACCACCGCCACCACGGCCCGCGGGCTGTGCGACATGGCGACGATCGCCCGCCGCGCCGGCCGCATGGAGGACGTCGAGCGCTACCGCGGGCTCGCCGAGAAGGTGAAGGCCACCATCCCCGCGGCGTTCATCGATTCATCGAAGGTCCTCGCCGGATCGCTCGAGCGACTCGCGCAGGGCGCGAACTACCGCGACGGCTCCACGGTCGAAGCGATCACCTGGGATCTCGTCGCTGCGAACGATCCAGTCGCGCGGGCCACGCTCGATGCGATGTCATATCTCGTCACGCCTGCCGGCGGGTACAAGCGCCTCGAGGGCTCACAGGATCAGTACGACACCGACGAGTGGATCCTGATCGACCTCCGCGCATCGGCCGCGTTCCGTCGTGCGGATCGCATCGACAGGGCGGACCAGCTGCTCGGCTGGGTCACCGCGCAGGCCTCGGTCAACAATGACCTCCTCCCCGAGCTCTACAACACGCGCACCTCGAGCGGCCAGATCGGCGCGTACTCGGGGAGCATCCCGATGGTCGGCTACGGCGCTGGCGCCTATCAGATGACGCTGCTCGATCGCGCAACATCGTTCGAGCACTCCGACTGCGGTGAGTTCGATCCGGGCCAGTATCCCGATGGTGGCGTCGGCGGTGGCGGTGGTGGCGGCGAAGGCGATCCACGCACCGGTGTGGCGTGCGCGTGCAACGGCGGCCCCGGCTCCGCCGGCACTGGCGCGATGCTCGCGGTCGCGGGCGCGCTGATCCTCCGCCGTCGCAGGAGGACGACATGATCGAGCTTCGCGGCATCGGCAAGCAGTTCCCGGGCGTGCGCGCACTTCACGACGTGTCGCTCGCGATCGAGCCCGGCGAGGTGCTCGGCCTCGTCGGCGAGAACGGCGCCGGCAAGTCCACGCTGATCAAGATCCTCGGTGGCGTCTACACGACCGGTAGCTTCACCGGCGAGGTTCGCGTCGGCGGCATCGTCCAGGCGTTCCGCGGAACGCGAGATGCGCGCGCCGCCGGCATCGCGGTGGTGCACCAGGAGCTCGCGCTGATCCCCGATCTCACGGTCGCCGAGAACCTCGTGCTCGGCCGCGAGCCGACGCGGTTCGGCATCGTCGATCGCGCGCGCGCCGAGGCGATGGCGCGTGACATGCTGCGCGCGGTCCTCGGCGCCGACGCGCGCATGGTCGATCTGCACGCACCGGCCTGTCACCTCGGCGTTGGTCTCCAGCAGATCCTGGAGATCGCCCGCGCGCTCGCGGACGACGCACACGTCATCATCCTCGACGAGCCAACCGCCGCCCTCACGACCTCGGAGATCGAGCGCCTGTTCGCCCTGATCCGCGCGCGCCAGGCCGCGGGCACCGCGTTCATCTACATCTCGCACCGCCTCGAGGAGATCGCGGCGCTGTGCGACCGCGTCGCCGTGATGCGCGATGGCGAGCTCGTGGGCATCCGCCCGCGCGGCACCACATCCGACGAGATCGTCGGCATGATGACCGGCAAGGAGCTCGGCGACGTCCACGCGCGCAAGGATCACGGCGCGCCACTCGGCGCCGCGATGCTGGAGGTCACCGGACTTTGCGTCGCGCATCCCGCCCTGCCCGGCCGCCACGTCGTCGAGGACCTCTCGTTCACCGTGCACGCCGGTGAGGTCGTCGCGCTCGCGGGCGCGATGGGCTCGGGCCGTACCGCCACCCTGTCGGCGCTGTTCGGCCTCGCGACCACGGCGGTCACCGGTGCGATCAAGATCGGGGGCCAGCCCGCGCAGCTCCGCACGCCCGTGCAGGCGATCGCCGCCGGCGTCGCGCTCGTCCCGGAGGATCGCAAAGGCGCCGGTCTCGTGCTCGGCGCCTCGGTCGCCGACAACCTCGCGCTCGCGTCGCTCGACGCGCTGTCCACGCTCGGCGTGGTCGACGCCGCCCGCGCGGAGCAGCGCGCACTCGCCCGTTCACGCGACCTCAACCTCAAGGCGCCTGGTCTGGGTGCCGAGGTCGCGACCTTATCCGGTGGCAACCAGCAGAAGGTGGTCATCGGCAAGTGGCTCGAGCGCTCGCCGCGCGTGCTGCTCCTCGACGAGCCGACGCGCGGCGTCGACGTCGGGGCGAAGGCCGAGATCTACCGGCTGATCGAGGAGCTCACCGCCCGCGGCCACGCCGTCCTGATCGCCTCCTCCGATCTGCCCGAGGTCGTGCGCCTCGCGGATCGCGTGCTCGTGCTACGCGAGGGCAAGCTCGCCGGCTCGCTCGCGCGGGCCGAGGTCACGCAGGTCGCGATCATGTCGCTCGCCATGGGCCTGTGTCCGACAATGGGGTCGGACCCCATTACCGGACACGTTCAGCAAGGAGCCGTCCGTGAAGCTCGAGCCTAGCGTCCCCGTGCAGGCGGTCCGTCCGCCGCGCAAGACCGACCTCAACGCCTGGGTGATGGCCGGCGTACTCGCGACGATGTGGGCGGTCCTCGCGATCCTCCCGGGCACGCGCGCCGTATTCCTCACCGAAGGCAACATCGCGACGCTGTTCACGCAGAGCGCGGTGCTCCTCGTCGTTGCCGTCGGCATGACGATGGTGATCGTGATCCGCGGCATCGATCTCTCGGTCGGCGCCGGCGTGGCGCTGACGGGCGTGGTTGCGGCCCTCGCCCAGATCAAGCTCGGCCTGCCCGTCCCCGTCGCGATCGCCGCGGCGATCGGCGTCGGTGCGGCGATCGGCGCTTGGCACGGCTTCTGGGTCGGCTGGCTCGGTGTGCCGGCCTTCGTCGTGACGCTCGCCGGCTTCAAGGCGTTTCGCGGCGGCGCGCTCGTGCTCTCCGACGCGAAAGGCCTGTCGCTCGACGATCACTTTGCGATCCTCGCGGGCCACGTGCCGTCGAGCGCGACGTGGATCGCGGTGCTCGTCGCGCTCGCCGCCGGCATCGCCATCACGCTGCGGGACGCGCAGCGCCGAAAGACGTTCCAGCTCGAATCGCTCGGCGCGAGGACCCTCGCGCTCCGCATCGCCGGCCAGGTGCTGCTCGCCGGCCTGCTGCTGGCGGTGTTCGGCCGCCGCGGTGTGCCGGTGCCCGTGCTCGTCGCCGCCGCGGTCGCGCTGTGGGGCGTGTTCGTCACGAAGCGCACCCGGTTCGGCCGCCACCTCTACGCGATCGGCGGCAACCCCGAGGCCGCGCGCCTCTCCGGGATCGACGTTCGCCGCACCACGATGGGGGTCTACATCATCCTCGGCGTGCTCACCGCGATCGCCGGCGTACTGCTCGCGGCGCGCGTCAACGGCGTGACGCCCGGCAACCAGGGGCAGCTCCTCGAGCTCGACGCGGTCACGGCCGTCGTGATCGGTGGCACCTCGCTCGCCGGTGGGCGCGGCTCGGTCGTCGGCACCGTGCTCGGCACGCTCGTGTTCGCGACCCTCGCGAACGGCATGAACCATCTCCGCATCGATTCCAACTGGCAGCTGATCTGCACCGGCCTGATTCTCCTGGTCGCCGTGCTCGTCGATGTTGTTTCGAAAGGCAGGCGCTCGTGATTCGCTCGATCTCCGTGTTCGTCGCCCTAGTCCTCGCTGCGTCGGCCGGTTGTAAGGCCAAGGAAGGTCCTCAGGTCGCGTTCCTCCTCTCGACGCTGCAGGAAGAGCGGTATCAGAAGGACCAGAAGTACTTCGAGGCGCGCGCGAGCGAACTCGGCCTCCGCACCATCACGCTCGCCGCCGACAACGACAACGCGAAACAGATCGCGCAGGTCGAGGACGTGCTGACCCAAGGCGCGAAGGTGCTCGTGATCCAGCCAACCGATAGCCAGGCCGCCTCGGCGTACGTGCGCCTGGCGCACGAGCACGGCGCGAAGGTCATCGCGTACGACCGCGCGATCGTCTCGCCGGAGCTGGACTACTACGTCTCGCACGATAGCTACAAGGTCGGCGTGCTGCAGGCCGAGGCGGCGCTCGCCGCGACCCACGGCAAGGGCAAGTACGTCCTCCTCTCGGGCCAGGCCGGTCACTCGGTCGCCGCGGAGATCACGCGCGGCTACGAGCACACGCTGGCGCCGTATGTCGCGCGCGGTGATGTCGAGATCATCCTGCAGCAGAACCACAGCGCGTGGTCGCCGGAGCAGGCGCTGCGCACCGTCGAGGATGCGCTGACCCGCTCGGGCGGCAAGATCGACGCGATCCTCGCGAACAACTCCGGCATGGCGCGCGGCGCGGTGCAGGCGGTTCAGAACGCCGGCCTCACGAACGTGTTCATCGCGGGCGCCGATGCCGATGCCGCGAACGTCAACTTCGTGTGCCAGGGCAAGCAGTCGATCGAGGTGCTCAAGGACATCGCGCCGCTCGCGAGGACCGCCGCCGAGGTCGCAGCGCAGCTCCTCACCGGCGATGCGGCGAAGGGCTCCGCGACGATCGCGATGGCCGGCCACGACGTGCCGATCGCCGCGGTGCGCGTCGAGGTCGTGACGCCCGAGACCGTCAAGCCGCTGCTGGTCGACACCGGATTCTTCCTCGCGAGCGACCTGCCCGCGTGCGCCGCCAAGCTCGCGCAGGTGAAATGATGCGCGCCGCCCTGCTTCTCCTCCTGCTAGCGGCGCCGGCATTCGCCGAAGAGCCGGCGAGCGATGAGCCGGATCCGGCGCCCACGCCCGCCGCGCCGAAGCAGGCCGCCGCGATCTACACGCCGCAACGCGATGCGTTGCTGCGCGGCCCAGCGAAGCCGGGTCTTGCGATCGAACCGCTGACCACCAGCGATACAGTCTCGGTCGCGAAGGCCGAGGAAGCGAACGGCCTCGAGGCTGGCGGCGTGAAGTTCGAGCTCCACGGCTACGCACGGATGCCGCTGTCGGCGACCGCCACGCCGCGCGCGCCGTACCTCGTCGACAACGACTACTACCTCTCGGGCTTCGCGTACACGCGCCTCTACGAGCCCGACTGGTCCGAGCTGTTCCTCAGCGCGAAGAAGGGCGACTACAAGGCCGAGTTCGGCCTGTTCGCCTCGCTGTACTCTGACTACGCGTCGGCGCGCCTCGAGAACCAGCTCGGCATCGCGCAGGCGAGCGTCACCGCCGAGAACTTCCTCGATCGGAAGGGCCTGTCCGTCCAGCTCGGCGTGTTCTGGGATCGCTTCGGCTACATCGAGCCGTACGACACCTACGTGTTCGGCCGCACCCATCAGGGCGGCGTGAAGGTCGCGTACGACCTCCCCGGCGGCGGCCGCGTCCAGGCCGGCATCGGCATCCACCAGGCGCAGCTCCAGCAGAACCTCGGTCTCACGCCGATCGCACACCTCGCGGGCAGCTATCCCGTCGCGCCCGCGCTGACGCTCGGCGCGTACGCACTGCGCACGTGGACACGCGACAAGCCGCAGCTCTCGCCGATCCAGGACGGCACGATGTACGTCGCCGGCGTCGACGCTCACTACAAGCTGCCGAGCGAGCACGGCACGCTCACCGCCGCGTTCAGCTACTACCATATGGACAAGGCGCTCTATCTCGCGCCCGCACTCGAGGTCATGCACTCCACCGGCGGCCGCGGCCTGACCGAGAACTTCCTCGGCACCGATGGCTCCGACGACGGCTCCGGCCACATGTACACGGCGGCGCTCGATGCGCCGATCGCGATCACGAAACAGCTCGGCGTGCGCGCATTCGGCATGGCCACGTGGGTCCGCTCGCCGCAGCGCGACGAGATGAATCCGGCGGTGAATCGCGATCGGCGCATGTACCTCAAGTGGGGCGTGGAGCCGAGCTATCGCATCCTCCCGAAACTCGCGGTCTCGGCGCGCTTCGACCGCGTCATCCTCGACCTCTACGATGCGGAGAACAGCTTCCGCGTGCTGTCACCGAAGCTCTCGTTCCCGCTCGACACGTGGGGCGAGATCTTCGTGATGTACTCGCACTACTGGTACGGCGACAAGGTCCACCTGCGCGCCGGCCAGGTCCCCCTCGAGACCATGCCCGACTCGAACGTGTTCAAGCTGCAGGCGCAGGTCCGCTGGTAGCCTCGGTTTTTTGGCTGGCCCGCAATGATAAGCGGTAGGCCCGCGCGGCATGTTGCACTGCGTCATTTCGGCCCTATGGTGGGAGCCATGCCGTTCGCGACTTCTGTTCTGTCGTGGATCTCGATCCTCGCCCTGACCATCCCGTTCGCGATCCTGATGTTGATCGCACTGCCCACGGGCTCGGTCGTCCAGCTCGGCGCGCACGCCGGCCTGCTCGTCTGCGGAGCTGCGATCGCCGTCGCGCTGAAGCCCCGCGGCGACGAGCACGAGGACTAGCGGCACCGGGAAGCGGGTCCCGCCGAGGCTGGGCTGAGCCTGGTCCTCGTTGCGCGTCGCGAGGACCGATTGACGGAGCTGGCCGACGAGCTGCGTGCGCAGCATTCGATCGAGACGCTCGTGTTCCCCATCGATCTCGCGGTTCCGGGCGCGAGTGCGCAGGTGTTCGCGCGCACGGCGGCGCTCCACATCGGGCTGCTCGTCGCCGCCGCTGGCTTCGGCACCTCGGGACCGTTCACGTTAGCGTCGCCAATTGCTACTCCGCCGTGCGTGCGCCGTCGCGCTCCCGTTGCGAACGGTTGGCATGGTGATGTCGTGGGCTTCATCGATCGCCTGCGTGGCCCGGCCGCTCTCCTCGCAATGTCCGCGTGGTACGTGGCCGCTCGGCCGCGCGCGGCTCTTCCCGCGGCACGGATCGCGCTGCAGGTCGGCATGCGTGTGCGCAAGGCGCCGATCCTGCGCACGCGGCCGTCGCTGCTCGTCCACCCCGACGATCTCACCGAAGTGTGCAGCCTCGTCTCCGACACGCACGTCGTCGCGAATCGCAAGACCCTCGCCGAGCTGGTGATGGATCCGGGCCAGTGGCCGTGGACGCAGCTGCCCAGCGCCGACGAGATCTCGCGCGGCCTGGCCCGGGTGCTCGAGCATCTCGCGCGCCACGCGCCGCGCACGGTCGTGTGGTGTGGCGACGAGGTCGATACCGGCACCGAGGCCGAGTGGACGCGGCTGCGCGCGATCGCATCGGCCGTCCCGCACCTCGTGCACCACATGGTGCCAGGCAACCACGACATCAACTTCAACCGTCCGTTCATCGCCGACCACGATCTCGCGCGGCGCGCCGCCCGCGTCGGTGTGTTCGAGACCCACGGCACGGAGCTCGCGCGATTCCCGCTCGTCGATACGATCGTCGGCGACGCCGGCCCGGCGACCATCATCCTCCTCGATTCGTGCCGGCATCCTTCAACGCACCTCCTGTCGAACGCCATCGGTCGGTTCGGCGATGACCAACTCGCGCGGCTCGCGCACATCCTCGCCGGACTTCGCGGTCCCGTCGTGTGCGTCGCGCATCATCATGTGTGGCGCGACGCGCGGTTCTCGCAGCCGGAGGCGTGGTTCAACACGGCGGTCGATGCGGATCGCCTCGCCGCGGTCCTCGTCGCGTATCGTCGCCGGAGCACTGCGAACCACGTGCTCGTCTGCCACGGCCATCGCCACGCGCTGACCGCCGGCGAGATCGGCGATCGCGAGGCCCCGATCGCCGTGGTCGGGCTGCCCTCGACCACGCTCGGCGACAAGGCCGCGACCGGTCGCCTCGACGGCATTCTGCGCTACGCGATCGCGGGTCTCGCGCGCGACGGCAGCGGGTGGCGCGTCGCGATCCGCGAGGTCGGTCCGCTCGTCACCGAGGCCCGTGTGCCCACGTCTGCCGCGCCCTCCACACCTCCCGACGCGTCGACACGGGCTTACGCGCTCCGTCGGTGACAGCTCGCTGCTCGTCGGTGACGCGAGCGTGACATCGCGCTGCGACACCTTGGCGACGCTCGGGCAATGGCGAACCCTTACAGGATGTCGATCACGATTCGCACCGCCACCCTCGCCGACGTCGACGCACTCGCCGCCATCAACCGCGACGCGTATCCCGAGTTCGTGCAGGACGGGGTCGTATTCGACCCGGATCTACTGCGCACGCACCAGTCGCAGTTCCCCGTGGGTCAGCTCGTCGCGGAGATCGACGGTGAGATCGCCGGCGCGATCGCGACGATGATCCCACCGCGCGCGCTCGATGCGCTCGCGCCGCACACCTGGCTCGGCATCACGGACTCGGCCACGTTCGCGCGCCACGATCCGGGGGGCGACACGCTCTACCTCGCAGACATCTACGTGCATCAGCGCGCGTGGGGCACAGGCGTCGGCCGCGCGCTGTACGCCGCACTGTTTGCGCTGTGTCGCCGGCTCGGTCTCGCGAACGTCGTCGGCGGTGGTCGCCTCTACGACTACGTCGATGCACCCGCGGACATCGCGCCCGCCGACTACGTCGCACAGGTCGTGCGCGGCGAGCGCCGCGACCGCGTGCTGATCTCTCAACTGCGCGCGGGCTTCGAGGTCCGCGGCCTGCTCCCCAACTACCTCCACGACTGGCGCAGCCGTCATGTGGCCACGCTGATCGTCTGGGACAACCCGGATCGGCTATTCGGACGCGCTGGCGTCGGTCTCGGCGGGCGCGACCTCGTCGGTGTTCGGGCGAGCCACGATCTCCACGGCCTTGACGTGAGCGGGCGCCGCCGCTAGCTCGTCCTTCGACATCATCGCGACCTCGAGCTGGCCGAGCCGATCGACCTCGGAGAGCGCGTTGAAGCCGCCGACGAACTGGCCGCGCAAGTAGATGTACGGGACGGTGTTCTGCTTGGTCTCGAGCGCGAGCCCGAGAGCCTTCGCCTCGTGCTCCGGCTCCTCCAGATCGGTGTAGTCGTAGTCGACCTTGTTTCGCTCGAGCAGCGTGATCGCACGACCCGACCACGGGCAGCTCTTCTTGCCGAAGATCTGCGCCTTGAGCGACGCGTCGCCGAAGCCCTTCTGCTCCTTCTTGACCGGCGTGGGCGCGGCGACCGCGGCAACCGCCACAGCCTTCGCCTCTGCCTTCGCGACGACTTCCTGCTTGGACTCGAACTTCTTTCCGAGCAGCTTCGCGACCCGCTTGCGGGCGTTGACGTAGCGCGGATCCGTCGCGACCTTGTCCTGCAGGTAGTCGCGGATCTCGCCACCGATCTCGTCGGCGCGGTTCAGCGCGCCAAACAGCTTCGTGGTGACCTTCGTGGTCAGCTTCTTCGCGGTGCTCTCGGTCTCGCCCATAGGCGCTCCATACCACGGCCGGGCCGACTAGAATAAGGAATGCGTCTGCCGTGGCTTGCCGGAATCCTTGGAGTTTTGGCCTGCTCGGCCTGCGATCGCGGCAACCCCACGCCGGCTCCGCCCGTCCCCGCTCCGGTGCCCGCGCCGGTCATGGTGGCCCCGCTGGATGCGTCCCCCGATGCACCCACGATGGATGCGGACCACACCATCCCGCCGCCGATCCAGGCGCTCGCCGCCGCCCCCGCGTGGCATGCCCGCAGCCTGATGACCGGTCAGATCCGGGCGAGCGCGGTCCTCACGTTCGCAACGCTGAACCGGATCGACGACCGCGCGATGCTGACCCTCGAGGTCCAGACCGCGGTCACCCACCTGGGAGACGACGCGCTCGAGCCGTGGACCGCGAAGGCCGTGACCCGTCGCTACATGGGCGCCGTGGTCACCGCCGCCGGTGTCACCACCTTCAATCTGTTCGACGGCACCGAACACCTCACGCTCGCGTGCAAGCCGACCAAGGTCGCCGTCGCGAAGGCGACCGCAGTGCGCAAGCGCGATCCGAAGAAGGAGTCGTGCACCGGAGATCAGGGCCACTGGGTCCCCGCGCAGACGACGAAGGCCGACGCTCTCGTATGCGGCGATCCGAGTGACGAGCTCGACCCCGGCTACGCGTTCACCGATCCCGCCGCGCCCGCGATCGAGTGGGTCTACGTCAACGACGACTGCATCATGCAGGGCGGCGGATATCGCGCGATCGCAGCGGACGGATCGTTCGCACCGTTCCGCTGACAGTGTTACCAACGCCCATGCGCACGATCGCCCTCTGCCTCCTCGCCGCGTGCGGTGGCTCCTCACCGCAAGCCGTCGAGCCGACGCCGCTGCGCATCGAGGACTCGATGGTGACGAGCGGCATCGTCCAGCTCGCGTTTCACGTCGTCCCCGGTGCCGAACCGGCGCTGCTGCTCGAGGCCGGCGGTGGTGCGGACTCCGCCTCGTGGGGCACCCTGCCCGACCAGCTCGCCGCCGCAACCGGCCGCCGCGTCATCAGCTATGACCGTGCCGGCTTCGGCAAGTCACCGTTCCCGGCCGGTGCGTTCACGATCGCCGACGAGGTCACCGCACTGCACGCCGGCGTCCATCGCGTCGGTGCGACGAAGATCGTCCCCGTTGCCGCGTCGTACGGCGCGCTGATCGACGTCGCCTACGCGAAGGCCTATCCCGACGACGTCGCCGGCATCGTGTTCCTCGATCCGATGAACACCGACTTCGTCGAGGCCGTGGGCCTGCCCGCCGTGCTCGCCACGGTACCGACGCCCGCATCGCCGAAGACCGATCGGGAGCGCGCGGCCGCACGCATGGTCACCAGCTTCCCCGCGCTTGTCGCCGAGCTCCACGGCGTGCGCTGGGCGGCGAACCTGCCCGTCGTGATCGTCTCCGCCGCCACACCTCCGTTCCCCGATCCGGGCATGCAGGCCGCCTGGCGCGCGAGCCACGAGACCCTCGCGAAGACGCCGGGCGCCTCCCGCGTGATGGCGGACAACAGCGATCACGACATCGCGGAGTCCGAGCCCGCCGTCGTGATCGCCGCCGTGAAGACTGTCCTCGGCCGGTAGCTCGGCTCCGTGTGACTGATCGATCGTGCGTGCGGCGTGCGCCCCGATCGTGAGCCCCAAAGGTCGCAAAGACCCAAAGAAGAGGTTTCTCTTCGAGGGAAAACCTCTGCTTCGGGACCTTCGGGGGCTTCGGGGCTCACCTGAACCAGCGAGCTCCGATCGCAGGCACTACGCACGCACGCACGCACGCACGCGCACGCCGTTGGCGCGCGTCCGACTCGGCTCCCGGGTCCCTAGCCGAAGACTTTGCGCGAGAGCTCGCCGCTCGAGATCAGGTTCGACAGCTCGGCCTTGCCGCCGATCACCTCGCCGGCGATGAACACGACCGGCAGGCGATGGCCCTTGCTGTCGCGTCGCACGGCCATCTGCGCCGCGGCGTCCTCCTGGATGTTCGAGACCTTGTACGGAATCTTCTCCGCATCGAGGATCTCGGTCAGCCGGGTCGCGTCGCGGCGCGTCTTGTCCATGTGATAGACGATGACCGGCGCGGGCTCCTTGCCCTCGACCTGCCGCGTCGCCTTCACGTTCGCCTTCACGTTCGGCGCGCGCGTGGCGAACGCCTGGCGGTCGGCCAGCTCCGCCTCGTTGGCGAGGGGACGGCCGAGCACTTCGTTCGCCTTGCGCGCGAGCTCCCCCGCCTTGCCGGGGAGCTTGTCGATCGCTGCGTGCGCCTTGGCGCGGATGCGGTCCGCGATCGACACTAGTTGACGACGCGGAGGCTCTTGCGGCCGGCCGGGATCGGCGGCGCCGCCTGATCCTCGGGATCCACCTCGGGCGCCACGCTGACGACCGACGTCTTCTTGTTCGTCTTCGCGGCCGCGCGGCGCGCGATGTCGAGCAGCTTCGAGTGAGCCTTCGCGAGCTCCTTCGCGTCCCGGTTGGTCACCGCGTTGATGATCCGGTTCTTGATGTAGCCGAGGGTGCTCTTCTTCGCGCCAACTTCGTAGATGAGATCGGCGGCCGTGCAGCCCGCCATGTGCGGAGCGCGGTGGAACGCCGAAGCCATCGACGGGTGCTTGTCGAGGTACGTGCGGACCTCCTCGATCGTCATGCCGACGTCGGCGAGGGCCTTGTCGACTTCCTTCTGCGCGAGCTGCTTCGCCTTGAACAGCTGCATCTGCACGCGGCTGTACACGTTGACGGCGCCGTCACC
>JBBRBG010000133.1:0-26084 GCA_038206055.1 Haliangiales bacterium
CGAAGATCGACGTCACGCCGGCGCAGATGGAGCCATACTTCGAGCGCGTCGAGAAGCGCATCCATGTCGCGCTCAACGACGAGGAAGCGATCGGCCGCGAGAACTGGATCCTCAAGGAGGGCGCCGATGCGAAGGGCTGGGAGATCATCCCGAACCTCCGCAACCAGGCGCACTGCGTGGGCTCGAACCGCTGTGCGTTCGGCTGCCCGACGGGCGCGAAGCAGTCCGCGCTCGTCAGCTACATCCCGCGCGCGCTGCACTTCGGCGCGCGGATCTACGCGAACGTCCGCGTCGACAAGGTCACCATGCACGGCAAGCGCGCGACCGGCGTGGTCGGTCACGTCACGCTGCCAAACGGCAAGCGCGGTCCGTCGATCGCGGTGCGCGCCAAGCTCGTCGTGGTGTCGTGCGGTGCGATCCACACGCCCGCGCTTCTCGAGCGTACTGGCCTGCGGTCTCGGTCGGGCCAGATCGGCGGCAACCTGTCGCTCCATCCGAACGTGAAGGTGATCGCGCTATTCGACGAGGACGTCTCGAGCTGGAAGGGCGTCCACCAGGCGTTCCAGGTCCGCGAGTTCGTCAAGGATGGCATCGGCACGTTCGCGGCGATCAACCTGCCGCCGAGCGTCACGGCGATGTCGATGCCCTACCGCGGCGAGCAGATGGGCGCGCTGATGGACCGCTACAACAACATGGTCGTGGCGGGCATGCTGATCGAGGACCACTCGACCGGCCGCGTTCGCACGATCAACGGTCGCCCGCAGGCGTTCTATCAGATCGACGAACGCGACCTGACCGCGATGAAGCTCGGCCTCGAGCGGCTCTCGGATCTGCTGTTCACCGCCGGCGCGAAGCAGATCATCCTGCCGCTCCACCACGCGACGGCCGCGTACAGCGCCGACGAGGTCAAGCAGATCCTCGCGCGCCCGATCCCCGCGACCGCGTGGGAGCTGGTCACCGTCCATATGATGGGCACCGCGAAGATGGGCGCCGATCGCACCACGTCCGTCACCGACAATTTCGGATTCATGCACGACGTCGATCGCCTGATGATCGCGGATGCCTCGCTGTTCCCCACGCCGATCCGCACCAACCCGATGGAGACCATCATGGCCCTCGCCACACGCGCGGCCGGTCACGTCATCGATAACGCACGGAGGTTTCTGTCATGAGTGTCGTTGCTGCTGTTTCCTCGTCGTCCAATGGCGTGTCCGCGCGTCCGGCAACCGTCACGCGCCTGCCCACGCCGTTCCCGACGCGCGAGGCGCTCGCTCTCGAGCAGACCCCGCGTGCCGAGCTCGAGCGCGTGTTCCAACGCGGCGTGATGCCGGACCTCGACGGCCTCGTGGGCTGGGAGTTCCGCGGCCTCAACCGCCTCCCCTTCAACAGCCTCCCGCTGGGGAAGTGGGTCGGGATCAAGAAGTTCATGAAGGGCTTCCATCGCGGCGAGGACGGTCGCGTGATGGGCTACAACTGCCCGGTCGAGATGAACGCGCTCGACGGTCGCTGGATCGCGAAGCCGTCCGACACCGCGCCGAAGCGGTTCGGCTTCTACGAGGTGCACGAGGTCGATGCGACCGCGCGCGACAACGAATATCTACACGCGCTGCTCCTCGACTACGGCAAGGGCGGGAACCCGCGGTTCGACATCACGGCCGGCCTGCGCGACTACCTCGTGCAGGTCGATCCGGCGAACCCGGATCTCCTCCTGGGCAAGGCGTACTACGCGTTGGGACCCGCGCGGATCGGCGGCCTCAACTTCTTCATCCTCGAGCGGCACCGCCGCGGCCTGACCGACTACGCGTCTCGTTAGGGAACGCAGAGGCCGGCGATCGGCGTGGTGCTCGCGCACGGAACGAACAGCGGCGTAGATCGGCACGTCAGGCCGGCGCCGCAGTTGTTCGTGCCGCCGGCGAGGTCGCAGATCGCGGCGCACTTGTCCATGTAGCAGGTGGCGCCCTTCACGCAGCCGTCGCCACCATTCGCGTCGCGCGTGCACGGCAGTCCCATCGGTACGGCGCCGGCGAACGAGCATTGCGTGCGTCCGGTGCGCGGCGGATTCGCGTCGAGGATCCAGGTGCACTTCTGGTTCGCGGTGCAGCCCATGCTGGTCAGCGGGCTACACGTATCGGCCGCGCACCCCGCGTCGGGCCCCGGCGCGTCGATGTGCGCATCCGGCAGCTTCGAATCGGAACCACCGCAGCCTGCTGCCAGCAGGAGAACCGTGCACCACCACATCCAAACGACAGTAACACCGGTGGGGTATTCTGCGCGGCATGCTGCGGTGGATCACGGTGATCGGTGTGCTCGCTGCCTGTCGTCACCAGACGCTGCAGGTGACCGATCCGGAGGGGCCGACGACGACGGTCGCGACGCCGAAAGATCCCGAGGTGCCGATGTCGGATCCGGCGGAGTACGGGATCGACCGGATCTCGCGCGACGCGGGCAAGGCGATCTTCGAGCGCACCGGCATCGGTGATCCGTACCGGACCGGCGTGCCCTACCCGGTGTTCCTCGCACTCCAGCGCGCGTACCCCGACGTGCTCGGCAAGGATGGGCAAGAGCTCGCGCAGAAGTTCGGCTTCGTCGCCCGCGCCGCCATGCCTGCGAGCGCGGATCCGGATCTGCGCGCGGGCCTCCCGATCGGACTCCACCTCACGACCGATCCGATGACCGGCGTGCAGTTCCTGATGACCGCGTGCTCTGCGTGCCACGCGGAGAGGTTGCGCTGGCAGGGTGGCGAGGCCGTGATCTACGGGCTCGGTAACAAGCACGTGAAGATCCATGCGTACGATCGCGCATACGCGCAGGTGACGCGCCAGCCCGGGTTCAGCGTGACACTCCTGACCTCGCTCGCGACGGCCGCCGCGACCGAGCGCAAGCTCGTGTGGCCCGAGCAGTATCGCGAAGTGTTCACCGCAAAGACCGTGACTGCGCTGACCACGCGCGCCGCGCAGCGCACGAAGCTGCACGAGCGCACCATGGAAGATCCGCCCGGGCGAGTCGCCGTGATCGAGAGCTTCGCGCTCGTGCTCGCGCAGCTCACCGGCAAGCCGATCGACGACGCACCAGCGGTGGGCTGGGCGAAGGTGCCGGATGTGATCGGCTACGGCGTGCGAACCACGCTGTCGTGGGATGGCAGCGGCGAGGGGCCGATCGATCTGCTGGCCGTCGAGGCGGATGTCGCGGCCGGCGTGCGCGTGGAATGGCTCGAGCGACATCCGTTCCAGGGCGCGAGCCTCGGCGCGTATCTGCGGCAACCCGCGCCCCGCCCGGCGTTCCCCGGAAAGATCGACAAAGCGCTCGCCGCGAAGGGCAAGGAGCTGTTCGGCGATCAATGCGCGCACTGCCACGGCACGTACGGCGCGGATGGACGCGTCACCGACTACACCGAGCAGATCGTGCCGATCGAGGACCTGCACGTCGACCCGACACGGATGATGGCGGCGACCGAGAGCTTCGAGCGCGCGGCGAACGATCCTGCGCTGACCCGCGGCTACACGAAGTTCCGGCGCTCGTCGGGCTACGTGCCGCCCGTCCTCACCAACGTATGGGCGCGCGCGCCGTATGGACACGTCGGGCAGTGGCCGAGCCTCGCGGTGATGGCGACCGCACCGGAGAAGCGGCCGACGAAGTTCACGCTCGACTACGCGGCGCTCTACGACCTGGGCGCGGTCGGCATCGCGAGCGGATCCACGGGGTACGCGTACGACGCCACCCGCACCGGGTTCGGAAACGGTGGCCACCCGTTCCTCGCCGATCTCGGCGCGGACGCGCGCGCCGTCATCGAATATCTCAAGACGCTCTAGCGAAGCTGGTGGCGCGCGAGCGGGATCACGTCCTCGGAGCCGACGAGCCGCAGATCGCCCGGTGGTGGTACCAGCCTGCCGGCCACCATCGAGTGCTCCACTTTCTGGCACTGGAAGTCGGCCGCGTCGTCGTGCGCCCCCGTCGTGGATGCGCTGCGCGGCGGTAGCGTGGCGCAGTCGGGTTGGGTCGCATCCGCGGACGTGACCTGGCCATCGCCATTGGAGTCGTACTGATAGTGGGTGATGCCCATGCAGATGCCGAGCGTGTCCTGGAACGGCACGAACGACGCCGGGACCTCGCCGGTCTGATCGAGGACGAACGGCCACATGAACTTGCACACCGAGGTCGCCTCGGATCCCTTCTTCCCGATCTCGCACGTCGCGTTGCCCTGGGCGATCTCCGTCGCCATCGGCAGCTTCGCAGACGCCGCCCCATCGCCCTTGCTGTTCGCCTTGTGCGCCTTCGTGTTGTCGGTCTCGAGCGCCGCGCACAACCCGGTGCACACGGCCTGGGTCGATCCGGTCTCCGAGATCAGCAGCGGCATGAAGCCGGGCGCGCACGCGTTCAGGAACGTACCGGCGGGCGTGGTGCGATCCGTCAGCGCGAGCGTCTGCGGCAGCGCGGTGCTGCAGCCGAAGTGATCGATCCCGTAGCAGCCGCGGTTCGGCATCGCCGGGTTCGTCGCGCCGCATGCCGTGGGCGTCGTCGACTCACCGCACTGGGTGAGCGGATCGCACTTCGTGTTGCACGCGCCCGCGACCGTCGTGCCGCCGCTGACGAACAGGTTCTGGTAGTTCGTGCACGCGCCATGTGCGCCGCACATCGGCACGCCACCCTGGTTGTCGCAGATCTCTCGACAGGCTCCCGACACGCACGCCGCGCCGCGCGCGCAGTCGTCGTAGCCAGTGGTGCCCGCCGCTCCGATCGTGCAACTGCAGCCGACCGGAACGGTTCCGTTCGGTGCGCAGCCGATGTGACCGATGACCTGTGGCGTGACCTGATCGACGATCCACGCGCACTTCTCGGTCGTGGTGCATCCCGTCTGCGTCAGCACGTTGCACGTCGCGCTTCCCGTCGCGGGGACCGTCGGGGCGGTGGTGGTCCCGCACGTCGGAGCGGTTCCGACGACGGGACACACGTAGGCGTCGGCCACGGGCGCCGCATCATCGGCGCCCGCATCGTGCGTCTTGGCACCGTCGTCGCCGCACGCGGCTGCGACGCCCACCACCATCACGAACCACGCCCTCATGATCCGGCTTCGATCGCCACGCCGAGGGGGACCTTGATCCGCTTGACCTCTTCGCGCGCCATCGGATCGGGCATCACGCCTTCGTCGATGCCCAGCTTGACGATCACGATCTCGTCGCCGCCCTGCCGGATCGCCTGCAGCTGCGTGCCGGTTCCGCCGGTGCGGCACGACAGCGCGATCAACGCGTTCATGTTGTCCTGCGCCTTGTCGGCCGCGCAGGTTCCCTTCCAGCGCCCGAGCTCGTGACTGACCTGCTTGCCGGTCTCGTCGGTGACCTGGAGGAACAGGTCGGCCATCTCACCTTGCTGCGAGATCCCCCAGGACAGGGAGAGCTTCTTGGCGAGCACTGGTTCGCCGGTGCCGCGGGTGGTGGGCTTCGCAGGACCCGGGCAGGCGGTGAGGCCGAACAGCGCGAGCGCGATCGCGAGGCGTGTCATGCAGCAAACCCTACTACACACGGTAAGATGCGCACATGTCACTGGCCCGACTGGTCGTGATCGACGGACCCGACGCAGGGCGGGAGTTCGAGCTCCCCATGCGGGGTGGGGAGGTCGGGCGTGGCGATACATGTCTCGTCCAGCTCACCGATCCGACCGTCTCGCGCATCCACGGGATCATCGCGCTCCGCGACGGTGCGATGGCCTGGGTTGACGACAGCGGCAAGACCCGAACGCTGATCAACGGCCAACCCGCGACCACGCACCGCCTCGAGGCGGGCGACGAGATCATCCTCGGAAACACGAAGATGGCGTACCTGCCGGTCGATGGCATCGCCGTGACCAAGGCCTCGAGCCACGTGACCATGGAGGTCAACAGCCGCTCGCTGCTCGCGCTGGTCGGCATCGATGATCGTGCGCGCCGTCACCTCGCCTCGCTTGCGAACCTCGGCGACCGCCTGCGCGGCGAGACCGCCGGCGGGCGCGATGCCGTGGCCCGGGCGACCTGCGACGCGGCGCTATCGGCGCTCGGTGCTCACCGCGCGTTCGTGCTGTCCGCCGGCAAGCGCGTCACCCCCGTCTCGGCATCCGTCACCACCGGCGAGTCGACGCAGCTCCAGATGCCACAGGAGCTGATCGACAAGGTGATCGGCAACCGGCAGGTCGTCACCGCCGAGACCGGCGGTCGCGCGCTGATCGCATCTCCCGTCAACGGCGCGGGCGACGAGGTGATCGGCGTGCTGTGGATCGATCGCAAGGGCGTCGCGTGGGAGCAGATCGATTCGCTCGCCATCAGCTGTCTCTCGCACTTGCTCGGCGCCGCGTGGGTCTCCGCCGACGCGCGCGAGCAAGCGGTGCGCCGCGCCGATGCACTCGAGGAGCAGCTCACCGGTCCCGCCGGTACGGACGAGCTGATCGGCCGCTCCGAGGCCGCCGCGCGCGTGACCGCGTTCGTCAAGCGCGTGGCGCCGAGCGATGCGACCGTACTTCTCGGCGGCGAATCCGGTGCGGGCAAGGAGATGGTCGCGCGCGCGATCCACCGCTCGTCGCGCCGCGCGAAGGGCCCGTGCGTCGCCGTCAACTGCGCGGCGTTGACCGAGAGCCTGATCGAGAGCGAGCTGTTCGGGCACGAGAAGGGCGCGTTCACCGGCGCGACCGAGAAGAAGGCCGGCCGGTTCGAGATGGCCGATCGCGGCACGCTGTTCCTCGACGAGGTCGGCGAGCTGCCGCTCGGCCTGCAGACGAAGTTCCTCCGCGTGCTCGAGGAGCGCCGCTTCGAGCGTGTCGGCGGGCAGAAGGCGATCGAGGTCGACGTGCGCATGGTCGCCGCCACGAATCGCGACCTCGCGGAGATGGTCAAGCGCGGCACGTTCCGTGAAGATCTATTTTACCGTCTCAGCGTGATCCAGATCGACGTCCCTCCCCTGCGCGAGCGGCTCGACGACGTGCCGCTGCTCGCCGATCACTTCCTCGCGCGGTACCGTCATCAGGCCGCGCGCCGGATCTCCGGCTTCGCACCCGACGCGCTCGCCGCGATGACGCGCTACGCATGGCCCGGCAACGTCCGCGAGCTGCGCAACGCCGTCGAGCGCGCGATCGTGCTCGGCGATCGCGAACAGATCGTGGCCGCCGATCTCCCGCCGCAGGTGCTCGCGAATATCCCGTCACTGCGCACGCGCAACTCGCCGCCCACGCCACCACTCGGGTCGATGAGCTCGGTCCCGGCCGCACCGACGCCGTCGCAGGGCTCGAACGCCACGATCGATCTTCCGCCGCCGCCGCCGCCGACCTCGCGGTCCCAGCCGCAGCCGGTGATCGCACGTTCGCTGCGCGAGCTCGAGAAGGACGGCATTCTTGCCGCGCTCGCGGCCACGGGTGGCAACAAGGCGCAGGCCGCCACGATCCTCGAGATCGATCGCTCGACGCTCTACAAAAAGCTCAAGGATTACGACATCGAGAGCTAGCTCCGGCACCTCGCGGATGGGCGCTCCGATCGGGAAGTAAACCTGTGCCCTTTCCGTAAGATAGGAATGGGCGGAGCTACCGGATTCGAGGAAGAGCAGAAGGCCGACACCGACTGGGGCTCGATCCCGGAGGACAACCCGTTCCAGCCGAAGCCGCGCCCCGAGCAGCTTCCCGCGTTGCCCGACGTCGACAAGAAGCCACAGCTCGGCGAGCACAGCGGCAGCCAGCCCGGGAAGAAGCAGGCCGACGAGAGCGAACTCGACTGGCGCGGCTACGTCAAGCCGACGGATCCGGGCAACGCGCTCGGGTCGTTGAACCTCGACCAGGGCTCCGAGCCTGAGGCGCCGAACACGAACCAGTCTCGGATGGATCCGGGGATCCGCAACCAGGCCTGGAACGCCTATCAAGAGAAGACCGGCGATGCGGCCAACATGCGCGACACGGTGGCACCGGACTTCGCGGCGTTCATGGATGGAGCGAAGAACCCGGATCTGATCGCGCTCGGATTCACCGTGCCCAACGGATTCAAAGGCGACGCCACCTCGTTCGCCGACAAGCAGAACGTATCAGGCGGGACCTCACTCGGTAGCCTGTTCAACAAGCAGGGTGGAGCGAATCTCCTCGTTGATGACCACGAGGGCATCGCGAACGCACAAACCGCGAGAGGGACCGGGGCTGCGAAGCCGCAGCACGACGCGACCGTGAGCGCCGACCACAAGCTGAAGTCGAAGCTGCTCACGTTCAAGAGCACCGAGGAAGGCGTCAGGGAGGGATTTCACAAGATCGAGGCGGCGCAAGACGAGATCGAAAAGGTACAGCTCAGCAAGGAGGTCTCCGAGGACAAGGAGGCGCTGGAGGAGGCGAAGGGTCACGCTGAGGACGTCAAGGGCACGGTCGAGTTCGTGTTCGGCGGCATGCTCAAGTACCTTGTCGCCGGACCAGAAGAAGCCGTCGACATGATGGAGAGCATCGGAACGATGGCGAGCTATGCCGTCGGCAAGGTGTCAGGGCATGCGATCGAACGCGCCGAGGCGAAGCTGAAGGCCGATACGGCGAAGCTTCAGGGAGTCGAGGCGAAGCAGGCAGTGGCACACTTCGAAGAGGCGAAGTCGTTCATGCGGCGTAGCGTCCAGGCCATGAAGGCGGCGCGAGAGGCGGTGCTCGCCGAGCTCGGCGAACGCAAGGCATCTTACGAGACGGCAGGTAACGCATCGGCACAGGCTTCCGGCGGGAGCTCAGCGACGCAGGCCAAGATCACCGCGTTGATGGCCGGCCTGCCAGCCGTCGAGGCGATGACCGGGCTGATCAAGGGCATGGTCTCCAAGACGGCTCACAAGACGCCGTACGAGTCGATGGCGGGGATGGGGTTCCACATGGCGGTGCATGCGCGCCGTGGGCAAGCGACGAACTTCGTGACCGCGCTCGGGCAGATGCAGTTCACCCACCAGAAGTTCAAGGGGCTGGAGACCGAGTGGGAGAACCGGCTGCGCTCGCTGCAGAAGGTGCGCGAGCAACTCGGCGGCGTTCGCCCGGAGAATGACGAAGACCTCGAGAAGTCGGTGCTCGGTGGTGCCAAGAATCCGAGCAAGAGCACGGGCGGCGGCGAGTAGCCTCTGACCGGTTAAGGCAGCTTCGAGACCACGAGCAGCTGGGCAGAATGAGTGGCGTGATCCAGTGTCCAGGTGACTGGCGCCGTGAGCAGCCCATGCGCAGTCACCTCGAGCCTTGGAATGCATGTCGGCGAGTGACGAGCACACGTCGCCTCGACACACGGCACGGTAGACACAGATAGCGAATCGGCGGTGTACCGGCACCGGGACAATGCCAGCGATCCGCTCCTCGGGATGCGCGCGCAGATAGTTGATGAGCGCGGCGTCACAGACGTCGGGACCTTCCCACGCGAATTCCATCTTGGCGATCGCGCGTGCTGCGCCGACGCTGCGGCCCTCGTCGGCATACGGCGTGTCGCCAGAGCTACCTCAGCTTCGAGACCACCAGCAGCTCGTCGGACCGGGTCGGATGATCCAGGGTCACCGTCATCGGCGCTATGAACAGCGCGCGCTCGGTCACGTGGAGCTGCGGATGCACGTCGGCGAAGTGACGTGCACAGCTCGGCTCGGAACATGACACCAGCGATATCGAGAGCTCGTCGGCGCGCGGCCACGGCGCATCGCCAACGAGAATCACGAGCGACGCGGTTCCAGGGAAATCAATTTTGGTCGAGTGCGCAGGCGTCCCCACAACCGGCACGACACCGGCGATCCGTTCCTCGGGATGCGCGCGCAGATAGTTGATGAGCGCGGGTTCGCATATGCCCGGGCTTTCCAACGCGCTATCCGTCTGCAAGGTAAAGCTCGCCATAACGACGCCCCGGCCCACATCGTTGTACAGCTTGTCGCCGCGCTCGACGCGGCACGGCAGCGAGACGACGCGGACTGTTGACCAACTCGCGCTGCTCCCGCTGGTACGACGGACATCGAGAAGCGACCACGTTCCCACCCGCGGCGCGGGGCCTACGAGCGGCACCAGGAACGCGTGCTTCGCTTCGTGATCGCGGCGGATCCCTTCAGTGATCGCGGCGGCGCAATCCGGCACGTCCGCTGAAGGATCGCACGCGATCGTATCGATCGAGAGATCGCGGGCCGCGGGCCACGCATCGCTCTCGCTGATCCACGCGATCAGCTGGGGCTTCGGGTCGCCGTAGATCTGATCGATCCCCGCGATCCGGTCGCCCGCGTGCTGCGCGAAGTAGCCGCGGAGCGCCCCGCCGCAGTCATCACCGCAATCGATGACCTGCCCGGTTACCTTCCCCTGCAGCGGGGGGCCCGATGAGCCGCAGGCGGCGATCACAACGAGCGCCACGAGCCTCACGAGTTGTCCTTCCTGCCGAGCACGCGCCCCATCGAGTTGTACTCGAGGCGCGCGGCGCGCTCGAGCAGCCGCTGGGTGAGACTGCCGTCCTCTGCGGCCGCGAGAAACGCCGCGCTGATCGCCGCGTTCCGGATGTTCGCTCCGCTCATGTCGGGATAGTCGATCGCCAACTTCTCGAGATCCAGTTCGCCTTCGATCGGCGTGTTCTCGGCGATCATCTTCTTCCACAGCGTACGGCGTTCATCCTCGTCAGGCCCCCAGAACACGATGTGCGCAGCGAGGCGCCGCTTGAGGGCGGGATCGAGCGAGGTGTCCATGTTCGTGGTCAGCACGGCGATGCCCTCGAACGCCTCGATGCGCTGGAGCAGGTAATTCACCTCGAGGTTCGCGTAGCGGTCGGTGGAACCCTTGACCTCGGTGCGCTTCGCGAACAGGGAGTCGGCCTCGTCGAACAGCAGCAGCACGTGTCCCGCCTCCGCTGCATCGAACACCTGCGAGAGCTGCTTCTCGGTCTCGCCGATCCACTTCGAGACCACGCGCGACAGATCGACCTGGTACAGCTCCAGGTCGAGGATCTTCGCGATCACGCCCGCGACCATGGTCTTGCCGGTGCCGGGCGGTCCGGAGAACAGTGCGGCGATGCCCGTGCCGCGACCAAGGCGCGAGCGATAGCCCCACTCGTCGAGCACCTTCGCTGACTTCTGCACGCGGGCGAGCAGGCCGCGGATCTGGTCGGAGGTATCGCTCGATAGCACGAGGTCCTCCCACGTGGCCGACGTGTCGACACGGTGGGCGAGCCCGCCCATGCGCTCGGCGATCGTCGAACGGATCCCGCTGACGAGATCGCGGCCCTCCACCTGGAGGGAACCGCGCGCGACGGCGATCAGACTCGCGGTCGCTGCCGCGCAGTCGATCGAGCCTGGGCCGATCCGGTAGCGGAACGCCACGTCCGCCAGAGGCGCGGCACTCGCGTCGGGAAGCGCGCGATGCCACAGTGAGAGTCGCTCGGCGGAGCTCGGTGGTGTCACTCGAATCCGCACGGGGATCTTTGTCGACGGCAGCATCATCCCCGGCATTGCGGTGGTGAGGACGACCGGTACGTCCAGAGCCGAGATCGTGCCAGCGACAAGGCGTAACGCGTTGCTGATCCGGTCAGCGCCCGGTTCGACGAGATCATCGATGTTCGCCAGCAGCACGATCGAATCCGGTCGCAAGAACGCCTCGCGCGTCAGCGCCTGCATCACCCCTTCGAGGCTCGAGGGGGCCAGCTGCCGGCGCGCAAGATCGACGTGGACCAGCGGGCGCCCGGCGGCCTTCGCCGCGATCGCGGCGAGCGTGCGACGACCGACGCCAAGTGGTCCCTCGAGGAGAACCACCGCGTCGGAGCCGGCGGTGATCAGTCCGTCGAGCAGGCGCAGCGTCGCCGTGTGCTGCGGGCTCATGATCGCATCGTCGGGCGGCAGGCACAGGCCACCGACGGCGGCGATCGCGGGATCGACCTCGGACCTGCCCGCGAGGTACGAGCCGAGTCGCTCGGTCGCGGACCACAGACGCACACTCGAAGCATCTGCGCCCCGCGGCACGAGCAGAGCCGTGCAGACCAGCGGATGGCGTGCGTGAAGATCACGGGCGAGCCGGCGCGCACGATTCGCGTCGAGGCGATGAAGCGCGGTGTGAAGCGTGAGGGAGGCGCCGCCGCGTGCCTCCGCCCCACCGAGTGCGTCGAAGTCGCGCGTCAATCGCGGATCGAACGCAGCGGCGATCACGGTCCAGGCAAAGCTCAGCTCGTCATCCCCGAGGTTCAGTCGCCGCGCGAGCGCCTGCGCTCGACCACGGGGTACTCGCTCGAGCTCCGCTTCGACCTGCTCGAGGTCGTCCGTCAGTTCTGTGGCACCAAGGGCGAGTCGCGCCAGCACGCGCTTGCGCTCCAGCTCGAGCTCGAACCGACGTAAGTCCCAGAACTGCGGATCCCCTAGATCTGCCGTGCTCACCAACGCGCAGCCAGCGTACTCGGCTTCGCGAGCGAATGGCGCGTCGTGGCTTGACATCGGCGAACCGCCGATCACGTATAGTCGTGCTATTTTAGCGGCATGCACGATTGGTCCAATCATCCGGCCAATTCCGATAGGATGCGCCGCGATGACCCGCGCCCTCGCCCTGATCGCGCTCGCCGGCTGTAGCTCTACAACCCCGACCGAGTCCGTCGACATGCAGGCGACCACCGTGTGCGGCGGCGCTGACGTCGTCCACGGCATGGACGTTTCGAGCTACGAGACCTCGATCGACTGGGCGATCGCGAAGGACGCCGGCATCGACTTCGCGTTCATCCGCGTCAGCGATGGCCTGCAGTTCAAGGATCCGAAGTTCGCGACGTACTGGGCCGGTGCGCACGCGGCGGGCGTGATGCGCGGCGCCTATCAGTTCTTCCGGCCCACGCAGGATCCGATCGCGCAGGCGGATCTACTCCTCCAGGCGATCGGTCCGCTCGAGCCGGGCGACCTGCCGCCGGTGATCGATGTGGAGTCCACCGGTGGGCTCGCCCAGGACAAGGTCGAGGCGGCGGTCCGCGCGTGGGTCGATCACGTGACGCAGGCGATCGGGCGCCCGCCGATCGTCTACGCCGGCTACTACTCGTGGCAGGACTACACGGGCAACGCGAACCTCACGGCGTCGCCGCTGTGGCACGCGCAGTACACGACGGCGCCGTGCCCGAACATCCCCACGCCGTGGACGCACTGGACGTTCTGGCAGCATTCGTCGACGGGAACGGTGCCCGCGGTGCTCGGCGAGACGACGGACCTCAACGTGTTCGACGGCTCGCTCGCAGAGCTCCAGGCGTTCGCGGATCACGCGCCCGACGCGTGCGGCACGATGGGTCCACTCGGCGGCGATATCGACGATACCGATCCTTGCTTCTCCGCCGGCGGTCCGGCGGCCACGCTCCGCCACGTCACCGACGCGGGCATGAACAGCAGCCTGGTGTGGACGCGCGCGACCGCATCGGATCTGCCGGGCAACTTCGCGCAGTGGAGCCTCGTGTTCGCCGAGGCCGGTCGCTATCGACTCGAAGTCTACACGGCCGCTGCGCACGCGCAGAGCAAGCGCGCGATGTACCGCGTGCGCGCCGATGGCGTGACGTCCGAGCTCGCGCTCGATCAGTCCGCGGTCGATGGCTGGCAGACGCTCGGCGAGCTGGCGTTCGCCGCCGGCGGCGCACAGCACGTGCAGCTCGATGACAACACCGGTGAAACCGGCGGCGTGGAGCTGGCGTTCGATGCGATCCGGGTGACCCGGCTCGATCCACCCGTGGAGCCCGAGCCCGCCGATGATGCCGGCTGTTCCAGCTCGCGTGGAGGGAGCGCGTGGCTCGTCCTCCTCGTGCTCGCCGCCCTCGGGCGAGCGACCCGCCCTCGCCGCTAGCCCGGGTTCTTGCGCGGGCGGCCGCGCTTGCGCGGGGCGTCGCCGTTGCCGAAATCTAGCTCCTCTGCAAACCGCTCCTCGACGAGGTCGTCGACGGACGTATGAAGGGAGTCCAGGCGCCGAAGCTCTTCACGCTCGAACTCGGCAAACGAAGTATAAACGCGCGGAATTCCTGACGACATTTGCTCTCCTTCAAGGACATGACCCACATGTCCTACATCTGCGTACAAAGTACGCGGGAACCTTCGCCGTACCAAATTTTCTCTTCAAAACTGTGAAGGGGATCGTCATAGCGGCCTGCTACATCGACGCGCATGACCCGGATCGTGGCGGTCGCTAACCAGAAGGGTGGCGTGGGCAAGACCACCACCGCGATCAACCTCGCGGCGAGCGTGGCGTCGCGCGGGCACCGCGTGCTGCTCGTGGATTTCGATCCACAGGGCAACGCATCGTCAGGCGTCGGGTGGACGCGCGATCGAGTCGAGAAATCGATCTACGACGCGCTGACCGGTGACGCGACGATCGCGGAGATCATCAAGCCGACGGACATCGCGACGTTGTTCGTCGCGCCCGCCACCACGGACCTCGTCGGTGCGGAGATCGAGCTGATCACCGCAGAGCACCGCGAACGGTTCCTCGCCGATCTGCTGGCCGAAGTGGCGGCGCAGTACGACTACATCGTGATCGATTGCCCGCCGTCGCTGGGCCTGCTCACGCTGAACGCGCTGGTCGCGGCGCACGGCGTGCTCGTGCCGATGCAGGCGGAGTACTTCGCGCTCGAGGGGTTGTCGGCGCTGACCTCCACGATCGAGAAGATCCGCGCCGCGTTCAACCCGGCGCTGAAGATCGATGGCGTGCTGTTCACGATGTTCGATGCGCGGCTCTCGGTCGCGCAGCAGGTGCGCGCCGAGGTCGAGAAGTTCTTCGGCGACAAGGTGTTCGGCGAGAACATCCCGCGCAACGTGCGGCTGTCCGAGGCACCGAGCCACGGCAAGCCGGTCCTGCTCTACGATCTGCGGTGCGCTGGCACGAACAGCTACCTCGCGGTCGCCGACGAATTTCTCGATCGCGAGCGCATCTCGCTCGCCGCCGCCGCCGCCGGAGCGGTCCCGTGATGAGCGACGTCAAGAAGCGTGGGCTCGGTCGTGGCCTCGGCGCGCTCCTGCCCGGCGGATCGCTGTCGTCCCCGAGCTACATCCCCGTCCCCTCGGCACCTGCGCAGGCGGAAGCACCGCGCTCGCGCGTGTACTTCGCCGCGGGCGTCGAGGACCTCTATCCGAGCCCGGAGCAGCCGCGGCGCAAGTTCGACGACGCGAAGCTCGGCGAGCTCGCGGACTCGATCAAGGTCCACGGCATCATCGTGCCGCTCGTCGTGCGGCCGCGGCCCGGCGGCGGCTACTTCCTGATCGCCGGAGAGCGGCGGTGGCGAGCCGCGCAACGCGCCGGGCTCCACGAGATTCCGGTCGTCGTCCAGGACGTCGAGGAAGGCGAGGCGCTCGAGCGCGCGCTCGTCGAGAACCTCCAGCGCGCGGATCTCGGTCCGCTCGAAGAGGCCGCTGCGTTCCAGCGCCTGACCGACGAGTTCGGCCTGACGCAGGACGAGATCGGCGCGCGGATCGGCAAGGACCGTAGCACCGTGGCGAACACGATGCGTCTCCTCAAGCTGCCGGCGGGTGTGCGTCAGCTCGTCGAGGACGAGGCCCTGACCATGGGTCACGCGCGCGCGCTGCTCGGGCTCGATACGGCCGAGGCGATCGAGATCGCCGCACGCAAGGTCGTCGCGAAAGGTCTGTCGGTGCGCTCGACCGAGGAGCTCGTCAAGAAGAGCCGCGATCCCGAGGGCGCACGCCCCCGCCCCACTCCGACTCCCGCTCCCGGCTCGCGCAAGTCGGCCAGCGTGCGCGATCTCGAGGAGCGGCTCACGCGCTCACTCGGCGGACCGGTGACCATCACCGAGGATGAACCCGGGAAGGCTGGTCATCTCGAGATCAGGTACATGAACCTCGACCATCTCGAGCGCCTCCTCGACAAGCTGCTCTGAGCGTTGTGCGGCTTCCGTACAGGTACGTACTGGGAAGTGCGACGCCCGACGGCCCCAATATCGCTGCGAATTCCGTGATACTTGGGACGCGCTGAATGACGGAGAGGGAACACGATCGGATGCCGTATGCCGTCCAGGTCGAGTTCCGGACGGCATCGTCATTCCTCGTCGCCTACTCCGTGAATCTGTCGCGCGGGGGCCTGTTCCTCGAGACCGATGCGGACATCCCGACCGGCATGCAGACGCAGGTCACGATGCACGTCCCGGGGGTCGCCCCGATCGCGCTGCTCGGCGTGGTGTCGTGGCGCCGCGGCGTGGAGACGTCCGAGGGTCCGCCCGGTGTCGGCATCGAGCTGATGGACACCGCGCCGCTCGGCGTCATCATCGATAGTCTGGTCTCGAAGTTTCACGGCGTGCACATCCTCGTGCTGTCCGGCGATCGCCAGGACCGCACCACCCTCACGCGCTCGATCAAATCCATCATCTCGACCGCCGAGATCATGCAGGCCGCCGATGCGTCGGTCGCCGCCGCGCTGATGACGACCGAGGTCGACCTCGCGGTGATCGACGTCGACTACGACGCCGACGGCGGCCTCAAGACGCTGCAGGCCGCGAAGCAGCTCAACCCGCCGGTGCCGACCGTGGCGATCACGTCGAACGCGAGCCTGCGCGAGCACGCGCGGGTCGCCGGCGCCGACGAGATCGCGACGAACCCGCCGCCCTTCGCGGAGCTTCAGGTCGTGCTCGTCCGCGCGCTGAGCAAGCCGATCCTCGTGCGTGGATCGGGCCCCGTGACGCTGCCGCCGGGCGGTAACAGCTAACCCCAAGGCGAACAGCCGGATGCGTCTCGGCCGGCACCAGGACCGCGCCGCTCGCAGGCACGCTCACAGGCACGGTAGAGTCGCCGCCACGATGAAGCTCCTGTCCGCCCTCTGGCTACTCGCAGCATGCTCCTCTCCGCACGGCAGCGATGGACCCGATGCCGCGGTCACATCGGACAATCGTCCGCCCGGCGTGGCGCTTTGCTACTCGAGCACCGCGGCAAACCATCCCGCAACGGTGGCGTTCGACGACGCGTTTCGCGCCGGCGACCGTAGCAAGCGGGCCGCATCGATCGAGATGTTGACCGCCGCCGCCGCCGCCCTGCCGGAGGAGGAACAGATCCATCTGATGCTCGGCCTCGCTCATCTTTGGCGCCTCGCGGAGCCGCTCCCCGGCGAGGGGACACCCTCCGAGCAGCTACCGAGCGCGCTCGGTGCGCGCGATCACCTCAAGCGGGCGTACGAGCTGTGCCCGACCGATCATCGGATCGCCGCGTGGCTCGGTCCGATCCTCGTCAGGTTTGGACGCACGCTGCAGGACCAGGCGACGATCGATGAAGGACTCGCCGTCCTCGACCGCGGGATCGCCGCGTATCCCTCGTTCGTCCTGTTCTCGCGCCTGTTGGTGTTTGCCGACTTTCCACGAGACGCGCCAGAGTTCCAGACGGCGCTCGCGGCCGTGGTCACGAACATCGACGCGTGCGCCGCGACCCCGAGTGATCCTGCGTGCACGAACTCGACCGTGGCGCACAACCGCGAGGGTGCCGGCCTGTTCCTCGGGGATGTCTTCACGAAAGCCGGGCGACGTGCAGATGCCGATGCTGCGTACACGTCGACGATGTCGGGCGCCGACTTCCCGTCGTGGAGCTTCCAGGCGGAGCTCACCGAGCGGATCCAGAATCTCGACGACCGCATCGCTCGCCTCGCGAACGCGGATCCGAACGACGACCCGGCCGTCGCGTGGGCAGCGGCGAACCAGTGCGCGCTCTGCCATACGCGCTAGATCAGCGAGACGTCGTGGTCACGTAGCGATCGGTGACGTCGTTGCACCAGCGCCAGAGCGCCGCGCGGAGAGCGGCGGGATCGCGCCGCCATGGCACGACGTGGGTCGAGCGCCGGCGACGATCGAAGTAGAACCCGCCACGGTCGAGCGCAGCGAGAGGACACGCAGCGATCCACGCGACCGTGTCCGCTCCTCCCGCCGCATCGCGCAGGATCGGACGCGTCAGCGCATGGAACCGCGGCAACGAGCTCCGCACCGCGACCGTATCGACCCACCCGGGATGCATCGCGACGACATGCGGCCCACGCGGATCATTTTCGGCCCACAGCTGGGCGAGCACGACCTGGGCTCGCTTCGTCACCGCGTAGGCGCGAACCCCGTCGTAGGGATCCGGAACCATTCCCGGCTCGCCGAGCGGCGCGAGGTACATCCCGCCCGACGACACCAGCACGACCCGGCTGGTTGACGCGAGCCGTGGCCGGAGCAACCTGGTGAGGAGCTGCGGCCCGATAACGTGCGTCGCCCACGTCAGCTCGAAACCGTCGTCGGTGTCGACCCGCTCGGGCGGCAACACTCCGGCGTTGTGGACGAGGACATCGATCGGATCGCGGAGCCGTGTGGCCAGCGCTGCGACGTCATCGAGCCGGGCCACGTCGCAGAGCTCGATCGCCAGCTGACCGCGCCTGGCCCCGATACTCTCGATCTCGGCGCGCGCCACATCCGCGCGGCCCCGGTCGCGGCACACCATGGTGACGCGCGCTCCGAGGTCGACCAGCGCCTCCGCCGCCGCGCGGCCAATGCCGCTGTTCGCGCCCGTGATGACGACGTGGCGTCCGTCGATCCGTTCGAGGTCGGAAAAGCTGCGCTGCCTGAGCCGGAGCCCGGGTGCGCCGAACGAGAGCGGCACGACGGGCGCGAGCAAGCGCTCGAGCAGGCTCATGGATGCCCGTTGGAAGACGACGCTACGCTCACTTGGGGAGAATCACCTTGTCGATCACGTGAATCACACCGTTGGTCGTCTCGATGTCGGCCTGGATAACCTTCGCATCGTTGATCATCACGCTGCCACCCTTCGCCGAGATCTTGATGCTTTGCCCGTTGAGGGTCTTCGCCGTGGTGAGCTTGGCGGCGTCTGCTGCTTTCACGTTGCCGGCGACCACGTGATACGTGAGCACTGCGGTCAGCTTCTTCTTGTCCTTGAGCAGCGCCTCCAAGGCTCCCTTGGGGAGCTTGGCGAACGCCTCATCGGTCGGAGCGAACACCGTGAACGGGCCCTTCCCCTTGAGAGCCTCGACGAGGCCCGCCTCGGTGAGAGCCTTCGCGAGCGTCTTGAAGCTGCCGGCGGCGACCGCCGTATCCACGATATCGGCCTTGGGCTCGGCGCGTGCGGCCGGAACGACGGACAGCGAAAGTGCGATGGCGAGAATGGCGGTACGAAACATACTGGTTCCTTGAATGTCAGCTCGGCGAAACTGCTGGCTGCGGACATTCGAGTCCGCTCCACCGGTTGTGGTTACTCGCGATCGATCTACGAGAATCGGCGGAACGCCGTTCAACGTGTCTCTAACCGCGGCGGCGCGTCGCAGCTTCGACCGTATTCTCGAGCAGGCACGCGATCGTCATCGGACCGACACCGCGCGGCACGGGCGTGATCGCGCGCGCGCGCTGGGCGGCCTCGGTGAACGCGACGTCGCCGACGATCTTGCCCTCGGCGGTACGGTTGATGCCGACGTCGAGGACGATCGCGCCCTCGGCGATCCAGTCACCGCGCACCATCTCGGGTCGGCCGACCGCGGCGACCACGATGTCGGCGCGGCGCGTCTCGGCGGCGAGGTCGCGCGTCTTCGAGTGGCACATCGTGACGGTCGCGTTCGCGTTCGCGAGGAGCAGCGCAATCGGCTTGCCGACGAGCACGCTGCGACCGATCACGATCGCGCGCGCACCGCAGAGCTCTGCGCCGACTTCGCGGAGGAGGCGCATGCACCCCTTCGGCGTGCACGGTGCGAACACCGGCCTGCCCTGCGCGAGGTAGCCGAGGTTCGTGGGATGGAGCCCGTCGACGTCCTTCGCCGGATCGAGCGAGCGGATCACCGCGTCGGAGTCGAGGCCCGCGGGGAGCGGGAGCTGGACGAGGATGCCATCGACGGCCGGATCGGCGTTGAGCTGCGCGACGAGCGCCATCAGCTCCGCTTGGGACGCGGTCGCGGGCAGCTTGTGATCGCGGACGTCGACGTTCGCCTCGCGCGCCGCCTTGGTCTTGGCCTTGACGTAGACGGCGCTCGCCGGATCATCTCCGACGAGGACGACCGCGAGGCACGGCGCGATGCCGCGCGCGCGCAAGGCGGTTGCCGAGATCGCGACCTCCGCGCGCAGCTTCGCCGCGATCGCGGTGCCGTCGATCAGCTGTCCGATCATTCCTTGCTCGTCGAGCCGCCGCCGGAGGTGGTCCCCCCGCCGCCACTCGTTCCGCCCGTCGAGGCCGCGGGTGTGGAGGTCCCGCTCGACCCGGAATCGGACGACGATGGACCGCTCGACCCGCCACCGCTGTCGCTCGCGGCCGGCTTCGCCGCGGCGTCGGCCGTGCTCGCGCCGTCGCTCTTCGCCTTGTCCTCCTGCTTCGGAGGGACACCCTTGTCGACGGAGTCGCGCGCGGCCTGCTTCTGCTGCTCCGGGCTCTGGCTCGCGTAGAGGTCCTTGTACCAGCCGCCGCCCTTGAGCTGGAACGCGCTCCAGGAGATCAGCTTCTCGAGCTTGTCCTCGCCGCAGGCCTCGCACTTCGTGAGGTCGTCGTCGGCCATCTTCTGCTGGTACTCGAACTCTTTCCCACAGGCATTGCAGCGATATTCGTAGGTCGGCATCTCCAGTTACTCCTCGAGGGACACGATGCGCACGCCCAGCTCGCCGTCAACATCGACGAGCTCGCCCCGCCCGATCAGCCGGCCCGCCGCGCGGACCTCGAACGGACCGGCGAGCGGGCGACCGAGCGGCACGATCGCGCCGGGTGCGAGCTCGCCGAGCTGCCGCAAGCTCATCCGCGTGGTCCCGAGCTGAACGGTCAGCTCGAGCTGCGCGGTATCGGCGAGGGCAGGCGACATCGGGGCGGGAACATAACCAATCGCGACCCGCGCCTCCATGGCTTGCGGGGCCGCCGTGAGGGCGATCGCGACGTCACCGGCCACCAGGGACAGCTCCTTCCCCACGGTGACCACGTCGCGGACGGCCAGGCGGGCGACCGCGGCGCGATCGAGCACGCACCGGCCGACAACGATTGGCAGATCGAACGCCCATTCGGGTAGGGCGCGCGGCGGCGGGACCCGCACGCTCATCGACCGCGGCACGTAGGCGACGATCGTCCAGGTGGCGACGCCCTCGATGGCCAGCTCGAGCGCGAGGTGCGTGGTCATGCTCGGCGCCCGCTGCCCAGATGGCCAGACCTCGGCGTGGACGCCGGTGTCCTCGATCGCCGAGGCCACGACGAGGACCCAGATCGCCTCCTCGGCCGCGGTGAGGGCGCGCGGTGCCGCGAGCTCGGCTTGCCCGCCGAGCATGCGCTGCGCGAGAGCGCGAATCGGCCGCGCCCCACACGCGACGAGGATCGATGCGCCACCGGTCCGGACCTCCGCGAACGCCGCGTGCGGATCGAATGCCGAGGCCAGCGCGCCGATCACGCGCGCACGCACCGGCCCACCGGCGAGCTTCGCCACGCGCGCACCAAGCGGGCGCACGGCGATCCACCGCGCGAGCGCCGACTCGAGCGCGGCCTGACCCGCGGTCACCCGGCGCAGGGACCCGATCGGAAACGGCGAAAAGTTTGGTCCCACTGACGGCACTGGTACGCTTTTATCCTACATCGGACTACCCCGAGGTGAAGCCGTGCAAGATCGCCGTCTAGGCTACCGCGTCCCATTCGAAGCAATGGTGACCAGCTACGTCCACGATCGTCCGATCCGTGGTCTGTCTCAGAACCTCAGCGACACCGGCATGAACATGTCGGCGATCTCGCTCGTGGCACCACCCCCCGGCCTCGTCGTCGGGCTGGAGATCGATCTTCCGGGAATCGATGACTCGATCTGGGCGTCTGGACAGATCTGCTACCGCAAGGACGACCGGATGGCCTCGGGGCTCGGCGTGCGGTTCCTCGCGATGGCGAAGAGCCAGGCGCGCATGATCCGCGACTTTTGTATCGAATCTCGGCGGAAGAACCTCGGCTCTCTGCTCGCTCGAATTCGCGCCTAGAGCAGCTATGATCCGAGGAGGATGAGGCGCCTCCGATTCTTCCTCGCGGCTTTCGTAACGCTCGCTCCACTCTCGGCGATCACGCCCGCGAGCGCGGACGACTGGGGCGTCACACGCGATCCGTTCGACAAGAACGTGATCGCTCGCTACAAGGCGATCCTCGCGAAGAACCCGCACGACGGCTCCGCGCTCGCGAAGCTGCTCGAGATGTACAAGCGGTACCGCACGATCGATCTCCTCAAGGAGGAGTACGGCAAGATCATCGAGAAGGCGCCCGACAACGCGTCGGCCCTCGTGGTGCTCGGCCGGCTCAACAAGGCGACCGGCGACGAGGCACGCGCGCTCGAGCTGTGGTCGCGCGCGGTCGCAAAGCAGGACACCGACGCGCAGACCTGGCTGCTCATCGGCGAGACCCAGAAGGCCGGCGGCAAGACCAAGGATGCCCGCGCCGCGTACGACAAGGCGCTCGCGCACGCCTCCGCGAAGGACATGAAGAAGAAGGCGCTGCGTGCGCTCGCCGACCTCGCGCTGACGACCGGCGACAACGATGGCGCGAACGCGTACTTCAAGCAGTTCCTCGATCTCGACCCCACCAATGCGCAGCTGTGGATCGAGCGCGGCGACGCGATGCTCGCCGCCGGCAAGCGCGACATCGCGCTCGAGAGCTACGCCGCCGCCGAGAAGCTGCTCGGCAGCGATCCGGCGCGCAAGGTCGAGGTGGTGTCACGCCGCGGGCAGGCGCTCGAGGGCATGGGCAAGGACGACGAGGCGGTCGCCGAGTACCGCCGTGCGATCAAGCTCGCGCCGAAAGGCTACTACCTCGAGGTCGAGCTCACCGGCCGCGTGATCGATATCTATCGCCGCAAGCAGGCGCTCCCTGCCCTGCTCGCCGAGTACGAGAAGGCGTGGCCCGAGAGCATGCGCGGCCACTTCGAGTGGGACACGCTCGGCAAGCTCTACGAGGAGACCGGTGCGCAGGACAAGGCGATCGCCGCCCTCAAGAAGGCCGTCGCGAAGTCGAGCTTCGAGCTCGAGACCCAGCGGCGGTTGATCGTGCTGCTCGAGAACTCCGGACGCGACGACGAGGCCGTGAAGCAGTACGAGGCGGTGGTCTCCGCCGCCCCCGGCGAGGCGCGGTTCCAGCTCGAGCTCGCGGAGCGCTACTGGCGCAAGGGCCTCGAGAAGAAGGCGCTCGAGTCGCTGGTCCGCCTGCAGGGGCGGTTCCCGAACGATGCGGGTGTGCTCTCCGCGATCGCGGACATGTACCAGCGCTGGGGTAAGGAGGATCTCGCCATCGCGCAGTACGAGCGCCTCGCGAAGCTCGAGCCCGATGATCCGGGCCACCTCGTCACGCTCGGCGAGCAGTACTGGCAGAAGAACGATCACCCCCGCGCGATCGCCACGTGGAAGCGGATCACCGCGAGCAACAAGGCGAGCGGGTTCGCGAAGCTCGGCGAGGTGCTCGTCGAGCACAACATGGGTCCCGAGGCCATCGCGAACTACGACAAGGCCATCGGCCTCGACGCGAAGAACCCCGAGTTCTACAAGGGCCGCGCGAGCGCGCTCGAGGGCCAAAAGCAGCTCCAGAAGGCCCTGGACGACTGGGACAAGGTGCTCGGACTCGTCGGCAACAAGGCCACCGATCGCCTCGCGCGCCGCGACGCGCGCCGGCACTACATCCAGATCGTGACGAGGATCCCGGCGAAGGAGCTGGAGAAGAAGCGCGAGTGGGATGCGAAGTTCAAGACGGGCGATGCCGAGGCCGGCTACTTCCTCGTCGAGTACTTCGGCCGCAAGGTGACGAAGGGCGAGCCACTCGCCACGCTCGAGGCGCTGCACAAGCGCGTCCCCGATGATCAGGACATCGCGCTCGACCTCGTGAAGCAGTACCGCGGGATGCGCCGCTACGACGAGGCGGTGGCGATGCTGCTCGAGCTCGCGAAGGTCGCGCCGTCCCGCGAGCGCGAGGTGTTCTGGCAGATCAGCGAGATCAAGCGCGAGGCGCGCAAGGACGCCGAGGCGCGCGAGTGGCAGGAGAAGGCGCTCGCGAAGAGCCCGAGCGATCCCACCGCGTACATGCGGATCGCCGAGGGTTATGCCGAGATGCAGCAGTTCCCCGAGGCGATCGCGGCGTACGAGAAGACCGTGCAGCTCGATCCGCGCAACGCGAAGGCGCAGTTCGCCCTCGCGCAGCTCTACGTGCAGACCGGGACGCCGATGAAGGCGGCAGAGCTGCTCCGCGGCGTGATGCGCAACTCGAGTAACGAGGACGAGGTCGGACGCGCCGGCCGCGAGGCGATCGATCTCGAGGAGATGACCGACACCCTCGGCGAGCTCGAGAAGGTCGTGTCGCCGCTGTCGTTCATGATGGCGCACAAGCCGATCTACCGGCGCGTGCTCGTGGATCTGTATCTGCGGTACGTGCCGCGGCTCGTCGAGCGAGAGCGCCACGGTACCGACGAGGTCAAGAAGGCCGCGCGCCTCGAGCTGACGCGCATCGGCGGTCACGGTTTGCAGCCGCTTCTCGAGGCGCTGCGCGACGAGAAGGACACGAGCCAGCAGCGGGTCGCGGTCGCGGTGCTCGGCCACCTCGGCAACAAGGGCGCCGCCGCCCCGCTCGTGCGCATGGCGCGCCTGGAGCCCACGAAGGACGCCACGCGCCAGCTCGGCACGCTGCGCGAGGACGTCAGCTTGCAAGTTCGCGTCGCGGCGCTGATCGCCGCGGGTCGCCTCGGCGATCCGAACGTGCTGACCGACGTGATCCCGCTGACCGAGAACCCCGAGGCCTCGATGCGCGAGGCAGCCACGTTCACGCTCGGTCGCTCGGGCGATCGCCGCGCGGTCGTGCCACTGCTCAAGCTCGTGAACGATCGCCGCGGCTCGGTGCAGGCGCTCGCCTGCCTCGGCCTCGGGCAGATCGACGACCCGCGCAGCGGACCGGCGCTGATCGCGACGCTCAACGACACCCGCCGCGAGGACGCGACCCGGGCGGCGTGCGCCTATGCGATCGGTGCACGCAAGCTCACCGCCGGCATCCCCGCGCTGCTCGGCGCGCTCGCCGACAACCGCGGTGAAGCGCAGCGGCTCGCCGCGTGGGCGCTCGGTCAGCTCGGCGATCCGAAGACCCTCGGCCCGCTGATCCGCGCGTACTTCTCGCGCGTCGGCCGCGGCGGCGACGAGCTCGTGTGGGCGATGGCGCGAACGAGTGGCAGCGGCGTCCCTGCCCTGACGCTGTCCAGCATCTCCGAGTACCCGCAGCGCAATGACAAGTACAACGCACCCGAGGCGATCGCGCAGCTCCCCGGGACGCTGCCCACGCCCGCCACCTCCGCGAAGCTCGTCGCGGATCACGCCGACGACATCGCGAAGGGCCTCCTCGACGCGCTCGCCGAGCACCGCGACGTCGTGGTCGCCGTGCTCGCGGATCTCGACAGCGCGCCCGTGCAACTCGGCCTCGGCGCGCTGACACCGAAGGGCGGCGACGCGAAGGTCACCGCGGCGGTCGCGTCGATCTCGCAGGCGATCGCGCCGTCGGTCGCAGCGCAGCTCGCGAGCGAGGATCCGAAGGTCCGCGCGCTCGCGGTCTCGGTGCTCGCAAAGCTCGATGGGCCGGCCGCGAAGGGCGCCGACGCCGCGATCGCAAAGGCGCTCACCGATCCTGCCGATCAGGTGCGGGCATCCGCGATGAATTCGATCGCGACGCTCTCGCTGCGTCGCGGCTCGCCGCCGCCGGACCTCCTGTCGTCGCTCACCCAGACGCTGTCGAGCGGTCCGTGGGCGGATCGCCGCGTCGCCGCGCTCGCGCTCGGCCGGCTCGGTCCGAAAAGCGACACCGGCGCGCTGATCAAGGCGGCGAGCGATAACTCGAGCTTCGTGCGCGAGGCCGTCGCCCAGGCGCTCGGCACCACCGGCAGCACCACCGCGCTCGAGCCGCTGCTCCAGCTGTCGCGGGACGAGGTGGCCCAGGTCCGCGCCGCCGCTGCCCATGCGCTGGCGTCCTCCAAGGACGACCGGGCCGTGAAGCGGAGAGCGGAGCTGGCCACGGATCCCGATCCGGTCGTCCGGGCAGCCGCTTCAGGCCCTTAACCCCAAAATACCTAGCGATCCTGCGCGATCTGACGGGGTCCGTTCTTTGACGGGGATCTTCGCAAGGGGGTAGAATTCCGAGCGCATGGATGTGGGACTTGTCTGCGACGCGTGCAGCGCGCTGACTCCGATCGGGGTACCGCAA
>JBBRBG010000134.1:0-25941 GCA_038206055.1 Haliangiales bacterium
CACCCGCGGGCTCGGAGCAGCTCGCGACCGCTGGCCAGCACCAGACGTTCGAGCAGCTGACCTCGGGCACGGACGTCGCTGCCACGCTCGGCCGAGGCGGGATCACCTGCACGCTGTGCCACCAGATCGATGCTGCGAACCTGGGCGACGAGCGCTCGTTCTCTGGCGGCTTCAAGGTCGGCTACCAGCGCCAGCTCTTCGGGCGCTACCTGAATCCCCTCACCGAACCGATGCAGCTGATCGTCAACTTCACGCCCACGTCGGGTCCGCACATCGCCGAGTCGTCACTGTGCGCGGTGTGTCACACGGTGATCGTTCCAGGCCCGAGCGGAGACGTGGTGGAGCAGGCGACGTTCCTCGAGTGGCGCTCGTCGCGATATCCCGCGCTCGGCCGCAGCTGCCAGTCGTGTCACGTCCCCACGGTCGACGAGGCAGGTGTCCCGCTCCCGAGCCTCGCGATCTCCGGGTTCCCCGCGAACCTCGGCGCGCGGACACCATTCGGACGCCATACGTTCGTCGGCGGGAATTCGTACGTTCTCCGGTTACTCGCCGATGCACCGGAGTGGTCGGGCGCGGGCGCTTCACCCCAGGAGCTCGAGGCCAGCGCCGTGCGCGACGACGGCCACCTGACCGAGGCCGCCCGTCTCGAGCTGGTCGCGCATGACGCGACGAGCTTCCGGCTGCGGGTCACGAACCTGACCGGCCACAAGCTCCCGACAGGCTACCCGTCGCGGCGGATCTGGCTCCACGTCCAGGTCGAGGTCGCAGGCGACGTGGTGTTCGAGAGCGGCGGGGTCGATGCGCAGGGAGCGATCATCGATCGCGGCGGAGTCGTGCTCGGTCGCCAGCCGCACCGCGACGCGATCACGGCCGAGAACCAGGTCCAGATCTGGGAGGCAACGCTCGTCGATCACGATGCCGTGGTCACGCACCGCGCACTCGATGCACGCGGTTATGGCAAGGACGACCGCATCCTCCCGGCAGGCTTCGCGCCGACAGGCACCGATCGCTCCCGGACCGAGCCGCGGGGTCCCGAGCTCGATGTCTCGTTCGTCCCGGGCTCCGACGATCTCTCGTTCGAACCGCCCAACGGAGTCCCCGCCGGCGCGCGGATCCACGTCGAGCTGCTCTACGAGGCCGTGGCGCCCGAGATCGTCGATGCCATCGAGCGATCGTCGACCCCGTCGGGTAGCCGCTTCGTGGATCTCACGCGCGCGCGGCCGATCACGCCGGTCGTGATGGCCACGCTGGACACGACCTTCTAGGAGCGGGTGCTCGCGAGCGCCGCGACGAGCTGCCGGGCCGCGGGACCGAGCGCGCCGCGGTGGTAGAGCCGCGGATGGAACACGTGCGTCGACGCGCGCTTCCACTTGATGCGCCGAAGCGCTCCTCGCGCGAGCTCGCGCTGGATCAACACGTCGGGTAGCCAGCCAAAGCCGATGCCGGCGAGGATCGCGGCGCGCTTGGCCGTGAAGTCGTTGAGGTGGACGGTCGAGCGCGCCTCGAGGCCAGCGGTCGGAAGATCGAGGCGCGGATCCGAGCCGCGCACCGTGAGCAGGAGCTGCCCACGCAGTGCGAGATCGTCGTGACGACCGCGGGACAGCGGATGATCGGCGCGCGCCACGAGCGAGGCTGGCAGCGGTGGAAGCTCGACGTTGGGGAGCTCGCGATCGCGTGGCGCCAGGACGGCGATCATCAGATCGGCCCTCGTTTGCTCGAACGCTTCCTCGACGCCCGCCAGAAACTCGGCGCGGACGTCGATGCGGGTCGATACGCGCTCGCCGACCAGGCGTCCGACAGCGCGGAGGAGCGGATCGATCGGGACGATCCCGTCGAACACCACCGTCACCGCCGGCTCCCAGCCGGCGCGCAGCTCCTCGATCGTGACGCCGAGCGCAGCCTCGGCGGCGAGGAGGACACGGCATCCCGCCAGCACGCTGGCGCCGCGTGGGGTCAACTTCGTGCGATAGCCGGAGCGGTCGAGCACAGGGAAGCCGAGCGTGTCCTCGAGGGTGCCGAGCGCGTAGAGGATCGACGTGTGGCCACGGCGCAGCTCCTTCGCGGCGCCCGCGAACGTGCCGCGCCGGTCGAGCGCATCGAGCGCTCTCGCCTGCTCGATGGTGATCTTGAGACTGTGCATGTTCCTGACAATGTTATCTTAAACATTGTCGTGGAGATCGCGTAGCGGCCCCCGGGACGCAGGAGCCGGCGAGCCTCGCTGATGATCGCCCGCTTGTGAACGTCGGGCTGCATGCTGAGCATCGCTGATGAGCACGGAGGCGGCTGGGGCACCTCGGAGCGACGTCCGGGTGTAGCCAGCCGCGCGTGGATCGCGCGCGAGTCCCTCGCCAGGGAGCTCGTCGAGCGTCGCGGTTTTAGACATGTCCGCCTCGTGTCGAGTGCAACACGTCCCCGCCAATCCTCTCCTTCCAATCACCCCTACACTCGGCGGGCTGCAGAGCGCGTTCGCGCCGTCGAACCTCGTGCCCGGCAAGGCGCTCGGCATGGCGGTGACTCCGCCGGCCAAGCTGTCGCCCCGGCCCGAGCTCGCCGATTGAACATCCTCAGCGTAAGTCGTCGGGTTCTCTCCCGAGGGTCGCGTCGAGTCCAGCCGCGAGCTCCCGCTGCTCGGCGGCCGACAGTCTCGCCTCCGGATGCAACAGGGTATAGCTCCGCGGCGGCATCTTTCCCTTGAGCACCGCCCTGCCAGCCTTGTCGGCGTGTTCATAGGTACGAGACCAGTCGGAGAAGTTGAGCGTGCGTCTACCGTCGTCGACGTGACTCTGCACGAGCCACGATGCAGGGGCGACGTGCGAGTACCAGGGCCACACGGACTCGTTACTGTGGCAGTCGAAGCAGGCACGCACGGCGAGCGCTCGTGTCGATGGCCGATCCCAGTGGGGCTCGACCACGACCGGCGGATTGGCGTGCTCCCGGCCGTACGGCACGAGCTGGATCGCGCCGAAGCCTCCGAGAATCCCTACTCCGATGCCGACGAGGAGCTTCTTGATGCGCGGGCGCATGATGTTTCGAGACCTACAACAGTGACGCCGCGGCTCGCTCAGGCTCGCACGGCGCGGAGGAGATCGAACGTCGTCAAGATCCCTTCGAGGTGACCGCCCTCCGCAACGAGGACGCGATGAATTCGTTCGCGCTGCATCAACTGCGCGACGCGGTCAACCGGCGTCTCCGGTGAGACCCCGATCGCATCCGGGCTGCGCGAACGGCATGTTGGCGGGAATCGTGAGGGCGTCTGGCACCATGAGGTCGCGAGCGAGTGCGGGCAGGTCATGCCGTCGAGCACACTGCGGTCCGTTCGCGCGAACGCAAAACTCCGCAACGTCTGCACGCGTCCTTGCGCGGTCCGCGGAATCTGCGCATTCCTCGTGGGAATCGATGCTCGATCGGAGGCACGTATGTTGATGGTCCCACTTCGCCATGCCACAGGGGGCTGCTGTGATTGGCGTGTGCATCTCCTGGCTGGTCGCGGCGTGTGGCGAATCGCCGCCCGGACGCACCTACTTCGAGCGGTCGATCCAGCCGATCCTGAAGCAGCGCTGTGCGACGGGTACGGCGGGGTGCCACTCCACGAACACCGACGATCCTTTCCAGTTCGCCGCGGGCAACCTCGACGTCACCACGTTCGAGAACATCCAGAAGCGGCGCGACGTGCTCGCGCCGTTCGGCACATATCCGTATCCGCTACTCCTCATCAAGGCGGTCGGCCCGGGGCTCAAAATGCCGTACGGCACGCTCGCCGACGGCACCACGCCGCGGTTCATCAGCATCGATGTCCAGCACTCTGGCGGCAACCTCCTCGACGTCGGCTCCGACGCGTACTTTACGCTGCAGTCGTGGCTCGACAACGGCGCCACCGAGAACGGCCTCAAGCCCGCCACACCGTCGCTGGCGGGGACGGGTCCGTGCAGCTCGACGCTCCCCCCCGGGTTCACGCGCGCGAGCTTCGTGAACACGCCGCTCCGCGAGTCGCTGTTCACGACGTTCAAGAGCTCGGTCCAGCCCGTGCTGGTGCGGGACTCGTGCGGCACGAGTAACTGCCACGGCGCCCCTCAGTCGGATTTCTACATCACGTGTGGCGACGACGAAGACCAGCTCGCGTTCAACTTCAGCCAGACGTGGGCCTTCGTCACCACCCCGGTGGCGGACTCTCAGCTGCTGCGCGTGCCGCTCGCCGTGAACGCTGGAGGTCGCGGACATACCGGTGGCGACCGGTTCGCCAGCGAGACGGACGCGAACTACGTCGCGTTGGAGACGTGGGCGGCCAGCGCTGGCGTGCTGCCGTTCGCGAACGGCGATCCGGCGAAGCAGTTCTTCCAGTCGAACGTGCAGCCGGTCCTGCTCGCGCGCGGATGTTCGTTCCAGGCGTGCCACAGCCCCCAGGCGGCCAACGATCTCAAGCTCCGCAACGGCTCCCCGGGCTTCTTCTCCGCGGTCTCGCTCGAGAAGAACTACGAGCTGCTCAAGCGCGAGTTCATGGCGCTGGAGTTCCCCGATGCACGGCGTAGCCGGGCCGTGGCAAAGACGATCATCGAGGACGATCTTCAGCGCGTGCCGGCGCCGCAGGTAGGCGGCATCCTGCACCGCGGTGGTCCCGTGCTCGAGAACCAGGATGGCCCCGCCGGCACCGGCGCGGAGCCCGCCGATTGCGGTCCGTACGTCGCCGCGACGGCGAGCCCGTTCTGCACCATCCAGGAGTGGGTGCGGGTCGAACGCACAGCGCTGGTCGGGAAGATCACACCGATGGCCGATGGTGATCCGATCGACATCGTGTACATCGATCGTCCCGCCCCGGTCGCGGGCCGGCTCGAGTTCGATACGTTCGAGGGCGGCGCGGATCTCAAGCGCGTGACCACCCACTTCGTCGGCGTCAACCAGCAGATCCAACCCGTCGCAGCGAGCGCGGCGGTCTCGCTGCTCGGTGCCTGCGGGCTCGGCGCCAGCCCCGACGTGCAGGCACCCGATGTGGCCAACGATGGCAACCGGGTCGCGTTCGCCGGGCGCGCTTCGCCGGCGGAGCCGCTCGGCGTGTTCGTCGTGGAGCTGTCCACCGGTACCTGCCAGCGGATCACACCGATCGCCCCGGACTCGAACGGCCTGCGCGTTCACAACTTCGATCCGGCGTGGTCACCCGATGGAAACTTCCTCGTGTTCGCCTCCACCCGAGGCAAGACCGGAGCCACGCGCTCACGGCAACGGTTCCTGCCGCAATCGGACCTCTGGCGGGTCCCCGTCACGGGCACTGCCGCCACCGCAGCTCCGGAGCAGATGACCTTCCTCAGTAACTCCGAGATCGGACCTCAGTTCATGCGCGAGGGACGCGTCACGATGACGACGGAGAAGGTCAGCCCCGGCTTCTACCAGCTCGCCGGCCGCCGCCTGAACTGGGACCTCACCGACTACCACCCGTTGCTCGCCCAGCGGAAGAGCTCGCTCTACGGCGACCCCGACGACATCACCCAGATGCGCACCGCGTTCGGCTATTCGTCGGCGACCGACATCCGCGAAGGATCCGATGGCAGCTTCCTGGTGATCCTGTCGCAGACGGATGACAAGGGGGTGCCGGTGACCACGGGCGCCACGGGTGCGCTGGCCGTGTTCAATCGGAGCATCGGGCCGTTCGAGCAGGGTCGGCGAGACCCCGGCTATCTCCGTTCCCTGAAGATCCTCGATCCTGCCACGGTGTACCGCGGACCGACGACGCTCCCCGATGGGACGATCATGGTCTCGCGTCGCACGGGATCGACGTTCGATGTCGTCTCGGTCAATCCACGCACCCCGAGCGATGTCCGCGTGCTGGTGACGGGCGGTGGCAACAGCAAGGTTGATGCGCAGCTGGTCTACAAGTTCCCTGCCCGGCCGCTGTACATCAATCGTCGCCAGCTCGTGTTCGGCGGCTCGATCGGCCCGGATCCGACGAAGGCCGTCGTCCACATGCCGAACGCGCCGTTGCTGTTCACGCTGCTCACCGGCAACCTCCGCCGGGGCCGGCCCATAGATGCGTTCCGCAAGGCGCGGTCGCTCGTCGTGTACGCCGAGGGCGCTTGTCCGCCGTCGGGGTGCGCGGCCAACACCGACGGCATCTACCAGGAGCGGGTCCCGCTCGGCAGGGTGTCGCTCGAGGCCGATGGCTCGATGAAGGCGGAGCTGCCGCCACAGCGCGGGATCGTGTTCGAGCTCCAGGATGCCGACAAGAAGCCGCTCGTCACGATGACCGAGGAGCACCAGCTCGGCCCCGGCGAGAACATAACGATGGGCATCAGCGAATCGCTGTTCGATGCGGTCTGCGGTGGGTGCCACGGCTCGATCTCCGGCATCGAGCTCGACGTCAACGTCACGCCCGATGCGCTCACCGGCGCGTCGGTGTCGTCCTCGGCGCTCGTCGCGCCGAGCCTGCCTGGTCCTTTCTGAGGAGACATGACCGCAGCACCCGCAGCTCCCAGACGCCGATCGATCATCGAACCGTTCAAGATCAAGGTCGTGGAGCCGCTGCCGCTCCGCACCGCCGCGGAGCGTGAGCGCATCCTGGCGGACGTCGGCTGGAACCTGTTCGGCGTGCATGCCGCCGATGTCACGTTCGACTTCCTGACCGACTCGGGCACCACCGCGATGAGCGCGGCGCAGTGGGGCGGCATGATGATCGCCGACGAGAGCTACGCGGGTTCGCGCAGCTTCTATCGCTTCGAGGAGGTCGTGCAGCGGATCACGGGCTACCCGCACGTCATTCCGACGCACCAGGGCCGCGCGGCGGAGCACCTGCTGTTCGCGCTGTGCTGCCACGACGGCGAGCTCGTGCCTTCGAACAATCACTTCGATACCACGCGCGCGAACCTCGAGCAGCTCGGCGTCACCGCGGTGGATCTCGTGTGCACCGCCGGCAAGGATCCGACCTCGGAGGAGCCCTTCAAGGGCAACGTCGATGTGCCGCGGCTCGAAGCGTTTCTGATCGAGCACACCGGTCGGGTCCCGTTCGTGATGACCACGATCACGAACAATACCGGCGGTGGCCAGCCGGTCTCGCTCGCGAACCTGCGCGCGGTCTCGGCGCTGTGCAAGCGCCATCAGGTCCCGTTCCTGCTCGACGCCTGCCGGTTCGCGGAGAACGCCTGGTTCATCAAGGTCCGCGAGGAGGGCCAGCTCGGGCGCAGCGCCCGGGACATCGCGCGGGAGATGTTCGACCTCGCGGATGGCTGCCTGATGAGCGCGAAGAAAGACGGCCTCGTCAACATCGGCGGGTTCATCGCGCTCCGCGAACAGACGTGGGTGGCCCCACTGCGCACGCGGCTGATCTTGACCGAAGGCTTTCCGACCTACGGCGGGCTCGCCGCGCGCGATCTCGAGGCGATGGCGATCGGGCTCGACGAGGTGCTCGACGAGTCGTACCTGGCATACCGCGAAGGCGTGACCCGCTATGTCGCCGATGGTCTCCGCCGTGTCGGCGCCCCCACGATGCGGCCACCCGGCGGCCACGCGGTGTACATCGACGCGCGGGCCCTGCTCCCCCACATCCCGCCCGCGCAGTTCCCCGCGCAGGCACTCGCCGTGGAGCTGTATCGCGCCGAGGGGATCCGCAGCTGCGAGATCGGCTCCGTGATGTTCGGTCGCAAACATGATGGATCGTTCGCACCCGCGGCGATGGAGCTGGTCCGGCTGGCGATCCCGCGCCGCGTCTACACGCAGGCCCACTTCGACTACGTGATCGAAGGAATCGCGGAGATCGTGGAGCAGCGCGCCGCACTGCGCGGCGTCGAGATCGTCGAGGAGCCGGCGTTCCTGCGTCACTTCACCGCGAAGTTCCGGCCACTGCCGTGACCGCGTCGGGGGTACTCGTCGCGGTATCCACATGACGAGCTACTGGCAGCGCGACGCGAGCTGGTGCGAATCACTGGCAGGGCACCGCCTCGAACGTGCGCGCGGGTCGGAGCAGCTCAGTATACGCGCGAAGACCCGGCGTCAGCTCTTCGGCGGCAGTGTCGACGCTGCCGGAGTGACCTTCTCGCGCGCCTTGTCGTCGTCGGGCTCGTCGTGGATCTTCTCGTCGGGCACGACGTTCTGCTCCGGCGGGACAACGTTCTGCTTCGTATCCGGCTTGTCGTTGATCTTCTGCTCCTTCGGAGCGTCCTTGCTCTCCTTGGCAAGGGTGAGCTTTTCGAGCTCGCGTCCCGAGATATCGATGACCCTCATCTCGAGCTTCTTGGCCGTCACGTCGAACGCGAGGAAGTGGTGCACGGTGAACTGCTTGAGTGCCCGCGAGGCTCCGAAGAACCGCGTGAGCTGCCCACCACCGCCACCGCTCACGATGTAGTTGACGTCGTTGATCTTCAACCGCTCGTACTGGTGCTCGTGGCCGGTCAGCACGATGTCGACCTTGTGCTTCGTGACGATCTTGCTGAACGCGCGACGGATCCACAGCTGCGGTCCGCGCATCGAGTTCGTGTACAGCGGGTGATGGCCGAACACGATCACCCACGGGAGCTTGTTCTTGCCGAGATCCTCGTCGAGCCAGATCAGCTGCGCGGAGTCGCGCTGCGTGGTGTCGATCGCGACGAAGTGGACGCTACCCCAATCGAACGAGTAGTAGCGCTCGGGCTCGGGCAGCACGAAGGCCTCGAAGTACGGCCGGCCGAGGCGCGTGCGGCGCTCGTGGTTGCCGATCGTCGGATACACCGGGACGTAGCGAAGGAAGTCGCGATAGACCGCGAAGAAGTTGCTCTGCAGTTGCGCCGCCGATCCGTTCTCGTAGGCGATGTCGCCGAGGAACACCATGAAGTCGAATGGCACCGTCGACATCCACTTCGCGATCGCGAGCTGCGCTGGTCCCCCGGTGCCGGTGTCGCCGAGCGCGACGAACTTGAGGTGGTCATCGCTCGCCGCCGAGGCGGTGGTCATCGGCGCCTTGTCGGTCAGCGCGATGTCATCGTTGAACAGCTGGTAACAGTACAGGTGCGTCGGCTTGAGGCCCTTGAGCTCTGCCTTGACGACATAGATGTCCTCCGCGGCGAGCTCCTTGTCCTTCTCCTTCCACGCTCCCTGGCGGGCTTGGAGGCGATCCGGATCGCCCGCGTACACGGCTTCGGCGGTGACGACGGCGTCTCCGCCCGGTTCGCTGACCACGACGCGTCCGTTCGTGCTGCGCGCGCCCCACGCGACGATCGTGGAGGTCGTGGTCGTGCTCTGGAGGTACGGATCGCGCGTGATCGCGGTGGAGCCCGCCTCGGTCAGCGCTCCAGTGCCGCACTTCGCGATCGATTCGCGGGTGAGGGCCGTGACCTTGACCTCACCGCTCCACAAGGGCAGGTGGTAGCAACTACCGAGCAGCAACGTCAGGACAAGGGGTAGCCGGCGCACGCCGATGACGGTTGCAGGTCGCGTACCGCGCCGCGAGCCCCCGTGGCACCTCTCTCCGGGATCTACCCGAGCGGCAGTGCAGCAGTGTGCTGTTTGATCCGGGAGTCGCCGGCGCTCGGGCGTGGTTAACTGCGCCGTGCCCGCATTTCCCCGAGCTCACGTCGTCCCCCTACAGGAGGTCGCAGCGCGGATCCTCGAGACCCGTGCCATCGAAGGCGATCCCGAGCAGCTCGCACGCGAGCTCTTCGTCGGATTCCACGAGCTCTGCCTCCGCCTCGGTCTCGATGGAGTGCTCGACGAGCTCGCGCTCACCGACGATGCCGATGGGACCGAGCACCCGCAGTTGCGGTCGGCGCTCGCCACCCGCCTGGCGAACAAGGCGGAGTTCGACCCGCGCGGTCCGCGCAATGCGAAGCCGAAGCAGATCGCCGACGCGGTGGTCGCCTCGCTCGGGCTGACGGTGACCGACGACGCCGAGCGGACGATCACACTCGATGACGACGTGCGCAGGGCCGTGGGGTCCGCGCTCGCTTCGGTGATCGAGGTGGAGCTCGCGATCCCGAAGATCCGGGAAGACATCATTCGCCGCGGTCGGCAGGCGTGCGAGGAGCGCTTCCTGACGGCGTACGACAAGATCACGGCGCAGCTCGACGAGCGTGGCATGCGCATGGTGCGGCAACCGAAGGTGGCGCTCGATGCCGTGCAGGCGATCCAGCAACTGTTGATGGATGCGCGTTTCGCCGCGATCGAGCAGGGCGCGCACGCCGCGATCGATCGCGCGAAGCAGGTGCTCGCGAAGGCCAGCCCGGAGGCCGCGGCGCGGCTCGAGGAGCCGATCACGCTGAAGCTGACTCCGCGTCAGGTCGCGATCCGCCGGGTGGCCGATGCACGCGCATCGAAGATGCCGGCGGCGGTCGCGCAGGGGTTGCTCGACGCGTTGACCGAGCTGGCGCACCTCGCGTGGCGCAAGCAGGAACGCGCGGTGCGGGCCTACTCGGCGAGTGCGACGTTCCTGGTGGGGGAGCTGCTAGAGCATCCCAAGTTTGGACAGGGAACTGTGACCACGGTCGCGACGCAGCGCATCGAAGTCGAGTTTCCTGAAGGCAAGTTCACCCTCGTGCACGCGCGTAAGTGAGACGACAACTGATCTGGTAAATTTCACTCGTTATCACAGGCCAGTGCGACGTACTTGACGTCGCACGCGAGAGGCGAGCTACTCGCGCCATGCGAAAGGGATGGATTGCGGCCGGTGCGCTGGCGGCAACAGTAATCGGTGTGGTGGGCGTAGCCCGCTATGCTGCAAAATCGGAACGCGAACGCGACGGGGAGGAGGGGGAGAACGAGCGCTTCGAGCGACCGCACCCCGATTCACGCCCGCGGCGGTCCGGAACGCACCGCGCGAGCGGCGCCGAGCTGGCGACGCGCAATCGCGTCGGTGCCGAAGAATCGGCGAAGCTCACGCGGCTCGCAGCGCAGGGCCAGGCGGCCAAGCCGTCGGTGCCCGCAACGTCCTGGGTCAGCCTCGGCCCGACCGACGCGCCAAAGGAGTTCAACTATTTCGCGATCGACAGCGTGGACTCGGGACGTCCGACCGCGATCGTCGTCGATCCGCGCGATGCGAACGTCGTGTACGTCGCCACCTCGGGTGGCGGCGTGTGGAAGACGTTCAACTTCCTGTCGACCGTCGGGCCAACGTGGATTCCGACGACCGACACACTACCGAACCTCGCGGTCGGCGCGCTGGCGATCGACGCGGCGCACCCCGACACGCTGTACCTCGGCAGCGGTGACTTCATCGATGGCTCCGGCGACACGATGTTCAAGTCCACCAACGGTGGTGGCACGTGGAGCGCGCCGGTCGTGCTCGGCGGCATGTATCCGAACATGGTCCCCGCGGTCGTCGGCGCGATCCGTCAGGTCTCGGTCGACGGCGATAACGTGTGGGTCGCCACCGACGCGGGCCTGTTCCTCTCGAAGGATGCCGGCGCCACGTACGGGCTCGTCGACCTGCCCGAGGGCGGCAACGGCGTCGTCGCGGAGTCGGTGTGGAACATCGTTTCCCTTGGCGGCGGTGGATGGATCGCGAGCGGCGTCACGGCGTGCGGCCCGGGCGCTCCGGCTCCGGGCGTGTTCGGCTCGAGCGATCCGGATCCTGCGCGCTGTCCCCTCGGAACCAACGCCACGATCTGGCGCACCGATGACGGCACCACGTGGACCCAGGTCACCGCGCTGCCGCGCCTCGCCGGCACGAATCGCGCGACGATCGCGGTGGGACCCACACCGGGCCCGTCGAGCACCGTGGTCTATGCGTTCGTTGGCGACCTGCGCGGGGCGCAGACGGTCGGCTACTGGCGCTCGAAGGATGGCGGCAGGACGTGGGTCGAGCTCGGCGGCGTGCTCGCGAATCCCACCCTGGCGGCGAACATGGACGACAGCTGTACCGACCTCAACGTCGGTCACGATCAGTCCTGGTACAACCAGTCGATCGTCGTCGATCCGACGAACGCGGATCACGTGCTCGTCGGCGGCAACCTGTGCGGCGTGCGCACGCTGAACGGCACCTCCGATCCGCCGGTCTGGCAGAACGTCTCGCACTGGCTGCCCGGCGCCGGGTACGGCGAGACCGATGGCGGTCGCCTCGCATACGTCCACGCGGACTGGCACGCGGCCACCTCGGTCGCGGTCAACGGCATCGTTCGCACATTCGAGGGTAGCGACGGCGGCATCTTCGCGAGCACCAATCTGTTCACGTCGACGGTGCCGGAGAACGTGGTGTGGAAACACCAGAACAAGGGCCTCGCGACGCACCTCTTCTACTCGGTGATGTCGGGTGATCCTGCGACGGGAAATCCGTTCGTGCTCTATGGTGGCCTCCAGGACAACGGAACCCGGTTCCGTTCCGACCCCGCGAATCCGTCGGCGTTCAACCAGGCGATCGGCGGCGACGGCATCGGCGGCACGGTGCACACCGGCATGATGGGCACCACGTACTGGGCGAGCATCGAGTTCCAGTGGGCGTGGTGCAAGCCAGCGCTCACCGACTGCTCCGTCGAGCAGCCCGAAGCGCAGACCGACGCGGAGTCGCACTGGCATGGGGCGCCGTCGCCGATCGGTCTCGAGCCGGAGCAGATCGCCGCACGGGCGGAGCAGCGCGCGACCCGGTTCGGTGAGGATTCCGATCCGTTCCTCGTCCACTACGCGAACGTCGAGACCGATCACATTGGCCAGAGCGTTCTGACCCACACCGACGAGCAGGTGTTCGTCGCGATCGAAGATGGTACGGGTGGCTTCACCTGGAAGTCGATCTCGCAGGACCTGTCGATGGCCGCGAACGGCGCCGGGATCCGGAACGTCGCCGCATCGCGCGCGACCGTGGGCCTCTACGGCGCGGTCGGCTCCGTCTCGGCGGAGCCGTTCTACATCACGACGCAGGGCAACACGAAGGTCAACTGGACGGCGACGCAGCCGGTACGGGTCGGTACGGCGCGGCTCACCGGGCCGGCGTCGATCGACTTCCCGCCATCGCTCGCCTCTGGGCAGATCGCGGGCCAGGTGTTCGTCGGAGCCTTCACGGGCACGTTGAACAACGCGCAGCGAACGGCTCCGCCCGACGAGCTGGGACGGCTGTGGCGCACCACCGATGGTGGCGCGACGTGGACGTCGATCGTCGGCGCTGACCCGGCGCATCGCCTCCCGAACGTTCCCGTCTACTCGGTGAAGTACGATCCGATCGAGGTGGGCACGATCTACGCGGGCACGGATATCGGCGTCTACCTCACGACCGATGGTGGCACGACGTGGAACCGCATGGGCGAGGGCCTGCCGATGGTGCCGGTGCGTGACATGTACGTCGCGCGCAACCAGGACTTCATTCGCGTTGCGACCTACGGCCGCGGCCTCTGGGAGATCTATCCCAGCGCCGGCGCAGGTCACGGCGCCCCCGGCAACGGAGACTACGACCGCAACCTCCAGATCGACTGGATCGATCTCGGCGCGATGTCGGCGCGCCAGGGCGTGACGCCGGAGCAAACGGTTGCGCCGCTCTACTCGTGGATCATGGACATCACCAACGGCACCGGCAGCCCGCCGGTGCAGGCGATCGACGTCGAGGATCTCACCGCAGTTCTCGCGAAGTTTGGAGGTCACCCGTGATGCGCTCTCTCCTGCTCGTAACGCTTCTCGTCGGCACCGCAGCATGCGGCGATAACGAGAAGCCGATGTTCGACTATTCGAATCCGCCGAAGGGCGGGGCGCTTCGCCTGGTGAAGAGCAAGACCCCGCCGAGGGCAGAGACCGAGGTCGTGCTCGATTTGATCGTCGGCGATCAGCCGCTCACCGGTTACTCGGTCGGGTTCAACCTCCCGGTCGGGCATGCGCTCATGCGGATCACCGACTTCATCCCGGGCAAGGCACTCGATCCGGGCACCTCGCCGGTGGCCGCGCAGGCGCTGCAGCCGGTCAAGGGACCGCTCGCCGACATGCTCGTCACCGGGCTCTCGCAGAAGGCGAGCGGCGCCGGCGCGGTCGCGACCGATACCCTGCTCCCCGCGGGCTCCGTGCTCTACACGATCCGACTGGAGATGATCGGCAGCGCGCCCGACGGCGTGATCGTCGACGGCACCGCGGCTGATTTCCATCTGCCCTCGGGCGGCATGCGCGATCGCGGCGGCACGACGGTCGTCGAGGCGATGGATGTGGCGATCGGGAAGCTGGAGATCAACCGATGATGAAATCGGTCACGGCACTCGGATTGGTGCTGTGTCTCGGCGGCGTTGCAGCCGCGGAGAACGCGCGCGCGCTCGCCACGAGCGACGCGTTCACGCCGGGAATCTTGCGCGCGAACGACGCAGGGACCGGCTTCCTCGCCGTGTCCTCGGACTTCGATGGCGCCCGCTCTGCCGTGCGCGTCTCGGCGCTCGGCGAGGTCAAGGTGTGGTGGCGGCTGCGCGCGATCGTGCGCGTCCTCGACGTGTTCTCCGATAAACCGCGTCCGGGTGTCGGCGCGGGTGTCCGCTGGCTCGACGGCGAGATCACGTCGACCGCCTATTTGATGTTCAAGACCGAGGGCTTCACGGAGCCAGAGGGCGAGCTCGAAGCGCTGGTCTCGTTCGAACGCGCGTTCGGCGCGGTGCACGCGAGCGCGAACCTCGCGTACGGCCAGGATCCCGAGGGTAACGAACGCGATGGCGAGATCGCGCTCGTCGCACACGTCGAGCCGCGCAGCGGGTGGTTCATCGGTGGCACCGCCCGCTATCGCGATGCGCTCGGCAGCACGAAAGAGGCCGTGGTCCGCGATGGCTTCGTCGGGCCGACGACCACGCTGACGCTGAGCGCGTTCGCGATCAGCCTGAACGCGGGTCTCGCGATGGCGGAGACGCAGATGACAGGCCGCAAGTTCGGGCCGTCGGCGACGCTGTCCCTCGGCGCAGCGTTCTAGCGCGTCCCAGCGCCTGGTGTCACGGAGCCGGGAGATATGCCTTCACGGGATGGACCTCGTACCAGCCGTGGCTCGGATCGAACCGGTACGTTCCGACGGCGATGACCTCCGCACCCTCGACCGGATCCGGCACGGGCCCGCCGGGGAGCGTCGGGTCCTTGTACATCGGCCCGTTCTCCGTGGTGCCGCCGAACTGGTTGTAGGGCGCATCGGCGGTCGGGTACGGAATCGGCTCGTCGACGACCATCTGCGCGTGCGTGTCGCCATCCTCGGCATGAACGTTGACGAACGATCGCACGCGCACGCACACCTCCTTGCCGGTCACGAAGCGTCCACCGACGAGGTCGCGGACCGAGTAGATCTTCGGACACTGCGTGGCCACCGTCGCGCCGGCCGCGAGTCGGCACAGATGGCGACCGACATCGACGCCGGAGAGGTAGCGCACGCCATACTCGGGGTCGGTGGCCATGTCGTGCATCGCGTAGGTCGGATCGCAGACCTGACCGAGCGGGCAATCCGCGTCGACGTCGCATGCGCCGTTGACGTCGTGCCACGGGTCCGCCCAGAAGATCTCCCGCGGTGGCTGGCCACAGGTCCGCGTGGCTCGATCGCAGACGAGCCGCGTGTTGCATTCCTGATCGAGCGCGCAGCTCGCACCGGCGCTCTTCAACGACTCCGGGCCCGACACGATCGTGATCGCCGCGTCGTCGATGATCGGCAGCGTCTCGACGCGCTCGTTCCAGGTCGTGCGATGTAGCGTGCCGGTGACCTTGATGATCGCGCCGACCTCGGGGAGCTCCTCGCCCGGTCCGAGCGGCGGGGCGTGCACGGCGAGTCCCCACGCCTCGACGAGCCGGTTCGCGTTGAAGCCCGGCTCCTGGAACGTGATCCCGTCGGGCTTGATCGATCGGATCAGGATGTACCGGTCGTCGGTACGCATGTAGTCGCCGGAGGCCTCCGCGGTCGATGGGGCGCGACCCATCGCCTCTTCATCGTCTTGCTCGAGCACCCATTCGATCGAGTCGCGGTGCGCTTCCATCTTCACCCGCTTCGCCGCGGCGCGCGCAGAGTCGAACGTGATCGCGTGGACCTCCCCGGTGACCTCGACGTGGTCGCCGTCCTTGCCGCCCGTCGCGACACTCTCGGGCGTGACCTTGGAGCTACTGCAGCCGACCAGCGCACAACACGTGGCAAGGACCGCGAGGTTCATGTGGTCAGTCTAGTCGATGACGGTGACCGGCGTGGTAGAGGACGTCGTCGAGCCGTCGCCGAGCTGACCCTCGCTGTTGAGTCCCCAGCAGCGCACGGTGTCGTTTCCCAGGCGGGCGCACATATGGGCGCCGCCGGCCGCGATCTCGAGCACGTTCTCGAGCGGCATCTTCGTGGGGCGCAAGGACTGACCGCCCTTGCTGTAATCGATGTTCGGCACGTCCTGATGCGCGCCCCAGCAGCTGACCCGTCCGCCGGTGAGGCGAGCGCAACTACCGAAGCCGCCGATCGCGATCTGCTCCACCCCGGTGAGCGCGAGCTTGACCGGGCGATTGCGCTGGATCGTGGTGCCGTCGCCGAGCTGACCGTGATCGTTGTCGCCCCAGCAGTAGACCTCGCCGTCGCCGGTACGGGCGCAAGTGTGGGCGCCGCCGGCAGCGATCTCGACGATGTCGTGGAGGCCGTCGACCTTCGTCGGCGGTTGGTCCGTGTGATCGAGGCCGCTGCCGCCCTGGCCCCAGTCGGTGCGCCCCCAGCAGTAGACCTCGCCGGCGCGCGACACGGCGCACGCGTGACCGTCGCCCACGGCGGCGCTGGTGATCGGCGGCAGGTTCGGGACCTTGCTGGTCGCGATCTCCCAGCCGCAGAAGTTGCTGTGGCCAACGCACGTGACCGCACCCGTGGGATCGATCGCGTACGACACGTCACCGAGTGCGATCGCGGCGACCTTGCCGAACCGGCGCGTGCGTGTGGGGCGGTCGCGATCGAGACCGGAGAGGGTGGCCTTCGGATTGGTCGCGTCGCCGACCCCGAGCTCGTAGACCCGGTTACTGCCCCAGCACCAGACTTCGCTCGTGGTCACCGCGCACGAGTACAGAGCACCCGATTCGATCGAGACGAGCTTCGCGAACGTGCGCACCTTGTTCGGCGTTCCGCTCGTCCCGCGCTGGCCATCGCCGCGCTGACCCTCGGAGCCGTCGCCCCAGCAAATCACGCTGCCATCGCCGCGCCGCGCGCACGAGTGCTGCGCACCGAGCGCGAGCTGCACCACACCGCGCAGTGGCTGCGCCTGGGTGAGGATCAACGGGTCGGCGCTGGCGGGTGCGACGCACGCGAGAACAGCGACGAGCCACTTCATTGGAATAGAAACGCCCGACACCGTCGAGCGGTCTGGCGCGAAGGCGACGATGTCGGATGTGGCGAACGTACGACAGCCTGGCGTACTCGTTCCGTGGTGGTCGGGCAGGGATCACGCGAGCTTGGCGGCTGGCCCGCCACGTGGAGAGAGGATCCAGGCAGATGGATTCAATACGTCGTTCTCTGGTCCTCGTCGTTCTCGCCTCTCTGGTTCCTGCGTGTGGCGGTGCTCGCGTCAGCGCCTCCATCGGAGTCACCGACGAGCTCACCGATCCCACAGCCGTTGCGGCCTGCGCGCGTGGCGACGTCGGGGCGAACCTCGCGATCGTCAGCGATCTACGCGACAGCTATCACGAGATGATCGTGTGCGGCGGGCTGCAGTTGCAGTTCGAGGACAACCTCGTCAATGTGATCGCGAACGCCGCGCTCGGACGCGGCCAAGCCTCGGCGCTGCGCTATCAGGGTAACGGCGTGTTCGGGACACCGAACGGCATGATGATGATCAAGACGCAGATGCTGGACGGGCGCCCGCTCGCCGCGGATGCGATGGACCCGAACAGCTACCTGATCGGACTTCAGGTCACCGCGAACGCCAGCGGCATGGTGAACACCGCGATGACGGGCGGGAGCCCGTGGAGCCTGTTGAAGAAGGCATCGGCGAACCTGGACGTGCAGTTCTCCGGGCAAGGGCCGCTGTTCGAGCTCCTCGAGCTCGGCGGGAACGGTGGCTTCTCGGGGCGGATGCTGCTCGATCCGAAGAAGCTCGCGAAGACGATCGCGCGGAACATCAAGATCTCGAACCGGATCAGCGTCGACAACCAGCAAGGCGGCACCACGGTGCACTACATCCTCGAGGGTGCGCCGCAGCCGCTCCAGGACTCTCTCGATCACAAGTCCGTGCCGATGCAGCTCGTCTCGATCATCGCGACGCACGACGCGACGGGGCAGACCATCAAGGTCACCGACTGGACGATGCAGTTCAAGGGCGACGGCGGCAAGGTTCTCGACGGAACCATCGGCCTCGAGGTCGATGGCGGCGAGTTCCCGTACGCCGTGAAGTTCACGTATCCGCACCGCATGGAGCCGGATATCGATCTGACCTGTCGCTAGCGCGGGCGCCAGCCGGCGAGGAAGCGCTGGAAGTCGCGCACCGCGATCGGATACAGCGCGCGCCACTCGGCCTCGACCTCTGCGGCGGCGCCGAGGTGCTGGAAGTAGGTATCGAGGTGAGCGGCAGGATCGTCGCGCCGACCGTGCAGGAGGTAGGCGACGTCCTTCATCCCGCAGCCACGGCCCGTGTACTGGAAGTCCACGGCGGCGACCGCGCGGCCATCGCTCGTGAAGCAGAAGTTCGCCTCCTTGGGATCACCGTGGAGGATGGTCTGGAATCGTGCGGCCGAGAGCTGCGCATCGAGCACCGGGGCCTCGGCGCGCAACGTCGGATCGGCGATCGCCGGCAGCTCCTCGAGGCGCGTCGCGAGGTGCCAGTAGGTGCCGCGCTGCGCGCACGGCTCGCCCTGGAATCGCGCGTGGAAGCTCGCGAGCCAGCGCAGACACGCATCGAGCGCGGCTCCGTTCGCGTCATCGTGGCGGTCGGGGTAACCCGCGGCGTCGAGATCCTCGAGCACGAGGAGCCAGCCGTCGTCGGTGACCCGGCTCGCGTAGAGGTGCGCGACGCGGCACGAGTCATCGCAGCGCGGTGCGAGGTCGCGATAGAACGCGATCTCGACGTCGTACGAGCGGCGCTTGCGGCGATCGGAGACGGTATCTCTCGCGTGCGCCGGCGGTTGGACGCGCTTCACGATCACGGTCGGAGCGATGCCACCGTCGAGCTCGACGCGCGCGATCTCGCCGTACCCGCTCCACAGCGTCTGGATATGCTCCGTGTGCCGCGCGGCGCGCGCACCGGTGGCCGTGGCGATCCAGTCGAGCAAGGATGGCCGGGACTACTGCTCCGGGGCGGGCTCGGGGGCGGGCTCCGTCTCGGGCTCGGCAGGCGCGCCTTCGAGCCGGCGGTACAGCGAGCGACGATCGATCCCGAGGAGCTTCGCGGCGTGGGTCTTGTTGCCCTTCGTGAACGTCATCACCTGCCGCACGTAGCGACGGGTCATCTCGTCGACGGTGATCAGCTCGAGCGGCGAGTCGGTGCTGATCACGAGGCGGTCAGCGCTGTGCTGGAGGAGCTTCGGGGGCAGATCGTCGACGGTGAGCTCGTCGAGCCGGCAGAGCGCGACGGCGCGCTCGATGCAGTTCTCGAGCTCGCGCACGTTGCCCGGCCAGTCGTACTCGATCAGCTTCTTCGCGGCGTGGGGGGAGATGCGCTCGACGCGCTTGCCACTCTGCTTCGCGATTCGCGTCAGGAAGAACTGTGCGAGGAACAGCACGTCGCCTTCGCGATCGCGGAGAGGAGGGACCGCGATCGGCACCACGTTGACGCGGTAGTACAGATCCTCGCGGAACCGCTTTTCCTCGACCTCGAGCTCGAGGTCGCGGTTCGTCGCCGTGATGACGCGAGCGCGAATGGCAACCTCGGTGTCTCCACCGACGGGCCGCACGCGCCGCTCCTGGAGCACCCGCAGCAGCTTGACCTGCATCTCCATCGGCATCTCGCCGATCTCGTCGAGGAAGATCGTCCCGGCGCCGGCCTGGCCGAACAGTCCGGGGCGCGATTGCTTCGCATCGGTGAACGCGCCGCGAACGTGACCGAACAGCTCGCTCTCGAGGAGCGGGGCCGGCATGGCGGCGCAGTTGATCGCGATGAACGGCTGTTCGCGCCGGCCAGAGCGAGCGTGCAGGGCGCGGGCGACGAGCTCCTTGCCCGTACCCGACTCGCCGGTGATGAGCACGGTGGCGTCGCTATCGGCGACGCGCTCGATCATGTCGACCGTGGCGCGGATCGCGGCGCTCGTGCCGGCGATCGCATCAGGCGGCACGGCGCTGGCCTCGATGCGCAGGCGGGCGAGCTCGCGCTTGAGGGTGAGGTGCTGGTCGGCGCGGCCCACGGCAACGGCGAGGACATCGAGGCGCACCGGCTTGGTGATGTAGTCGTAGGCGCCGGCGCGGATCGCGGCGATCGCCGTATCGACACTCGACGCTCCGGTCACCACGATCGGGATGACATCGGGATAGTCGCGGTGGAGCGTCTTGCACAGGTCGATGCCGGAGCTGGTTCCGAGATCGACGTCGGTGATCACGACATCTGCCGGGCGCTTCGCGAGCTGCGCGAAGCAGTCCGCTGCGGAGTGAACGGCCCGGGCTTCGAAGCCACGTTTCTGCAGCGCGTCGCGCAGCAGCTCCGCGGTATCGACATCGTCTTCGACGATCATGATCGATCTGGGCATGTGTTCTCGGCGGCTACTGTGCGCGCAGTGTGCCAGCGAGGGAAGGGGTCTAAACGTGCGTTCGAGCACACCGTCAGGGCGCCTGCGCTCACCGGGCGTATTCGCTCTGGGTGGTCGAGACGGTTAGACCAGGTCGATCCAGATCTCGTTGCGGCGGAGGAACGGCAGCGTGGTCGGTGGATCGAACCCGGCGAACGTGGGCTTGCCGGTCGAGGTCAGCTTGGCCTCGGCGACGAGATCGGCGAGCTCGTGCTCGTGCAGCTCGACCGCCTCGGCATTGTAGCGGCCGCGATACGCGAGCACGGCGACGCGACGCGCGGGCATGTCGATCAGCTCGACGCGCGAGTCATCGGGGCGGGGCAACGTGCGCAACGTGCGGCACATCGGCATCACGAACGACACCGCGTACCCGCCGTTCAAGTGCGAGGAGCACACGGGGCTGGTCATCGCGAGCTTCTCGGCATCGTGGTTGCGGCCGCGGATGTACTCGAACAGGCGGTGGAACCCGGTCTCGAGTGCGGTGTCGATGCCGTCGGCCTGGATCGTGGTCTCGGCGATCACGTACGGCGCGTACCGCCGGATCTCGAGATGCCCGATCCGCTGCTCGACCTCGTACGCCGGCTCCTCGCTGACGACGCGCTGGAGCTGCCAGCGAGCGAGGCCCAGACCGAGCGCTGTCGCCCCACCGGCGATCGCGCCCGCACGCTTCGAGCGGAGCAGCGCCGCGACGCCGATGCCCACGACCGCGGGGACCGCTGCGAGGACCCCGTAGAACAGGCTCTTGCGCAGCGCGACGCGGGTCTGCGGCTGCGTGGCGACCTCGGTGGTCTCGGGGACGGTCGCGTGCGACAGGGACGTCTTGCGGAGGTCGGTCTGCATCTCCGGATGAGGAGCAAGGTATGTGCCTGCGCGTGTAGGCTAAAGGCATGCGACCAGTGCTCGTTCTCGCCGCGATGTTGCTGTTCTCCACCCCGGTTTCGGCCGACGACAAGGACTCGGAAGGCATCGCGATCCTGCGGGTCGCGATGGAGCACGAGAAGGACCCGGCGGCGCTCGGCGAGTCGCTGACCAAGCTCGACGATCTGGTCAAGAAGCAGCCGAAGCAGGCCGATGCGCACTATGCGCGCGGCTGGGTGATCAGCCGGATCGGAAAGCCCGAGGACGCGGTGGCCGCCTACGACAAGGCATTCGCACTCGACAAGCGGCTCGCCGACGCCGCGTACAACGCGGGCGTGGTGCTCGCGCGCGCCGGAAAGCAGAAGGACGCTGTCGTGCGGTTCGACAGGGCGCTCGGCGCGGATCCGAAGCACGTCGACGCGGCGTACAACGCGGGGCAGGGCTACTACGACCTCAAGCAGTTCGCGAAGGCAGCGGAGCGATGGACCACCGCGCAGAAGATCACGCCGGATGACTTCAACACGGCGAAGAAGCTCCTGCAGGCGTACATGGCGCTCGGCAAGACCGCCCAGGCGGCGAAGGCGCGCGACAAGGTGTTCGCGCTGAAGAAGGCGGCCACCGATCCCGGGCTCGTGAAGATGAAGTCGTTCGTGTTCGATCAGTTCGACGTCGGCAAGTTCCACATCTTCGTCTACGAGGCGTTCGATACCTCGGGTGACCTCGCGTACGTCTATCAGTTCCAGGTCACCGAGCAGGACAAACCGATCGGCAGCGTGAACCTCGAGACGAGTGCCGTGATCCGCGAGCAGGGCGTGCCGTTCCTCCTCGGCATGGACAAGGGAGACAAGCACACCACGTTCGGCGACAAGGCCTGGAAGACGTTGCCCGCCTACAAGGACATCAAGGCGATCGCCATCGCGAAGATCAAGGCGAGCTTCTAGCTATGCGGTAGCGTGCGGCATGCACAGCCCGATCTTGGCGCCGGTGGTGATCCTCGTCGGTTGGACGATGGTGATGTGGGCGTGGATGTACGCCACGCGGATCCCCGCGATCCAGGCCGCGAAGATGCGGCTCGATCCGCAGGCGCCGCGCGGCGAGCAGATGGCGATGCTGCCGCCGCGCGTCCGCTGGAAGGCCGACAACTACAATCACCTGATGGAGCAGCCGACGCTGTTCTACGCGATCACGCTCACGCTGGCGCTCACCGGCAGCGGCGACGGCTGGGTGCTGTACCTCGCGTGGACGTACGTCGGGATGCGCGTGGTCCACAGCCTCGTGCAGGCGACGTGGAACAAGATCGAGGTCCGGTTCTCGCTGTTCTTCCTGTCATCGCTCGTCCTGATCGGCATGACCGTGCGGGCCGCGCAGGTCGTCTTGTGATCGCTTGACTTTGAAATATTCGTAGATATTCTTTGAATATGCCGAAGCGACCACCGATCGAGCCCGAGGGCGCGCTCTACGTCAAGCTGCCCGCCAACGCGGTCGAGAAGCTGCACCGAGCGGCCGAGATCCTGGGCATCAAGAAGAAGGATCTGGTCGCGAACCTCGTCTCGAAGTACGTGGATCCGGATACCAAGCAGGGCATCGGCGCGTTGAACGCCATGTCGCAGCCGCGGCGGGTCACCGTCGAGCTGGGAGGGGATGCGCCCACGCTCGGCGCGTACTCGTTCCAGCCCAATGATCCGCCCGAGGTCCTCGACGCGCAGGCCGTGGCGGAGCTCCTCCAGCTCGAGCGCAAGGTCGTGCTCGACATGGCGGAGGCCGGCAAGCTGCCGGGCCGGAAGCTCGGTACAGAGTGGCGATTCTCTCGTACCGCCATCATCGCCTGGCTCGCGGGATAGATATGCGCGCATATCTCGTTACCTACGGCGTCCCGTGTAGGCTCGCGAGCGGATGTCCCTGTTCGACAGCGACGACTTCTCCTCGTGTTTGTTCTTCCCACGCGGCGATCGGTCGCAACCGCCGCCGGGCGCAACGGACGCGATGGTCGCGGTCGAGGGTGCCGAGCTCCACGTGCGCACGCACGCCGCACCCGAGGGAGCCCGCACGTTGCTTCTGTTTCATGGCAACGGGGAGGTGGTCGCCGACTACGACGAAGCCGGTGCGCAGTTCGCGGCGGCCGGCGCACGGCTCGTGGTCACCGACTATCGCGGCTATGGTCGCAGCACGGGCACGCCATCACTTCGCACCGCGATCTCCGACGCACACGCCGTGCTCGCCGCCGTGCGCGGCGCGGTGATCGTGATGGGCCGATCGCTCGGCAGCGCGTGCGCGGCGGAGCTCTATGCTGCGAACCTCCCGACCGTGACAGGCGTGATCCTCGAAAGCGGCTCGACGGATCTGACCGGCCTGGTGCGCCGTCGCGGGTTGACACCTCCGGGGCAGTTCGACGCCGTCGATGAGGCGGTGTTTGCCGCGCTGCCGAAGATCTCTCGCGGCGCCGTACCGCTGTTGGTGCTGCACGGGGCCAAGGACACGATGATCGATCCGCGCGAGGCCGAGGCCGCGTTCGCTGCGGCGACCACGCCTCACAAGCGCATCGTGCTCGTCCCCGATCGTGGTCACAACGATGTGTCGCTGTCGCCCGTGTACTGGGCTGCGCTCGCCGAGTTCGTCGATCAGTGCATCAGCACCCAGACGATGTAGAGCACGCCGCAGGCGATCGAGATCAGGCCGAACGTCGCCTGGTAAGGCACGAGGCGCTCGCGGAGTTGCTCGCCACGCGCGCGCGCCCCGGGGCTGCTGTTCAGCGTGTACTTCGTGATCAGGCCGAACCCGAGGAGGAAGCCAACGGCGAGGTCGGAGAGCGTGGTCGCGAGCACGAACACGAAGAAGATCGGCGCGGCGGTGAGGATGCCCATGAAGCGCACGATGTTGAGGAGTCCGTAGACACCCCAGCAGAACATCACGATGCCGATCCATCCGGTGTAGGGCGTCAGCTTGTTGATGAGCTCCTTGGCGTTGGGCTTCTTCGCCACGATGAGGGCCGAGGCAGCGAGAATTCCACCAGCGATCGAGATCAATCCGTCGAGCATCTTCTGAGTCTCCTGTTTGGGTTTCGAAGCGTGCGTACCCATCAGCAACCCCAGGGCCAGGCTCCGATCGCGCGTAACTAGCTGCCATTGCTGGTGGCCGTTAGCGACGAGGTACGCAATAAATTGCGTGATCGCGCAAATGGCCAAGCTGACCGAAGGACCCACGCTCAAGGACACCGGTGGCGAGACTGTTCTGCTCGCGCGCACGACGCTCGTCCTCTATCACCGCGATGGCGCCACGGTGGCTCATCTCGAGAAGGGTCGATCGTTCGTGGTCGGGCGCGCCGCACCGTCGGAGGTGGAGATTCCGGAGCTCGGGCTGTCCCGCCAGCACGCGCGGTTCACGTGGGATGACCATGGGCTGTGGGTCGAGGATCTCGGGAGCACGAACGGTACGAAGAAGAACGGCGAGGTGGTGAAGCGCGCGCGGATCGCACCGGGCGACGAGATCGCGGTGGGGCCCGTGACGGTGTCAGTCCACGTGCTGTCGTCGATCGACGAGGAGCTGCGCGGCTTCGACGGGCACGATCGATTCGTGGCCGCGCTCGCCGACGAGCTGACCCGTGCGCGCACGTTCGCGCGACCGCTCGCGCTGATGATGGTGCGCGGGACGAATACCAAGGAGGGCCACGTCAGCCGGTGGGCGAGCCGGCTGCGGCTGCGGCTGCGCCCGGTGGATCGCGTTGGCATCTATGGACCGGCCGCCGTGCTGGTGTCGTTGCCGGAGACCACGGCGGAGGCGGTCCAGGGCCTGGTCGCGGTGCTCGGTGGTGGTCAGCCCGCGCTCGCGTGCAACGTGGTGACGTTCCCGACGGACGGTGGTTCCGTCGAGGAGCTGATCTCGGCGGTGCAGCAACCGCGGGCCGCGCGCGACGAGCGCGAGCTGGCGTCGGCGGTGATCGTCAAGAACCCTGCGATGAAGCAGGTGATGGCAACCGTGAAGCGGCTCGCGCAGTCGACGATCGCGGTCCTGATTCACGGCGAGACCGGGACCGGGAAGGAAGTGATCGCGCGCGCGTTGCACGACGGCGGTCCGCGCAAGAAGCAGCCGATGCGCACGATCAACTGCGCCGCAATTCCAGGGCAGCTGATCGAGAGCGTGCTGTTCGGTCACGAGCAGGGCGCGTACACGGGCGCCGACAAGGCCGCGCGTGGATTGTTCGAGCAGGCGAGCGGCGGCACGGTGCTGCTCGACGAGATCGGCGAGCTCGCGCCCTCCGCGCAGGCCGCGCTGCTCCGCGTGCTCGAGACGAAGAAGGTGACGCGCGTCGGCGGCGACAAGGAGGTCGATGTGGATGTGCGGGTGATCGCCGCGACGCATCGCGATCTCGAGGCGATGGTCGAGGCCGGGCGGTTCCGCCAGGACCTCCTCTACCGGCTCAACACGATGACCGTACGGTTGCCGCCGCTGCGCGAGCGCGTGGACGAGATCAAGCCGCTCTCCGAGCGTTTCCTCAAGGAAGCGTGCAAGCAGGCGGCGGCCGACGTGCGCTCGATCGATCCGCAGGCGCTCGCCGCG
>JBBRBG010000135.1:0-25769 GCA_038206055.1 Haliangiales bacterium
GCGGATGGCTCCATCGGCGTGAAGCCGGGCGACGTCGTCGACGTCCTGCTCGAGTCGCGCGAGAACGACATGGGCATGATCGTCCTCTCCAAGGAGAAGGCTGATCGGTTCAAGGTGTGGGACGAGATCAGCGCTGCGTGCGAGCGCGACGAGCTGATCGAGGGCGTCATCACCGCGCGCGTGAAGGGCGGCCTCTCGGTCACCATCCGCGGTGGCGTGAAGGCGTTCCTCCCGGGGTCGCAGGTCGACCTCCGCCCGGTCCGCAACCTCGATGCGTTCTTGAACCAGAGCTTCAAGTTCAAGGTCATCAAGTTCAACAAGAAGCGCGGCAACATCGTGCTGTCGCGCCGCGTCCTCCTCGAGAAGGAGCGCGCTGCACTGAAGGAGTCGACGCTCGAGCGCCTGAAGGAAGGCCAGATCGTCGAGGGTATCGTCAAGAACCTGACCGAGTACGGTGCGTTCATCGACCTCGGCGGTATCGACGGACTCCTCCACATCACCGACATGAGCTGGGGCCGGGTCAATCACCCGTCCGAGCTGTTCCAGGTTGGCGATCACGTCCGCGTGAAGGTGTTGAAGTTCAACGCCGACACCGAGCGCGTCAGCCTCGGCCTCAAGCAGATCTCGGAAGATCCGTGGAGCCGCGCAGCGGAGAAGTACGTGCCGGGCACCGTCGTGCGCGGCAAGGTCGTCTCGCTCAAGGACTACGGCGCCTTCATCGAGCTCGAGGAAGGCATCGAGGGTCTCGTCCACATCTCGGAGATGTCGTGGACGCGCCGCGTGAAGCACCCGTCCAAGATGGTCGCCGTTGGTGACATGGTCGAGGCGGTCGTGCTCGACGTCGACGTCAAGCAGAACCGCATCTCGCTCGGCATGAAGCAGCTCGAGCCGAACCCGTACGAGCAGCTCACCGAGAAGTACCCGCCGGGTACGGTCGTGAAGGGCCACGTTCGCAACATCGCTGACTTCGGGATCTTCGTCGAGATCGAAGAAGGCATCGACGGCCTCGTTCACATCAGCGACATGAGCTGGACCCAGCGCGTGAAGCACCCGTCGGAGCTGTTCCAGAAGGGCGACCCGGTCGAGGCCGTGTTGCTCAACATCGATACCGGCGACGGCGACAAGCCGAAGATCTCGCTCGGCATCAAGCAGCTGGTTCCGGATCCGTGGGACCGCATCCCGCAGGAATACCCGGCCGGCAAGATCGTCGACGGCAAGATCCTCAAGGTCCTCGACTTCGGCGCGTTCGTCGAGCTCGAGAAGGGCGTCGAGGGTCTCGTCCACGTCTCCGAGATCAGCGAGGAGCACGTCGAGGATCCGCGTACCGTCCTGACCCCGGGTCAGGAGGTCAAGGTCCAGGTGCTCCATGCCGATGGCGGCGAGCGCAAGATCGGTCTGTCGATCAAGGGCGCGGCGCGCGCCAAGGACCTCGCCGAGGCACAGGGCTTCGCAACGCCGAACGCCGGTGGTGCGACGCTCGGTGACAAGTTCCGCGGCAAGCTCGACAAGCTGAAGCCCAAGGACGCGCAGTAGCCTCCACGGCCTCGTGACCACGCCGCGCCTCGCAAGGGACGCGGCGTTTTCGTTTTTAGAGTGCCCACCATGGCGCCCCTCGCACGTCTAACCGGCATGGCCGTCCGCACGCTCGCGCTGGTGGCGCTCCTCACGAGCGGCTGCATCGTGGGCCGGCGCTCGCTCGCGATGCCGCCGAACGACGAGACCACCGTCGCGCTCCTTACCGGCGGGCTGCCGCACCCGATGGAGGACGTGGCACGCCATCCGTGGTTCGCCGTGCGCCATCAAGGCGAGACGATGTGGACGACCTACGAGGTCCGTGGCGGTGGGTCGGAGAGCGATCCGTTCCACTCGCACCCGCCGTACCTCGCGCCGATGCTGCACGGGGTGTGGCGCGGCGCCGAGGGCGAGCGCGCCGCGGCGTGCATCGAGCGGGTCGCGCCCCGCGTGCAACGCGAGATCGAGGACCACTACTCGTTCCCGGGTCCGAACAGCAACACGTTCGGCGATGTCGTGCTGCGGAAATGCAAGCTGTCGGCCGGCCTGCCGGCGACGGCGATCGGCAAGGACTGGCGCGGCATCATCGGCGCCGGGATCACGAGCGAGCGCACCGGCGTGCAGCTCGAGACGCCGATCTTCGGGATCAAGATCGGGCTCAAGGAGGGCATCGAGGTCCACCTGATCGGCCTGTCGTTCGGGATCGATCTGTGGCCACCGGCGATCATCCTGCCGCTCGGCCCGGGCCGGATCGGATTCGCGGACCGATGAGGGCGGCGCTCGTCATCAGCGTGCTGTGCATGCCCGCCCTCGCGGAGGCGCGGCCGTTCTCGGAGTGGCAGGGCGCCGCGTGGGCGCACTACGAGCTCACCGGGCTTCACGACGTGGAGGACACCAAGGGCGACAGCGCGGCCGATGACCTGGTCCTCGCCGGCGTGCGGCTCCACGCGATCGTCGGGCATGGCGAGACCGTTGGCTATCACGTCGCTCTCGACTTCGCGTTTGGCAGCACGTTGAACGGCACCGGGTTCGCCTACGACGTGGCGCTCCTGCCGATCGGCATCGGCGTGCGCGTCGGGCGGACCGGCGTGCTCGCGCTCGGCACCGGGTTTGCCGCCTCGGGGGCGACGTCGACGATCGACGATGCGGTGGCGGTGCCGCTCGAGCTGAGCGCGGAGCTCGGCGGTGGTCGGTTGCGCTTGGTGGCGCGCGCCCGTGCGTCGTGGATCGCGGGCGCGGGGAGCCGGCAGAGTGCGGCGCCGAGCGCGCCGTTCGCCGACGAGCTGGATGCGATGCTCGGGCTGCGCATCGGCCATCACTACGAGGAGCACGGCTTCCCGACCGGGAACGGCTACTTCATCGGCGCGGCGTATCGCGAGCTCGCCGGCACGCGGTTCGCCGGCCTGGTGATCGGCTACGAGCTCGACATGGCGACCAAGCGGAGGCCGACGCAGTGGATCGAACCGCACGACGGATGCGAGGACTGCGAATAGTCACATCGCGAACGGCGACGCGACGTAGGCCTGCGCGGCCGTCTTCAGCTGGTCGCCATCGGTCGCGAGGTTTGTCTGTTGACCGGCGCCAGTGCCGAACGTGATGCCTGCGAGGCCGGCGTCGACGAGATCGGGAACGTGGCCGAAGAAGTAATGGACGCGGTTGTCGCGCCAGTGCTCGTTGGTGCCACCGCACGTCGTGGACGGGCGGCCGAGCGGCGTCTGCCACTCGAGCGCGGGGCGCTGCAACTCGCCGGTCAGCGCCTTCACCCAGCGCAGGTGCTGCGAGAAGTTCGGTAGCAGGGCGTTCGCCTCGTCCCAGTACACCGCGCCGCGCGAGCCGCCCGTCACCGAGCAGGTCGCGCCGCCGCCGGAGGTCTCCCAGAACCCGGCGTCGCGATCGAGCGTCTCCACCGTGACGAAGTCGGTGTCATCCGCGCCGACCGAACGGAGAAACTTTGCGACCGCGATGCCGGAGTCCTCGATCTTCGCGTTCGGATCGAGCGGGTCGTAGTACGAGCCCCACATCGAGGCGTGGAACCCGATCTTCGTCGTCGGCGAGACGGCCCGGCCGAGCGCGATGATACAGCGCGTGAGCCCGGCCGCTGTCTCCGGCAGCGCCGCGCACTCCGCGAGATCCGCGTGGTGGACCTTTGCGGCGAGCTGATCCGGCGGTTTGCCCATCGCGGCACGCTGCATGAGGTACCCGAAGAAGTCGGGCTCGAATTGCACGGCCGCGGGCTTGCCGTTGTCGGCGATGCGCTGGAACAGGAGCTTCACGTCCACGAGGTACTGGTGCATCTTCGCCGTGTTGTTCAGCGTGGCGTCGTTGCCCTGCTCGAGCTCGAGGGCGAGCTGGTAGTACGTGAACATCGGCGTGACCTGGTGCGTGCCGGCGGTCTGCGCGAAGAACAGCGGGTAGTTGCCCTGCGTGTTCCACGTCGGCCAGCCGCCGGTATCGCCGTAGCCGACCAGATACACGTAGTGCAGATCGATCGGCACGTCGTGGCTGTACGGCCCGCTGTTGTCGTTGCCGAGGCCGATCATGAAGTTCGGCGAGCCGCGCAGGGCCATCGCGAGATCGCGCTGCCGCTCGCGCAGCGTCGGCATCCCGGCACTGCCGTCTGGCAACGTCATGCCGCCGTCGCCGCTGGTGTCGTCACCACCACCACCTCCGCCACCACCGCACGCGCACGCGAACATCAAGCCGATCAGGGCTCCCCGCATGGGATCCAGTCTACGATAGAGAGCATGCGGGTCGTGGGGAAAGTTCGCCGAGCTTGCGAGGCGGTGAGCGTGCTGCTGATGGTCGCCGCGTGCGGTGACGACGGCGGCGGACCCAGCGACGCGAGTCAGGGTGACGGCGCGATCGACGCACCACCGCCGAACCTCGAGGACGTGCATTTCTACGGGCGGTGGGACGCGTTGCACGCCGCGGGATGGCCAGGCTCCGCGATCGTCACGCGGTTCTCAGGCACCGAGCTGCGCGCGACCTTTCGCGAGGCCGGTGACGACTGGCTCGAGATCACGGTCGATGGGACGCAGCGCACTCCCCTCCATCTGACGAACGGCACACAGATGTACATGGTGGTCGCCGGTCTCGCCGTCGGCGAGCACGACATCGAGATCGCGAAGCGCACGGAGTCGTTCGTCGGGACGACGCGGTTCGATGGCTTCGTCGCGGCGACGCTGGTGCCCACCGCGCGCGCGACCAAGCTCGTCGAGTTCATCGGTGACTCGATCACCGCGGGCTACGGTGTGCTCGGGCAGAACCCGTGCGGGTTCTCGAACGCGACCGAAGCGGAGAGCCGTGCGTGGGGCGCATTCGCGGCGCATGACCTCGGTGCGGCGCATCTCGCGATCGCGTACTCGGGCATCGGCATGTATCGTAACTGCTGCGGCGGCGGTACCACGCCGAACGTCGACACGATGCCGCTCAAGTACGCGCGGATGTTCGCCGACCAGCCGAGCCCGAGCTGGGACTTCTCGACGGTGCCGGATGTCATCGTGATCGGGTTGGGTACGAACGACTTCAACGGCGGCGATCCGGGCCCGGGCTACGAGGACGCCTACAAGCGCTTCATCACCGATGCGGTCCGCGCGCACGCTCCGGGCGTGCCGATCCTGCTCGCGACGAGCTCGCTGATGAGCGGCACCGGTCGCACGCAGATGCGCGCACGTCTCGACGCGATCGCGGCGCACTTCGCGGATCCGACGATCACCGTTGTCGACATCGCCGAGCAGCAGCAGGCCGATGGCATCGGCTGCGACTACCACCCGAGCGAAGCGACGCAGCGGAAGATGGCCACGCAGGTCGTGCCCGCGATCCGCGCTGCCGCCGGCTGGTGATAGGATGAGCGCGTGATTCGCTGGCTCCGCCTGATCGCGACCGCGACGGTCATCCTGTCGCTGATCGGTCTCGGCGTGATCGCCGGCCTGTTCCTCGTCGCGAACTCGGGCTGGATCCCGGTATCGATCCATCCGTGGCTGCAGGGTCTGTTCGGCGAGCGCCCACACGAGGTCTGGCTGCCCGCGCTGATCGGTGGCTGGCTCGCCGCGGCGGTGCTGCTCGCCGGCATCGTGCTGTGGAGTATGTTCTACGTCTGGCGGCGCCGGCAGTACGAGTCACTGATCAATCGCCTCGAGAAGGAGCTCGCGAAGCTGCGCAACCTTCCGTTCACCGAGCCCGCACCGCTCGAGGATCTGCCCGAGTTGCCGAACCTGCAGGCCGCGCGCGTGATGAACGCGCTCGACGATGACGGCATGGACGCGCGCTGATGGGGGCGGCGCTCATCGTCATGCTCGTCGGACTCGGCGCGATGGCCGCCGGCGTGTTGATCGGCCGCTACTACGTTCCCGATGATCGACAGCTGCGCCGCACCGCGCGCCATAGCCGTGCGTACATGCGCGCGCTCTCTCACTTGATCGCCCGCGATCACGACACCGTCGTCAGCGAGCTGCGGACGGTGGTGGAGGAGAACATCGACGATGTGGAACCCTACTTCGCCCTCGGTGCGATGTTCCGCAGCAAGGGTGAGCACGAGCGCGCCATCCGAGTCCACCAGGCGCTGGCCCTGCGCGAGCGGGACAAGCGCAAGCTGCGGCAGCGCGCGATGTACGAGCTCGGCCTCGACTTCCGTGCCGCGGGGATGCCGCGACGCGCGACGCGCGCGATGGAAGAAGTGCTGCTCGACGAGCCCGGTCACGAGGGTGCGCTGCGCGCGCTCGCGGCGCTCTACGAGGAGCAGGCGCGGTTCAACGAGGCCGCCGGGCTGTGGCAGCGCCTCGGCAAGCGGCGCAACGAGGACACCGGGCTCCGCGAGCATCACCTCCTTGTCGCCGCGGCGCAGGCGGCGCTCGGTCGCGACGACCTCGATTCGGCGAAGCAGCTGCTCAAGGCAGCGCTCAAGCACCAGGAGTCTGGGCACTTCTTCGCGGCGGCAGCGGAGCTCGCGGCGGCGCGCGGTAACCATCGCGGCGCGATCGAGCGGCTCAAGCAGGCGCTCGTCGCGGAACCGGCGCTCGCGCCGCATCTGCTGCCCGGCTTGATCGCGTCGGAGCAGGGCATCGCCGGCGAGACCGAGGCAGCCGCGAAGGCGAAGGCCGATGACCTCGAGGAGGGGGAGGGTGACCTAGCGAGCGATGCGCCGCAGCTCGCGGGCTCGTCGGAGACCGCGCTCGCCGTGCCCCCGCAAGACGTCGCGCTCGTGCCATCGACGAAGCCGAGCGACACGGTCAGCGACCGCGTGCTCGCCGTGCTGGCCGAGGTGGAAGCGCAGACCGGGCCGCGACTCGAGATCGCGCTGATCCGCGCCCAGCTCGCGCCGGCCAGTGATCTGTCGGCGCAGGAAGCGCTCGCGAAGGACCTCGTGACGCGGTTCCCGGAGGCGCTCGCAGCGCGCGTCGCGAATGCGCGGCTCGCGCTCTCCGGCGGTGAGGCCGATCGCGTCAAGAGCGCGCTCGAGGTCCTGGTCGCCGAGCAGGGCGCGCTCGCCTGGGCGCTGCGCGGCCGCTGGCAGTGCGCGCACTGCGGCAACCGTCCCGGTCCGTTCTCGTGGCGCTGCGGGCAGTGCCGCCGCTGGGACACGCTGCGGATGGAGACGGGCGTCGAGCCACCTCCCGCTGCACCCCGCGAGCGCCGCGCTGCGCCGCGCGTGAGCCGGCCCGAGGGTCTGCTCGGGGCCGCACCCGATGAAGCGTTGCCAATGCCGACGCTCGATCCGGGCCTCAGCGACGACGAGCTCGCTGCCGCCGGAACGCGGCGTTCGCTGCTCGGCAGGGTCGGCGGCTGGTTCTCCGGCGTCTTGCGCAAAGATCGCTGAGCGACTTCTGGTATACCCGCCGCGATGACGCCGGCTGATCCGCCCGGGGAACCGCCTTCCGGCGGGATACCGCGCACCACGACGGATCCGTCGATCACGGGCCCGGTCAGTGGGCCGATGCGGAGCCGCACCGGCACGTGGTTCGGCGTCGAGAGCCCGGGCCGGAAGTTCCTGTCGCGCTGGGGCTTCCCGCTGTTCGTCGTGTTGATCCTCTACGTCGGCCGCGAGGTGCTGCTGCCGTTCGTATTCGCGAGCCTGATCGCGTACATCCTCGCGCCGATCATCGAGCGCATGACCATGCGCCAAAACGGCACGAAGCGGATGGCGCGCGGGGTGGCGATCATCATGTGCTACCTCGTGTTCATCGCGGCGGTCGCCGGATTCTTGTTCCTGCTCGTGCCGCGCCTGTCGAGCGATGTGGCGCGCCTCGGCAAGGAAACCCCGGTGCTGCTCAAGAAGATGAACGACGAGTGGGCGCCCGACATCGCGCGCTGGCTCGAGCAGCGGTTTCCCTCGCTGACGGAGAAGAAGGCGGTCGACGAGGCTCCGGCTGCGATCTCGGACGTGCCGCTGCCGCCGGGCACCGCGCTGACGCTGACGCCGCTGCCCGATGGACGGTTCGCGGTCCAGCTCACCGGCAACGGCTTCGACGTCAAGGCGAACGCCGATGGCAGCTACCTCCTGCACGGCAACGAGGCGCCCCCGGAAGCGGCCACCACCGAGGACAAGCTGCGCTCGTACGTCAAGCAGGGGTTCGTCGGGCTGCAGAGCAAGCTCAACGACCTCGTGCGCCTCGGTCAGTCGCTGATCGCCGGGTTCATCCGCGGCATCTTCCTGTTCTTCTTCACGTTGATGATCGGCGCGTTCATCCTGATCGATCTCGACAAGGTGCACGCGTTCTTGAGGTCCCTGTTCCCCGCGAACGTGCGTGACGACTACGACATCATCGTCGCCGATATCGATCGCGGGCTCTCCGGCGTGATCCGCGGTCAGCTGCTGATCTGCGTCATCAACGCGGTGCTCACGTACATCGGCCTGCTGATCTTCAGCGTCAAGTACAGCCTGATCCTCGCGATGGTGGCCGGCATGCTGTCGCTGATTCCGATCTTCGGATCGATCCTGTCGTCAGTGCCGATCGTGCTGGTCGCGCTGGTCTCGCGAGGTGAGGGAATCGACGTGTTCCGCGGCGTCGCCATGACCTTGTGGATCATCGGCATCCATTTCATCGAGGCGAACCTCCTCAACCCGAAGATCATCGGCACCGCCGCGAAGATCCATCCGGTGCTCGTGATCTTCTCGTTGTTCCTCGGCGAGAACAGCTACGGGCTGGTTGGCGCGCTGCTCGCGGTGCCGATCCTGTCGGCGGTCCAGGTCGTGTTCATGTACTTCTACCGGAAGACCTGGAAAGACCCGGCACGCAGGGTCGAGAGCGGACCGATCAACCCGCCCTTGGCGCCGACACGCTCGTGATGGTACCTCCGTAGGGTATGCGCCGCGTTCTCCTCGCAGTTGTGATCGCCAGCACAGGCGTCGCGGCAGCGCAGCCCACGGATCCATACGCGCCACCTGCGCCCGCCCCCGTACCCGCGCCCGCGCCGGTCCCGGATCAACCGGCAGATCCGTATGGACCGCCGGAGGTCACGCCCGATCAGATTCTCGCCGAGCAGGTCGCCGAATCGTTGGTCCAGCGCTCGCAGGATCTCTACGACGCGAGAGTGTTCGTCGATGCGAAGCAGCTCGCGGTCGAAGCGATCGTCGCGAGCCCGAAGGGGCAGGCGGCGGAGCATGCGAAGTTCCTGATCGCCGCGATCAACAAGCAGCTCGGGATCGAGGGAGAGGGGTCGAAGGTCGTCGCTCCACCCGTGGAGCCGATCGTGACGCCGCCCGTGGTGACGCCGCACGACGAAGGCTCGCGCGGCCCGATGGTGACACCCGCACGCGTGCACGGCGGCCTCTATCTCGGCCTGATCGGCACGACGATCGGCTCGTTCTTCTCGAAGTCGACGCCTGCCGGCGGGGCGATTCCCGTTGGCCTCCTCGGTGCGGCGGGCGGCGCGCTGCTCGCACCGAAGCTGACCGACAAGCTCGGGTGGAGCGACGCGCAGATCCGGACCGCGGGGACCGGCAGCGTGTGGGCCGGTGTCGCCGGCGGCCTGATCGCCGACGCGGTGAAGACCCAAGGCACCACAGCGCGCGAGGTCCTCGTCGGCGCCAGCATCGGCTCGACGATCGGTCTGTTCGCAGGCGCGGGCCTCGCGACGCGCAACAACTACACCGAGGGCGACATCGCGCTCGTCGATACGATGGCCGGCATCGGCGTGTTCGGCGGCTTCACGATCGGCATGCTGATGCAGCCGGCGGAGAGCGAGGCGTACTCGGTCAACGGCGTACTCGGCGCAGCCGCCGGCGTGATCGTGGGTCTCGTCGCGGCGCCGAACACGAACACCACGCCGCGGCGGATGCTGCGCGTCGCGGGGCTCGCTGCAGCCGGTGGCGGCATCCCGTTCCTCCTCTACGCGGGCATCCACGATCGGAGCACCACCGCGGACGAGCGCGTGGTCGGCCTGCTCTCGACCGTCGGCATCCTCGCAGGTGCGTACGTCGGGTTCCGGCTGACCCGCAACATGGATGCGGGTCTCGACGTCAAGGAGGGCGCCGAGAAGGTAAAGGCCGTCGACGACGCGCCGCCCGCCGTGCTCGGCCGCAGCTCCGATGGACGCTGGGGCCTCGGCATGCTCGGCGTCGCGCCACTGTCACGCGAGCTCGCACCGCAGCCCGGACTCGCGATGCCGATCGTCGGCGCGACCTGGTAGCTGCCGAGCTACGGGCGGCGCACGCGGAACACGAGCGCGCCGCCGAGGCGAACGTCCTCGTAGTCCGCGAAACCGATCCGCTGGAGCCACGCACGCAGCTCGTTCGGCTCGAACCGGCGAATGCCGGCCGCGCGCGCGGTCAGCCGGCCGAGCAGCGACGGTGCCTCGGCGAACGTCGAGCCCATGTACAGGCCGCCGGGCTTGAGCACGCGGCGGATCTCGCGGAACACGAGCTCGGGATCGTCGTAGGCGTGGAGCGCCCCCGCGTTGTTGACGCCGTTGAACGCACCATCGACGAACGGCAATGAGTGCGCATCGGCGCGGACGAGCACCACGTTGGTGTAACCGCCCGTGCGCTGCGCTGCGACCTCGAGCATGGCGCGCGAGATATCGAGCCCGACGACGAGGGCGCCGGGCGCGGCGGCCGCGAGCGCCCGCGCGAATGCGCCGGGACCGCACGACAGATCGAGCCACGGGCCCGGCCGATCGTCGAGGGCGAGGCCGTGCTTGTGGATGAACAGCTCACCCGCGAGGCCGCCAACCGCAGCGCCGGCGCCCTTGCCGGCCAGCAAGCGGACGAACGTGGGGCGCCAGAACCGGTCATAGATCCGCGCCACCAGGTCGCTCTCCATGAGTCGCGCCTCGGTGGTCGTGGCATGCGGCTCCCCGTGGGTCGTGTCGATCATGTCGAGAACGCCGGTCGCCGCCCAACCCGGCTCCATGCCGCAGCTCGAACAGCGTGGCGCCCGGGTGTCGCGGAACGGGCCGGCGGTGCGGCAGCGTGGACACGACAGGATCGGGAGGACAGCGGGATCCACGCGTCACTTCTACCGAATGCGGAACACCAATTGTTGAATGTCGACCGGGTTTTGGGTACGACGGCCCCCAGAGGCCACCATGATCAGAGGCATTTGGCGTTGGCGCGCAGGCATGCTGATGATCGCGCTGTCCGGGACCGCAATGGCAAAGGGCCCCAAGCCTGCCAAGGCGCCCGAGGCCTCCATGGCGGAGCTCGCGGCGCTCAACGGCAACGAGCCCGAGGCAGCCGCGAAGGCCGCAGAGACGCTCGGCGCCAGCAAGTCGCCGGCCGCACACGAAGCGCTGCTCGATGCGCTCGCGCTCGGCCTCTCGCCAGAGGTCGCTGTGCCGGCGATGACCGCCCTCGGCCTGCACCCCGCGCCGTCGGATGTGGTCGCGCTCAAGCGCTACGCCGGTCATCACACGCCGGGGGTGCGGATCGTCGCGCTGTCCACGCTCGCGATGTACCCCGATCCCGCGGCGCAGGCCGTGATCGTCGCCGGGCTCCACGACCCCGTTGGCATGGTGCGCACCGCGGCTGCCGGCGCCGCTGGTCGGGGGCGCGTCAAGGGCGCGGTGGACGCGCTGATCGCGTTGCTCGCGAAGGGCGAGGACTCGTCGGCCCGCGCACTCGCGCAGCTCGCGGATCCAGAGCTCGCACGCCGACTCGCCGATCAACTCGGCAAGGTTCCTGATCCGTCACTCGCTATCGCGCTGGGTGCGATCCTCAAGCGCGCGGACTTCGGCCCCGATGAAGCGCGCGTCGAGATCGTGCGCGCGATCGCGAAGATCCAGGATCCCTCGGCGGTCACCGTGCTCACCGAGTACCTCGACGCCACGCCGAAGACACCGCCGCGGCCGTCGCGCGGCGAAGCGCAGATGGTCGTCGACGCACGCCTGGGAGGGAAGTGATGTCGAAGCTCGCTGCGATCCTGATCGCTGCGGTCCTCGCTGCCTGTGGTCACGCATCGGTGTTCCGGCTGTCCTCCGACGAGAACAACGCCTACGCGCTGACCCAGGCGCTGCACCAGCGCACGCTCCCCGCGCAGCCGACGCCGATCAACACCAGCGGTCAGCCGCGGCTGTTCGCGCTTGCCGCCGGCGCGCCGAAGACGATCATCGCGTACGACCTCGCCGCCGGAAACGTGCTGTGGAAGACCGACGCGGACGTCCAGTCACGGATCGCCGTCGGAGGGGACTTCATCGTCGCCATCGAGGGCAAGCAGCTCGTCGCGCGCGATCAGGCCCGCGGCGCCCCGCGCTGGAAAGCCGATCTCGACGGCGAGCTCGTTGGCCTCGCCGCGGATCGCGAGCGCGCCTACCTCGTGACGAAGAGCGGCAGCACGTGGTGGCTCGTCGCGTACGACGGTGGCAACGGTGGTCGGTTGTGGACGGAAGACGCCTCGGGTCAGCTCGGTGCACCCGCTGCGCACGGCGGCGTGGTGTACGTCCCGTTTCTCAGCCAGTGGTTGTCGATCATCGACGGTCGCACCGGAAAGCAGCTCACGCGCCTGCGCGGGCTCGACGAGCAGATCAGCACGCTGCGCGTCACGAGCGACGTCGCGTATTACGGCTCGCGCCAGGGGATGTTCCGTCTCGACGAGCGGAGCGTCACCGGCAAGCGTGATCAGGCGACGTATGGCAAGGTCAAGGTCCCGCCGCAGCTCGAGCGCACCAGCTACAGCCCCGATGCGTACGATCGGATCCAGCAGAGCTACACCGCGGCGGATCGCGCGCGGATTCTATGGTCGAGCGTCGACACGAAGAGCGGGCCGATGAAGCTCGTCGGTGATGGCTTCGCGGTGCACTACTTCCGCTTCCTGTTCGGATTCGGCGTGGACGGCGAGATGCGGTGGGCTTACAGCCAGCCACGCGTCGAGCTCGTCGCGTCGGAGCACACGGGCAGCGTGATCGTCGCCATCTCGACGACCGGCGACATCGTCGCGCTCGATCCGCAGACCGGTGGGGTGCGCGCGAAGAAGTCGCTCGGCATCACCCAGCAAGTTCTCGGCGCCACGTTCGATGCGGATGGATGGGCCCCGTCGAGCGAGCAGATCGCGAACGAGACCGCACAGGCGCTGGTCTCGATCGCGCGCGATCATGACGCGCGGTTCGATCGGGTGAAGGAGCTCGCGGTGATCGCGCTCGCGAAGCAGCCGGGCCCGCAGGTCACGGCCGAGCTGCTCGCCGTGCTCGCCGATGCCCGTGCACCACAGCGCCTCAAGGACACGGTCGTCGACCTGCTGACGGCACGCCACGACCCGGCGGGTCTGCCGGTGCTCACCGAGCAGCTCGCCGTGCACACCGACTACATCGCCGGCACCGAGCCCGATGCACTGGCTCCGGTCGCGAAGGCGATCGCGGGCCTCGGCTCGCCCGACATCGCGCTCGATCCGAAGCACGTTGGCGCTGCGCTCGCGGCGCTGCAGTTCCACCTCGATGCAGCGACCACCTCGAGCCCCGAGCTGACCTGGGTGATCGCTGCGATGGCCGCGATCGGCCACGGTGCGGAGCGCCCGGCGTTGATCTCGCACCTGCTGCTCTATCATGCCGACGACGACCTCGGCGGCGATGCCGGCTGGCAGAAGGCCATCGTCGGAGCGCTGTCAGGGTCCGCCATGCCCGCCGATCGGGCGGTCCTCGCCTATGTCGCCGCAGATCCTCGCACCAAGCCGGCCCTCGCGAAGCTTGTCCGCGACGCGCTCGGCGATTGACCTTGATTGACACCGGGGCGTGACCCAGTCACGCTCAGAAGACTTGCCCGATCGCCGGTTCAGGATTGTGATCTGTCGGGGGCCCGAGTGCGGAGACCGCCGCGGCTCTGCCGTCCTTCACGAGGCATTCCGCTCGGCGCTCGAGGCGAATGGCGCTCGCGAACGCACCGAGCTGGTGTGGCAGAGCTGCTTTGGCAGGTGCACACAGGGGCCCAACGTCCTGGTGAGGGAGATCCTCACGGTGGAGCCCGGCGGGCTGACCACGAGTGGGTTTGCCACGCTACCGGGCCCGCGCGGAGTGACGGCTCTGTATAATCGGATGGATCCCGCGCGCGCTCAGCGAGTCGTTGTCGAGCACGTCAATGGCGGCCAGATCATCCGCGACCTTATCGAGCGACCTGGCATCCACCCTCACGACCCCATAGCATCAAGGACGAAAGACAGCTGAAGATGCGTACCCCTCTGATGAAGCTCGTGGTGCTCGCGACAGCGGTCGCTGCTGGATGCAAGGGCGAGACGAAGACTGTGGACAATCCGCAGACCGCCGATGATCTCAAAAAGTGCCAGGAGGCGAAGGCGGAGAAGGACAAGCTGATCACCCAGCTCACCGACGAGAAGGCGCAGTGGATGCGCGACAAAGGCACGGCCACTGGTAACGAGATCACGGTGACCATCGAGGGCAACACGCTCACGGTGAAGCCGGGCCCGGTGGGCACGAATCCGCCTGTCGATACGAAGCTTGCGGGTGAAGCGTCGAAGCAGTTCATCGATGTCGTCGCGAAGTCTCGCGGCGCGATCCAGAAGTGCTACGAGGCCGCCCTCAAGAAGGACACCACCCTCCAGGCCAGGACGATCACGCTGACCGTGTCTGCGAGCTTCTCTCAGGCTGGCGCGTATCGCGACGCGAACTTCTCGCCGTCTCTCGGCGGCACGTTCGATTCGTGCATCAAGACTGTGGCCAGCAAGTGGGCGCTGCCGCAGAACTCACCTGCGATGACGTTCAAGGCGCAGGTCTCGCTCACGCCGTCCTAGACGGACGCGAGCCGGGCGGGACGCGAGTGAGCAAGCTCAAGGAGCTCGAGAAACGGCACCGGGACGAGCCGGAGAACCTCGGGCTGAGAATCGCGCTGGCCACCGCCTATCGTGAGGTCGCGCGCATGAGCGACGCCATCGAGCTGTATCGCTCCGTCGCCGTGGCGTACCGCGATCAGGGCCGCGTGCAGCAGGCGATCGCGGTGTGCAGGAGCCTCATCGAGATCGCGCCGAACGACTCCGCGAGTCGCGCGCTCCTCGCGGTGCTGATCCCGCCGCCGCCGCCGTCGCCCAGCCAGCCGGCATCACCCGTGCGCGACCGCGAGGTCGACGTCGACATCGACGTGGGAACGCTCGTCGCGGCGCCCGTGATTCCGGATCGCCCCGCGCAACCGATCCCGCAGATCCTGGGCCGGGACTCCTCGCGCCCGCGCATCCGGCGTTCGTCGATCGACGAGACCCCGCTGCCGCGCGCGGTGCCGTATCACGTCCACGATCCCACGACGTCGATGCTGAGCAAGCTCTCCGAGACCGATCTCATCACGGGCGTCGAGCGGCCGAGCATGGTCACGGAACCCGAGCTGACCGACGCGGCGGATACCCGCCCGGGCGACGACGCGACGCGGCCGTCGAGCGGGCTCGCCAACGCCGCGCGCCGGATCTCCGCGACGCTCTCCGGCAGCATGCGTGCGAGCGAGGTCGACGTTGCCGCGGAGCTCGAGACCCGCCAGCGCCCGCGCATCGAATCGGCCGAAGCCGAACGGCTGTCGCGGCCACCGCCGACCGTCCCGTTCGAGCGCGCGGACCTCGACGATCCGGACGATGACATCGAAACGCCTGCGCCCGGCATGATCCACCGCGAAGAGGATCAGACGCAGCCGCGCGAGATGCCGGGGATTCGCCAGCGCGCGCCCACCAGCTCGGTGCTGACCACGCAGTTCTTCGCGCCGTTGCCCGTCGAGCGCCGCGCGCAGGTGCTGCAGCGGTTCCAGCGCCGAGCGGTGCCGAACGGCACGACCATCATCCGGCAAGGCGAGACGGCGCATCCGCTCGTACTCGTCTCCAAGGGGCGGCTCGACGTGCGCGTCGAACGCGCCGACGGAAAGATCATCCAGGTCGGTACCGTGGCGCTCGGCGAGTACGTCGGTGAGGTGGCGCTGCTCCACCGCGTGCCGGCGATGGGGAACGTGATCGCAGCGGGCGACGTGGAGATCCTCGCGCTGCCGCCGCGCGACTTCTACGAGCTCGCGGGCGCGTTCCCCGCGTTATGGGCGGAGCTCAAAGACGTCGCCGAGCGGCGCCAGCGCGAGTACGAGTACCGGCTGCGCGCCGGTCGCTAGGGACGTTTTGCCTGGAGGACGCGCTCGAGCGCCATGCCCGCGGCGCGCGACGCGAACGCGAGCTGATCGTCGAACGTGTGGCGCGTGCGGTTCTCTGCGAACAGCACGCCGACCACGCGCTCGCGCACCGTCACCGGCACGAGCAGGATCTCCGGCGGGCAGACGATCAGCACGGTCGCCAGGAACTGCCGGCTCGGGTCGTCGGGGATCGGGCCGCGGTAGGGCAACCGCGTGCCGACCACATCGGCGAGCGTCGAAGGGCGATCGAGGCGCAGGGTGGCGAACGGCATCGTCCCCGGCCTCGGCTTGATCGAGAACACCGTGAGCTCGTCGCGCTTGACGACGAAGAACCCGGCGCGCCGGTGCGTCTCGGCGAGGTGATCGACCATCACCGCCACGACGTCGTCGCGTTCGTGTGCGCGCTCGAGCGCGCGGATCAGCTCGATCATCCGCGACGTCGCTTCCTCGAGGGCGCGGGCCGGCGTCTGCACGCCGCCTGATGAGTCACGCGTCGCCTGCGGCGGGACCGCCGGCCCGACGATCAGCGGCGTGGCATCGGGGTTCGAGACCGGGATGCGTCCCGTGGTGCTCTCGGCTTCGCCCTCGCCGTCATCCTCGGACCCGGGGACGGCGCCGAGCAGTGGCGGCGGGATCGTGGTGCCGGGTGGGCCCCAGCCGTCGTCGACCTCGTCGTGCTCGAGAGGTTTGGCCGGCGCCGCCGGCTTCTTCGCGAGGTGCCGGGGCACCACGTCGGAGCTGCGCTGCGGAATTGCCGCGTCGAGCTGGAGGACGGACATCACGCGCGTGGTGCGGCCGACGTGCGGCGCATCGTCATCGTCATCGTCGGGGTCCGAGCTCGGGCGATTCGCCGAGCGAGGGCGCGGCGGTGCCGCCGGCAGACTCTTCGTGTCGTCGGGAGAGGGTGGTGCGGCGAGCGTCTCGTCGGAGGTGTCGTCGCCGCGCGGTGCGGGCGAGGTCAGCACCGTCGGATCATCGTTTGGCAGCGACTCCGAGGTCGTCGGGCCGTCGTCGACCATGTCGGGGATCGCGGTCGCCTCGGTATCGCGGTGCTGCCGGAGCGCGGTCTGGGCGGGCAGGGCACCGATGCCGACCTGGGTCGGGCGCGCCGGGCGTGTCGGCGTCAGCTTCGGCTTGCGCGACTCGAGGACCAGCACCTCGTCGTCATCGTCATCGTCTGCCGACGGGGCGCGCTGGTGGGCAACGTTGGCCGGCTGATCGCTCGGGCGACGGCGGTCGAGGAGGATCGGCTGCGAGTCGGAGTCGTCGCGATCGCCGCGATCCGGCCGGTCGGTGATCATCACCGCGGCGGAGGTATCGTCGGAGATCTCGATCGTGCGCGACGGCGCGGCAGATGGCTCCGGTCGCGCGATCATTTGCATCTCGCCCGAGCGCTCGGTGACCAGCATCGTCGGGTGCGGCTTCACCGGCTCGGGCTCGATGATGATCCGCGCCTCCTCGAGATCGACCTTGCGGACGGGTCCCGTGTCGACATCGACTTCGCCGGCACGCGCGTACAGCTCCGGCGGATCGGACTTCACCTTGCGTCGCCGCTGCACCGGCACCATGCGCGGCCCTGTCTCATCCTCATCGGTCGGCTCGTTGACCTCCATCGTGATCACCGGCCCGCTCTCGTCGTCCTCGAGCGCCTCCTCGATCGCCGGCCGGATCGACGGCGCGCGCCGGCCCGGAACACGGATCTCGCCGGAGACGCTGCGCGCGCGGGGTCTGTCGGGCACGCCGTCCGAATCGACGTCGGGCTGACTGACCGCGCGGATCGGCTCCTCGACCTTCGGCGGCGGCGTGGTCGGGAGCGGCGGCGTGGAGTCATCGGCGCCGAGCGCCGCGAGCACGATCTCGCCGCTGTTCGGCCGCGGCACGTTGACCGGACCGGTCTGCGGCACGACCCCGCGGTGGCGCATCGCCTCCACCTTCCCGGTCAGGCCCTTGGTCCGCGTCACCGGCGGCGACATCGGCTGCGTGGAGCCCGTGCTCTGCATCAGCTTCTGACCGAGCGCGGTGACGTGACCGTAGTAGTGCGCGAGGCACCACGCGATCTGCATCTGGGTTGCGACCGCGCGCACCACGTACGCGCCGGTGAAGAACGTGATCTCGTCGACGGCGTGGCGGTCCGACGGATCGCTCATCGCGATGGTCAGGTTGTTGTCGCCGTCGAACGCGACCGGAATCGCGCGCAGCTCGATCGCCATGTCGCTCGGGATCGCCGCGACCACCTTGATCGGCAACCGGGCCAGCGTGTTCGGGTTGACCTGCGGCACGAGCAACCGGGACCGGTAGAAGTCGGTCAGCGCGTCGTCGCTGATCGCGCTCATCGCCACCAGCTGCTCGCCGATGGTCCCACCGCTCGCCTCGACGCGCGCGCGGGCGTCGTCCAAGGCACTGGTGGTGACCAGTCCCGAACGAACGAGGAGCGCGCCCGCGTCATCCGCCACGTTGGTGGTACCAATCAGAAGGGAGCTAGGCCCGTATGTCAACGAACGCGAGGATCTACCTGGACTTCAATGCCACGGCGCCGTTAGTTGCGGCCGCCCGGTCGGCGATGGTCCGGGCCCTCGACGTCCTCGGGAACCCGTCATCCGTGCACACCGAGGGTCGGGCCGCGCGCGATCTCGTCGAGACGGCACGCAACCAGGTCGCGGCGCTGGCCGGCCGGCCGCGCGAGCAGGTGATCTTCACCAGCGGCGGGACGGAGGCCAACGGGCTCGGGATCTCGCGGCTGGTGGCCGAGGTCGAGCGGCGGGGCCTCCCGCGGGTCGTGGCGTCCTCGGGGGCCGACCATCCCTCGCTCGCCGGCGCCGTCGCCGGGCTCCTCGCGCGCGGGTGGCGGCGCGGCGAGCCAGCGGCCGCCGGGCTCGTTGCCATCACGCTCGTCAATCACGAGCTGGGGACGATCGCGGAGCTGCCGACGCGCGGGGCGGCCCTGGTTCACGTCGACGCGGTCCAGGCGGCGGCCAAGCGCACGCTCACCGACGTCACGGCCGATTCGATGGCGATCTCGGCACACAAGATCGGCGGACCGCAGGGCACCGGGGCGCTTATCACGAGGATCGATTCCGACGACGGTGTCGATGCGGGCCACCAGGAACGCGGTCGGCGCGCCGGCACGGAGAACACGGTTGGGATCACCGGCTTCGGCGCCGCGGCGGTCGCGATCGATGTGGCCGACTGGGCACGCGTCACCGAGCTAGGCGCGCGGCTCGAGGCGGGGCTCCTTGCGATCGGCGCGCGGATCAACGGTGCCGATCGTGCGCGGATCGGCGGCACCGTCAACGCCGCGTTCCCCGGTGCGCGCGGCGAATCGATCGTGATCGCACTCGACCTCGCGGGCATCAGCGTCTCGACCGGCGCGGCATGCACGAGCGGCTCGATCAAGCCGTCACCGGTGCTACTCGCGATCGGCCAGAGTCCCGAGGAGGCACGGGAGGCGGTGCGGTTCAGCCTCGGCCGCACGACGACGGCTCAGGAGATCGAGCGGGTGCTCGCGGTGCTGCCCGAGATCATTGCCCGCGCGCGTCGCTGACGAGCACGCGTCGATTTCGGGGCACCCGATGTGGTGCACACCTTCACCTGCCGCTGGTCCTGGGCGACGAGCACGTACGCTTCGAGCGACGCGAGCGATTGAAAGTCGCTGCGCTTGTCGCCGTCGTCGTCGCCTTCGCTGCTCGGCGACAGGACCTCGATCACGAGCGTGGGATTCATGGTGGCCTGCGCATCGTGGGCCGGATGCTCGGGCGCCCCGCAGATGACGGAACCGTCGGCGTAGCGGCCACGCGTGCGCGACGCGATCCAGAACCGCTGACCGGGCGAGTAGTATCTGCAGCTGCCGATCTCCCGGTTCCCCAGCACGCGCGCGAACGTGGCGGTGATCGCTGTTCTCCTGCGCCGCGAGGTAGCCGGCGTAGCCCTTGCCGCCCCCCGCTGATGAGGGTGACGCATGAATCGGCGAGACGTTCGCTGACCCGACGTCGGGGATCACGCGCCCTGAGCCGCGCCGATCGCCCACGCGAGCTGCGCTGCAGTGAGGAACGCCATCTGGCGCAGCATACGGCGATAGGGATCGCGAAACGGCGTACGCGACCACCATGCACTGTGGACAATGGCTGCGCCGACGCCGGTGGTCCACAGGATGGTCGGGACGCCGAACCGCGAGACGGGCGCGAGCAGCGCGAGGTGGAGGGCGAACAGCACCGAGCCGAGGCGCAGCGTGCGGGCGGCGCCGAGCCACGAGGTCCAGTTCGTGTCGCGCTCGCCGGGAGCGAGCTGGAAGATCTGTGCGGTCGGCATGCCGCCGAACAGACATACGGTCCAGGCGAGGCCGAGATAGATCGGCGTGGAGGTCAGCGCCGCGCCGGTCGTTACCCAGCCGAGCGCGAAGCTGCCGAGGCCGCAGCCGAGCGCGTTGATCGCATTGTCGACACCGGGAACCTCCTTGCCGCGCCGCCATGGTCCGCCGCGCCACGAATAGTAGATCGACATCGCAGCTGCGGTCGCGACGAGCAGCGTAGCGGTAGCGCCGCGCAGCGTGGCTGCGGCGATCGCGGCGACCATGAGTGCGACCCCGAACGCACCGAGGTACGCAGGTCGCGGCGGCGCATCGGGCATGAGATTCACCGGCCCGGTGTCCCGATCCTCCGCGGAGTTGAACGCGTTCGTGCCTCCCCATAGGAGGATCGAATAGACGGCGAGCAGGAATCCGATATCCGTGGCGACGTGCGCGTGCGCCGGCGCGGCGAGCCAGCCGGTGAGCGCCATCGCCAGCGTCACGGGAATCGACCGCGGTCGCGTATAGGCGACATAGGCGTGCAACCGTTCCCGGATAGGTGCGTTGGAGTGGGCGCGGGCGCGATCTGGAGCGAACGCGCTATCGATCACGCGAATGACCGATCTGTGGAGATCGCGCCGGTGCGCTCGACGTAGACCTTCATCGCGCCGTGCAGGTGGCCGATATGACCGGCGGTGCGAAACCCGAGCTTGCGGCCGAGTGCGCCGATCGAGGCCCAGCGTGCGTCGGGCCATGCGATCGCATCCCACGCGACGTCGGCGCGATACACTTTCGGATCGACGAGGGTCTCGTCCGCGAAGCGATAGGAGATGAAGCCGTCGTCGGTGAGTGCGTATGTCTTCACGACGTCGCCTTGGAAGCCGAGGCCGTAGAGCGTGCGCGCCGGCGGGATCTTCGCGGCGGCCGAGCCGAGCCACGCGACACCCTCGGCCCACGAGCACAGGGTCCGCACGTAGAGCGTGGGCGCGTTCGCGCTGCCGAGCTCGAGCTTGATGCCGGTGAGCGCGGCGGGCCAGTGCGCGGCGGCTGCCCGCAGCCGGGCCCCGGCGGGCGAGCCGTCGTCGAGCTGTTCGGGCCTGCCGAGCGTGACGAACGCGAACGCGTCGCGACCGAGCACCCACTCCGCGTAGTGCTCGAGCGCCGCGCCGTATCGTGCGATCACGTCGTTGACGTCGGTCAAGTAGAACGCGCCGAGCGCGGCGATCTCGCCGACGGGCGTCATGACGTCTCCACGAGGTCGGGCCAGTGCTGGAGTGCCCCACGTGCAAACATGCAGCCGAGCGCGTCGAAGATCGTATCGACGATCGCGAGCAGCTTCGGGTCGGCGCCGGCGAGCGTCGCGCCGAGCCGGTCTCGCAGGCCCTCGACCTGGTTCTCCTCGATGTGGACGTGCGGCGCCCCGAGGTACAGCACGTGATCGAGGCGATGACGTTGGACGTACGCGAAGAGCGTTCCGAGCGTGATCGTGCCGGCGGTCTCGAGCGCGCACAGCGCGACGAGACGCTCCGTCGGCGTCGCGTCGTGGAATACCGAGATCATTCGGCCCATCTGGATCCGGGTCTCGAGGAAATCGAGCGAGAAGCAGTCGTCGATCGTCAGCGCCGGCTGGTCGGTCGCGGCAAGGTCGTGCTCGCTCCACTTCCAGTGGCCGGAGTCCACCTTGCGGTGGGCGGCCGCAAACGCCCCGAGGTCGGGCGTGTGGATGTCCGTCGCGGCCCAGATCAGATCCTGGAAGAACCGCGCGGCGACCGCTTGCTCGCGAAAGAACGCCGGGAAGCGCTCGATGGGCACGCGGTCGGCGCGCACGGCGCGAAATGTCACCACCGGGCTTGAAGGGGACCACTTCCACCAGGATCACCGGGGACCGGGAGACCACGTGTCGAGAAGTGGCCCGTCGAGTTCCGCGACCGGATGATCTCGGCGCACCGAAAAGAGTGAAGGCCCGAGTCAGCAGCTCGAGCCTTCGGTCGTAGACCCAGAGCCGGGCTTTCGACGAGCCATACGTCCCACGGTCCTGGTCCGCGTCCAAGTTTCTGGCGGCTGCACCCGGAGCCTTGGACGCCGACGTTCCCGTTTACGAGCTGAGCTGCGTGTGGTGCGTGGAGACGTTCGTCGTGTGCCGACGAGACTATCGAGGCCACGAGTACTGCGGCGAGGCGTGTCGTGAGCACGCCGTTACCGCCAGTCATCGCGCCGCGAGCGCTCGCTACGAGCGGAGCCTCGGCGACGACGGCAAGCAAGACCGCCGGGCGCAGCGCCTCGACCGCGCCGCGAAGCAGGCCGAAGCATTGGCGTTGCCTGATGCTCGTAGCGAGGAAGTTGCGCCGCGTGCTGAATGCTCCGCGCCGGACGCCCCGTCGATGCTCGCGACGAGCACGCCCGAGGTCGACGACGAAGCAGATGCAGATGAAATACACGGTGGTCATCATCCCGTCGTCGACGCGGACGCGCGTGCTCGTGAGCCAAGGCCCCGACGAGCTGTTGCGGGCGATCTTGCCGCCGCCGTCGGCGGTGCATCACGAGCGAGCGGCGATCGCGCTGCTCCAGGGATTGTCGCAATGGCTCGACGCGAAGCTCCACGTTGTGTTGTCTGTGGAAGAGCGGGAAGCCGGGTTCTGCCTGGCCCTGACCGACGAGATGGGCATCGGCATGCGCTCGGTGTTCTTCGATGTCGAAGTCCATGACCGACGAGCGCGTCGCCAGCGAGGCCAGCGCATTCGCGGCATCGGCGACTTCGCCGATCTGCGCCAGCTCTACCTGCGGTGGCTCGTCCCCGACGGAAACTGACGATGTCCAAGCTGCCCAAGCTCGCCGCCACGCTGACCGAGCAGGACACGCGGCTCTCCGAGGTCCTGCGGCTCTCGCTCGTCGAGGGCTTGTCGATCCGCGCGATCGCGAAGCGGCTGACGTTGTCGCGCAAGACCGTCCGCCGGCTACTTGCACGCAAACCCGAGCGCACACCGCCATCGAGCGAGCCGCGCCCGTCGCTACTCGACTTGTACGATGCGGAGATCCGGCGCCTGCTCGGCGACACCCCCGAGTTCACGGCGCCCGGGGTCCTCGAGCGGCTCCGGCCGCTGGGCTACACCGGCGGCATCACGATTCTGCGCGACCGCATCGCGAAGCTGCGTCCGCGTCCGCCGAGGGAAGCGTTCCTGACGCTCGACTTCAAGCCCGGCGCTGCGTACCAGGTCGACTGGGCCGACTTCGGGTTCGCGCTGCCCGGGTGTCCGCGTCGCGTGTCGGCGTTCGTGATGGTCGCCTGCTACTCGCGCCTCCTGTATCTCGAGTTCACGCTGAGTCAGGCGATGGGCACGTTCCTTCGCTGCATGGAGCGGGGCATCAAGTTCTTCGGCGGCGTCGCCACCGCCGACATCTTCGACAACATGAAGACGGTCGTGCTCTCGCACGCGCCGCACGCGACCGTGTTCAATCGCCGGTTCCTCGAGTACGCCAAGTCGCGCGACTTCGCGGTCATCGCCTGCAACGTGCGCAAGGGCAACGAGAAGGGACGCGTCGAGCGACCGGTGGGCTTCGTCCGCAGCCGGTTCTGGCCCGGCCGCCGGTTTTCCGATCTGCTCGACCTCAACACGCAGGCGATGACGTGGCGCGACGACATCGCGAATAACCGCCGCCACGAAGAGACCGGCAAGGTGCCGTCGCTGGTGTTCCGGCACGAGGAGCAGAAGAAGCTCAAGCCGATTCCGGACACCGTGTTCGACGTCGACGACGTCGAGACCAACCCGGTGACCAAGATGTTCCGCGTCACGTTCGATCGCAATCGCTACAGCGTGCCGTGGCGGCTGGCGAGCCAGACCGTGCTCGTCCGCGCCGACGACGATGTGGTCAGCATCTGGCTCGGCAAGAAGGAGGTCGCCGCGCACCGCCGGTCGTGGAAGGTCGGCGAGGACATCGAGCATCCGTCGCATCGCGAGGGGCTGCTCCAGACCAAGCCCCGCGCCGCGGCAAATGCACTGCCACCCGGCTTGGTCGGCCTCGACGACACTGGCGTCGAGTACTTCAAGATCTTCGCCGCCGGCGGTCGCTCCGTACACCGCGAGACCGTGCGGCTCGTGTTCCTCGTCGAGCTTTTCGGCGAGCACGCCACCCGCGATGCGATGGCCGAGGTCATGACCACCGGCCATGTCGGCGCCGAGTACGTCGAGTACGTGCTCCGCCACAAGAAGGGGCTCACGCCGGCACCGGCGCCCTTGCGCCTCGGCGACCCAGTGCTCGACGCGCTCTCGCTCCGCGATCCGGACCTCTCGCTCTACGACGAGCTCGTTCCCACTCCGATGACCCGCGATCCGGGTTCTCCGCCCGCCACCGACGAGGATTCCGATGAAACGCGATGACGACTCGCTCGACTTGTTGCTCCAGAAGCTGCGCTGGCTGCGGCTGCCCGGGATGGCGCGGCTCGTTCCGGCGCTGCTTGAGCAGGCCACCAAGGACAACCTGACCGATCTCGAGATCCTTCACCGGATCTGCGACGAGGAGCGCGCCAGTCGGATGAAGAGCGCTGTCGACCGCCGCGTTAAGGACGCACGCTTCCCCGAGCTCAACACCGTCGACGGCTTCGACTTCGAGTTCGACCCCGTCCGCAAGAAGCTGCGCGCTCGCTACCTCGCGCTCCACGACCTCACGTTCCTCGACAAAGGAATCAACCCGCTGTTCATCGGCATCCCCGGCACCGGCAAGACGTTCCTCGCTCGCGCGCTCGCCTACCGGGTCTGCCAGGCCACGCGCCGCGTCGTCTTCACCACCGCGACCCGCATGCTCAACGACCTCGCCGGCGCCGAGATCCACGGCCAGCTCGAGCGTGCGCTCCGCCGGTACTGTCGCGTCGACTTCCTCGTCATCGACGACTTCGCCGTGCTCGCGATGGATCCAGCGCAAGCCAACCTCGCCTTCCAGGTCATCTCCGAACGCTACGAGTACCACCGCTCGACCTGCATCACGACCAACCGTCTGTTCAAGGACTGGCCGAAGGTGTTCCCCGACGCGCTCAACGCGCAGGTCATTGCCGAGCGCTTCACCGAGCGCGCCGAGCGCTTCATCTGCGACGGAAAGGGGTACCGACCGACGAAAGCTTCAACCTGACCAGCCTGCGCCGACCGAGCCGCGCATTCCACCTCGGGTCAGCTTCGCGATGCACGCGACGCTGAGTTCGTGCACGCGTCGCCGCGGTACGGCTGCGGCGAAGAACCGTTCGCGCTCCACCGGGTGGGTCCCTGGATACCGGTGACGCCGGTGGTTCTGGTACCCACGCTCGCCGGTGGCGACATCCAGTGGCCGTTATTCAACTTGTCCGGTTTCGTCTAGCTGCAGGCGTCGATGAAGATCAGTTCCGCGCGCTGAACGAGCGCTTCCAGCGTGAGGTGGCCCCGAAGTTGGTGGGGCTGAAGCGTCGAGAAGCCACGCGCG
>JBBRBG010000136.1:0-25738 GCA_038206055.1 Haliangiales bacterium
GGCCCCGAAGGTCCCGAAGCAGAGTCTTCTCCAGCAGGAGAAAGCCTCTCCTTAGGGCCTTCGAGAACTTCGGGGCTCATCTTTCTGGAAGCACGGTCGCGTGGATTCGTCGCCGTCCGTCCGGCCGGGGCGCCCTAGAGCCTGTAGGTCGTAGCGTCGGCGTAGGCGTCGACGATCGAGAACCGCGGCGGCGGATCATGCGCTCGTGTGCTCGGGCGCCCCGAAGCCCCGGAGGGACCCAAAGCAGAGTCTTCTCCTGGAGAGAAAGCTCTTCTTTGGGAGCTTCGGGTCGTTGGGGCGCAACTGAACCAGCGAGCTCCGTCGTGGCGTGCGGAGTAGCTGCGACCGATCGCCCGTGCCTCCGTCGTCGCCTTGCTTCGAACTGTTACGGCCGCGCGCTAGTGATAACTTCGCGGCGTGAGAACAGGCCCGCTCCTCCTCCTCCTCGCCGCGTGTGGCAGCAAAGGTGACGACAAGCCGAAGCCCGTCGACACGGGCTCCAGCGCGAAGGTCGAGCCTGATGTGGTCAAGCCGACCGCGGGGTTCGAGAAGCTGAAGGTCACGCGCGACGGCAAGCCCGTGCCGATGACCCGCGCGTTCATCAAGCGCGTGTCGCCGGATCAGTGGCGGCTGATGGTCAGCGACAAGGAAGGCTCCTGCGAGGAGTTGATCAGCGGCGTCACGAACTCGATCCCCGGCGGCACGCACTTCGTGACCACGCTGCGCCGCCGCCTCGCGCCGGATGGCACGCAGCAGATCTTCCTGACCGATCTGTGGACCGCGGGACACCCGACGAAGGCCACGTTCTCGACCGCGCGGATCACCACGCCGACCGACAAGGGCACCAACGTCGAGGTCGAGCTCGCGAAGGTCACCGACGACGACGCGGGCAAGGTGCTCGTCGCCGAGGGCGCGTTCATCGCGCACGGCTGCGGCGATCAACCGCCGGATGGCGCCGGAGTGTCGAAGGACTCGCACGTCTCGGCCGCATCGGTCACCGTCGCCGGCAAGAAGCTTGAGCTCGCGAGCGCCACGATCACCGGCGACGACCTCGTGCTGTCGACCGGTCCGAAGGACTGCTCCGGCGTGTGGCCGTGGGCCCAGGTCACGCTGCAGCGCGCGTACGGGAACTGGACGCTCGCCGGTACGTGGTTCGACAAGGACCGCACGGCCTCCGGCGGAGGAACCCCCGATCCGGTGAAGGACCTCAAGGTCACGCTCGGAGCGCAGGGCAGTGGCAAGGATGGGCCCACCGTGGCCATCTCGATCGCGGGAAGCGCCACGATCGAGGGCTATCCGATCCAGCTCGACGGGACGATCGAAGCAATCGACTGCCCGAAGCCGAAGCAGCGCTAGAGATCGCCGCCGAGCCGCAACGCGAGGTTCGTCGCGGTGACGCGGCTGACGACCATGGTGATCTTCACCGGGCGAAAGCCATCGAACGTGACTTCGAGGCCTTCGAGGCCGTCGAAGTGGAGGCGATCGGCGGTGAGCAGCATCGGCCCGAGGCGGAGATCCTTGATCGTCGTATCGATCGAGCCGATCGCCCCGGTCAGCTTGCCAGGGCCGACGTCGCGGATGCTGCCGGCGACCTTGAGGTCGACCATGCCGGGCTGATCGTCGCCACCGAACATGATGAGGCCGTTGCCGACCTCGAGGGAGCGCGGCGCGAGCAGGCCGATCGCGATGTCGATGCCCTCGATCGCCAGCGACTGGAGGATCTTTCGCTTTCCCTTGTCGTCGGGCTTCGAGCCGCCGCTCGCGCCCTTCGCGCGGAAGTCCGCGAGCGAGCGAACCGGCACCTTGCCGAACGACGAGACGGTCGAAGCGTCGCTATCGAGCTGCCACGAGATCAGCTCTCGCGTGGAGCCGAAGATCGGAACCCGGAACGAGAGCACGAGGCGATCACCATCGGCCTCGATGTCGATGAACCGTCCCTCGAGCCAGTCGAGGCTGTTCTCGAGGGCGCGGAAGTCGATCTGGCCCTCCTGGATCGCGACCTTGAGGTCCTGATCGAGCGTGCGCTTGCCGAGCACCGGCAGATCGAGGACGACCTTGACGGTCAGATAGATTCGCCCCGTCAGCGAGTCAAGGAAGCGCAGGCGATCCTGTTTCAGGGTCGGCGCGCCGTCGGACTTCGGTGGCGCGGGCGTGTCGCTGTCGCTGCGACCGAACGGGCCGTTCACCGTCAACCGCATCTCGGAGAGCGACACCTGCGGTGCGATGATCTCGACGCCGCTCTGCCCGCGCGTCAGCTGGATCCCGCTCGGCATCTCGATGCGATCGACTGCGATGTCGAACTTCCCCGCGTCATCGCGCAGCCACGCTTTGCCGAACGACGCCGAATCGGCGGACCACAGCAACGTGCCGAGCCGGCCCTCGAGGCGCTCGAGTACGCAGTCATCGACGCCGTAGCTAACGGTCCCGCTGCGGCCCTCGAGCTTGTGCGTGAGAGCGTGCGGGAACAGCAATCGGTTGCCGCTCTCGTCGGAAACGAGCCCGAAGCGCTGAACGGAGACATCAGTCTCGATACGTGTAGGCATCGACGCCGCGATGGTATCGGATCAATCGAATACGACGGTCTTGCCGGCGTACAAAAGAATCCGATCCTCGAGGTGGTAGCGCACGGCCTGGGCGAGCGCGCGCTTCTCGAGATCACGGCCCTTGCGCACGAGGTCGTCGACGGTATCTCGGTGCGAGCAGCGGATCGTGGCCTGCTCGATGATCGGCCCCTGATCGAGATCCGCGGTGACGTAGTGGCTGGTCGCGCCGATCAGCTTCACGCCCTTCTCGAACGCCTGCTTGTACGGATTCGCGCCGACGAACGCCGGCAAGAAGGAGTGGTGGATGTTGATGATCCGCGACGGGTACTTCGCCACCAGCTCCGCCGATAGGATCTGCATGTACCGCGCGAGCACGATCAGATCGATCGCGCCGCCTTCGATCAGCGCGATCGCTGCTGCCTCCTGCGCGGCGCGCGTGTCGGCCGTCACCGGCAGGTGGTGGAACGGAACGCCGAAGTGGGCGGCGATCGGCGCGGCGTCGGCGTGATTCGAGACGATGAACACGATCTCGCAGGGCAGCTCGCCGGCGCGGTGGCGCAGCAGCAGGTCGTAGAGGCAGTGATCGTACTTCGAGACGAAGATCGCCACGCGGCGCACACGATTCGCGTACGAGAGCTGGACGGCCATCTGCATGCGCTCGCCGACCTCGCGGATGCCCGCCTCGAGCGACACGCGATCGGTCGTCAGCGACGACAGATCGAAGCGCAGGCGCTGGAAGAACATCCCGGCGACCGGATCGGAGTGCTGATCCGAATCGAGGATGTTCGCGCCGTGCCCGTAGAGGACCTGCGCCAGCGACGCAACGAGACCCTTTCGATCGGAGCAGGCGACGAGAAGCGTCGCGACATGCGCGGTCATGGGAACCGATGGTAAACGAGGCCACGCGCTCAAGTAGCTGAAGTTGTGAGCCATCTCACGAGAGGTGGAAGTGCGATGGACGTTTTGTCGTGGCGCGGGCGTGGTATGGCTTCCTCACCGTGAGGCTCCTAATCGCTGCTGTCATCCTTGTGGCCGCCGCCTGTGGTGGTGGTCAGATCTCGAACCTGCCGCTGGCGTGGAAGGCGGCCGATACGTCGGTCAAGCCCAGCCCGACAACGGCACAGGCGCTGCAGACCGTACCGCTCGCGTTCGGCCTGCGCGATACCCGCGCCGACCAGACCGCGGTCGGCGCCGTCGAGGAAGACCATTACGTCGTTCGCACGACCGACAACGTCGCGCAGTACGCGAGCAATCGGTTCGGCGACATCCTGCGCAATGCAGGCGCGAACCTGAACGATGCGCCGCAGGCGATCCTCGAGACGGATCTGCTCGAGTTCCGCGTCGACGAGGGCGGCACGTACAAGGGCCTCGTGCGGATCCGCGTCACGGTGCGTCGCTCGGGCTTCCCCGACTGGGCGCACAACTACGAGGGCACGAGCAGCCGCTGGGGCCGCTCGCACAGCCCCGACAACATGAACGAGGCGCTGTCGAACGCGCTCCACGAGGCCACCACGCACATGCTCCAGGACGAGGAGTTCGGTCGCGCTCTCCTCGGGTTGGCGAGCAGCGCGCCGAACGCTCCTCCTGCTCTGCCGGCTGGCTAACTCGGATGGCGCAGTCGAGCGATCCGGACGTCCTCATCATCGGCGCAGGGCCGGCGGGAGCCATGGCCGCCGCGCTGCTCGCGCAGAAGGGCTATCGCGTCCTCGTCATGGAGAAGATGCACTTCCCGCGGTTCTCGATCGGCGAGAGCCTGCTCGCGTACGCCGCGCAGATGCTGCTCGACGCGAACATGTTCGACGCTGTCCTCGCGGGCGGCTTTCAGTTCAAGAACGGCGCGGCGTTCGCGTGGGAAGACAAGTACGAGGAGTTCAACTTCGCGAACAAGGTCACCCCGGGCCTCGGCTACACGTTCCAGGTCCAGCGCGCGAAGTTCGATCACATCCTCGCGAACGAAGCGGAGCGATTCGGCGCCACGGTGCGCTACGGCGTGACGATCACCGGCATGACGCCGGGCGCGCAACCGAAGGTCACCTGCCGCACCGAGGCCGGTGAGACCGAGACGTACTCGCCGAAGTTCGTCCTCGACGCGAGTGGCTTCGGTCGCACGCTCGCAAGGATGCTCGATCTCGAGAAGCCCTCGAACTTCCCGGCCCGCGCGGCGCGATTCGCGCACGTCAAGGACGCGATCCCGGCGGGGACGTTCGACCGTCAGAAGATCCGCGTCGGCATCAGCCCCACGAATCGCGACATCTGGTCGTGGCTGATCCCGTTCCCCGATGGCAACAGCTCGCTCGGCATCGTCGCCAGCAAGGAGCAGTTCGCGAAGTACACGGGGACCGACGAGGAGAAGTACTGGGGCATGATCTCCGACGAGCCGAGCCTCCGCGGTCTACTCAAGGACGCGCACACGGTCCGGCCGGTCGGCGAGATCGTCGGCTTCGCGGCGAACGTCACGACGCTGCACGGTCCCGGCTTCGCGCTGCTCGGCAACGCGGCCGAGTTCCTCGATCCGGTGTTCTCGTCGGGCGTCACCATCGCGCTGCACTCGGCGAAGCTCGCCGCAGATCTGCTCGATCGGACGTTCAAGGGCGAGACCCCGAACTGGCAGACGGAGTTCCAGGAGGCGCTGATGTTCGGCGTGGAGACGTTCCGCACGTTCGTCTCCGGCTGGTACGACTGCAGCCTGCAGGACGTGATCTTCTATCCGGAGAAGTCCTGGCAGATTCACAAGATGATCTGCTCGGTGCTCGCCGGATACGCGTGGGATCGGAAGAACCCGTACAACGGTCCGCAGTCGGGGCGCCGTCTACGCGCGCTCGCGACGATGTGCAAGGACGGCACGGCGCACAAGATCGAGGTCGCGAACCTGTCGTGAGCACGGGCCACGCCATCACCGGCGCGGCGGTCGCGAACTGCCTCGGCGCGGATAACCGCACGGCATTCGACGCGGCCTTCACCGGTCTCGAGGCGTTCTCGCCGGCGGCCGCGTTCTTCGACTTCCCGTTCCCGACAGTGCTCGGCGTGCTGCCTGCGTACGCCACCACCCACGACGATCGCCTCGACTGCGCGATCACGCGGCTCGCCACGGTGGCGCTCGCATCGGTGCGGCAGATCCGACCGCAGGTCAGTGCAGCCGTGCAGCGGTGGGGCGCACCGCGCGTGGCGTACGTGTTCGCGAGCTCCACCGGTGGCCTCGAGGAGACCGAACGCTCGGTGGCGCCGAGCCCGCGCATGCCGGTGCCGGCCGCGGGCTATCGCTACCGCAACCATGGCATCGATGCGACGAGCCCGGCGATCATGAAGCACCTCGGCATCGCCGGGGTGCAGCTCGCGATCTCCACGGCGTGCTCGTCGAGCTTCAAGGGCCTCGCGTCCGCGATGCGCCTGATCGATCAGGATCTCGCCGACGCCGTGGTCGTCGGCAGTGCGGACTCGCTGTGCCGCACCACCGTGTTCGGCTTCCACAGCCTCGGGCTCACCGCTCCCACGGCGACGCAGCCGTTCTCCCGGGACCGCGCGGGCATCTCGCTCGGCGAGGGCTCCGCGTACATCCTGATCGAGCGCGGTGGCGAGCTCACCGCGCCGCACGCACTCGCGTACGTCGCCGGAGTCGGCGCGGCATCCGATGCGTTCCACCACACGAGCCCGCACCCCGAGGGCCTCGGTGGCCAGCTCTGCATGCGCCAGGCGATCGATCGCGCGGGCGTCGGCCCGAACGACATCGACTTCGTCAGCGCGCACGGCACCGGCACGAAGCTCAACGATGCCGCCGAAGCGGTGGCCGTGAACCGCGTGTTCGAGCGGCGGATCCCGCTGACCGCGACGAAGAGCCTGACCGGCCACACGCTCGGCTCCGCGGGCCTCACCAGCCTGGTGCTCGCGCTCGAGTCGCTGCGTCGCCAGGCGATCCCTGCCACGCTGCGCGCGAGCGCACCCGACGAGGCCCTCGATGTCGCGCTCGTCACCCAGGTCATGCACGCGAAGATCCGCCATGCGATCGTCAACGCGTTCGGCTTCGGCGGCAGCAACGCGAGCGTGGTGGTGAGGGCCGCATGACCGCGTTCCGGATCGCTGCGACGAGCTTCTTCTCGACCAACCACGAGACACCCGCTGACATGCTCGCGAATCGTGAGCGTCAGCTCATCCCTCCCGCGTTCAAGCTGCTCGTCGGTCGCGCGCGCCGGTTCACCAGCCTCGTGACGCAAATGCACGTCGAGGTGCTCGGCGCGCTGCCGATCGATCCCGCCACGCATCCCGTGTGTGTGTTCGCCACGGTGCACGGCGAGATCCAGACCGCCGATCAGATGATCGCGGACTTCCGCGACAACAGCATCGTCAGCTCCGCGCGGTTCGCGCTCAGCGTGCACAACAGCCCATCGGGCGTGTACTCGGTGGCCACCGCGAACACCGCACCGACCACCACGCTGACCGGCGACAACGCGCTCGCCGGCGGCTGGCTCGAAGCCGCGTTGACGGTGGCCGAGGTCGGCAAGCCGGTGCTCCTCAGCATCGCCGACGAGCCGGTGCCCGAGGTGTTCCACGGCCCCGGTGAGACCGTAGGCTTCGCGGCGGGCTTCCTGCTCGCGCCCGCATCCTCGATGGTGGGCCGCGCCGCCGAGCTGGTGATCGCGCCCGGCGAGAGCGATGTCGATCCACGCCACGTGCTCGCCACGCTCACCGATCCGGGACGCGCAGCCACGATGCTCGTGCTGGGTCGCATCGGTCCGGGTAGCGTGCTCCAGCTCCGGTTATCGCCATGAGCGAGGAGCTCGGCCCGGTCATCGACTACCTCCCGCATCGCCCGCCGATGCTGCTCATCGAAGAGATCCTCGAGGTCACGAAGACCCGCGCGATCTGCCGCACCACGCTTCGCCCCGATTGCGTGTTCGCCGTCGATGGCAAGGTCCACGCGACGTCGATGATCGAGTTCGTCGCACAGACCTGCGCGATCGCCGCCGGTGTCACCTCCTCGCGCGAGGGCGGCCCGCCGCGCCTTGGCTTCATCATCGGCTGCCGCGAGGTGAAGTTTCCGGTCGAGTGGTTCGACGTCGGCGACGTGCTCACGTTCACCGTCACGAAGATCCTCGGCGAGGAGCAGATCGCCGCGTTCAACGGCCTCGTTCATCGCGACGGCGCGCTGTGCGTCCAGATCCAGCTCTCCGTGGTCGACGCGAACGTCGCCGGGGCGCAGGCGACATGACGAAAAAGGTCGCGCTGATCTCCGGCGGTAGTCGCGGCATCGGCGCCGCTGTTGCCCGCACCCTCGCGAAGGAGGGCTTCGACATCGCGATCACGTGTGTCGCGCGTCGCGAGGCCGCCGATGCACTCGCCGAGGAGCTGCGCGCTCTCGGTGCGCAGACCTGGGTGTCGCAGTTCGACGTGCGCGATGCGGAAGCATCGAAGGTCGCGATCGAAGCGCTGCTCGCGCAGACGCAGATCCACATCGTCATCAACAATGCCGGCATCTCGAAGGACGGCCCGTTCCCGGGGCTGTCGCGCGACGCGTGGCACAACGTGGTCGACACCACACTCGATGGCTTCTTCCACGTCACGCAGCCATTGGTGATGCCGATGGTCCGCCGCAAGTGGGGCCGCATCATCAACATCGCGAGCGTCGCCGGCGTGATCGGCAATCGCGGTCAGGTGAACTACTCCGCGGCAAAAGCCGGGCTCATCGGCGCGACGAAAGCGCTGGCGCTCGAGCTCGCGAGCCGCAATATCACCGTGAACGCCGTGGCGCCTGGCCTGATCGATACCGAGATGATCGCGACCGCGCCGGTGGAAGAGATTCTCAAGTACATCCCGATGAAGCGCGTCGGGCAGGCTCAGGAAGTTGCTGATCTCGTTGCATTCCTCGCCGGCGACAAGTCCGCGTATATCACCGGTCAGGTACTCTCGATCTCGGGTGGTTTGTAGCTAGGTCATTGGTCCGACCAGGACCTGTGTGGTACCCAACGCGGTCTGGAGGCAATCGATGAGGCGGGTCGTCGTCACTGGAATCGGCATCGCGAGCCCACTGGGCTGTGACTACACCGAAGCATCCGCGCGCCTGCGGGCGAACGAGACCGGCGTCATCGCGATGCCGGAGTGGGACGGCATTCCGCACTTCACGCCGCGCGTTGCCGCTCCGGTGACGATTCCAAAGGAACTGCAGCTCAGCCACAAGCAAGCGCGCACGATGGGCCGCGTCTCGCTGCTCTCGACGGTCGCCACCACGCTCGCGATCAAGGATGCGCAGCTCTCCGCCGAGGAGATGGAGAACGGCACCATCGGCCTCGCGTACGGGAGCACGAACGGCTCGTCGAGCGCGAACCAGGAGTGGGTGAAGAAGCTGACGTCGCCGAACGGCTTCCTCGGGATGTCGGCCACCACCTATCTGAAGTTCATGAGCCACACCACGTCGGCGAACCTCGCGATCCACTTCGGCATGAAGGGCCGCGTGGTCAGCACGGTCGCCGCGTGCGTGTCGGCGAGCCAGGCGATCGGCCAGGGCTTCGAGCTGATCTCCACCGGCCTCTCCGACGTCATGGTGTGCGGCGGCGCCGAGGAGCTGCACTTCACGCACGCCGCGATCTTCGACATGCTCCACGCCGCGAGCAAGAACTTCAACGGCACGCCCGAGCTCACGCCACGCCCGTTCGATGCGAAGCGCGATGGCCTCGTGGTGGGCGAGGGCGCCGGAACGTTCGTGCTCGAGGAGTACGAGCGCGCGAAGGCCGCCGGAAAGAAGATCTACGCCGAGATCATCGGCTACGGCACGAACTGCGATGGCACGCATGTCACGAATCCGTCGAGCGACGGCATGCGCGGCGCGATGCAGCTCGCGCTGAAGTCGGCGAAGCTCTCGGCCGACCAGATCGACTACGTCAACGCGCACGCCACCGCCACGAGCGTCGGCGATGTCGCGGAGTCCAAGGCCACGTACGAGGTGTTCGGCGATCGCGTGCCGGTCAGCTCGCTCAAGGGCCACATGGGGCACACGCTCGGCGCGTGCGGCGCGATCGAGGGCGCGTTCTCGATCGCCATGATGCGCGAGGGCTGGATCGCTCCCACGCGCAACCTCGAGAATGTCGACGAGCAGTGCGCGCCGCTCGACTACGTGAAGGGTGCATCGCGCGAGGCGAAACTCCAGCGCGTGATCTGTAACAAGTTCGCGTTCGGCGGCATCAACACGAGTCTGATCTTCGCCGCCCTATGACCGAACGAGCTCACAGGTGCTGAGAGCCCTCGCCGTGAAGGGGCTCGCCGTGGCGGCTGCCCTCGCGGCGATGTGGACCCTTCCTGGCGGTTGGGCCGCACTGGCAATCTCCGGCATCGCGCTCGCGACCATCGCGTTCCTCACGTACGCGATCGTTCACCCGAGCAGTCAGTTCTTCGCTCCCGTCGTGGCCCGGCTCGCGACCACCGAGCCGCTGATCGCGCTGACGTTCGACGACGGTCCCGACCCGCACGTCACGCCGCAGATCCTCGACGTGCTGCGCTCGCACCACGCGCACGCCACGTTCTTCGTCCTCGGCGAGCGCGCCGCGCAGTACCCCGAGCTCGTGAAGCGGATGCACGACGAGGGGCACTCCGTCGGCACCCACACGCAGCGTCACCTGATCAAGTTCCACTTCGGGAGCCCGGCGTTCGTGCAGAGAGAGATCGAGGATGCGGTCGCCGTGGTGGCCGGCATTCTCCCCGAGTCGCCCACGCTGTTCCGGCCGCCGCAGGGCCTGCGCACGCCGCTGTTCGGCTCGGGCTGGAAGCGCACGCGCGGCCTCACGTGCGTGACCTGGTCGGTGCGCGGCCTCGATTCGTTCCAGACCACCGAGAAGGCGATCGTCGAGCGCGTGTCGAAGGGCCTCGTGCGCGGCGCGATCGTCACGCTCCACGACGGCACGGGCCTCGGCGGCGGCAACGATCGCCAGCCCACCGTCGCTGCGCTCGGCACACTCCTCGACGAGTGCAAGGCACGCGGCCTGCGCTGCGTGACCCTCGCGGAAGCCGGTGTCGGATGATGCACACTACCGGCCCCGAGCTGCTGCTGGATCGCCATCCGTACAAGCGCGTGCTGCCGGCGCCGATCTACTGGCTGTACCGCACGTATCGCTGGCTGATCTCGATCCTCGTGTTCTCCGGCTTCTGGCTCGGTTGCGTGCTCGTCGGCTGGCTGTGGCTGCCGTGGATCGTCCTGTGGCCGGGAACGCAGAAGGAGAAGTACAGCCGCGCGCTGCGCACGATGCGGCGCGGGTTCACGTTCTTTCACTTCTGGATGCGCCTGTTGCGCCTGTACTACCGGTGGAGCCCGTCGAAGCACCTCCGTCCGCCCGGCATGGAGGCGACCACGCCGTCGGTGATCATCTGCAATCACCCCACGCTCGTCGATGTGACGTCGATCGTATCGTTGTTCCCGAACGTCGTCGCCGTCGCGCGCAGCGGGCTCGCGAACAACCCGCTGTTTCGCTGGGGCGCACGCATGTGCGGGTTCGTGCCGGCCGGCAGGACGTTCCTGGCCGACTGCGAGGAGCGCCTGCGCATGGGCTTCGACGTCCTGATCTTCCCCGAGGGCACGCGCACGCCATTCGGCGGGCCGATCAATCACTTCCACCGCGGCGCGTTCGAGCTCGCAGCGCGCGCAAATGCGCCGCTCGTGCTGGTCAAGCTGACCTGCATCCCGTCGGTGCTCTCGAAGAGCCTGCCGATCCACAAGGTCAGTGACCAGATGGCCGTGCTGACGATCGACGTCGTCGAGGTCATCGAGCCGGTTCGCGGGCGAGACAGCAAGGTGTTGTGTCGCGCGATCGAGCAGCGCTACCAGGACATGTTGGGATATTCTGCGCGGGCCGTCGTGGCCAGCGAGCCACACTCTGTCGGAGGTGTTTCGTGACCAACCTGAATCAGCAGATCAAAGAGCTCATTGTCGAGTCGCTCCAGCTCGAGGGAGTGGACCCGAACACGATCTCGGATTCCGACGCCCTGTTCGGCTCGGGGCTCAACCTCGATTCGATCGACGCCCTCGAGCTCGCCACCGCGATCGCCCGCAAGTTCGACGTCAAGGTCAGCCAGGACGAGAGCACCCGCGATGCCTTCCGCTCGGTGAATCACCTCGCCGAGTTCATCACCACGCAGCGCGCCGCCGGAAAGACTACGTAGTCGCTAGAAGGTGCCCATGACCATCATCCCGGATGCGTCCTTTGACAGCATCGGGACGACGCTGAGCTGATCGTTGCGGACGAGCAGCGTGCGCGGAGAGGTCAGGCCGTAGACGAGCATCAGCGCGCCCGCGGTCTGTGCGAGGCCGACGTGGAAGAACAACAGCTTTCCCGTGGAGCTCGTCGTCTCCTTGATCTGCATGAACGGACCGGCGATCGGAATCCACATCGCGGAGGTGTCCGTGCGCGTCTCGTTCGTGCGGCGCAGATCCTCGCCGATAGCGGCGAATGCCGCCGAGAAACCGTAGACGACGCCGAGCGTGACCGCGCCGCCGATGACGAGGCCTTTGCGCGTCTTCTCGACCCGCGTGTAGCCGTACGGGATCGGTGAGCCCTCGACGTAGTTCATCTCCTCGGGGCCCTGCGGGATCGGCTGCTGATAGACCGGCGGAGCGTAGGGCTGCGGCGGCGGATAGCCTTGCGGGTAGCCCTGCGGATATCCGGGCTGCGGCACGGGCTGCCCGTCCAGCTCGTCGGCGCGCGCAGATGAACCAACGAGAACCGTGACCACGACCGCCGCCAGCCGAACCGTGATGGTGCTCACGTGACCTCCAAGTCACTTCGAGCGTAGCACTGTCCTCGATCAGCTCGAGGAAGTCCTTGCGAGTGATCCTAGCTCGCGAGGGGGGCGGGGGAAGCCGCCTTCACCTTCCGATATTTACCTCTGAGCGTGCGATATGCCTCGTAGACCCCGTCGGGATCCGGGATATCGATCTCGACGACGGCCGCGATCCGGCGCGTCACCTGGGTCCGGATCAACGCACACGTTTTTGCGAACACGTCGGCATCGGTGAACACCGAGATCTCGTTCGCGGTGATGAACACGGGGTGCCCGATCATGTGGTCGCCTTGCAAGAACGCCCACGCGGCGCGCAGGCAGAGCAATCGCTCGCGATCTGGATCGTCCGACGCGCGGATCAGCTTCTTGCAGTAGTGCTCGAAGCCCTGCGAGTGGCGCAGCTCGTCCTTGCCGAGGTTGCGCATGATGATCTTGAGCACCGGCTCGGCCATGATCACGGATGTCCGCGAGTAGTTCAGCCCGGCGACGATCTCGGAGATGATGTTGAACGTCAGCATCTCGACCCGCGAGGTCGACATCGGCACGATCACGCGGCCCTCGCGAAAGAAGTCCGCGCTGAGCGGATTTCCCGTCTCCGAGAGCCATTTTGCGAGCGCGTGAGGGTGCTTCGTCTCCTCGTACAGCCACACCGACAGCCACTGGGTGAAGTCGATGTCATCCGTGAACAGCGTCATGAATGCATGGGTCGCCGAGTACGTCGTCAGCTCGCCAAACATGGCGCCGCGCACGAGCGAGATCAGCCGATCATCGACGACAGACATGTCGATCTGGCCCCATGGGATATCGCCCATCGCCCAGCGTGCCTGCTCGGCCACGTCGAACAAGCTGTAGTAGCTCAGATCACGAATGATATCGGTCACCGCCGCGTCGCCACCCATGGGGCGCACAGTACTCGTTAGGGCGACGATCGGGCTTGAATTCGGACCACCCCTAACTACACTCTGCGGCGCGTATGGACCCTGCCACCAAGACCGAGATCCTTCGGGAAATTCAGCTCATGTTCAAGGAGCTGTTCGACCTGGACGAGGCCAAGGTGCAGCCGTCCGCGCGCCTGATCGAAGATCTCGAGCTGGACAGCCTGGATGCCATCGACCTCGCCGTGAAGGTCGAGGAGATGACGGGACTTGCGTTCGATGAACAAAAGATCCGCGAGCTACGTACCATCGATGACGTTCTCGTCGCGATCGACGCTCTGGTCGGCCCCGAAGGCATCGACAAGCTCAAAGCGAAGCGCGCCGCGGCTACGTAATCAACCCCTCATGATCCTGCGCGCGCTCCTGATCGTCGCCCTCGTGGCCGGCACCGTCGCCGCGGATCCGCCGCCTGCGACGCTTGTCTCGGGCCAGCCGGCCCGCGGCGCGAAGCAGGATCCGGTGTTCAAGCTCCTCGAGCAACAGCGCCTGGCCTGCAAGTTCGCCGAGCAGAAGCACGTGGCGCTCCTCGCGCGCCCGCTGACCTCGACGGGCACCATCGTGTTCGACCGCGACAAGGGCATCGTCCGCGCCGTGCTCACGCCGAAGCCGCAGACCGTCGTGCTGACGAAGACCTCGCTCAAGATCGTGAAGGGGAAGACCGTCGAGGAGATCCCTCTCGACAAGAGCAAGGACCTCAAGGCGTTCGCGATGATCTTCCCGACGCTGCTGCGCGGTGAGCGCGCCGCCCTCGAGAAGTCGTTCGACATCGGTCTCTACGGCAGCGATGCAGACTGGTGGGCGCTGACGTTCGCGCCGAAGTCGGATGCGCTCAAGAAGTTCGTGAAGACCGTGACCGTGTTCGGCAAGAAGACCGATGTCGTGGCGCTCCGGATCGTGGAGGCGAGTGGGGACAGCACGGATACGCAGCTGACCGACGTCCGCCGGAACAAGGACGTCCCCGACACCGAGATCGCGGCGGCGTTCGGGGCGAACTGATGCGGTGGCGCGCTCGCGCTGCGACGCTCGCCGTCGTGGCGGTGACCGGGATCGTGTTCGCGCTCGCCGCCCCGCACTTCAAGTTCTCGACGAAGATCACGGAGTTTCTTCCCGACGACAAGGAGAACCGCGGCGCGCAGATCGCGGTGCTCCTGGCCGAGAGCGAGCTCTCGAAGGTCATGGTCATCGACCTCTCGCTCGCCACGCCCTCGACCGAGAAGCTGCACGACACGGCGCTCGCGCTCGAGACGCATCTGCAGGCGGTGCCCGACGTGGCGATGGCGCGCAGCGGCTTCACCGACGCCGACCTGAACCAGATGATGGCGTTCCTCGGCGAGTGGCCTCCGACCACGTTCCTGCCGAAGAGCGCGTTCACCGAGGCCGCGTTGCGCGCCCGGCTCTCCGACCTCAAGGAGCAGCTCGGCGGCCCGATGGGCGTGATGATCCGGCAGACCGCGCCACGCGATCCTCTCGGTGGCATGTGGGAGCCGCTGCAGGCGCTGCGCTCGTCGCGCGGGGATTCGATCATCGACGAAGACGGCGTGGTGTACACGCCGGACCACGCGCACGCGTTCGTGTTCGTCGAGACGAAGTCGTCGTCGTTCGATAGCGATGCGCAGCGCGCGTTCCGCCAGGTCCTCGATGACTGGCTGACCGCGAACCCCGGCGTGACGATGCAGACCGCGGGCGCGGCGCAGTTCGCGATCGCCTCCGAGGCGCAGATCAAGGGCGACGTGAACCGGATCGGCATCGTGTCGACGATCGGCATCCTCCTGATCTTCCTCGCGCTGTTCGGCTCGGTGCGGATGATCCTCGTCGGCTTCGTGCCGATGATCTTCGGTAGCGCGGTGGCCGTGCTCGCGTGCCAGCTGATCTTCGGCGAGATCCACGGCATCACGATCGCGTTCGGCACCTCGCTGCTCGGCGTGGGCCTCGACTACGTGGAGCACTACTACGCGCACTTCGTGCTGACGCCCGAGGTTCCCGCGAAGACCACGATGAAGATCGTCGCGCCGAGCCTCGTGCTCGGAGCGTTCACCACGATCATCGGCTTCATCGGCCTCGGCGCCGCGGGCCTGACGGGTCTGCGCCAGATGGCGGTGTTCTCGGTGATCGCGATCATGGCCTCGATGGCGGCGACCTACTGGATGGTGCCGCCGTGGATGCCCGTGACGTACAAGCCACCGCGCACGCTCGGCGTGGTCAACCGCCTGGTGCTCCGGCTGATGGTGAAGCTGACGAGCCGCACCTGGAGCACCGGTGCACGGATCGCGGTCGTGGTCGTGGCGATCGGGATGACGGTCGTCGGCGTGCGCGTCGCGCGGTTCTCCGACAACGTCAACATGCTGGTCAGCGACAAGGGGCCGCACATCGAGCAGGACACCGCGGTCCGCTCGCGCCTCGGTCCCGAATCGAGCACGTTCGCGGTGATCACCGCGGGCACCGACGAGGCGCTGCTGATCGCGATCGGGACCGCCACCGACGAGCTCGAGGTCGCACGAGGGAAGGGCGCGCTGACCTCGTTCGTGCCCCTCGGGCGGATCCTGCCGAGCGCCACCGAGCAGCTCGCGCGCTTCGCGGCCGCGCGCGCCGCCGTGCCGGTGACACGCAAGGTGATGGAGGAGCTGGAGTTCGTCCCCGATCAGTTCGCCGACTACTGGACCGCGCTGCAGACAACGGCGCCGAAGATCCTCTCGCTCGGCGATGTCCGCGCTTCGCCGCTCGCGCCGCTCCTCGCCGCGTGGGTGCCCGCGCAGACCACGCCGATCGCGCTGATCCCGCTCGTCGGCGTGACGGACGTGGCGGCGCTGCAGACGCTCGTGCCCAGCGCCACGATCGTCGCGCCGGCGGCGACCATCGTGGATCTGTTTCGCGGCGTACGGATCCGGACCGTGATCTCGTCGCTCCTCGGCGTCGCCACGATCCTGCTGCTGCTGCTCGCGCGCTACCGCAGCCCGCGCAAGGTCGTGGTCGCCGTGGCGCCGGCGATCCTCGCGTGTGTCGCCGCCGTGGGGGCGATGGTCGCGATGGGGATCTCGCTCAACATCTTGCACGTGATGTCGCTGCTCCTCGTCGTCTCGCTCGGCGTCGACTTCGGCATCTTCTTCGTCGATACGACCTCGTCGCTCGAGGAGTCCGCGCGCACCATGGTCTCGATCATCACCGCGTCGATCACCACGATCCTGTCGTTCGGGCTGCTCGGTCTGTCGAGTAGCCCGGGTCTCGCCGCGATCGGCGTGACCGTCACGCTCGGCGTCACGTTCAGCTTGTTGACCTGCTTCTTGATGGCGTCGCTCGCCGGTCCGAAGCTCGTCGCGAAGGAGCCCGAATGAGAGCCCTCCTGGTCGTTGCCCTCCTCGCCGCCTGCGGCAGCACGCCGAAGCGACACTCCTCGATCCTGACCGGCGACCCGGCCGAGTACCCGGGCATGCTGCGTGACCCGGCCGACATTCACGCGAACTTCTTCGTCAGGCAAACTCTCACCGTCCACACCACGAAGGACGGAAAGCCCGTCGATGCGGAGCTCGATACCGTGCTGCAGAAGCAGGGTGATACGCTGCAGGTAGTGGGGTTCGGACCGATGAACGTGAAGGCCTTCGCGCTCACGCACAAAGGTGATCGGATCGACTTCGAGCAGTTCGTCGGGCCGCAGCTTCCGTTCTCGCCGCGCAACATCGTCGTCGATATTCACCGCGTGTTCTTCATGCGCCTCCCACCGCCCACCGATCCGAAGTTCACGGGTGTGGACAAGGGCGAGCTCGATGGCGAGCACGTCGAGGAGACGTGGAAGGACGGCCAGCTGCGCGGGATCGTATTCACGCGCCCCGGCGATCCGAAGCTGAAGGGCGCGATCCGCGTTCAGATGAGCGATGGCTGTGACCTGGAGCATTGCGAGCCCGAGACCGCGATGCTGCGCAACGAGTGGTTTGGCTACACGCTCGGGATCGCGAACCAGCAGTTCGAACGGCTCGAGTAAGGCCTCGCAAGCTCGGCCAACCCATGCAGCTCGTCCTCAAGATCATCTCGGGTCTGTTCATCGTGGCCTCGCCATGGGTGCTGTACTGGACGCTGTCGCAGGGCGACGTGACGGTCGCCGCGATCACGTTGATCGCCTGGGTGATCGTGCGGACCATCCCCGTGCTACTCTCGGCGAAGAAGGAGCAGCGCGCCGCCGCGCTCCAGCTCCCCGCGATCGCGCTCGTGTTCGCGGTACTCGGCTGGATCTTCGATCAGGGGATCCTGCTGATGATCCTGCCGTCGGCCACCCAGGCCACGTTCGGCCTGACCTTCCTCCGCTCGCTCAAGACCACGCCCCTGATCGAGCACTTTGCCCGCATGGTGAAGACCGAGCTGTCCCCCGGCGAGCAGGCCCACTGCCGGAGCTGGACCCGGGTCTGGGGCTTCTACCTGCTCGTGCTGGCCGCCCTGGGCCTGGTCCTGGCCGCCACCGTCTCCCTCAAGATCTGGACGGTCTACGTGGGCATCGTCAGCTACGGTCTCGTCGGCCTGCTGTTCTCCGTGGAGTACGTCACCCGCAAGCTCAAGTTCCGGGATTACGGACGGAATCCGCTTGACTGGTTCCTGAGCAAATTGTTCCCTGCGCCCCGCCCTGAAACGTCGTGATGGTGAGGATGCTGAGCGCCCTGGTAGACCCTGACGGTGAGCTGGCTGCACAGGCGCGCCACCTGGCCGCCCTGATCGGGCCCGGGCGCGTGGTGCTGTCGTGCCGCCACGCGAGCGCGTTCGTGCCGGGCTTGCTCGGCGCGTGGGCGGCGGGCGCCACCGTGGAGCTCCTGCCAAACGTCTCGCCGGGCACCCTCGACCGCGTCGACGCGGACTCAGAAGTCGCTGCCATCCTCCACGACGACGCCACCCGGCAGACGCGCTCGCCCAAAGCCATCCACGTGCCCTCCGCGCTGCGTACGGAAATGGGGTCGGACCCCATTGTCGGACAGCTGCCGGACATCGCCGTTCGCATGACTACATCGGGGACCACGGAGCGTCCTCGGTATGTGGAGAAGACGATGGCCGAGCTGCTCGGCGAGCTCGAGGTCCTCGCGGCGGCGATCCCGAAGGCGACCGCGGTGCTGTCGACCGTGCCGCTGTCGCATCTCTACGGGCTGCTGTGGGGCGCGCTGTTGCCGCTCAAGATGGGCGCGCGGATCATCAGCCACGAGGCGCTGCTTCCCGCCGATATCGCCGCGGTGCTCGTGCGCGAGGGCGTGGATCTGATGATCAGCACGCCGGCGCACCTGCGCGCGATGCGCGATGCGCAGATGCCGCGTGGCTTGCGCGTGATCTCGAGCGGCGCGCGAATGCCCTCGGAGCTGCAGCTCGGCCTCGCCGACATGCACGGCTGGACCGTCACCGATGTCCTCGGCTCGACGGAGACCGGCGGCATCGCCACGCGCGAGCATCCGCTGAAGGGCTGGAAGCCGCTGCCGAGCGTGACCGTGACGGCGCCCGAGGGGCAGCTCGTCGTGGAGTCTCCGTGGTGCGCGAGAACCGCGATCGACGATCGCATCGAGCTCCGGCCCGATGGCACGTTCCAGTACCTCGGTCGCGCAAACGAGCTGATCAAGGTCGCGGGCAAGCGCGCCGATGCGCACGAGCTCGAGGCGACGATCCGCTCGGTGCCCGGCGTCACCGATGTCGCGGTGCTCGTGCACGCCACGATCGGCAAGGAGCCGCGCGTGGTCTGCGCGATCAGCGTCGCGGAGGGCGTCATCGTCGGGCGCGAGGACGTGGCGGCTGCGATCCGCCGCCAGTTCGATTCCGTGTTCGTGCCGAGGACCGTGAAGATCGTCGCCGCCATCCCGCGCACGGATCGCGGCAAGATCGCGCTCCAGCCGCTGCGCGATCTACTCGGCCTGAACGATGGGCCGACCACGCCGTTCATCCCGACGACGAAGATCGCGCCGATGACGTACACCGCCGAGATCCCGCGCGACCTCGTGTTCTTTCGCGGTCACTTCGATCAGTTCACGATCCTCCCCGGCGCCGTGATCGTCGAGAGGCTCGTGCTGCCCGTCCTGCGCAAGGAGCTCCCCGATTTCCCCAAGCTCACCGGCATCCGCCGCCTGCGCTTCCGTCGCCCGTTGCTCCCCGAGCAGCAAGTGACCGTGAAGCTCGAGCACAAGAACGGGAAGCTGCAGTTCGAGGTCACGAGCGCGGCCGGTCCCGTGTCGAGCGGAGTGTTCCTCACGGAATAGCGATGAGGCTCTGCGCGATCATCCCGACGTACAACAATCCCGCGACCATCGCGGAGGTCGTGGCGCGTGTGCGCGAGCACATCGCGGACGTTGTCGTTGTCGACGATGGCTCGACCGATGCGAACAAGCAGGTCGTGCGCGCGCTTCGCGATGCGGGCACCTGCCAGGTCGTGTTCCGCGCCGAGAACGGCGGCAAGGGCGCGGCGGTGAAGAGCGGTCTCGCGTGGGCGCACGAGCACCAGTACGACTACGCGCTCCAGATCGATGCCGACCTCCAGCACGATCCGAGCGACATCCCGAAGCTCGTCGCGGGTGTCACCGGCGCGACGGATCCCACGCTCGTCCTCGCGCAGCCCGTGTTCGATGCCTCGGCACCGAAGGGCCGTCTGCGCGCGCGCAAGATCACGGTGTTCTTCGCGGCCGTCGAGACGTTGTCGAACAAGGTCGGCGATCCGCTTTGCGGCTACCGCGTGTATCCCGTCGAGAAGGCGCTCGAGGTCAAGGCGCGCGGTGATGCGATGGACTTCGATCCGGAGATCGCGGTTCGCCTCGTGTGGGCTGGCTGCAAGGTGGTGCACGTGCCCACGCCGGTCGTCTATCGCGGCGCCGAGGATGGTGGCGTCTCGCATTACCGCGGCTTCGCCGACACCATGCTGATCGCCTGCACCCACTTCTGGCTGTGCACGGAGGGCGTGATCCGCATCCTCTCGTGGCCGTTCCGGGCCCTGTGGCGGAAGCTGGTTCGCCGTGGCTGAGTGGCGCAAGATCCCGGAGGCCGGCACCGTGCTCGGCATCCGTTTCCTCGTGCTGTGCGCACGCGTGTTCGGCCGCACCATGACGGGCTGGTTCCTCTACATCATCGCGTTCTACTACGCGCTGATTCGCCCGGCCGTGCGGCGCGCTTCACGCGACTACTTGCGCCGCGTCGGACAGCCCGCCGGCTTCTGGAACGTGGTCCGCCACCTCCACACCTTCGCGCGCGTCAGCCTGGACCGGCTGTTCTTCGTCACCGGCAAGCTCAAGTCGTTCGACTTCGAGCACAAGAACCACGACAAGCTCATGCAGGCCGCGAAGTCGGGCCGTGGCGTGATCCTGCTCGGCGCGCACCTCGGCAGCTTCGAGGTGATGCGCGCCCGTGCGAAGGACTTCAGCGTCCCGATCAACGTCGTCGTCGACTTCACGAACGCCGAGCGGGTGAACGCCGTCCTGCGGTCGCTGGCGCCCGACATGGACACCCGCCTGATCTCGCTCGGCACGGACCCGCTCCACGCCATGCTCGAGATCCGCGCCGCCATCGACCGCGGCGAGCTGGTGGCCATCCTCGGCGACCGGCTTCCTCACGAGCGGACCGGTGCCACCCGGATCGTCAAATCTCAGTTCCTGGGTGCCGAAGCGTCGTTCCCTGCCGGCCCGTGGCTCCTGGCCCACACCCTCCGCTGCCCGGTCTATTTCGTCGCAGGGGTTTACAGCCGTCCCAATCATTACGCTTTGCATTTCGAGTTCCTGGCCGACGAGGTAAGACTCGACCGCCACGAGCGGGCCGCCGCTCTCGCCCGCTATTCCCAAACCTACGCTTCCATGCTCGAGTCCTATGCGAGATCGGCCCCGTTGAACTGGTTCAACTTCTTCGACTTCTGGAGCCCCACGTCGTGACGCTCCAGATCGGCGTTGCTCGGGTCACGCACACCGATGTCGCGAAGGTCGCGCGTCGCGAGCTCGCGGTTGCGCTGACCGAGGTCCCCACGTGGCTCGCGCGGATCGCGAAGAACCGCGCGGCCGTCGAAGCGCGCGCGAAGTCCGGCGAGCCGTTCTACGGCGTCAACACCGGCTTCGGCGCCTCCGTCGTCAACACGATCGCGCACGAGCACGGCACATCGCTCGCTTCGAACCTGTTCCGCTTCCACGGCTGCGGCATCGGCGCGATGTTCGCCGCCGAGGAGAGCCGCGCGATCCTCGTCACTCGCCTCGCGCAGCTCGCGGTCGGCTGGAGCGGCATCCGGCACGAGACCCTGCAGGGAATGGTTCGTCTGCTCCAGAACGACATCCTCCCGGTGATCCCGGAGCTCGGCTCCGTCGGTGCGAGCGGTGATCTGACGCCGATGTCGTACGTCGCGGCCGTGCTCTCCGGCGAGCGCGAGGTCTACTTCCGGGATCGCGTGTGCCCGGCCGCCGAGGCCCTTGCCGCTGTCGGTCTCGAGCCCCTGCGGCTCGAGCACAAGGAGCCGCTCTCGATCATGAACGGCACGAGCGTGATGACCGCGCTCACCGCGATGGCCCTCGAGCGCGCCGAAGCGTTCGCGCGCGCGCACAGCTCGCTCACCGCGTGGACCTCGTTCCTGCTGCGCGGCCAGCCGGCGCACTTCGACGAGCGCTTGTTCATCGCGAAGCCGCACCCCGGTTCGCAGAAGTACGCGGCCGCCGTGCGAGCGGCCCTCGCTGTCGACGCGCGGCCGGTGCTCGGCGCCAACAGGCTCCAGGATCCCTACTCGGTGCGCTGCGCGCCGCACGTGGTCGGTGTGCTGCTCGAGGTGCTCGCGCAGTCGGCGGCCACCGTCGAGATCGAGCTCAACGGCGCGGGCGACAACCCGTTGATGGATCTCGAGACCGGCGTGGCGCTGCACGGCGGCAACTTCTACGGCAGCCACATCACCCACGTCGCCGATACGCTGAAGGTGCACCTCGCGCACGCGGCCGAAGTGCTCGAGCGCCAGCTCGTGCTGCTCTGCCACTCGACGGCCACGTCGGGGATCCCCGAGAACCTCGTCAAGGTCACCGGCAACGGCGGCACTGCGCACCACGGCTTCAAGGCGATCGAGATCCTCGCATCGGCCCTCGTCGCCGAGGCAATGAAGGTCTCGGCGCCGGCGAGCGTGTTCTCGCGGAGCACCGAGGGCCACAACCAGGACAAGGTCCCGATGGGTGCGATCGCGGCGCGCGAGCTGCGCCACATCCAGAGCCTTGCGGATCACATGCTCGCGATCTCGCTGCTCGCCTGCGCACAGGCCACGGATGCGACCGGCCGCGCCGACGAGCTGCCCGCGCCCCTCAAGGCCCTCTACTGCGCGATCCGCGAGACCTGCCCGGCGACCCACGAGGACCGGCGGCACGACGAGCTGATCACGCGCACCGTCGCGAACTTCCACGCCGGCTCGCTGCCGCTCTGACCGCCGGCGCTATGCGCGCGCCTCGCCACGTGTACCAAGATTGCGCTGCGCGGCGCTGAAAATATCGGTCGGTTCGTCGACGCGCCGGTCTAGGCTTGCCACGTGAAGACCTGGATCACGTGCGGTGTACTGGTGGCGATGATGGGAACCGCGAGCGCGGACAACGACGACCTCGCGCCGCGGCACTTCAACTATCGCAAGGATCTCCTTCTCGCCGATGGGCTGTCGTTCGGCACCATCGCGGCGGCGACGGCCGCGGGCACCTGGATGTTCTCGGCGGACGACTTCCACCTGCCGCTGATGATCGGCGCGTACGGCTTCGGCGGCTACGTGCTCGCCGCGCCCGTCATCCACATGAGCCGGGGCAACCTCGGGCGCGGCGCGATCAGCCTCGGGCTGCGCATCCTGTCGCCCGCGATCGCCGGCGTCACGCTCACGACGTTCGCCGGCAAGGACGAGAAGGACACCGGCTACGGCAGCTACATGTTCGGCGGCATGGCGCTCGGCGCCGCGGTCGCCTCGGCGCTCGATATCTGGCTGCTGGTGCCTGATGCGCCGAACCAGGCGTATCGCGAGAAGCCGCCGACCGCGCCGATGATCACGCCCGTCGCCGGTGGCGCCGTGGGCGGCATCGCCGGCTACTGGTGATCACTCCGCGCTGATCTGCCAGAGCTTCCACGCCACGCCGCCCGTCGCATCGCGGACGACAACGCCGAGCATGCCGTCCTGCGGATCCTCGGGCTCGACCCGCAGGTACGCGCCAGGCAGGTCGAAGTCGTGCATGTTGCCGCACGAGGTCAGCCAGTTGACGTTGAACGTGTCGTCGAAGGTGACGTCGAGCGGGACGTCCGTGACCTTCGGAACTTTCAGCGTGAGCGCGGTGGTCTTGTCCTCGCCGTTGATCCGGATCGTGCCGAGCGACGGGTTCTCCCGGTGCGCGCCGAGGAACACCACCTTGAGGCCGACGAACTCGAAGTTCGGAAACGTCATCCGTAGGCGTAGCGGGACCGGATCCGTCGGCGCGAGCATCAGCTCCGCACGCGCCGCGGTGAGATCCGCCGGCGCCGTGACGATCCACTCGCCACCCTGCTGCGAGAGAGTCCCCGCGAGCGATGCGGGCTCGAGCACGGTCACCATCTCCGGCTTCGACTCGAGCGGGATGTCGTCGGCGCGCCCGAGCAGCGCATCGAACTTCGACGTCTCGCCCGCGATGATGCCCGGCGGATTTGCGCGCACGGCGATCACGCGCTCGTGATCGATCTGCCACGGCGGATCGACGTCGTTGGTGCAGCCCACCAGCAGCGCCAGCAGCGCGAGGCGGCGCATCACAGCGTCCCCCGCACGCCGAGCGACGGGATCAGCGGCAGCGACTCGAACGCACTCTTCTGCGTGTAGTCGTAACCGTAGAAGTACGTGACCACGCTGCGGTTCAGGTAGACGTTCTGCACGTCGAGGAACGCGAGCAGCGCGACCGGGCCCCACTTCCACGCGTAGTCGATGCGGATATCGAGCTGGTGGTGGATCGGCGCGCGCTCCGAGTTCACCTCGCCTGAGATGGGCAGATGCAGATTGCGATCGCTATCGAACTCCGCGCCGATGATCGGTGTGCTCGGCAAACCCGAGTACAGGTTGAACCGGCCGCCCGCAGTCCAGTGCCCGTGCTTCCACGACAGCGCCACGTTGAGGCTGTGCGGCTGATCGTAGTCGAACAGGCGGGTGATGCCGCTGCCCGGCACATCCGTGCGCACCGAGTTCGAGTACGAGTAGCCGAGCCAGCCAAACCACGACTGACCGTTGGTCAGCATGGCCAGCAGCTCGAAGCCCTTGCTCGAGCCGCGGCCGTTGTTGCCGAGCGTGCCGTCGGTGTTGTGCGTGATGAGGTTCGTGCGATCCGTGTAGTAGGTCGAGCCCTGCACGCGCACGCCCGGAATCGGATACCACTCGAGCCCCATCGTCAGCTGCGTCGACTTCTCCGCCTTCAGGTTGTTCTGCAGGAACTCGCTCTGGAACTCCGGCGGCCGGCGATACGACCCGGCACCGAACCGCGCCGTCAGGAACTTCGTCAGCTTGATCTGCATCTCGGTGCGCGGCTGCACCGCGAGCTCCTTGGCGCGCTGGAAGTAGTCCGCGCGCAAGCCCACCGACATCCGCACGTGCGGATCGAAGTTCGCCGACAGGCTCGACCACGCCGCGTAGTCCGGGAACCACACCGAGCCCTTGAACTGACTCGACGTGTCCTTCGGGTCGTACGCGCCGAACGGCTCGCCTTCGCGCCGCTCCTGCGGGATCGCGAGGTCCGTGGTCGAGTGCCCGATCTGCGCCTCGGCGCCCGAGTTCCACACCACCTCCTTGAGACCAAGCGCCTCGGGCTCGCTCCGCGTCACCTGCACGCGCGGCGTGACGAGGGGCGTGGTGGTCTTCAGCTTCTGATACAGCCCGATCTCGGCGTTGAGGTCCGACAGCATCCCCGACAGCGCGAGGTTCGCCGTCCATGGACCGTCGTGGTACTTCGCCGCCGCCGTCACCCGGATGAACCGCGTCCGCGAGTAGAACCGCTTCGCGCCGGCATCGTCGTTCTTCGTGGTGTAGAGCTCGAACACGTCGCTGGTGCCGAGGCTCGAGAGCGAGAGGACCCACTTCGAGCTGTACTCGTGGTCGATCCGGAACTGCTCGTCCCAGTACTGCGGCACCGTGGTCAGCGACAGATCCACGCTGGAGGGGATGAACAGCGGCAGCAGGAAATCGATGAAGCTGCGCCGGATCGCCGCCATGTAGCGCGTCTTCTTGCCGAGCGGCCCCTGCGCGACGATGCCGCCGTCGACGATCGAGACCTCGGCCTGCGTCGAGCGCTCGTCGCTACCGGGCCGCGTGGTCAGTAGCACCAGGCCCGACGACGCGCGGCCATACGCCACATCGAAGCCGCCCGGGATGAACGTCATCGACTGGATCGCCTCGGTCGGCACCACGGCACGGAACCCGAACGGGTGAAACAGGATCGGGATCTCGAAGTCGTCGACCAGCACCTTCGAGTCCTGGGGCGACGCTCCGCGGATCACCACGCCCGAGTAGCCCTGCGGCAGCTGCGTGTTGACCACGCCCGGCATCGCCGTCAGCGTGCGCACCACATCGCC
>JBBRBG010000137.1:0-25602 GCA_038206055.1 Haliangiales bacterium
GTCTCGCTCGTCGACTACATGGAGCGCGTGCTGGGGTGGAACCCCGAGACCGCGCGCAAGCGGCTGCGCACCGCGCGCGCGCTCGGCGAGCTGCCGGTGCTGTCCGCGGCGCTGCGCGACGGTGTTCTGAGTTTCTCCGCGATCCGCGAGCTGACCCGGGTTGCGACGCCGGCCACCGAGGGCGCATGGCGCGATGACGCGATCGGCAAGAACCTGCGCGACATCGAAGATCGCGTACGCGGCCACGTGCGCGGCGACCTGCCCGACGATCCGCCGGATCCGGACGTCTCCACCCACATCGTCAGGTTCGAGCTATCCCCCGCGACCTACGCGCGGCTGCGCCAGGCGCGGCTCCAGCTCGACGAGGAGCACGGTCGCCACCTCGACGACGACGAGCTGATCGCCGCGCTGGCGAGCGCGGTGCTGGAGACCGCGTCAGCGCCGAGCCCGAGCGGACCTCCCGTGCACCGCGTCCCGGTGGAGCGCGGCGGTCGCGCGACGTTCCAGATCGCGACGATCGTCTGCGAGCGCTGCGATCAGGGCTGGATCGAGGGCGCGGGCGTCCGCGTCGCCATCGACGCGGCCACCCTCGATCGCGCGCGCTGCGACGCGCAGCATGTCGGATCTCTGGAGGGAGACGGGCCGGCTCGTGCGGCTCAGGCCATCCCACCCGCGATCGATCGGTTCGTGCGCCTCCGCGATGGGGGCCGCTGCCAGACACCCGGCTGCCGATCGGCGCGCGGGCTCGAGCTCCATCACATCGTCCACCGCAGCGACGATGGCTCGCACGATCCGAGCAACCTCACGCTTCGATGCTTCTCATGCCACCAAGCTCATCACGAGGGTCGGCTGACGATCCGCGGCACCGCGCCCGATCAGGTCATCACCGAGCGTCGCGAGCAGCAGGCGCTTGCGGTGGCAGCTCCGAGCCACGCCGATGCCCGCACCGATGCCCGCGACGCGCTCGTCACCCTCGGGTTCAAGCCATCGATCGCCAAGGCCGCGATCGACGAGGCCGCGGGCCACGTGGCCCACGACGCGACGATCGAAGCCTGGATCTGCGCGGCGCTTCGGCGGTGTCCCAGGCCCTGCACCTGAGTGCCAGGCGGGCCGATCCATCTCCCTGCCGCCGATCATGCCGGGCGCTGAAAACGAAAGGTTGCGAGAGTCGCGGGATCCGCCTTCCGTCGGGGGGCCGCGCCGGAGTTGATCGAGAGCGGACCCACGTCGCCAGCAAATCGGGTCGCCGTGGACGCACCACTTGCCGGCGCGTGGCGCGTCTCGCTCGGAGGCTGGCGCATCGTGCCGGTTCGATCTTCATAAACCCGGTCGCAGCGTGAGCGACGAGCGCTGGCACGAACGGTGCTCGATGGACGTACATGACAACCTCTCGCCGAACCGTTTTCGCGCTCGCCCTCGTTTCGCTCGTCGCCTGCGGCAAGAAGGACGCGGACAGCGCCGCCGGCTCCAAGACCGCCGAGTCGCCGGCCACTGCACCCGTGGCCGAGCCCGTTACGCCCGCGGCGGACGACAAGCCGGCGTGGCTCACACTCGCGCCGCTTCCGCTGCAACTCGAGGCGCCGGCGGGGAGCACCGCGAAGGATCAGTCCGAAGGCAACCTCAAGCAGGTCGGCATCGAGGCCGGCAGCGCGATGCTGACCGTCGGCATCGTGCCCGCGGACATGAAGATCACCTTCGATCAGCTCGTGACCTCCGGCAACGGCGGCGGCTCGAAGGTGACGGCGAAGGAGAAGCTCGCCGACGGTTTTCACGTCGAGTCCACCTCCGAGAGCGGCATGATCCAGATCGAGGTGCGCCGCACGATCGCGGGTACCGAGTACTCGTGCGGCACGCTCGCGCCGGATGCCGATACGGCGAAGACCGTGCGGGCGGCGTGCCTCTCGCTCAAGGCGAAGTGACGAGCTACCTCGGCGGCTCGTTCGGCTTCGTCGGCGTGATCGGATCGTCGCGGGGTGAGAACAAGAAGGGTAAGGTACCGATCGAGGCCACTCGCGCGTTCTGATGGATAGCTTGCGACATGAACCCTCAGCCCGAACGTCTGATGCAGAAGCGGCCTTCCGTGACTCGTGGTACCGCGGACGGGACCAGCTTCTCGACCTTCGCGGGTCTCGCTTCCGGACGGCGGCGCTCGACTATGCGTCTGCGCTCGACACCGTCTGCAGTCAGCGCGCAAGCCTCATCCGCCTGGATGCAACTGGAGTTCGTGACGCGGAATCGCACCTCTGCCGGCGTGAGCTGCTCGCGTCGTGGCTCGGCGATTCGGTCGCATCCATGCGCGGGGTACGTTCCACCTACGGTCTCGTAAACCTCACGGTGACAGAAGACGCCCCGTCACTCCTACGCGAGGTACTCGCTGGCCCGGGCGCTCCGTTCATCGAGGCACTCGAGCTTGAGGGCGGTCGAGCCGCGATCGCCGCGTGGTTGGACGAACTCGCGGCGGTGCAGCATGGATGGCTGGGCACGTTGAGGGTGCGGCAGGTTCACATCTCAGGCAGTCACGCGGTCATGCAAGTCTCGTCGAATACGATCCAGCTGATCGTCAAAGGGACGCCGGAGCTGCGACTGCTTGTCGTCGACGGAACGTCGCTGCTTCGGGAGTTCGATCATCCGACGCTGCGGTACCTCGAGGTCCGGGGGCACGACGCGGTCGATGGCATGGCTGGTGAGGGCGCTCCCTTTGCGTCCGTGGAGGTGATGAAGTTGGTGCTCGCTGGTGGGAGCGCAGGCGACAATCTGTTGCCCGCGCAGCGGTTTCCTGCGCTTCGCCAGCTCGACCTCTCGAGTAACGAACCCGGGCCCGCCGGGAGGAACTCGCATCCCGACGTGAGTGGATTATTACGTAGGCTCGGGGTCCGTAACGAGCTGGAGACGCTCATCCTGCCGTCGATCCGAACGCGGGAGGCCGCCGAACGACTACAACTCGCACTCTCCGAGATGCGCAATCTTCACACCGTCCGGATCGCACGCACCTACGGCAGCCGCATCGACATTCGGCACGAGACGATTCGGATCACGATCCCGAATCCCTCGCCGTGGCCCGCCGGAGATCAGCTCGCGGAGGGCGCGCTGCTGTTGATCGCATTCCCCGCCGCCGCGAATGACGTCCGGGTTCCACTGGGCGAGGCAGTACGCGTGATGGAGGAGGTCTTCCGTGACCTATCGGCTGAAGCCCAGCACGCATGGACAGACTTGTGGCGATGCGTACACGAGCTCGCGAATGCGGGCGGTGATTCGATCACGTGGTCGACGCGCGATCTGGTGTACGCCGTTGGCGGCTGTACCTTCGAATGGCGAGACCCCGCATGGCGCGCGCTCGATGCGACCTGCCGCCGGCTGTGGCCCGTCGGTCGTGATGCGTCCGTGCGGCTCAACCTCGATTCCGAAGTAGGGTGAGGCGTGATGGAAGACCCGATCCGTTCGCTGACCGAGTCCGAGGCTCCGCTTGACCGGTTTCACGACGAAGGCGAAGTTCTGCTCGTCGGTATTGATGAATCGGCGGATGCCGCAGGATGTCCTGCACGGTGTACGGGCCGTCCTTCGCCTTCTCGCGGAACGCGCGGCCGAACATCACGATGTCCGCGGTGCGCTTGCCGGGCGCGAGCGGGTAGCTCTTGTCGCCGTAAACGATCGGCGTGCCGTCGGCGGCCATCACGTTCTCCTCTCGTCTTCGGGTCGCACGAGGAACTGCCTCTGCGTGCACCGACGCGTGATCTTGTAGAATCGACAACTTCAAGAAGCCCGACTAGCCATGCCCGAACTTCGATTGAACGACCCCGACCGCGACCGAAGCGTAGTTGTGGAGGACGATGGGCGCACTGGATACGCCTATCTCCTGGAAAGCGAAGAGATCGTCTCGGACGTCTGGTTGTACAACTGTGATGCGGCAGGCCCCCCTCCGAACTGGGATGATCCGGCCGACCTCCCGTTCCCCAACAGGGCCGAGTTCATCGTGCGCGACGCCTTACGGAGAGACCAACTCGGCGAGATTAAGGTTCGCTGGGATGCGCTTGGTGGCGATCTTCACGTTCGTGGAGTCGTGATCGCGCGCGTCGAGCGCGGAGCGAAGCCCGGCTGGTCGCGGAACGCGGCCATTAGCGGACCATTGGCGCGCCCACTGTCCGAGCTTGACCTCAGGGAGTGGACCTCGCTGCGGAAGTAGTCCGGATCGCCAACCTCAAGGTTGCGAGATCGTTGCGAGCGGCGGGCGGATGGGGAAGTCGGGAAAGGAAATCAACGTCGGTCGGGCGCGCTGCAACACGCTAGGTTGGCGACGCACGAGGTGCCACAGTGGCAGCGTCACCCGGCCCGTCTTACTTGTTCATGACCAAGATCGAAGAGTGCGTCCGAGAGATCGAAGCGCGAATCGCGGCCACACCGGCGAGCGATCGCGACGGGCTCGCGCCGTTGTTATCGCGCCTTGGCTCCAATCTTGAGGGTCTAGGTCAACGCGAGCGAGCCCTCGAGGTGTTGCATCGTGCGCTTCGGATCTACGAAGAGCTCGGCGATTCGAAGGGAACCACCGACTGTCTCCAACGAATCAGCGCGGTGTTGATCAGCGTGCATCGCCTGGACGATGCCCGGACGCTGTTGGGTAGGGCGCTGAGCTCGGCACAGCTTGGTGGTGACAGCTCGGCGGAGGCGACATGCCTTAACAACCTCGCGATGGTCGACGAGCTGTGTGGTGATCTCGATGTCGCATGTGAACGATACGAACGTTCGGTCGAGATCTTACGTGCCGGTGGTGAGCTCGGAAAACTGGCCACGACCTTGAGCAACCTTGGAGTCGTGTACGGAAAGTGCAGGCGGGACGACGCGGCGCGCGAGGTATGGCGGGAAGCGCTGGCACTTCATGACAAGGAGGGTGACGAAGCGGGCGTCGCGAGCACGCTCAACAATGTTGGTCTCCTCTTGGCGAGGCGTGGTCATCCTCGCGACGCGATCGATTACCTCGAGCGCGCGGTCTCGATTCAGGAGCGGATCGGTGACAAGGGCGAGCTCGCGCGTATGACTGGAAATCTTGCGTCTGCATATTCCCGTCTCGAGCGTCACGCGGACGCCTTCGTCCTGCTGGAACGGACCCTAGGTCTCGAGACGGAGATCCAAGATGACATCGCGATCGCCGGGACACTTCTCGAGCTCGCCGACGCACTGAATGCGATGGGGCTCGGTGAGGCCCAGAACTACTACCTTCGAGCGATGGAGGCTTTCGAGGCGATCGGCGACAAATCCAAAGCGGCATACGCCGAGATGGACTTGGCGTTTGCCCTCACCGACCCCGTGAAGGCGGTTGCTCACGCCGAACATGCGGTCGCGATTCACACCGCACTCGCCAACGACGGCAAGGATCTCGGCGCTGCCCTGGACGGTCTCGGCCTGTTGTATTGCGAGGCCGGTGAGCATGAGAAGGGCATCGCGGTCATGGAGCGCTCGCTCGAAATCACCGAGAGGAGCGGCGATGCGAAGGGATTGGCTACGGTGCTGCGCAATCTTGGCGCCGTCTGCGAACAGGCGAAGCTCCCGGGGAAGGCCATTCTCTACTACGAACGGGCGCTGCCACTCGTAGAACCGAGAGAGCGCGAGGCCGTCGCGTCCGCGGTCGATGCGCTGCGCGACGCTCAGGCATGAAAAGGGTTGATTGGCCGCGTCCGGCGCTCTGATGTGAGCTTTGTACCGGCGACTGAAGTTCGATCCGGTCACGCGACCTACGCAGCACGCGAAGGAGACCGACCGACGAACGTGCATCGACTTCGCCGACTGCATGCGAGAACGAAGTCGCCGATTCGAAGAGAAAGTGCTTGACGCGATCTGGCGCGCGGTCGACGTGGCGCTGGCGAACACGTCGCTGATCCTCGTCGAGGCGCGACGAGCGGCGCCGTGTGCGCACGAAACGATCGTCGCGGCTTCGAACGAGGTCGAGGCGTGTGCGTACGTGCAGCGAGCGAATCAGAGCGTCGAAAAACCCCATGTTAGAACGAGGCTCGTCTCGACGGAGGTGGAGCATGGTGATGGTTGCGAAGGCTGAGAACCTCGAGAGATTCGCACGTGCCTACGTGCCTGCGACGTGGGCAGCCTGGGCGGTGGCCGGCGAGGGCACGCGGGCCACGTGGCCCACGGCGAACGACCATGGCGAGCCGTGGCGGATCTGCCACGAGCGGCTGCGATCCACCGCGCGGCGGCGCGCCGAGCTCGATGCCGAGGAGGCCGAGCTCCTGCGCGAGGCAGAGCAGCTGCAGATCTGGAAGCCGCTCGGGATGGTCTCGCTCGTCGACTACATGGAGCGCGTGCTGGGGTGGAATCCCGAGACCGCGCGCAAGCGGCTGCGCACCGCGCGCGCGCTCGGCGAGCTGCCGGTGCTGTCCGCGGCGCTGCGCGACGGCGTTCTGAGCTTCTCCGCGATCCGCGAGCTGACACGGGTCGCGACGCCGGCCACCGAGGGCGCATGGCGCGATGACGCGATCGGCAAGAACCTGCGCGACATCGAAGATCGCGTACGCGGCCACGTGCGCGGCGACCTGCCCGACGATCCGCCGGATCCGGACGTCTCCACCCGCATCGTCAGGTTCGAGCTGTCCCCCGCGACCTACGCGCGGCTGCGCCAGGCGCGGCTCCAGCTCGACGAGGAGCACGGTCGCCACCTCGACGACGACGAGCTGATCGCCGCGCTGGCGAGCGCAGTGCTGGAGACCACGCCAGCGCAGGCCGCGCCGAGCCCGAGCGGACCTCCCGTGCACCGCGTCCCGGTGGAGCGCGGCGGTCGCGCGACGTTCCAGATCGCGACGGTCGTCTGCGAGCGCTGCGATCAGGGCTGGATCGAGGGTGCGGGCGTCCGGGTCGCCATCGACCCAGCCACCCTCGATCGCGCGCGCTGCGACGCGCAGCATGTCGGATCTGTGGAGGGAGACGGGCCGGCTCGTGCGGCCCAGGTCATCCCACCCGCGGTCGATCGGTTCGTGCGCCTTCGCGATGGGGGCCGCTGCCAGACACCCGGCTGCCGATCAGCGCGCGCGCTCGAGCTCCATCACATCGTCCACCGGAGCGACGGTGGCTCGCACGATCCGAGCAACCTCACGCTTCGATGCTTCTCATGCCACCAAGCTCATCACGAGGGTCGGCTGACGATCCGCGGTACCGCGCCCGATCGGGTAGTCACCGAGCGCCGCGAGCAGCACGCGCTTGCGGTGCCGCGTCCGGTGGCAGAGCCGAGCCGCGCCGATGCCCGCACCGAGGCCCGCGACGCGCTCGTCACCCTCGGGTTCAAGCCGTCGATCGCCAAGGCCGCGATCGACGAGGCCGCGGGCCACGTGGCCCACGACGCGACGATCGAGGCCTGGATTTGCGCAGCGCTCCGGCGGTGTCCCAGGCCCTGCACCTGAGTGCCACCACAGAGGATCTGGCCGGCCGGGCGGGCCGCTCCATCTCCCTGCCGCCGATCATGTCGGGCGCTGAAAACGCACCATCTTTCGTGCCTCGCTGGACGGTTTGGTGCGCACCGTCCTCGATGAACTTGTGTGGACGCTCCCCAACCCGGAGCGGACTTCCGATCCCAAGTACTAGTTGCTCGACTATCTCTTTTTGAGCGTGAGCACCCACTGAATTGTCAGCTCCGTGTCGACCCGCTCTGAGGGATCCTTGGCCGGATCGATGCCGATCGAGAAGTCGAGTCGCGAGAATGGCTGTTCGCCCCTGATGCGTACAGCGTCGGCGGTGGTGGCGAGGACCTCGAACGTCACCGAGTAGGTCTTCGTGAGGCCGTGGCACGCGACGGTGGCATCGGCAGTGTACTTGGTGTCGGCCTGCTTCTTGACGTTCGCGACATCGATGGTGACGGTCGCGAACTTGGCGACGTCGAAAAACTCGTCCGACTTGAGATCGCTGTCGCGCTCGTCGGATCCGGTCTTGATGCTCGTGGGGTCGAGCTCGATCGTCGCGGTGCCGCCTTCAAGGTTCTTCGGGTCAAAGCTGGCCTTGGTAACGGCGAACTTCTCGAAACGGACAACGACCGGATCGGAATCGAGGTCCGCTTTCCCAGCCACGGGTAGGTGCCTCGCAAGCACCTCGACGCGATCGGCATCGGCGACGGGCGCAGCGTTCGGTTTCGACGCCTCGGCGGGTGTCGTCGCCACCGCAGAGCCACGGTCGGGGTTATCGACGGTCTTCTTGCAGCCGGTGAGGGCGAACGTGGTCGCGAGGAAAAGCAGGGCAAGAGTCTTCAAGACGTTCTCCTGAACACGATGAATGACGAGTGTAGTACGATTACTACGTTCGTAGTTGTCAGGTACGCTCAACGAAGAATCCGCGTGAAGTCACCGTTCCTACCCGTCGCAACGCCCCTCGCAGCGCTGCTCGCTTCGCTTCTACGATGGTGGCTACAGGACTCGGGCAACCTGTACACGGCGGTTGAAAAGCGGTTCTACGTTCCGGATCCGGACCTGGGTTGGCGTGTGAGCGCAGTGCATCCCGTGTGGCTCGGTCTCGATCTATGTGCAGTTATCGCGGCGATTGCGGTCGTGGTCACTATCGGCGGCTGTGTTATCCGGCGACGTGAGTCGAAACACCGCGCGCCGTCGAGTGGACTCCGCGCGATCGCGTGGATGCTCGGTGCTGTTTCAGTCGTGGCTCCTATCGCGGCGTACTCGAGCGGTTCGCGACCGGCAGGCGGGCGGGATGCACTGCCGGTCGATTCGTCGAAGATCCCCGCGATGACTGGGTTCGCCGGCGGACTCGATGCACCTGCTGGGCGCTACGTCGTCGTTCCCCATGATGGCACGTCGATCACCGCGCATCTGTCTGCCGGTGGAGAATCATTCGACGCGCGGTTCATCGGCGATATCCAAGGCTTCATGGACGGCAATCCGCACGCTCTTGCCGAGCCGATGAGTGCCGACGTAAGCGTCGCAGCTGCATCCGTCGATACCGGCGTTCGAGCCCGGAGCAAGCACGCGCGCACGAGCTACCTCAAAGCCGATACCTATCCGCGAATCGAAGTGAGACTCGATCGAGTGCTCGCCACGCAACCCGCGGGCATGGACGACGTTGCCTTCAGCGCACGCGGCACGCTCAGCCTGATTGGACGGACACACTCCATCGCGATCGCAGGAACACTCAAGCGGGCGGACGATGCAGCGCTCACTCGCCTCGGCCTCACCGGCCCGGTCCTGCTCGTGACGGCCACGTTTTCGATCGCCATCCAGGAGACCGCACTCGCCGCGGACGCAAAGGACTTCGATGGTGATGTCATCCCGATCTCCGTCTCGCTGGTGTTGCGCCACACCGGCAGCTGAATGCGTCGGACTCCTTCGACAGCCATCGATCATGTATGCCGTTCCTCCAGACCGCGCGTTCGACACGCTGTGCCCCGATCCCTATCGTGCGTCCGCACGACTCGCCTACACTCAGCGCGTGGCGGATCCGATCACGCGCCTGACCCTGTTCGTCCCCGGTGCGCCTTCGCTGCGCGATGTGACGGTGCAGGACGTCGAGGTCGAGTGGATCGGTAACGACGGCGCATTCGGTCAAGCCTTCTCCTTCGGCACCGTCGCGCCCGCGCATGTCGCACGCATCGACGCCGCGGCGGGTGCACTTGTCCTCCACTGGCCGATCGATCTCCGCGCCGGGCGCGGGCTCATCGTTGCTGCGGTCGAGCGCTTGCGCGAGGCGGGCGCCCTCGCCGTGCGCATCGAGCAATCCAAGCTCGGTTGGCACATCGAACGCTGGCTCGAGCTGTTCACTTCTGAGCTCCCGCACGATTGGCATCGCGGCGCCGTCACGTTCCTCCGCGGCGAGGACGCCATGCAGTCGTGCGGCATGCACGCCTTCTCGCTCCCCGACGTGCGCATCTCGCTCGACGGCGACGCCGAGGCCCTGCAAGAGCTCGCCTCTGCGCTCGATGTCTATCAGCTCGCGGAGGATCCGGCGCTCCGCTCGGGCCACACGTTCCGGCCCGACAACGAGACTCCGCGACGCGTTGTCGAGCGGTGGCCCGATCTGGAGTACCCGCCCGAGCATGCGTGTCACAACCAGTACGGCGTGTGGCGCCTCGGTCCGTCCGGTGGGACTGCACGTGACATGGGGGCTCTCGTGCCCGTGTTCGTCCCCGCCCTTCGGCTCCTCCTCGCTGCCGCCGAGAGCAAGAGCGGCAAGGCGCTGACGAAGACGCAGGTCACGAGGATTCGCGACAAGGGTCACTGCATCATGATGAAGTCGCTCGACGCGCAACGCCTCGAGCGCGAGCGAGGCTACGCCGATCTCGATCCCGAGCTGGTGTGGGACCAGTGGCGCCTCGTCCGTCGTTTCAGATGAGGCATTCGATGGCGCGCGGTCTTCAACGCCGCCCGTTCGGCGTGCGTCATTGTACGCTCGCGTCATGCAGCGCTTGCTTCTCGCAGCTGTAGTCATCGCGGTCTCGTGCAAGTCGTCATCGAGCACCGTGACCGAGCCCGCGACGGAACCGGTTCCGGCCACGAAGGTCCGTGCCGAACCAGCCCCCAGGACCTCCGGCGGTATGTTCGTCGTCAATCCGCCGAAGAGGGTTGCGATGGCGAAGCCGATGAAAGTGAACGGCGCCTCCAATGATGCGACGTTCTGGGCGCAGTTCGTCGGCGCGACGCCCGGTGGACGCAGCGTTGCGTTTGCCGAACTGTGTGCGCGTGGAGGCAACGACATCCAGGTACAGGAGATCAACGCGAATGTACGCATCGAGGTCGACCGCGGTGCACTGTCGTGTCACTTGGTCGTCGGAACGTTCGCGCCCGACAACGCGCAGGTTCCCCCGCTCACCAGGACCGAACAAGCCACGGTCGCCGCGCTCGACAGGATCGTGACGAACTGGGGGCCACCCGATACGAAGGACGTCGAGACGGCATGGGTGGACACAGCGGTCGCTCGACATTCGTCTGATGCGCGATGAGAGAGAGGGCGTCGTGCAAGGGATCGATCTGAGATGGATGCCGACCACACCAATCGAGAAGCTCATGGGCACAAAGGGGCAGATCCTCGCTGCGTTCGACGTGCGCCCGCTGATCGGCAAGCCACCATCGGCGCTGCAGCCGGCACTACCGGCGGGCTACGTGTTTCAAAACTGCATCGAAGTGAGCTGCAATGCATTCGGTCCAGCGGCACCTGGTGGGTGGCATGTCCACGTCATCCAAGCGACGTTCCGCGGCGGCGAGACACAGGTCAGTATCACGGCTTCGCCGAAGGACACGCCGAGGGTCGTCGCGCTCCTCGAGGCGAGCCTCGGCAAGCTCCAACCTTACGAGAAGCGGGGCTGGGCCGAGTATCACGTCGTGCGCAACGGCGGCATCACGTACTTCGTGACGATCAGGCGCGGCGTCCACGTGTACATCCCGCATCACCAGCCTGCGGAGCGAATGGAGGACTAGCCCGCCCGCGCCGAGCGCACGCAGAACACCGGGCAGCCCGCGCGCGTGAAGCCGATGCGCACAAGCAATCAGCGCCGCAGGTTGACCTCGTCGCTCTGGTCGTGGCGAGATCGCACACCGCATGCAGCGAATCCTCGTCCTCGTCGCCCTGTTCGGTTGTGGGTCCCCTCAGCCGGTTCCACCCGCCCCACCGACCGCCGAGCATCACGATGTCGCGCCGCCAGCGGCTGCCGGGCCTCAGACACCCGACGAGCGGAAGGCGCTCATGCGACAGCTTCGCGCGGAACGCGAGACCAAGGTGCGCGAGCGGGGAAACATCTTCGCGCGCATCGCCGTCAAGCACGACTTCACCGGTGAGTACGTGCTGTTCCGCGACCAGGATGTGACCGCGTTCCTCGATATCAAGGATCCGCAGCACCCGCGCTTTCAGCCGGATCACGAAGAGGATGGCCCCGTCGATCCTTCCAAGCCGCGCACCCACATCCTCGTGGTGCCCAATCAGCCGCGCGAGACCATCGGGAAGACGCTGTCGAGCGACATCACGACCGACGATCTCGAGCTGACGCTCAAGGTCATGCGGGCCGCGACCGACCTGTCCACGCGACTGGGGATCAAGAACGCGAAGATCTACGTCAGGTCACCGGCCCGAGTCGGGGTCGGCTACTTGCACATTCACATCGTCGGGGAGCGTGATCCGAAGGTGCCGTATCCGCCCGCGCTCAAGTAGCGAAGCCGGAGCGGCCCGAGCTCGTGATCAGTTCAGGTACTTCGCCAGGAACTTTCCCATCGACTCGTAGAAGTCGATGCGGTTCTCCTCGTTGTGAAAGCCGTGGCCCTCGTTGTCCTTGACCATGTACTGGACCTCGACGCCGCGCTTCTTGAGCGCCGCGACGACCTGGTTGGACTCGTCGACGTTGACCCGAGGATCGTTGGCGCCCTGGGCCACGAACAGCGGCGCGCGGATCTTGTCGACATGGAACACAGGGCTGGCAGCGGTCATCAGCTCCTTGTCCTTCTCCGGATCGCCGACCATCGCGTGGAGGCGATCGAGCTCCGGCTTCCAGTAGGCCGGGATGGTCTTCATGAACGTGAACAGGTTCGACACCCCGACGTAGTCGACACCACACGCGTAGAGATCCGGGGAGAACGCCAGACCGGCGAGCACCGCGTAGCCGCCGTAGCTGCCACCGTAGATGCAGACCTTCTTCGCATCGACGATGCCCTGGGAGGTCATCGACTTCACGCCATCGCTGATGTCGTCCTGCATCTTCTTGCCCCACTGCTTGAACGAGGCCTCCCAGAACTTGCGGCCGTAGCCCGTCGAGCCGCGGTAGTTGACCTGGAGCACCGCGTATCCGCGGCTCGCGAGGAATTGCGCCTCGGAGTCGAAGCCCCAGCTATCGCGTGCCCATGGACCGCCGTGAACGTCGACGACCATCGGCAGGTTCTTCGCGACCGCTCCGTGCGGCAGCGTGAGGTAGCCGTGGATCGTCAGGCCATCGCGTGACGTGTACGAGATCGGCTTCATCTCGGCCATCTTCTTCTCGTCGAGCCACGGTGCCACGTCGGTGAGCTTGGTCAGCTTGTCCTTCGCGACGTCGTAGAGGTAGCGCGAGCCGAGCGTCCGATCGCTATAGGTCGCGACGATGTAGATCGTCTCCTCGCGGTTCGTGGCCGTGAAGCTGATCTCGTAGCCGGGCAGCTTCGCCATGACCTTCTTGTAGCGAGCCTCGGCCTCGGCATCGAGGAACTTCCGCTCCGCCTTGTCCGTGGTCCACGTGATCGCGGTGACCACCTTGCGCTTCTCCGAGTAGGCGAGCCCGTCGACGTCGACCTCGGGATGCTCGAACATCACCTGCTCCTTCGCGGTCTTCGGATCGAGGATGACGACCGCGGCCTTGTCACGACCTCGGTTGGAGCTCGCGTAGAGCTTCTGGTTGTCAGCCGTGAACATCCATGGACCGACGGACTCGCGGAAGTCGGTCGTCAGGATCGCCTTGAACGGCGCGGCCTCGGTATCGCGGTAGAGCATCGTGCTGTTGACGCCGTCGCTGGCCATCGCGAGGCGGATCGCGCCGGTGTGATCGGTCAGCCAGCCGGTGACGTTGCCGGGGTTCTCGGCGACGACCTTGAGGTCGCCGGTGTTGACGTCGAGCCGATAGACGTCAGACACCTCGGGATTGCGCTTGTTGAGCTCGACGAGGATCTCGGTCGGGTTGTCCTTGAGATCGTCGACGATGCCGGCGCGCACCTTGTCGAACGGGGTGAGGTCCTTGAGGTTCTTGCCGTCTCTGTCGACCGCGACCACGTGGTAGTTCTCGTCGCCCTTGAAGTCCTTGACGAACAGGATTCGCTCGTCGCCCTTCCAGGCATAGCCAGCGACGTCGCGCTCGGTCTCGCTGGTGACGCGCGTGATCGCCCCGCCCGTGCGCTTCTGGACGAAGACGTTCATGCGGCTCTTGTACGGCTGCATGAACGAGATGTAGTCGCCGGAGGGCGACAGGTCGTAGCCGACCTTCTGTGGGTTGCGGAAGAAGTCCCGCACCGGGGTGGGCTTCGCGTTGGCCGGGACGGCCATGACCGCGAGCGTCGTGAGGATGAGCGTTGCACGCAACATGGGAAACTCCTCGGCCGGATCGGCCTACCTGCTGTTCCTACATAGGACCGGCGACGAGCCCCTCGGTCGCGTAAAACATCATAAAAGCCGGACGGCGACGGCCGGATCGAGCAGGTAGCCCTCGCCGGAGGTCAAGAGGACGTCCTTGAGCCCGAGCTTGCGCAACGTCGCGATGGCCATCCGCACGCGGTGAAGGCCGCTATCTCCAGCCAGCTTCTCGCCCGGCCAGCCATGAGCGATCAAGGCGGCGATGGGCAAGGGACGGCCTCGCTCCGCCTCCGCGAGCGCAACCAGCAAGCGGCCGAGGTTGCGACGGCGCACGAGGCTCACCCACGAACCTGCGAGTCGGAACCGCAGGCCACCCTTCTCGACGACGAGGGACTCGCGATCGCCGCGCTGCGCTGCAAGGCCGGCGCGGAGCAGGCCGTGCGCGAAGCGGGCTTCCTCGGAGGAGCACGGGACCTCGAGCAACTTGGCCACCGCTGCGAGGTGCGTCGCGTCCCCGGTCCGCCGCGCGTGAAACAGCTCGAGGTGGCCCTCGTGAAACCGGAGCGATTGACCGAGCGATGGATCGCCGACGCGACGGAACATACCGAGGGCGCGATCGCGCTCGACAACGGCCTCGTCCAGAAGATCGACATCCGCGAGCAGCGCGAACAGCCGACCGCGGAGCAGCGCTTCATGGCGAAAACCGTTCGAGATCTGAAACAGTGCGATCGACTCCAGGTAGCCGCGGCGCGCCCGCTCCTGCTCGCCGCACTGGTGCTCGAGACTCGCGAGCCAGCCGACCATCATTGCCTCGGTGCGGCGATCGCCGATCTCCACGGCCAGGGCGCGTGCGCGGTGAAACTGCGCGCGGCGCTCGTCGAGTTGGCCGGTGCTGATGCGCGCGAGGACGCCGAGAGCCATCGCCTCGATGAAGCGATCATGCGCCTCCTGCGCGAGCACGAGGGTCTCCTCGAGCATCGGACGCGCGGCGTCGACGCGATCCTCGTCGATCAACACGAGGCAGAGCGTGATCCGCGAGATCCTCTCGCTGCGGCTGTCTCCGGATTCGCGGTTGCAGGCGATCGCGGCGTGACCGAGTCGCTCTGCTTCGGAGAGCTGGCCGGCTTGATGGTGCATCATCGCGAGGAACGACATCACGCGCCCGAGCAGGCTCGCCTCGTCGTTCGCCGCCGCGCACACGGATGCCTCGGCGAAGTCCTGGAGCGCCGCGGCGACCTGACCGCGCCGGCGCGCGAGCTCGCCACGCGCGGCGATCAGCTCGGCGAGGTGAGGCGAGCTGCTCGCGCGCGCCAGGGTCACGCCGCGCTCGAGCAGCGCATGGTGCTCCGCGTGGGGCTCACCACCGCGAAGAATCGGGTCGAGCGCGAGGATCGCCTCGAGATGTTGCTCGGGTGGGCGGTCCGCAGCGGCGATCGTCATCAGATTTTCGCGCTCGAGCGCGAGAAGCCGCTGCGCGTGCGAGTCACCCGTGCGCGTGATCTGCGCGGCGAGGCTGTGGCCAATCTCGAGGTAGTACGCCGCATGGCGCCCGACCAGCTCCGCGCTCGGTGGACTGCGCTGCGCGACGAGCTCGCGCACGAGGTGGCGCAACGTGAAGCGCTGACCATCCGGGCCAGCCGTGACGAGCGATTTCTCGACGAGCCGGCCGAGGGTGACGAGCGCGGCCTCACCGAGCACCGCCTCCGCGGCGTCCGCGGAGAAGCCCTCGAAGATCGCGCAGCCCGCGAGCACGGTCTGCTCCACCGGCGCCAGCTGATCCCAGGCTTCGAGCAACGCGGCCGACAGCACGCCGTTGCCAGCGACGCGATCGAGCCACGCGATCGATTTCGAGATCCGCGTAGCCAGCGCGACGAGGCCGAGCGACGCGGTCAGGCCCGCGCTCAGCTCGATGACCAGCGGGATCCCCTCGAGTCGATCGACGATCACCTCCACCGCATCGAGCTCCGCTGGCGACGGTTCGCCGATGAACGCACCGGCGCGTTCGAGGAACAGCCGCACGGCGTCGACCCGTGCGAGCGGCAGGAGCGCGACGACGTGTTCGCCGGCGATACCCAGCGGCTCGGCACGGGTCACCACCAGTTGCAGCTGGGGCGCGAGCTCGCCCAGCCGGGCGACCTCGTCGCGTTGCGCCGGCACGACGCCATCGAGGACGATCAGCGTGGCGTGGCGCTCGAGCCAGTCGGCCACGTAGGCGAGCCCGTCCTCGATCGTATCGGGGATCTGCGCGCCGATCGCGCGCGCGAGCGCTGCGACGAGGGTGCCTTCGCCAACCTCGAAGAGGCGGCCACGCTCCGCGAGGTACTGGCGCGCGAGCCGCGTCTTTCCCATGCCGGGACCACCCGTGATCGTGACGAGCCGCGCGCCGTGTGTAAACAGCGCTGCGAGCCGAGCGAGCTCCATGCTGCGTCCGACGAAGCGAGGTGACGACCGAGCCACAGGATCCGCGCTAGAACACGCCGCGGATCGCCACGCCCACGCCGCCGGACGCCGGGGTGACGACGGCGCGGCGCTCGTTGGTCGGAGAGCGCCATAACACGATGACGCCCGCGATCACCGCGACCGCGCCGACACCGCCCACGATCGTGGCGACGTCGCCGAACAGCCGTGCCCGGTCGAGGCCATCGGCGCCGGTTCGGTCGCACAGCGGCGCTCCCCCGGTCACCGATTCCATGCAGTGACTCGGGAATTCGCCTCGATAGCTCCGCCATGCCCACAGCCCGATCCCGCCGGCCGCTGCGAGCAGTCCGCCAGCCGTGTAGATCGCGATCTTGCCGTACGTGCGCGGCTTGATCCCGGTGTTCTGTGGCACAGCCTCGAGCGTGACGTCCACGACTTGCGATTCGCCGCCAACGACGAAGGCCTCGGTCGCGCGCGCGAGAAGGTTGGATCCGGTTCCGAGCAGTTGGTGTTTTCCCGGCGACAACCGCCGTCTCTCGCGCGCGGGACATGTGGCGATCCGCTGGCCATCCAGCGTGACCTCCACGCCGCGCTGGCCACACACGATCGTCAGGTCGCCGACCTGATTGGCGAGCAATTTCTGGTAGGCGAGCGCTTCGGTGTAGACCGCTTCTTCGAGGGGCGCCGCGCCGAAGCGTAAGGTGAGCTGAAGGTTCTCGGCGGCTTCGACGGGACGATCGAGCTGGATCAGACAGCGCACGATGTTGAACCGGATCGCAGGATGATCCCACGCAGCTACTGCATCACGATATTTCCCAAGCGCCTCGCTGAACTTCTTTTCAAGGAAGAGCGCGTTGCCGAGTTCAAGTAGACGATTCGCTTCGGACTTCTTCGCGTCAGAAACTCCGACGGACCACGGTGCGGGCACGGTGTCCGCGAATGGTTCGCCGCACAGAATGGCGATCACCGCGAGCACCAAGGCGGGTCGGATCACGGCACTATCATACGCTGCACCTGGCGGTTATGCTCACGTGGTGATCCGGGGGCTAGCGCTGATCGTAACGGTCTGTGCGTGTAACCAGGTCCTCGGTCTCGATGCACCGGACGGCGAAATGACGCTGGCCGATATGGATGGCGATGGCATCGCTGATTCGCAAGATAATTGTCCCACGGTCGCGAATGAGGACCAGCTCGACACGGACCACGATCGTCATGGCGACGCGTGCGATCAGTGTCCAATGGCCAAGCCGACTCGCGATCGCGATGGTGACGGCCTGGATGATGCCTGCGACAGCTGTTTGCTCGGTCCACAGGAAGACGACGACGGTGACGGTGTCATGAACGCGTGCGATCTGTGTCCGGCCACCGCTACGCCGACCCAGAGCGATCTCGATGGCGACCTGATCGGAGACGAGTGCGACGCCGATCAGGTCGGCGGCGATAACGAGCGTGTCCTGTTCGACGCCTTCGCGTCCATCGACCCGGGTTGGGTCGGTGCTGCCCAGTGGCAGGTGGCACCCGATCGCTCGAGTCTCGTCCCCACTGTACCAACGGCGTTGTTGTCGCGCGCGAACGCGAACGGTGGGCATTTGACGGTATCGGCGATGTTCGCGCTCATGCCCGACTCGATGGTGGGAGTGTCGCTTGCTGCCCCCGGCGATCCAGTCACGGTGCAGGATCTTTGGCTGCGTTGCGAGCTGCGCTGCAGCGCGGGGGCGTGCCGACTTCATGCCGAGAGTACGGAGGGGCCCGTAGAGTCGCCTCCGATCCCGATGACGCGTGCGACGCTCAAGGCAACCGTGTTCAAGGGCTTCATGGCATTCGGTGCGCTGACCTGCTCGGCGTTCGCAGCAGGCCAGCCGCCGACAGCGCTCACGGCGGAAGTAGACAACGACTTCACCAATCTGACGACGCTCTTCGCTTCGAGCGGAGCAAGGCTGCTCGGTGTCGATATCATCGACTAGCCTCGTGTTCGTCGCGCTCGCCGCGTGCAACGGGGTCCTCGACCTCGCGCCACCGATCGTGGACAGCGACCTGGATGGTATCTCCGATGCCACGGATAACTGTCCCCTCGACGCGAATCCGCAACAACGAGACAGCAACTTCGACGGACTTGGCGATGTCTGTGACTGTTTGACGAGCGGAGTCGACCTCGACCACGACGACATCGATGATGCCTGCGACGATTGCGTCGGCGAAGCGATCGGTGAAGACATGGGTGGAGATGGCATCGACGATGGCTGCGAAGCATGTGCAGGGGCAGTCGGAGCCGACATCGACGCCGATGGAATCGACGACGCGTGTGACCCATGCACGCTCGGACCACCGCACGACGAGGACCACGACGGTGTTGCGGATGCGTGCGACAACTGTCCGACCCAACCCAATGCAAACGAGGCTTCGGTGGGCGCGATCGGTGCTGCGTGCGACCGCGGGCTCGTGGGATCCACGCTCTTTGATCCGCTCGTCCAGCAGGATCTCTCGGTGTGGCAGGGAATCGTCGACGGATGGACATGGTCCAACGACGAGCTACTCGTCGACGGGGCACGCGAACGATCGACCCGAGTGGAGATTCCGCGTGCGTTCCTCGTCGAAACGCGAGTCGAGACGGCAGGGATACTCTCGCTGCAGTGTGTATCTCCGAACAGCAACAGCGGTTGTGCGTTTCAACAGGCTACCCGGACCCTCCAGATGTCTCAGGTGTCTGGACTTCAGGCTGGTCTTCCCGTGTTCAAGAGCGCGTCAGTGCCGGTGCCCGGCAGTGGCCGCGTTCGTGTTCAGTATCGCGTCGATCCCCTGGTGCCATTCTCGCGATGCGAGGCGCTCGACGATGCGGGCGTCGTGATCGCGTCTGCGAACCTCGACGACGCCGTTAATTGCCGACGATTCAAGATCTCGTCGACGACTTCGAGTCGGCTCGAGTACCTGTGGTTCATCCGCAACTAGCCGATCGGGGCAGGCCATGGATCTACCGCGCTCTCGGTGAACGCTGAGGTCAGGCGCTCCGTTGTCGCCGCTGCTCGCGAAGAGGCGCGAGGTCGGCGACGATCGACGCAGCACTCGCGCGATCACGCACGTCGAGCGCGAGCATGTTCTCGATCGCCGCCCCGAGCGGTTCGGACGGATCGATCAGATCGCGCGACACGTCTGGAAACACGCCGGTGAGCGCGCGGTACGCGATCGCGCCCAGCGCGTACACATCGGCGCGACCATCGATCGGGCTCGCACCGTCGTGTTCTGGCGGGCTGTACACGCTCGTCGAGATCGGATCGCCAAACGCCGGGATCCCGGAGGTGCGCAGCCATGCCCATCCCGAGATCGTGACCTTCGCGCCTCTGGAGAGGGTGAGGTGATGCGGCCGCAGCATGCCGTGCACCACCTTCCGCTGATGGGCGTGCGCGAGGACGACCGCGGTGGAGTGGATCAAGGCGACGGTCTCGTGCGGCAGCAGCCTGCGCTCGGCGAGAACGTCGGAGAGTGCGGGGCCTGGGTGCCGCGCGGACGCAACCCACGGTCGGCCGTTCTTGAGGATGCCGTGGCCGATCATGCGCGCGACGCACGGGTGGTCGACGAGCTCGAGCTGCACACACGCGCGCGAGAACCGAACGTCGATCAGCGCGGTGTCATCAGCGCTGGCGAGCTCGATGCGGACCGGCAAGCCGGACTCGAGCGTCTCGGCGTCGTAACAACTCGGAGCGACCCGCCGAACGACACGATACGGCCCGACCCGCTTGCCGCTGTCGAACTGGAGCTCGGACGGCGAGCGTCGCTGGACAGGAACTCCCACGGGAACCACTGGTGCAGGCGGCGTACCGCAACGAGTGTGGTCCAACTCGCCGGGATTTCGCGAGTTGCCGCTCGGGTCAACAGACCCGTGGGGTGTCTCGACCCCCTCAGGGCAACGTCAACAAGCACGATCCTCAGATGCAGGCGGCCGACAGCCCCAGCGCGTCGAGGTCCACGTCGATCGTCCATGCGGGCTCCGTCACGAGGAAGTGACCGATGATGCGCGGGGCGCCATCTCCCGGATAGTCGATCCGCGTCGCGTCGAGCGTGGCGTTGTGGGTGGTGTGAGTGACCAGCGGCTGCGAGGACGAGAAGGAGGCGGAGGCCGGCATCGTCCCCGAGACCTCCACGCCGGCATACGGCGGCATCACGATGTACAGGATCACCGAAGGCTGCTCGCCGTTCTCCGTGGTGGTGAACATCAGGTTCCAGAACGGCGGATTGCAGTCGCCCCCGACGACTTCTGCGAACACGTAGTGCGCGTCGAAGACACCGGCGGGCGTCATGAACGTGGCGTCGAACGGCTGGCTGGATACACCCGGTCCCGGATCGTTCCGCGGCGGGGGGAACGCATCCGCTCCGGCATCGGCGGCTCCGCCGAGCGACGCGTCTGCGGCGGGCGAGCGACCCTTGGAATCGCAACCGGAGAGCGCGACTCCGACCGCGATGCCCGCGAGCAGGTAGGAATTCACCACGAGGAGGATAGCGGCAACAGGCGGCAGCGGGGCATCGAAGAGCAACCACCGACGACGATCCGGGCTCAATGTTGGACCAATGCGTCTCGCTTCCGTTGCCGTCGCCCTCTCCGTCTCCGCCTGCATGGTCCGCGCGTCGCCGCCCGACAAAGGCGTCGAGACGACGTTTCCTGCCGTCGTCGCGAAGTCTCGCTCACTTCCTTCGCACCTCCGGGTGGTGACGTTCAACGTGCACCGCGAGACCGCCGCGAATGTGATCAAGGGCATCCATTCGGATCCGAAGCTGCGCGAGGCGGATCTGCTGATCCTCGAGGAGGTGCATCGGGTCGAGCCGGCGAGCGAGCCGTGCAGCGCCGCGTGCGCGCTCGGCAAGGACCTCGGCTACTACACGCTGTACGCGCCGGGGCACATGCAGGGCGATGGATCGGATGGCGTGGCGATCCTGTCGCGCGTTCCGCTGCTCTCCGCAGAGGTGATCGAGCTGCCGGATATCGACGTGCACGTGAACAGCGGCCGGCGCGTTGCGCTGGTGGCGACGGTGCTCGTCGACGAGGTGCCGGTGACCGTGTACGCGGTGCACCTGACGAACCGGCTGACGGTCAAGGAGCGCAAGGCGCAGATGCTGCCGATCCTCGCGCACGTCGCGGCGCAGCCGACGCCGGTGATCATGGGCGGCGACTTCAACACGAGCCCGTTCACCTGGGTGGGCGGGCTACTTCCGATCCCGATCGGCACGCAGGACGATCACCTCGAGGAGCTGGTGCAGCACTACGGGCTGGACACGCCGGTCGCCGACAGCGGACCGACGTCGCGTTATCTTGGTATGAAGCTCGACGCTATTTACACGCGCGGCTTCGACACCAAGAACTTTGCGGTCTCGAATGCTGAGGAGGTTTCGGATCACTGCGCGCTGTGGGCCAACTTGATCGCACGCCGCTGACCTTGCGTTGAATCTGCGCCACCGTCATGGTGGACGTGTAGTGGCGACCGAGATCGATGTGTTCTCCGATTTTGTCTGCCCCTGGTGTCTGATCGGGACGCACCGGCTCGAACGCGTACTCGACGATCTCGAGCTCGGAGCGGAGACACGGATCCGCTACCGCCCGTTCATGCTCGATCCGAACACGCCGCCCGAGGGCAAGAACATCCCCGAGGAGCTGCGCCGCAAGTACGGACGCGATCCGGCGCCGATGTTTGCGCGCGTGGAAGCGGAAGCGCGTGCGAGCGGCATCAAGCTCGATCTCGCGAAGCAACCGCTGATGGTCCCCACGGCGCGCGCGCACACGCTGATGCAGCACACGCCGATCGAAACGCAGCACGCGCTCGCGAAGGATCTGTTCGAGGCGTACTTCCTCGATGGGCGGAACATCTCCGAGCTCGACGTGCTGGGCGAGCTTGCGGTCGCGCACGGCCACGTGGCCGACGAGGTCGCGCGCTGGCTCACCGATGCCGACGAGCTCGCCGCGACCAAGCGCGAGGCGGAGCAGGCGGCGCGCATGGGCATCCAGGGCGCGCCGTTCTTCATCATCGACAGCGCGCTCGCGATCTCCGGCGCGCAGCCCGAGGATGTGTTCCGTCGCTCGCTGCTCCAGGCGCGCGAGCCGGCGGAAGCAACCCCGTAGTCGCTACCAGCTATCGGTCTCTTTGCGATCGAGCTTGAGCGTCAGCGTGTCCCGCATCGGCGGCACCATCGACGCCTCCTCGATCCACGCGCAGCCCAGGCGATCGCCGACGAACATCCGCCGCACGAGTAGCCGCAGCCGCGCCATCACCTCCGAGGGATCCTCGCCGCGAAACACGGTCTGCAGGTCCGGCAGCCCGAGCTCCGCGAGCCCCACCGTATCGGCGAGCAGCTCGCCCGGCCGGCCGGTCGCGTTCGCGATGCGGATGTTGACGGCGGGACCACACGGGCCGAGATCCATGCGCAGCTCGCGGTACTGCGCGTAGGTCAGGAGCTGTTGCGCGGGCATCCAGTGGATGACGCAGCTCGCGAGCTCCTGCTCGTCGAGACCAGCGAGCACGGTGTCGAGGACGGCGAGAAAGCTGAGCAGCAGCGACGCGTGATTGAGCGGTCGCTGCGGCGTCAGCGCGATGAGGATCGAGGCGTGATAACGCTCCGCCATCGTCGCCCAGTTGTCGTGCCAGCGCGGCGTCCACGTCAGCGCATCGCACAGCGCCTGCGCGTAGACCTCGGGCGCGGCGCGCGCGATATCGATGAACAGCGGCAGGTCGGCCGTGGGCACCGCCATTCGCACGTGCTCGTGATCGCCGTGGACGAGCTGGACGTCGTCGCGCCAGTCGAGCAGGCGCTGATGCAGCGCCATGGGATCGATGCCGTCGAGCTCGCTCACGAACACCTGGACGATGTAGCCACCCGCCATGCCGGGTCTCGTAACACGTCCGATGATTGGTTGGACCAATTATTTGACGTCCGGTCGGACCAAAGTTTTATCGACGAGGTTCCAGGTACTTGCTGAATTTGAAAAAATAGGTACTTGCGTTCTTTGGACGGAATGAATATTCATTCCTCACACGAGATGGCGACCGCGACCCACCAACCAAAGAGCGACAAGCGCGAGGCCATCCTCGATGCCGCGCTCGAGCTGTTCGTGGAGCGCGGCTTCTACGGCACCGCGGTCCCGGAGATCGCCGACAAGGCGGGCGTCGGCGCCGGCACCATCTATCGCTACTTCGACTCGAAGGAAGCGCTGGTCAATGCGATCTACCGCCAGCAGAAGATGATGTTCGCCCAGGTCACCCTGGGTGACTTCCCGGCGACCGCACCGACGAGGGAGCAGTTCCGCACGTTCTGGATGCGCATGGCGCAGTTTGCCACCGCGCATCCCAAGGCGTTCGTGTTCATGGAGCTCCACCACCACCAGCGCTACCTCGATGCCGACAACGTCGCGCTCGAGCAGCGCATGCTGGATATGTTCTCGACCGTCGTCGTCCAGGCGCAGACCAAGGGCGATCTCAAGCAGGGCCCGCCGCGGATCCTGATGGGCATCGTGATGGGCGCGTTCGTCGGCGTGATCCGGAGCTGCGCGGAGGTCGACCAGACGCTGGAGACAGCGGACTGGAAGCTCGCCGAACAGATGCTCTGGGAAGCCATCCGAGCCTGATTTCTGAACCCCGCGAGGGCAACCTCGTGTTTTCTTTCACTTGTAACGGAATGAACATTCATTCCCCTAACGACCGAAACCAGGAGAACTGACCATGTCGACCACGTCCAAGACCGTCCTCATCACTGGCGCGACCGCGGGCATCGGCCGCATGACCGCGCTGCACCTGGCCAAGGCCGGCCACCACGTCATCGCGTCGGGCCGCAAGGTCGCCGAGCTCGCGAAGCTCAAGGAGGAGGCGGGCGGGATGAAGCTCGACACCGTGATGCTCGACGTGACGTCGGCGGAGTCGATCGCGGCAGCGGTGACAGCGGTCGCGCTGCTGACGAACGGCAACGGTCCCGACGTGCTCGTCAACAACGCGGGCTTCGGCGTGCTCGGACCCACGAGCGAGATCAGCGACGCCGAGATGCGCCGCCAGTACGAGACCAACGTGTTCGGCCTGATGGCCGTCACCCGCGCGTTCCTCCCGAAGATGCAGGAGCGCCGCGCCGGCCGGATCATCAACGTGTCGAGCGTCGGGGGCCTCATCACCCTGCCCTTCTTCGGCGTCTACAACTCGACGAAGTACGCCGTCGAGTCGCTCTCCGATGCGCTCCGCTACGAGCTGCGCCCGTTCGGCATCGACGTCTCCCTGATCGAGCCCGGCGTGATCCGCACGAACTTCGAGGCGACCGCGGTCGGTAACCTGTCGGCGTTCGACAAGACCCCGTACGCGCTCGCCGTGGCGAAGTACGAGCAGATGTCGAAGACCGCGGACCGGTTCGCTTCGAACCCGATCGTGATCGCCAAGGCGATCGCCCGCGCCGTCAACGCGCGCCGCCCCTCGGCTCGCTACGTCGCTCCCCGCTCGACGCACATGATGTTGTGGATGAGCGCGATCCTCCCGACCCGCGTGTGGGACTGGGCGATGCGCAAGGTCGCCTTCCTCAACACGAAGACGCTCGGCCTCGACGGCAAGGCCGCCGCCACGCCCGCCGCCTCGATCCCGGTGACGCAGATCCACGGAAGCCCGACCGCCGCGCCGCGTGCCTCTGCAAACTAGCCGTGGCACGCTGAGCGCGTGAGGTGGCTCCCGTTGCTCGTGCTGGTGGCGGCGTGCAAGCAGTCCGCGGCCCCGACTCCCGCCGAGGTCGCCGATCGCGGCTGGACGGCGCACGAGCTGGTGGTGACCGCCGGCGAGCGCGAGGCCACCTGTGCCGGGGCCGGGGCCGCGATGCAGCGCGTGTTCGCGGCGAACCGCCAGGCGTTCGTCGATGCGATGGCGCTCGACCGCGACAAACGCGCCCTCGAAGCGGCCACCGAGTACCTCGAAGCCCACGCCGACCGGTACGCCGACCTCGAGACCCGGATGGAGGCGCTATCGGACCGCTGCGCCGCCGATGCGACGGTGCAGGCGGCGTTCGCGCAGATGTCGAACCCGTAGTAGGGTCCGCCAAATGAGTACCGATGACGAGGACTTTGCGGCGATGCTCGCAGCGTCCGAGGCGGGAGCCCCCCGTACCAAGCGACCGAAGATCGGCGATCAGATCAAAGGCAAGGTGATCTCGATCGGCAAGGACACCGTGTTCGTC
>JBBRBG010000138.1:0-25112 GCA_038206055.1 Haliangiales bacterium
TTAGAGCGGGAGAAGGGATTCGAACCCTCGACGTCAACCTTGGCAACGTGTCGGTTGGCACGGGAGATCAGTGGCTTCGCGCGGTTCAGAGTGCACGAGGGTGCAGCTCGGAGCATGCGAGTGGTGTGACGTGGTGGGGAGTCATTTCGCGTTCTTGCGCATCGTCGCAAGGCGCGCGATCGGAGTAGCCGGGACCGCATGGTAGGGTGGGACGTGTCCGCTCACGAATCGGCGAAGTCGCTCGACATCGAGCCGATTCGGCCGGTCTTGGCGCGCGTCATCGATCGGTGGCATCCGCTCCAGATCTGGCTGTTCGGGAGTCGGGCACGCGGTGAGAACCGGCCGGACAGTGACTGGGACCTCCTGGCGATCGTGCCCGATTGTCCCGAGCCCGCCGATTTCGACGACCCGATGACGGTGTGGCGAGTGAAGCGGGAACCCGGAGTTTCCTCCGATCTGGTCGTCTATCGAAGGTCGGACTTCGACGAGGATCGGAGCGTGCCCAACACGCTCGCCTACTCGACGCGCCTCGATGGCGTGCTCGTCTATGAGCGCTGATCTCGTCATCAGCGGATACGTCCGGATCGCGAAGCAGGATCTTGATGGTGCGCGACTACTCAACCGGGCCGCGAATCGCAACGCCGCCTACCTCTGCGAGCAAGCCGCCGAGAAGTTGATCCGTGCTGTGCTCACCTCGGAGGGCATCCAAGGCGGGGGCCGTCACGAGCTCCCCGACATGGTGGCGAAGATCCCCGATGAGAATCCAGTGAAGCCGCTACTGCGCGCGATCGAACATCTCGACGCGTACGCGACGGCATACCGATATCCCTCGCCGCGCGGACGCGTCAAGACTGCTCCAACACCGGCCGACATCGATCAGGACATCGTCAAGATCGACGACGCGCTCGTCGAGATCGCGGCACGCTTCGCGATTGATCTGTCGAAGCTCGATGGGCCTGCGGGCAAGCCCGCTCCGATCCGCTAATTTGACGCTGGCGGAGCGGCACTGACGAGCGGGCACGGGCTCGGCGAAGGCCGCAGCGACGGGGAACGACGCCCGGATCCGCGACGTATGGCGCGACCTGGCGCAAGAGAACGAGCGTCTCGGCGGTCGCCTTGTACATGCCAGAGAGATCAGTCCGTCCGCGTCATCGACGACGGTACGAATCAGGCGCCGGCCACGAAGGCTTTCTTGCTGGCACCCTCCAGGCACGTGCTAGCCTGGAGACGCTTCAGGAGCGTGCCGTGCTGTCGAATGCCCAACCAGAGATGGACCTCGCGAGACTGACTCGCGAGTGGGCACCTTTCGACAGCCGCACCATCGCGCTGCACGACTGATCGCATTCGCGTTTCATCGTCGTGTAACCGCTCTCGCTCGCGCGAGGGCAGAAGGCGTGTGTCATGGCTCTCAAGGAAGTCTCGAATTCCGTCGATTTTGCATTGCTCGAACAACAGGTGCTCGCCAGGTGGCAGCGCGAGCGCACCTTTGAACAGTCACTAGCGCAGCGCGCCGGCGCGCCGCGCTACGTGTTCTACGATGGCCCCCCGTTCGCGACGGGCTTGCCGCACTACGGCCATCTCCTGACCACGTATATGAAGGACGTGGTGCCGCGCTATCAGACGATGCGCGGCTATCACGTGCCCCGGCGCTGGGGTTGGGACTGTCACGGGTTGCCTGTCGAGCTCGAGGTCGAGAAGGAGCTCGGGTTGCCGTCTCCCGTGGGAGGCGACACCGAGGCAGTCGCCGCGTTCAACTCGGCATGTCGCGGCCTCGTGCTGCGCTACGCGAGGGAGTGGGAGAGTGTGATGACGCGGCTCGGGCGGTGGGTCGACTTTGCCGGCGCGTACAGCACGATGGATCCCGACTATACGGAGTCCGTGGTGTGGGCCTTCGCCGAGCTGCATGCACGCGGGCTCGTCTACGAGGGCCAGAAGGTCGTCGCCTACTGCACGCGATGTCAGACGCCGCTCTCGAACTTCGAGACGCGACTCGACGACGCGTATCGCCCTCGCGTCGACCTCGCGGTGACCGTGCGATTTCCGATCGTCGGCGAACGTGCGTCGTTGCTCGCGTGGACGACGACACCGTGGACGCTGCCGGCGAACGCCGCGCTCGCGGTGCATCCGGAGCTCGAGTACGTGCGCCTCGAAGGGGCCGACGGCGACTCCGTCTGGCTCGCCGAGGCTGCGCGGTCGCGCTACGCTGCGCAGCTCTCGGCTTTCGACGTGCGCGAGCGCCTGCGCGGCCGTGACCTCGCAGGACGACGGTGTGTGCCGCCGTTCGACTACTTCACGTCCACGTCACCGGTGCTCGCCGCGGACTGGGTGAGTGCGAGCGAGGGCACGGGCGTCGTACACCTCGCGCCTGCTTTCGGTGAAGACGATCAGGTGACCTGCGCGGCCCATGGCGTGCGCGGCGACAATCCCGTGCGCGACGACGGCACGTTCGACGCGCGAGTGCGCGACTTCGTCGGTCTCGACGTGTTCGCCGCGAACGAGCCGGTCGCTCGCGCCGTCGCACAAGCGGGTCGGCTGTTTGCGCGCGGCGATGTCCATCACGACTACCCTCACTGCTGGCGCTGCGATCGACCACTCGTGTATCGCGCGGTGCCGAGCTGGTACGTCGAGGTCTCGCGGCTGCGCGAGCGCCTGCTCGCTTGCAACGCGAAGGTCCGTTGGGTGCCGGCCGAGCTCGGAGAGAAGCGGTTTGCCGACTGGCTCGCGAATGCGCGTGATTGGGCGGTATCGCGCAAACGATCCTGGGGGGCGCCGGTGCCCGTGTGGCGGTGCGCGGTCTGCAGCGCGACACGCGTGGTCGGTTCGCGCGCCGAGCTCGAACGCCTTTCGGGCCGCCCGGTCACGGATTGGCATCGTCCAGCAGTCGACGAGCACGTTCTGCCGTGCGCATGCGGCGGCGAGCAACGTCGCGTGGCCGATGTACTGGACTGCTGGTTCGAGTCGGGTGCGATGCCGTTCGCGTCGCTGCACGCCCCATTCGAGAATAGCGAGACGTTCCGCGCGAGCTTCCCGGGCGATTTCGTTGCCGAGTACGTCGCGCAGACGCGCGGCTGGTTCTACACGATGCTGGTGCTCTCGACGGCGCTCTACGAACAGCCTCCGTTCACGAATGCCGTGTGTCATGGCGTGCTTCTCGGCGAGGACGGCCGCAAGATGAGCAAGCGCTTGCGCAACTATCCCGATCCGATGGTGCTCGTCGCGGAGCATGGATCGGATGCGCTGCGCGTTGCATTGCTCACGTCAGGCGTTGTCTCGGGCGCCGACGTGCGGTTCTCCGCCGCGCCGGTGCGCGACGCCGTGCGAAGGCTGCATCTGCCGTGGTGGAACGCGCTGCACTTGGTGACCGCATACGCGACCACCGATGGTTTCGTGCCGTCGACGCCAGATCTCGCCGCCGCGAGCCCGCTCGATCGCGCGCTGTGGAGCGAGGCCGAGCTGCTGCGTGTCGACGTGGAACGCGCGATGGCCGAGCTCGACTTTGCGCGCGCCTACGATGCACTCGAGGAGTTCGTCACGACGTTGTCGACCTGGTACGTGCGTCTGGCGAAACCCACGTTGTGGCGCGATGGTCTTGACGCAGTCAAGCGCGCAACCTACGACGCACTGTATGGCGCGCTCGTCCAGCTCGCCCTCGTCGCCGCGCCGTTCTTGCCGTTCGTCGCCGAGGCAGCGTACGAAGCGCTCGGCGCCGAACGCTCGGTGCATCTCGAGGACTGGCCGGCGCCACGTGACGCGGTGTTCGACCCGACAGCCGTTGCTGACATGCGTCAGTTGCGCGCCGTGGTACGGCTCGCGCGGTTCGTCCGCGAGCAAGCCGGCGTCAAGCACCGTCAGCCCTTGCGCCTGGCGCGGCTCGGAGGGTTATCCGAGGCGATGCTCGCAACCTATCGCGATCTTCTCGTCACCGAGCTCAACGTCAAATCCGTGGAGCGTCTCGACGCGGAGGCGCGTCGCGAGGTGGTGCTCGACTACTCCAAGCTCGGCAAGCGGCTACGGATGAAGGTGAAGGAGGTCGCGACTGCGGTAGCCACGGGGGAATACTGCGAGCGCGCCGACGGCTCGCTTGACGTGGTCGGCACGCAACTCGCCCCCGATGAGTTCAGCTGGCGCGCCCGCGCAGCGAGCGAGAGAGGCTTCGCCGCCCGCGATGGCCTCGTCGTTGAGCTCGATCTGGCTCTCGATGAACCGCTCATTCGTGAGTCAACGGCGCGAGAGCTTGCCCGCGCCGTGCAGGATCTACGGAAGCGATCGCGCCTGCGCTATGGTGAGCCTGTACGCTTGTCGGTCGTCGGGGATTCGCCCGAGCTCGCGGCGGTGCTCGACGAGCACAGCCCTTGGCTCGCAGAACAGTGCTCCGCGCTCACGGTGTCGCGCAACGCCCTCGCAGATCCGGTCGGCGCATCCACGGTCGATCTCGCGGGCATCAGCGTTGCGCTGGCGCTTGCCCGCGCCGCGGGCTGCGTTCGATGATTACTTCGCGGCGGTGAACGTTCTGCCCATCGCGGTGTCGCCTTCGGGGTCTAGCCGATGGCAGGCCGCAGACGGCTTACCAGACCCGCAAGGGCAACGACGGTGCGGTGGGAAATCCTTCTGCCCCATGTGCTCCACGCCAGGACCGGCGGAGCACCTAGTGGTGGGCGAAGTGGTGGGGAGCCGGAAGGTCGATCGTCTAACTATGGAGCGGGAGAAGGGATTCGAACCCTCGACGTCAACCTTGGCAAGGTTGCACTCTACCACTGAGTTACTCCCGCGATGGTAGGGCGCTTTTCTAGCCAGAGCGCTGCTGCCTGTCAAGGGCGGTCGTGGATTTCAGGGGTTTGCGAGGAAGAAGTCGCCGAGGATCGGCTCGGCGAGCTCGGTGCGCAGGACGTTGTCAGGCGAGTCGACGGTCGGATCGACCGGGTCGGCGTTGACGAACACGAAGACGCCGGCGTGCGCGTCATCGGAGATGCCGATGTACGAGTTGAAGCCCTGGTAGCGGCCGAGCTTCCAGCGGACCGGGTGCGTGATGCCGTGGCCCGTGAGGTTCGAGAACCGCCACGAGTAGCCGGTGCCGCCCGGGAGCTGGACGCGCTGGCGCGGGAGCGCGTTGTTGAGGCGCGTGATCGCGGTGCCGGTGCCCGTGGCGCCGAACAGCTGGTAGCGCATCCAGGTGGCCATGTCCTGCGCGGTGGTCCACAGGCCGCCTTCGGGCGCGTTGATGTCGCTGAAGTTGGGGAGCGCGACCTCGTTGCCGTTGAAGTCGAAGGGGTGCGCGTGCGAGGTCGCGAAGCTCGGGTGGCAGCCGTCGCCGCGCGTGCAGGTCTTCGGCATGTTGAGCGGCGTCGTGATCCAGTGCTGGTTGAGGCCGGTCCAGGTCGCGAAGCCCTCCTCCATCGCGAGGATGTTGCCGAGGATCTGGTAGCCCCAGTTGGAGTAGGTGGGCTTGGGTTGCGCGCAGTCGGTGTTGCCGAAGCAGTCGGAGAGGGTCGAGAACAGCTGGTCCTGGGTGGTGGGCCACCACGACAGGTCGCGCTTGAGGCCGCCCATCATCGATGCGAGGTCGCGGAGCGTGACGTTGATGGTCGGGCTGCCCGGGAAGATCGTGGTGAGGCTGCCGAGAGTGGTGAGCTCGTCGATGCCGGTCTGATCTTCCATGACCAGCTCGGCGCCGACGAAGGTCTTGGTGATCGACGCGACGGCGACCGGCGTGGTGACGCTGATGCCGTTGCTGTTGTCCTTCCAGCCGTAGTTGTACCAGTAGGTGTAACCGTCCTTGACGATCGCGACGACGGCGCCTTTGAAGGTGCGGCTGTTGCGAAAGGTGTCGACGCGGTTGGTGACGCGCGTGGTGGGATCGGCGCTGGCGGGTGCGGCGGCGAGGAGGAGTGAGGCGAGCATGGCGGGGACGAGCTTGGTCATGCTCCTAGAATGCAAAACGCGCCGGATCTTCCCGGCTACTTGCCCACGACCTTCTTGCGCGCCGCTGTGACGACGTGCGGCGGCGCCCCGCCCTTCGCGAGCTGACGCAGCGCATCGGGCGCCACGTACGCGAGGGCGCGCACCGCGATGTCGCCCTGGACCTTCGGATTCCGCGCCAGCGCGATCGCGATCTGCGGCCGCTGGAACCACTCCTGCCGCTCCGCGATCAGCTTGTACATGTCGGGGCCCATCATCGGATTCTTCGCGATCGCGAGCACGTCATCGATCGTGATCTGCGGGTTCTTGAGCACGTACGCGTGCAGCATGCGGTTCTTGTCGCGCAGGATCGCGTTGCGCTGATCGCGCGTGCCGTGGAGTGCGTGCTGCAGCTTCTGCGCGTGCGTCGGCTCGTCGACCACCCGCGGCGCGGGCGCAGTCGTGGTGGAGCGCTTGCGCAGCTCGTCGGCGATCTCCGGATCGATCGTCACCGCCACGCCGTGCCCGGGCAGCACCTGGAGCACGCGGCCGTGACTCGTCAGCGACGTGCCGTCGGGCAGCGCGATCTCGAGCTCGATCGCCGCGTCGAACGCGACCTCCACGGTCGAGCGCACAAGGATCGCACCGTGCGCCATCTGCTCGACGGCATCTGCAAGCTCCTTCGCCGTACCGCACGAGATGCGCAACCGCACCTCCCCAGCATACTACTGGATCAGGATCGCGCCCTGCCCCGTCAGACTCACGTCCCACAGGTTCTTGCGATCCGCCGCGGTCGAAGGCATCACGCCGTCCTTCGCCAGCTCGCCGCCGTAGGCCGCGTCGATCTGGTAGTGCCCGGGCAGCGAGAGATCCGCCCAGTCCCGCAGATCGACCGAGAGCTCGTGCTCCTCGCCGGTCTTCAGCGCCTTGTAGTACATGAGCCCGCCGAAATCGGGAGCGTCCTTGATCGCCACCGGCGAACCGTTGCGCGAGATCTTGAACTCGAAGCGGTTGTCGCGCGGCCCGCGCTGACGTCCGCCGAGGGCGAATCCAACCGTCGCTGCGCCGGTGTTCTTCACGCGCAGCTTCACCAGGATCGGCCCCTTCGCGTTCATGCTCAGCGTGGGCGGGAACACCCACGTCGCGGCGATCCCCGCATCGAGCTTCGTGCGCTCGTTGAGCGGAAGCTGCAGCGCCTTGGCGATGCGCTCCGCGGTCGGCCGATCGAGCATGAACGAGGCCTGCGAGCCGGTATCGTCGTGACCGAAGCCACCGGAGGTGAACCAGCCACCATCGGCGGCGAGGAACAGATCTTTCTCGGCCTTCTGCCGCGGGAACACGACCCACATCGTGAACTCGGTGTTCGTGTTGTTGTGCGCCGTCAGCGTGACCTCGCGCGGTACGACCTGCTTCGCCATCTTCGCGACGACGTCCTTGGCACCAAACCGCGCCGCGACGATCGTCCCCGGCCCCGCCTTGGGTACGACATCACCGAGCCACCACGCGGGCGCGGGCTTCTTGTCGGCGCGCGCCACCGCCACGAGCAACGGCAACGCGAGAAACGATCGACGGAGCATCACCGTCGATCCAACGCGCGAGGGGCGGTCCCGATCTGTCACTTCGCCGGCGGCGGCGGGGTCGGCGCGGGCTCGACCTTCGGGTTCGTGGCGCCCTCCTCGGCCGGCGACTTGTACGCCGGCGCGTGGGTGCCGAGCACCTCGATCGACCGGATCGACTCGGGCAGGTACTTGTCGAGCTTGCCGACGTACCAGGTGCCGCCGAGGATGACGAGGACGAGCAGGAACAGCTTCAGCTTCCACGCCGGCTTCTTGTCGGCGAACGGGTCGTGCGTCGTGCGGAGGCTATGCGGCGGTAGCTTCGCGAGCTCGGTGAGCGCTGCGCCGAACGCGACATTGATCTTCGCGCGATTGTTGATCGCCCAGCCGTTCGCATCGAGGATCGGCCCGAGGTTGCGACGTCGCAGCTTCAACCACGCGAGGATCATGGCCGGACCCGAGATCAGCAGGATCAGCGCGAGGAAGCCGATCGGCAGCCACGGCCCGAGGCCGAACATGGTGCCGAGCAACGCGCCGACCAGCGTTCCGATGCCACCGATGGCCACGCCGATCGCGGCCACGGTCCCGAGATCGATCTTCTTCGGCGCTGCTGGCGGAGGGGTTGGCGTCGCCGCCTTGTCGGCGTTCCCGAGAGACGTTCCCGCCGCTTCCGCGCGCGCGGACGCCTCGGCGTCGGCCGCGGCCGCGCGCTTGTTGACGGTGTCCTCGATGGCCTTGGCCAGCTTCTTGTAGGGCGAGAAGAAGGCCTCGCGGATGCTGATCGGATTGCCGATGACCTTGGTGATCGTCGCGTCCCAGTCGTTGCCTTGGCGATCGTAAAATACGCCGTTGCGACCGACGAAGACGTTCTCCGAATCGCCGTTGGTGAGTGCAGCCGCGATGTGACGAGTCTCGCCGTCGCGCGTGATGTCGAGATAGAGGAGATACGCATCGGCAGAGGCTGCGAGCGTCGCGTGCTTCGCGACGTCGGCGACCGCGACGCAGAGGTGGAGCGCGCGCGCATCGATGTAGAGCGTTCCCGCCTGGAACACGCCCTTCTTGCCTGTGTAAAAATCGGAGAAGTTGACGAAGTTGCGCAGCAGGAGCCCGAAGTCGCGCTGCAGCCGCACGGCCTTCGCCACGGCGGTGATCTGGTCGTACTCCTCCTTGAGTGCGAGGTCCTTCGCGATCAGCGCCTTGAGCTTCACGCGCGGATTGGGACCGGAGAGCTGCTCGAGCCAGTCGACGACGAGCGCATCGACCTTCGTCTTCGGCTCCTCGGCTCGGTACGAGTTGTACGCGGCGAGCTTGTCGTTGATCGTCGCGAAGTCGGCAGGGGTGAGCACGTCGCGCGCGCCGACGATCGGCGTGACCGTCTGCTCGGCAAACGCGGCGATCTGCGCGGACCACGCCGGATTGATCCCGACCTTGAGCGGCAGGCGCGCGGCCGAATCGATCTTCGCGAGCGGCAGGCGCGCGAGCTCCGGATCTCCGGAGGACAGCGAGCGCGCCGACAGCGCGATCAGCTCGGCATCCTGGCCGGCGAGCGTGGTGACGCCGCGCGCGTCGTACGCGGCGACCTTGCAGCGCGTGAAGTAGTCTTCGATCTTCGCCTTCACGCCATCGAGCGCGGCGACGGCGGCAGCGGTGCCCGCACCCAGCGGGAGCAGCGCGGTGTCCTTGCCCTTCGTGACCCACGCGGCGCGCAGATCGATCGCCGCGAACAGCTCGTCCGCCTTGGCCTGATCGAGACCTTCCTTGCCGCTGCGATCGGTCACCCCACCGAAGCTGAGGATGCCGTCCTCGATGCACTTCTTGACCTCGGGGTCATCGGTCGAACCGGGGATCACGATGCCGTCGCCATTGAGCACGGTGTCGCTGAATGCCTTCGTGATCGCGGTCGCATCGTCGACGCTGATCGAGGCCGCGTCGGCTTTGCCGAGATCCTTCAGCATGTGCTTCGCGGCGGCGACGATCTTCGCGTCGGTGAGCGCCGTGAGCTTCACCGAATCGGCGGAGACGAGCACGTCGTCGGGGTTCTTGAAGGTGGCCTTGATCCACTCGACGGCCGCGAGGACGTCGTTGACGCGGATGCGCCCGTCGTTCTGCAGATCGATGAGCGCGAGCGTATCGGGATCGAGATCCACGCCCTTCACCGGCATCGCGAGCGCGACCCACAGCTTCTGATCGAGCTGCGAGAGGGACAAGACGTCCTTCCCATCGCGCAAGCTGACTTGATCAACCCCGCCGGCGCGGAAGAAGTGCCACCTGTGAGCCATGGCGTCGCTTATACACGCCGCTCAGGTCATGGAGCGCACTCGGGGCCAATCTTGTCGAGAGCTCCGTAGGCTTCCGGAGGCGCGAGGAGCCAGACCAGATGGCGCGCGACAGCGGCGGTGCCGTTCGCGAGATCGTACGCGGTGTATTCGCCACTGCCCTCGGCGAGGAGCACGTGCGGACCGGATCTGTCGGCGAGCACCGCGGTGAGGACGAGGGGGTGATCCTGACCGTCGGTGACGGGCACCGGCGCGCCATCGGCGCCCGCGATGAAGAAGCCGGAGAACGTCTCTGCCTTCCAGGTGCACTGTGACTCGGGCGGCGCGCCAGGCGGAATCTCGAGCCAGTTGATCGCGCCGGCCCACGCGACGGACTTGCCATCGACATTGACCTCCGCGATCGACCACAGGGTCTCGCAGTCGGGCGCCGTGCACGTGTGCGCCGGGATGCCCTTCGCGAACGCGGGTGGGATCGGCGTTTCCTTGATCGGACGCGACCAGTGATTCTGCTTGTCGACCTCGCCGAGGCGCGCGGCGACGGGCCGCGGTGGATACACCTTGCACTCCGAGGGCGGTGCGTCGGAGACGAGGACGATCGCGACGGCGTCTTCGGGGTTCTGCGGTGCGGGGCAGCCGGTCAGCTCGACGCCGTAGGAGATGTTGGCCGGCGATTCGAGCGCGGCGGCGTAGTACGTGCCGAGGGTCGCCTTGCACGCCGGCGCGTTCGGCGGCACGAGCCACAGGTTCGTTGGTGGTTGCGGCACGCCCGCGGCAGACGCGACGGCGGCATCGATCGCGGCGTAGCTGGGCTTGCCTTCGACGGACTCGACCTTCGCGTCGAACAGCGGCAGCACCCAGCCCGCGTGGCCTTGCTCGCCCTGCGGCGGATTGACGTACGACGCGACGTAGACGCCACTCGCGGGCGGGCAACCCACGCCGGGCTGCTGCGGCTGTGTCGTGACCGGCTTCTTCGCGGGGCACGCAGCGAGAACGAGGAGCAAGGCGATCCGGCGCATCCGGAGAGTGTTCGCCACCGCGTGCGCTGGATCAACCGTCGGCGACACCGAGATAGCGCGTGACCATCGCGGTGGCTTCGTCGATGAGAGCGGGATCACTGAGGCGCGCGGGCTGGAACAGGGCCGCGCGCTGCGCGATCGCTTCGATCGATGCGACGAGGACGAACGCGGCCATCTCGGGATCGCGTACGGCGATCTCGTGCTTGCGCGCCTCGAGCAGCGCGGCGACAAGCCGCAGCGTACCCTGGTGCAGCTCGGCAATGCGCGCCATGCGGCCCACGCGCGGGACCTGTTCGATGAGCACGCGCGACAACTCGGGCGACGCGGCGTAGTTCTCGATGGTCATGCGGATCATCGTGCGCACGGCCTCGGGGAACGGCTGCTGCGCGACGCGCGCGAGCTCGGAGAGCGTGTTCGCGTTCTTCTCGTCGAGGCGGCGCTCGATGAGAGCGGCGACGAGGGCCTGCTTGTTCGGGAAGTATTGATAGAGCGAGCCGATCGACACTCCCGCCTGCTCCGCGACTGCGTTCGTGGTCAGGCCATCGAAGCCAAGCTTGATCAGAATCCGAGCAGTCGCCGTGAGAATGGTCTCGACGGTCTCCTTGCTCCGGGTCTGGCGTGGCCGTTTCCGAGGCGTGGTCTTGACTTGGCGGCGTGCGGGGATCATTTGAGGCTGGCTCACGGGGATCGAGGAACGCGAGTTGGCAATGTGAGTAATCGCTCGCATTCTATTTGGACATGGCCACCGCTACCAGCCCTTTCTTCTCGCCCCCGCCGATCGTGCCGTCCATCCCGGTGCTCCGTGGGCTCCCGCTGATCGGGAACATGCTCGAGTTCCGGCGAGACCGGCTCGCGCTGCACGATGCGGCGGCAGAGGTCGGACCGGTGGCGCGGTTTCAGATCATGCATCTGCCGATCTACACGATCTCGGATGCCGACCTCGCGAAGGAGGTGCTGGTGGATCAGGCGGCGTCGTTCAAGAAGAGCGCCGGCATGCAGTTCCTGGCGCCGCTGCTTGGCGAGGGGCTACTCAGCTCCGAGGGCGAGGTGCACAAGCAGCATCGAAAGCTGCTCGCGCCCGCGTTCGCGCCGAAGCGGCTCGCCGCCTACGGCACCGTGATGGTCGAGGAAACGAAGCGACAGCTCGCCGGCTGGCACACGGGCAAGCAGGTCGACATCGCGCACGAGATGATGGAGATGACGCTCGCGATCGCGGGCAGGACGATGTTCAACGCCGATGTGCGCAGCGATGCGCGCGTGGTCGGTGAAGGGCTCGAGCTCGCGATGCGCTCGATGCTGGCGAGCATCACCTCGCCGGTGCAGCTCGGATACAAGTGGCCGCTGCCGCGACATCTGAGCATGCGGCGCGCGGTGAAGATGCTGGACGCGATCGTCTATCGGATGATCGCGGATGGCCGCGCGGCGAACGTCGACAAGGGCGACGTGCTCTCGATGCTGCTGCTCGCGCGCGACGAGGACGGCACCGGGCTGACCGATGCGCAGGTCCGCGACGAGGTGATGACGCTCCTCCTCGCGGGGCACGAGACGACCGCGAATACGTTCACGTGGACGTGGTACGAGCTCGGCCGCAACCCGGCGGCGCTCGCGAAGCTCGAGGAAGAGGTCACGGGCGTGCTCGGCGGGCGCACGGTGACGACCGATGATCTACCGAACCTGCCGTGGACGGCGGCCGTGATCGACGAGGCGATGCGCCTGCACCCGCCGGCGTACCAGACCGGCCGCGAGGCGAAGACCGATGTGACGATCGGCGGCCATCGGTTCCCGGCGCGATCGATCGTGATCATCAACATCCGCGGCATTCACCGCCGCGCAGACTACTTCCCGCAGCCTCTCGCGTTCCGACCGGAGCGCATGCTGCCCGAGCAGAAGAAGGCGCGGCCGCGGCACCACTACCTCCCGTTTGGAGCGGGGCCACGCGTGTGCATCGGATCGCACTTCGCGCTGATGGAAGCGCAGCTGTGCCTCGCGACGATGGTGCAGGCCGCACGCGTGCGCCCGCTCGCGACGACGGTGGTGCCCGAGCCGCTCGTGACCTTGCGGCCCAAGGGCGGGCTGCCCGCGATCGTCGAGCTCAAGTGAGCGCGCTACGGCAGGAAGCGAGCGCGCTTCTCGGGCGATGGGATCTCGCACGCGTCGACCTTGCCCCACACCTTGTAGCGAATCGCGGCGATGAACCGATAGCCGACGTTCAGGAGGAAGCCCGGGAACCAGCGAACCGCGTGGGCCCAGCTCCACGGCGCGCGCATGTGCTTCGCCGCGTGAAGGAACGCCTTGCTGCGCAGATGGACGCGGCCGGCGTCGACGTAGATGACGGTGTCGATGGTCGCGGGAATGCCCGGGTAGCGCGGGCGCAGGGCGGCGACGGTCTCGCCCTGCAGCGGCGCGAACATCATCTGGTGATCGCGCTCGTGCTTCAGGATCCACCGCACGGACTTCGCGCACAGGCCGCAGGTGCCGTCGTAGAGGATGAGGCCACCGTTCGCGATCGCATGATCGGCGGCGCTCTCTGCGGCGGGTGCGGCGACGGCGGTGACCACACCTGCATCATGCCCCTTCCAGGTCCGCAGGCAAGCGTTGCTGCTAAGGTGGTCGCGCGTGTTCAAGTACGTACTGGCTCCGCTGATCCCGTTGCTGATTCACGCGTACATCTGGGCCCGGCTCGTGAAGCCCGCTCGCTTGCCGAGGCCGTGGCACATCGGGATCACGGCGGTCATGGCGGTGATGCTCATCTCCGTGCCGGTGACGACGTGGAGCCGCAATGCGTGGCCGGAGCTGTCGGCGACGTTCGGATGGATCAGCCTGCCGTGGTTCGCGTTCGCGGGGCTGACGTTCGTGGCGCTCGTGTGCCTCGATCTCGGTACGTTGATCGCGCGGCTCGGCCGGCGTGCGGTAGGGCGGCCGGCGCCCGAGGCGTCGCTATCGCGGCGGATGTTCCTGGCTCGTGTCACCGGAGGTGCTGCAGTGGCGATCGGATCAACGAGCGTTGCGCGCGGAATGATCACGGCGCGTGGAGCGCACGAGATCGTGGATGTGGACGTCAGGCTGGCGAAGCTGCCGAAGGCGCTCGACGGGTTCTCCATCGTCCAGCTCTCCGACCTCCATGTCGGGATGACGATCGATCGCGCCTTCGTGCAGCGCGTGGTCGATCAGGCGAACGCGCTGAAGCCAGACCTCGTGGTGCTCACGGGCGATCTGGTCGATGGCAGGGTCGATGACCTTCGCGACGAAGCAGCTCCGCTCGCGAACTTGCGATCGAAGCACGGCACGTACGCGGTGACCGGCAACCACGAGTACTACTCTGGTGCCGATCCATGGATCGCGGCACTCAGCGCGATGGGCATCCGGTACCTCCGCAACCAGCGCGTCTCGATCGGCGATGGCGCGGCCTCGTTCGATCTCGCGGGGGTCGATGACCACAGCGCCAGCAGCTACAAGGGCCACGCCGAGGATCTGCAGGCGGCGCTCGGCGGTCGCGATGCATTGCGTCCCGTGGTGTTGCTCGCGCATCAGCCGCGGCAGGTGAGGCGCGCGGCGAAGTTCGGTGTCGATCTCCAGCTCTCCGGCCACACGCACGGCGGCCAGATCTGGCCGTGGCACTACCTTGTCAAGCTCCAGCAGGGCGGCCTGCTCGCCGGGCGCTACCAGTTCGATGACACGCAACTGTACGTGACGCGTGGGTGCGGTTACTGGGGGCCGCCGGTGCGGCTGCTCGCTCCGCTGGAGATCACGCGCGTGATTCTGCGCGCGGCGTGATATTGGGGAGCCCATGACCGACGTCCAGACCTGGTTCGACACGGAGATCCGGCGCTTCCGGGCGGCCCAGCCGTCGACCAAGGGGTTCCCGACGCAGACGTCCGTGATGCCACGCGCGGAGATCCCGGCGGCCGTGGCCGAAGCGCGCGACTTCTTCAACGACGCGGTCTCCGACTGGGGCGCTGCATCGGTGCATCGCCAGACAATCGGGCCGCGCGATGTGCTCTACGTCCACGTCGGCACCGACGGTGACCAGGGCTGGCTCGAGGTGTTCGACGATCGGGGCGAGTTCCTGTGTGCGGCCGCGATCGAGGGCAACGAGGTCGAGTGGGAGTCGCGCGAAGAGGCGCGCAAGCGACTTCCCGCCGACGAGGACTAACGGCGCTTGACGTCGAACGGCTCGCGCACGTAGTCGAGCCTCAGCGATCCGATCGGCGTCTTCGTGGCCCCGCGGATCCACAGCATCTGCGCGGTGGCGCCGCCGCGGACGACCTTCGCGAGGCCCGAGCCATGCTCGAAGCCGGCAAGCATCGGAACCGGGAAGTCGAAGAACAGCTCGGGGTCGTTCGGCGAGCCCGCCTTCGTGCCGAAGCCGAGGCCATAGTGCCCCGCGTCGTGCTGCACGTGCGAGACGCGGCCCTCGGCGAGGTCGCTCGCGAGCTCGAGGTAGCCATCGGCGCTGACGCTGAAGACGATCTTGTGCGTGCCGGCCGGGACCGCTCCGCCCTTGGCGACCGTCAGCGTCCCACGCGCGATCGTCATCGGCTGGGACACGTTGTCGAGACCACGGTCGAGGCTCTTCGCAGTACGAGCGAGCGGCGTCGAGGGAGCGAACGCGGACGAGTAACAGCCGTCCTTGTCCTTCGCCATGTGATCGGCGAGCAGGGTGACCCCGCCCTTGCCAGAGAGGCTGACTGCGATCGCGTTGCTCTCGCTCGCGAACCAGACGCCCGAGAGCGATGCGTTGACCTTGTGGCCACCGATCGAGCCGCGGCCCGAGCCATCCGCGGCGCGGACCTTGACCTCGAAGCCCGGGCGCGCCACGTCATCGAGCATCTCGACGATGCCGCGAACACAGATATCGGGCGCCGGCTGACCGGCGGCGAGTAGCGATAGCGAACCGCTCTCGACCACGTTCGGCGTCACGAGCGCGCCGTCCATCGGTTGCTGCGCGACGAGGGAGAACGTGCCTGCGTGCTCCACGCCGATCGCGCGCGGACACTCGGAGTCGCAGATCACCAGCAGGCGGTCACCCGGCTTCGGCGCGGGAAGGTAGCCAAGGAGATGCGTGACCTTGGTGCCGGCCTTCGCCGGCGTGCGCACGGCCGTGACGAGCGTGCCCTCGACGGCCGTACCCCCGATCGCCTGCGCCTTCACCGCGGTGACATCGAGGATCTCGATCCGGGTCGCCGACTTCAACAAATTACCCATCGAGCTGACCCAGAACTCCGCGTGCGCGGGAGTGGAGGCGGCGAGGACAACAGCGGCGATCACCAAGCGGACCATGGGGGCAGCATACAAACGCACGGAGAATGGGGACGGTTTCAACTTACGCAACTTACGATCCGCAAGTGCGTGATCTCCGATTCGCGCACTGGCACTTAGCCACCGCAAGTTGCGTGAGTTGAAACCGTCCCCATTACCGGACGGGCGCGCCGAACGCCTCGAGCCACGCCTCTGCGGGCCCGCGGCGGAGCACGCCGCCGAGGTCGAACAGCGAGAGCTCGGTGATGCCAGCAGCGGTGGCGATGGCCACGTCGCGCGCGAGCTCGCTGGGGTTGCGGTACTCGGGCTCGTCCTCGAAGGCGCCAACGCCCACGGCGCCGAGCGAGAGGCCTGAGGTGTCACCGAACCGGAACTTCGTGAGGCGCGCGGTGGTGGCGAGGACGCTCTCGGCCCGGCGGCGGTTGATGAGGCCGCGCGACCAGCCCTCGATGAGGGAGGTGTAGGCCATCACGCTGTGGCGATCGACGTGGAGCATCGTCGCGGGGGTGCCGACGGCGCGTTGTATCCACTGGCCGCGGAGCTCGAGGGCGAGGAGCGGCAGCAGCGCGGTGGTGACGCGACGGCCCAGGTTCCACCGGCGCGTGGCTTCGGCAAGGGCGTCGCGCGCGTCGTGGTAGCGACTCGGAGATGGGGTCTGCCGCCAGGTCGGGCGCCAGTTCTTCCACTTTGCGAGCTGGGCCTTCGGCGGCTCGAGATCGAGGACGAGCTCGTCGGCGAACGGGACGGCGGCGAGCACGGCGTCGGCGAACGCGATGAAGGCGGGCGCGGAGTCGGCGCTGACCCAGCGGCCGTCGGCGTCGGCGAGCATCGGCCACACGGCGACGAACACGCCGCGGTCGTGGAACCGCCGGACCACGTCCGCGATCTCGGTGAGCTGCCACGGGCGCACGGCGAGAAGGAGGTCGAGGTCTCGGCTCGCGAGCAGCTCCACGACTGGAGACCGCACGAGCTCGTCGTACGGAACGGTCTCGCACCAGACGCGGCGGCGCACGTGTGGATAGTATGTCCGTGATGAAGGTCCTGTACGGGGTCACCGGGGAAGGAATGGGCCATGCGATGCGATCGCGCGTGGTGCTCGAGCACCTGGGCGCCGCAGGGCACGACGTGGAGATCATGGCCTCGGGGCGCGCCGCGGCGTTCCTCGGCAAGCGGTTCGAGGGGGTCAACACGATCCACGGGCTGCACATGATCCTCGAGGAGAACCGCGTGCGGCCGGGCAAGACGCTGTGGTCGAACGTACTGAACGGCGCGCTCGGCGTGCCGCGCAACATCGCCGCCTACTTCGAGCTGATCTCTGCGTTCGAGCCCGAGGTCGTGATCAGCGACTTCGAGTCATGGACCTACTACTACGGCCGCACGCATCGACTGCCGATCCTCTCGATCGACAACATGCAGGTCATCCATCGTTGCGAGCTCCCCGCCGAGATCATTGAAGGGAACAGGGTCGCGTTCCAGATCACGAAGGCATTCATCAAGTCGAAGCTGCCGTCCTGCGACGCCTACTACATCACGTCGTTTTTTCGCCCGCCGCCGCGCAAGCCCGACACGTATCTGTTCCCGCCGATCCTTCGCCCCGAGATCCTCGCCGCCAAGTCGTCTCCCGGCGACCACCTGCTCGTCTATCAATCTGGCCCGAACGCGGCGCTGCAGAGCGCGCTCGCGGCGACCGGCCTCGAGTGCCGCATCTACGGCATGCGCCCGGGCGCCACCGACGAGCAGCGCGAGGGGCAGCTCCGCTTCCTGCCGTTCTCCGAGGCGGGCTTCATCTCCGATCTCGCGAGCTGTCGCGCGGTGATCGCCGGCGGCGGCTTCACGCTGATGGGCGAGGCGGTGTTCCTCCACAAGCCGATGCTCGCCCTGCCCCTCGAGCGCCAGTTCGAGCAGTGGCTCAACGCGCAGTACCTCGAGCGCGAGGGCTACGGCATGTGCACGCTCACTCTCGACGATCCGGGCGTGCTCCCCGCGTTCCTCGAGCGCATCCCCGATTGCGCCGCGAAGCTCGCGAGCTACAAGCAGACCGACAATAGCGAGCTGCTCGCCGCGGTCGACGCGTTCTTGCATCGCGCCGCCACCGAACCGCGCTAGGGGTTGTCGTACGGGTCGTAGGCCTTCTTCGGCGGCCGCTTCGCCGGCGGTGCATCGATCCCCGCATCGACGGCCGCATCGACGACGGGTGTTGGAGCATCGAGCGGCGACCGTGCGGCATCCGGTGCGCCGGCGGGGGCCACCACCGCCGGCGCATCGAGCGGCGCCTTCGCCGCCGTGGATCCGCCGGATGCGGCGAGCGCGACGATCGTGATCACCGCACCGATCGCGACCACACCGCCGACGATCAGGCCGCCGCGCCAAGCCGGCGTTCCACCGCGCAGCTCGCCCGCGCTACTCGCCATCGTGGTCGCAGCGATGGCGACATTCGGCGGCGCGGGCGGTCGCGCGATGGTCATCTCGAGCTGCGATGGCTCGGCGAGCAGTGCATCGATCCTGGCGACGAGCTCGCGCATGGTCTGGATGCGCTCGTCGACGTTCTTCGCGAGGCAATGCAGCACGAGGGCGTCGAGCTCGGGCGAGATGCCCGGCGTCACGGTCGATGGCACCGGCGGGGCGGCGGTGAGGTGCAGCGCGATCAGATCGCCCGGGGTGTTCGCCACGAACGGCGTGCGCCCGGTGAGCAGGTGGAACAGCACGCAGCCGAGCGCGTAGATATCGGTGCGGTGGTCGACGCGCCCTGCCCCGCGGCACTGCTCGGGGGACATGTACGCGGGCGTGCCCATGATCATACCGGTCTGGGTCAGGCCATGGCCCTGGTCGGCGTCGCCGAGGAGCTTCGCGATGCCGAAGTCGAGGACCTTGAGGCGCTCGCCGCAGTTGTGATCCGGGACGAGGAACAGATTATCGGGCTTGAGATCCCGGTGGACGATGTTGACCGCGTGCGCCGCCGCCATTGCCAGCGCCGATTCGCGAACGATCCACAGCGCGCGTACGGGCGGCACGCGACCGGCCTGGTAGATCGCGCGCGTCACCGTGTTGCCCGGCAGGTGCTCCATCACGAGGTACGCCACGTCGCGCTGCCAGCCGAAGTCGATCACGGTGACGATGTTCGGGTGGTTGACGCGGCTCGCGGCGCGCGCCTCGTCGAAGAACCGCTGCACGATCGATTGGTTCTGCGACAGCTCGGTGCGCAGCACCTTGATCGCGGCCTTGCTGCCGAGGAGCACGTGCTCGGCGGCCCACACGGCACCCATGCCGCCGGCGCCGAGCTCCGCGACGAGGCGATAGCTGCCGAAGCTCTCGCCGATCACCAGAAGAACCAATCGACGGCCGCCGTGACCACGAGTCTCGCCGGCGACACGTCCGGGTCATCGATAGCGTTGACCTTGGCCTCTCGGTAGATCATCACGACGGCGTGCACCCCGAGCTCGAGGCGCGGCGTTCCAAGGCGCAGCAGCAACGGCGTGACGCGCGCCCCCAGCCACTTCGTCGTGAACTGGTTGCCCATGCCCTCGTCGTGTCCCGTATCGTGGTCGAGACCGACACCAATTCCCGCCGCCGAGGCGAACCCCGACTTCCATGCGTAGAGGTATTCGGCGCCGAGGCTGAACCCGAAGAGCTGCGAGCGGTCGGACGGGCCCCCGCCATTCTTGAGGCGCGCGTACCGGAACGTCAGCACCCCACGCAGCGCACCCGGCCCCAGGGGGCGCTGCGCGATTGCACGGATACCGGGGGTCAGATCGCCGTCGGAGGTCTCGCCAAAGGCGACGCCGATCGCGAACTGGCGCAGCCCGGGCATGATGCCGGGGACCGGCGGAGGCACCGGCGGGCCGTCGACGTGGATATGATTTACGACCCGGCCCGTCTCGCCGGGACCGCCGGACGGCGTCACCACCAGTGTCTCGTGCGGTGGGTCCGGCGGCGGTTCCACCGGGAGCTTCACGAGCGCCGGCACCGTGGCCGTGACCTTCGCCGTGGCCGCGACCTGCACGGTGACGGTCGCGGGCTCGTACCCCCTCGCCTTCGCCTCGATCGCGTAGCTTCCGGGATCGATCGGAAGCGACTGGTCCCACGTCGAGGCAGCGACCTCGCTCCTATTGCGCGTGACGACGAGCCCCGGCACCCGAGCTTCCGCCGGAATCGATACGGTGAGAAACGCGCGCTTGCCCGCGATCTTGTTCGCGCGGCGCGCGGCCTCGGCGAACGCACGCTCCTCGTTTCCTTGCTGGGTCGTCGAGAGGGCCTTCGCCTCGATGAACAGCTCCCAGGCTGTCGCGAGCCTCCCCTGCCGCTGGCGACAATCGGCAAGGTTCAGGACGGTGCCGAACTTCGCCGCCCTGTCCCGGCTCTGCTGAAACTTCTCGCACGCCTCGTCGACCTTGCCGGCCTTGAGCAGTGCCTTGCCATCGCGAAACAGCTGGTCGCCCGCTGGATCCGCGCCAGCATGGGCCGCAGCCAGCACGAGGAGGCAGAGCGAGAGCAGGGCCCGGGTCACGACTAGTGGAGGCTATCTCACCAGCGCACGTTGCGTGTAGTAGAACGCCTGCGCGGTGCAGCTAACTAGCGGGGCTGCAGGCCCTGATCGCGGCGCACGCGTTTGGTGAGCGCCGGCACGGTGATGGTGACCTTGCCCTGCGGCATCACCTCGACGTGCAGCACCAGGGGGTTGTAGCCGGTGGCCCTCGCCTCGAAGTCGTAGACACCCGAATCGATCGGCAACTCCTGATCCCAGGAGGTCTCTGGAACGTCCTTGCCATTTCGCGTGACGACGAGCCCTGGCACGCGATGACTCTCCGGGATGGCGACGGTCAGGAACGCCCGGTTGCCGGCGATCTCTTTGGCGCGCCGTTCGGCCAAGGCGATGGAGGGTTCGCGCTTCTCCCGCACCGCCAGCGCCTTCGCCTCGACGAACAGCTCCCACGCCGTCGCGAACCGGCGCTGACGCTCGCGGCAATCGGCGAGGGCCAGCACGATGCCAGACCGTTGCTCGAGCGCGCGGCTCTGCTCGAACTTCTCGCAGGCCGGGTCGATCTTGCCCAGGTTGATCAGGGCGCGGCCATCGCGGAACAACTGCTCTGTCTCCGCATGCGCAGACGCATCCGCCGCGACAGGTGCGGCCGCCAGCGCGATCAGGCAGAGCGTCATCAGAAAGCGAGTCACCTCGTGGGAGGCTAGCTCACCCTGGCACGTCGCGTGTAGTAGAACGCCTGGATGCGCCTGCTCGTCCTCGCGTTGCTGTGTCTGCCCGCTGTTGCTGCCGCGGACCCGCCGCACCTCACGCTCGAGCAGGTGATCGCGAAGGCGCTCGCGAGCCCGAGAGCGCAGATGGCCCAGGGCGACCGCGACGCCGCGGCCGCACTCATCGACGAAGCGGATGCCGCGCGCCTGCCCCGGATCAAGGCAACCGCCTACGGAACACTGTCGCCCGAGATCACGTGCGACAACGCCGACTGCACGCGCACCAGCCCGCAGAACTTCGCCTGGAGGTTCAGCGGCGTGTTCGGCAGCGCGCAGCTCGACGTGACGCAGCCGCTGTTCACGTTCGGCAAGATCACGCACGCACGTCGCGCCGCTCGCGCCGGGCTCGACGCGCAGAAGGCGCTCGCCGATGAAGCGGCCGGTGATCTCGCCGTGGATGCGGCGCGCGCGTACTGGGGCCTCAAGCTCGCGCGCGAGATCGGCTACATGCTCGACGACGGTATCGAGGAGATCACGAAGGCGCTCGAGCAGATCGACGAGAAGACGAAGGGCGCGCCCGATGTCTCGATCCAGGATCGTCAGCGCGTCGCCGTGCTGCTCGCCGAGGCGAAGGTCCAGCGCGCCGACGCGCAGATGGGCGAGACCCAGGCACTCTCCGGGTTGCGCGCGCTCACGAACGTGCCCGATGCCGACATCGACAAGGACGAGCTCGTCGCGCTCGATCACCCGGTGCCCGCGACGGCGAGCGGCGAGCGACGGCCGCAGGCACTGGCTGCGCGTGCCGGTGCCATCGCGGCCGACGAGCTATCGGCAATGGCCGTGGCTCAGTACTTCCCTGACTTCGCGCTGGTGGGCTCCGCGGTGATCTCCGGGGCGCAGGGCGCCGATGATCCGCCGAGCGCATTTGCGAATGATCCGTACAACCGCCGCGGGATCGGGGTGGTCCTCGCGCTGCAGTGGACGCTCGAGCCGTGGAACCTCAAGGCACGCGCCGATCGAGCGCGTGCGGAAGCGCACAAGGCACGGGCCCAGTCCGAGCTCGCGGCGCTCGGTGCGAGCTACGACGCGCAGACCGCCCTCGCCGAGCTGACCGCTGCACGCGACAAGGTCGTCGCCGCGAAAGACGGGGAAAAAGCGGCACGGACCTGGTTGGCGTCGGTCCTGCAAGCTCAGGCGATCGGCACCGGTGAGGCAAAAGACCTGGCAGATGCGTACATCGCGTGGTTTCAGATGCGGGCCCGGTGGGCCATGGCCGTCGTTCAATGGAACGTGGCCGTGGTACGCCTCGGTCGCGCCTCCGGTGAATTCCGGGCCGGTGGCCCACGTCCCAAGGAGTGACTCATGAAGCGCCTGCTCTTCGCCGTTCTGCTCTCCGCTAGCGTCCCCACCGCGTTCGCCGATACCCCGGCGGCGAAGACCGCCCCGGCGAAGGCCGGCCCCGGCACCGCGGTGGTCAAGCAGGCGAACGAGACGATCGCCACGCAGCTCAAGCAGAAGGTGACCGCGGGCTCGCCCGAGGAGAGGGCGCTCGCCGCGAAGGTCACCGCGGGCGTGCGCGGCTTCCTCGACATCGATCAGCTCGGCAAGCGCGCGATGGTCGACAACTGGAGCAAGCTGACGAAGGCGCAGCAGGACGAGTTCCAGAGCCTGCTGCGTGCCCTCATCGAGGACAGCTACGTGCGCGGCCTGCGCGCGAACGTCGCGTACCAGGTCGAGTACACCGGCGAATCCACGGACAAGGACGGCAACGTCCTCGTCACCACCACGGTGAAGGCCGACCGCAAGGGCCGCCCGTTCTCGATCTCGATCGACTACGTCCTCGTCAAGGAGGGTGACAAGCTCCGCGCGTTCGATATCAAGACGGATGGTGTCGGGCTGGTGGAGAACTACCGCACCATGTTCAACAAGATCATCGCGAAGGACGGGTTCGCCGGCCTGATCGCGAAGATGAAGAAGAAGCAAGCCTCGACCGGCAGCTAGCCTGTCCGACAATGGGGTCCGACCCCATTACCGGACAACCCGGGGTATCGTGCCGCCGATGTCGCAGACCTCCTCGCACCTCGACGCTGCACGAGCGTGGCTCGCCGAAGACCCTGATCCCACCACCGCTGCCGAGCTGCGGGCATTGATCGCAGCATGCGAGAGCGGCGATGAAGCGGCGGTGAAGGATCTCGACGAGCGATTCACCGGTGCGCTCGAGTTCGGCACCGCCGGTCTCCGCGGCATCCTCGGCGCCGGCCCGCAGCGAATGAACCGGGTGCTGGTGCGCAAGGTCTCCGCCGGGCTCGCCGCGTACCTCCTCGCGAACGTCCCCGATGCGAAGCAGCGCGGCGTGCTGATCGGCCACGATGCGCGGCACAACTCGCGCGTGTTCTCCGAGGACACGGCGCGCGTGCTCGGCGGCGTGGGGATCAAGGTCTTCCTCGCACATCGCCCGTGGCCGACGCCGACCACCGCGTGGGCCGTCGTCGACAAGCACGCGTGCGCCGGCGTGATGGTGACCGCGAGCCATAACCCGCCCGCCTACAACGGCTACAAGGTCTACTGGGGCAACGGCGCGCAGATCATCCCGCCGCACGACGTGGGCATCGCGAAGGCGATCGAGACGATCGGTGCGAGCAACGAGCTGCCGATGCCCGAGCTCGACGAGCTTCGCCGCAACGGCATCGTGATCGATCTCGACGAGGGCCTCCACGACGACTACCTCCAGAAGGTCGTCGCCCTGCGCGCGATGCCCGCACTCGATGGTGGTTCGCTCGTGGTCGCGTACACGCCGCTGCATGGCGTGGGCGCGCTCTCCGTCGAGGGAGCGATGAAGCTCGCAGGGTTTCCGCAGGTCCACACCGAGCCTTCGCAGCGCGAGCCCGATCCGGACTTTCCGACGGTCGCGTTCCCGAACCCCGAGGAGAAAGGCGCGATGGATCGTGTGCTCGCCCTCGCCGCCGCGGTCACAGCGGACCTGGTGCTCGCGAACGATCCCGATGCGGATCGGCTGTGCGCCGCCGTGCCCGATGGCGCCGGCTACCGCGTACTCTCCGGCGATCAGGTCGGCGCGCTACTCGCCGACTATCTGCTCACCAACTCTCCCGCAGACAAGCGGATGGTCGCGACGACGATCGTGTCCTCGCAGCTCCTCGGCTTCCTCGCGAAGGAGGCGGGCGCCGACTATCGCGAGACGCTGACTGGCTTCAAATGGATCGGCAACGCCGCCATGGACTACGAGGCGCAGCACCACGGCCGGTTCGTGATGGGCTACGAGGAAGCGCTTGGCTACTCGGTGGGACCGCTCGTCCGCGACAAGGATGGCGTCTCCGCCTGTGTGCTATTCGCCGAGCTGACCGCGTGGAACCGCGCGCGCGGCAAGACCGTGCTCGATCACCTCGATGACATCTACCGCCGCGTCGGCCTGTTCGTCACCGAGCAGGTCTCGCTGACCAAGCCGGGCGCCGAAGGTATGACGCAGATCAAGGCCGCGATGACCAAGGCCCGCGCCGCGCCGCCGAAGGAGCTCGCGGGTCACGCCGTCGAGAGCGTCGCGGATCTCGCGAAGGGCGAAGGCGGGCTACCGCCGAGCGACGTCCTCGTGTTCCGCCTCGCGGGCGGCCGCCGCGTCATCATGCGGCCGAGCGGCACCGAGCCGAAGCTGAAGAGCTACTACGAGGTCCGCGTCCCCGTGGGCGAGGGAGAGCCGATGACCGAAGCGCGCACCCGTGGTCTCGCCGAGCTCGCAGAGCTGCGCGACGCACACCAGAAGCTGATGGCCTAGACCCAATGCCACTCACTTAGCGCGGCTCCTCGACGAGGATTTGACCGGACGCTTGCGCGCGTAGTTACTCATCTTGATTTTTACAGCGCGCGGTTGGACTCGGTCGGAACGGCGTTCCGGCAGAACGAAGACACGA
>JBBRBG010000139.1:0-24826 GCA_038206055.1 Haliangiales bacterium
CGACGAAGATCCTCACGGCCGGTTGGGTCGCCGCAGCCGCAAAGCCACTCGCGGCGAAGCTCGGCACGCTGACGGACTGGAACGCCGCGCCGTGGATCACGTGGGACCGCGATCTCGCGAGCTTTCACGTCACGAAGTGGATCGCAGCGAACGTGCACGCGCGATCGATCGCGCTGCGCACCAGCGACTTCCCTGCGCAGCTCAATGCGGCGAGCACGGGCCTCGGCCTTCTGCTCGCCCCGACCCCGTATCTCGAGAAGGCAAACCTCGTTCCGGTCAAGCTATCGCCCGCGCTCGCGAAGGCCGCCGAGGCATGGCCCGCGGATGATCTGTGGCTCGTTGGCCACCGCGCGCTGCGCGACGTCCCGCGCGTCGCCGCCGTGTGGTCGTTCCTCCTCGACGAGCTCCGCGCCGGCTCTCCGCCGTCCGGGTCGTAACTGTCTACGCGCGCGCTGAGTGGTAGCCGAGGTAACAAGGACCCGGAGGAGCCGCGAGCACCTCCGGGTCTTCCTGTTTTCAGGCCTTGTCGAGCTTCGCTTCGAGCTCGGCGATGCGTGTGTGCGCGGCACGCAGCTGCGCCGCGAGGTGGAGAACAACCTCGATGCCTGGCCACTCGACGCCGAGCTCACGCCACAGCGTGCGCGCGAGCAACACGCCATCGATATCGACGCTCGCGATCTGATCGCGAGGCTCGATCAGCCCTTCCTCGACGAGCCGAACGATCAGCTCCTCGTCTCCTTCCACGAGCTCGACCAGATGCTGGTACGTGTAGCGGGTCACAGGGTCACCCCCTCGCGCACCGGCTTTTGGTACGCGGCGTCACCGGCGCGCAGCGCGGCGGCGAGTACCTCGTCCTGCGTGTCGGGCATCCGCACGTCGAGCGAGACGATCATGTCACCACGTTCGTCCTTGCGCGACACGCCCTTCCCGCGCAGGCGCAGCTTCGCGCGCTGCTGGGTGCGCGGAGGGATCTTGAGCACGACCGGCCCATCGAACGTGGGCACGTCGACGGTCCCGCCGTTGTACGCCTCGCTCAGCGTGATCGGCAGATCGAGGTGGAGATCGAGCCCCTCGCGCCGGAGGTGCGGGTGCGGGCGCAACACGGTCTCGATCACGAGATCGCCGGGCGGTCCGCCGTTGCGCCCCGGCGAGCCCTTGCCGGGAACGCGCAGCAGCGAGCCGGTATCGGCGCCCTTGGGAATCCGCACGCGCACCGTGCCGTGGCCCGGTAGATCTGCGGCGAGCTCCGTACCCTCGATCGCCTGACGCAGATCGATCTCTACCGACGCCTGCATGTCGCTACCGCGCATCGGACCACGCGCCTGTCGCCCGAACATCTCGCCGAAGTCGAAGTCGACCGGTCCCTGCTCGGCGTATCGGCTGGTCCGCTGCTGGCGCGTGTTCTGCCACCGCGTGTACTCGCGCGCTTTGTCGGGATCGAACCCACCCTTCATCGAGTCGTCACCGAACTCGTCATATGCGGCGCGCTTCTTCTCGTCGGAGAGGACCTCGTACGCAGCCGAGATCTTCTTGAACGCCGTCTCGGCCGCGGTATCGCCCGGATTGACGTCCGGATGATGCTTGCGCGCCAGCTTGCGATACGTCTTGCGGATCGCGTCGTGCGTCGCGTCCTTCGCAACGCCCAGGATGTCGTAGAGCGACTCGGCCATCGCCGGGACTCTACGGCATACAGCCAGCGGCGGCGACCTGCTGCTGCAGGGCTTCGAGCGACTGGGTGCAGACGTGGACCATCCGCGGCACGGCATCCGGCGGCAGATTCTTCGTCGGCAACGACCAGAAATCGGCCGTCTCGTTGCCGAGGGCATGCCGCTGTTCGAGCGGCAGCCCGCCGCACGACATCGCGCTCGCGACCGTGGAGACGAAGCGATCGCACTCCGCGATCCCGACCTTCAGGTTCGCGAGGCGCGCGACGATGATCGCGAGCGCGCTCTCGTCGCGGGCGTTGCCGGAGATCACGGCGAACAGCGCTTCGCGGTGGTCCGGATCCACGTGGCCCACGCACGTGCCGAGGTCGTCTTCCTTCATCGTGGCGAAGCAATCGATCGCCGTGGCGCTCCACGTGTCCTCCACGCAGCGCGCGCGCATCGGTGCGAGGATCGATTCCTCCGGCGGGCGAATGCTGCGCGTCGCGCGCTCGAGACCCGCGGCCGCTTCACCGCAGCTGCGCGTGCTGTTCTCGACTGGCACCGGAGGCGCCGGCGGCGGCTTGCCCGGCCCGCTGCACGCCATCACACCGACGAGGATCAGCGCTCTCACCGCTGGAGTGTAGCAAGCGCGTCGTTACAGGGCCCGTGTGCGTGCATCTACCCGGCCGTTGATGATGAGGGTAAGTGCCACCGAGTAGATGCACGCTCACGGGCGGTCAGCCCTGGAGCAAGGTCCGGGCCGCGCCGTAACTGCGCGTGTGCACGGCGATCTGCCGTGACGGCGCTGGGACCTAGCGCCCCGCTGCAACCAACAGATGTCAACGCAGCTGATAGGTTCCCCCCCATGGGGATGCGCCAGCGGTTTCGCTATCGGTTCGACAACTGGATGTCTCGCGGCGTGGGAGCGCAGATCCTCCTGCTCGCGCTGATCACCGCGCTCCTGGTGCTGATCACCGCCGGTCTCATCTTGGCGTTCGATGTGGTCCCCGCCGACGACAGCGGCGCGAAGAACTCGTTCGGGATGTTGTCGTGGAAGGCGCTGATGCACGCGCTCGATCCCGGCACGCTCTCGGGCGACACGGCGAGCTGGACGCTGCTGTTCATCCTGCTGTTCGTCACGATCGGCGGCCTGTTCGTGTTGTCGGCGCTGATCGGCATCCTCAACCAAGGCTTCGGCGCGATGATCGAATCGTGGCGTCGGGGCAAGAGCCGCGTGGTCGAGCAGGGTCACACGGTGATCCTCGGCTGGGGACCGAAGGTGTTCACGCTGCTCCACGAGCTCGCGATCGCGAACGAGAACCAGCGCAATGCGTGCGTGGTGATCCTCGCCGACCGCGACAAGGTCGACATGGATCAGCAGGTCGCCGAGGCCGTCCGCGGCACGAAGCTGCGCGTGGTGACTCGCCGCGGCAGCACGATGTCGCCCACCGCGCTCGAGCTCGTCAACCTCGAGGCATCGAAGTCCGTGGTCGTGATCGCACCGGAGACGGATGGCCACGACCACGTGATGGCGAGCAACGAGTCCGACACGGTCGTCCTGAAGACGCTGCTCGCGCTGGCGAAGGTCTCGCCCGGGCGGTCGCTGCACGTGGTCGCGGAGATTCTCGACGAGCGCACCGAGGCCGTCGCGCGTATGGTGGCGGGCGAGAAGGCGGCCCTCGTCCTCGCATCGCCGCTGATCAGCCGGCTGCTCGTCCAGACCGGGCGGCAATCGGGGCTGTCGGCCGTGTACACCGAGCTCCTCGACTTCGCCGGCGTCGAGATCTACGTGCAGCCGCAGCAAGGCCTCACGAACAAGACGTTCCGCGAGGGCGTGTTCGCGTACGACACGTCGTCGCTGATCGGCGTGATCACCGTCTCGGGTGAGCTACTGCTGCCCCCGCCCGCCGACCGGCTGTTTCACGGAAGCGATCAGGTGATCGTGATCAGCGAGGACGACGATACGATCGTGATGGACGCGAAGCCCGGCGAGCTCGACACCAAGCTGCTGGTGCCCGCACCGGAGACCGTCGCACCGAAGCCCGAGCGCACGCTGGTCCTCGGTGGCTCGAGCCCTCGTCTCAGCCGCGTACTCACGGAGCTCGATGCCTACGTCTCGGCTGGCAGCACCACGGTGGTGGTCGCCGAGGCGGAGGCCGCGATCCCCACGCTGCGCAACATGACCGCCCAGACCAAGCACGGTGACATGACCGATCGCGGCCTGCTGGAGGAGCTCGCCGTCATCGAGTACGACCACGTGCTCGTACTTTCGGAGAGCAGCGGGCGCACGCAGGAGATGGCAGATGCACGGACCACCGTCGCCCTGCTCCACCTTCGCGACATCGCGCGCAAGGTGGATTGCAAGCTGCCGATCACGAGCGAGATCCTCGAGATCGAGAACCGCGATCTCGCGAGCGTTGCCGAGGCCGATGACTTCATCGTGAGCAACACGCTCGTGTCGCTCATGATGTCGCAGATCTCCGAGAACCCGCACCTCGTCGGAGTGTTCGAGGAGCTGTTCGGCGCCGGCGGCTACGAGCTCTACCTCAAGCCCGCGCATCACTACGTGCAGGAAGGCCTGCGGCCGTTCGCGCTGGTCTGCGAGGCCGCGATGCGCCGCAAGGAGATCGCGATCGGCTACCGGCTCGCGAGCCAGGCGCGCGACCCCGACAAGGGCTTCGGCGTGGTGGTCAATCCATCAAAGCGCGCCGCCGTGACGTTCGGCGACGGCGACAAGATCATCGTTCTCGCGGAGAGCTGATGCGGCACGGGCCTTGTTAGAGTGCAGCCGGTGACCAGGCCACGGATCGTCATCATCGGCGCAGGCGCGGCGGGGATCGCCATGGGGATCCAGCTCGTGCGCGCGGGCTACACCGAGCTCACGATCGTCGAAAAGAGCACGATGGTCGGAGGGACGTGGCGCGACAACCGCTACCCGGGCTCCGGCTGCGACGTGCCCTCGCACCTGTATTGCTTCTCGTTCGCTCCCAACCCGGACTGGCACTACAAGTTCGCACGCCAGCCGGAGATCGAGCGCTACCTCGCCGCCTGCGTCGAGCGCCACGGGCTCGCCCCGCACCTACGGCTCGGTACCGAGATCGCGAGCGCGCGATGGGAGGATGCCAACGGTCGCTGGCACCTCCGCACGACGACGGGGGACGAGCTGGTCGCCGATGTGGTGATCAGCGGAACCGGCCAGCTCAACCGACCGTACACGCCTGAGGTTCCCGGGCTCGACGGCTTCGCGGGCGTAACGCTGCACTCGGCGCGGTGGGATCCAGCACTCGAGCTCGCGGACAAGGATGTGGTGGTGGTCGGCACCGGCGCGAGCGCCGTGCAGATTGTTCCGGAGGTCGCGCGCGTCGCGCGCTCGCTGACCGTGTTGCAGCGTTCGCCTGGCTATGTGATCCGGCGCGGCGATCGTGCGTATCGCGGCTTCGAACGCTGGGCCTTCGGCAGCGTGCCGCTGATGCGCCGGCTGTATCGAGCGTGGTTCTACTGGGCCAACGAGGCTCGGTTCGCCGCCCTCCGCCGGGGCTCACTGCTCGGTCGCATCCTGACGTGGGTGGCGCTGCGCTACATGCGCTCGGTCGTCACCGATCCGGCGCTGCGGACGAGCTTGACGCCGGCATACCCGATCGGCTGCAAGCGGATCTTGATCTCGGACGATTGGTACCAGGCGCTGGTCCGCCCCAACGTCCGCGTCGTGACCTCGCCGATCGAGCGCACCACCGCCGATGCGGTCGTCACGGCCGACGGAGCCGTGCACCCGGCCCAGGTCGTCGTGTTCGCCACGGGATTTCAGTCCACCGGGTTTCTCGCGCCGATCGAGATCACAGGCCGCGGCGGTCGATCGCTCGCCGAGGCGTGGCGCACCGGTGCCGAGGCGCACCTCGGCATCACGGTCGCTGGGTTCCCGAACCTGTTCCTGCTCTATGGCCCCAATACCAACCTCGGCCACAGCTCGATCCTGTTCATGATCGAGTGCCAGGTCCGGTACGTCCTGCGATGCCTCGACGCACTGCGCCGCCGCGGTGCGCGCTGGCTCGACGTCCGGCCGGAGGTGATGGCGCGCTCGAACGCCGCGCTTCAACGCGAGCTCGCAGGGAGCTCGTGGGCAGCTGGCTGCCACAACTGGTACCGCACCGCCGACGGCAAGCAGACCAACAACTGGTCAGGGCGGACCACCGGTTACTGGCGACGGACGCGGCGGCCGGCTCTCGACGATTTCGAGCTCGGCTGACGCTGCGCCGTTGCCATTCGACGGATGCAGATCATCATTCTCGAGGAGAGCGGACGGGGCCGCTGCTGTCGATGCCCGACGGTGCCACGTGCTCGCGCGGAACGATCAGCCGCAGCGCTCGCGGCACCACATCGATGCGGTAGCGATCGCCGGCGGGCAGCTCCTCGCCATCGCACTGCGCGGCGGGAAGTGGGTTCGCGCGCACGTCGAGCTCGAACTTCGCGCCGGTCGTGGGCTTCTCGTGCTCGAATCCGAGCGCGGCGAGATCCTCGATGCCAACCGGGCTGCGGCGCAGGCTGCCGAGCATCTTCGTGCCGAAATCTCGGCGACCGGTGACCGGGACGAACTCGAACAGCCCGTCATCTGACTCGGTGTTCGGATCGAACACCCACTCGCCGCCGAAGATCTGCGTGTTCTTGATGATCAGATCGAGCAGGTTGTCGAACGAGTACACGGTGCCATCGATGATCGCTTCGAGATCGAACTTGATGTCGACGACGTAACTCTCTGCGAGCCGCTGCAGGATCGCGCCGGCGTACACGAGCTGATCGCGGTACAGCATGCCGAGGCCAGGGATCCGCCCCACGCGCTCGCGATCGCGATTGCGGGTCTCGAGGCTCGCGGCCCCGAGCCCGATCGAGAACGAATCGAAGAACATGTCCGTGTGGATCTCCTTGCGGTCGCGCTCCACGACCAGCCGCCCGACATCGCAGCCGATCACCTCACCAGCCGCGATCACGGCGACGTTGCGCTCGAGCGACGCGGGACCGGAGTCGAGGCCGAACGATTTCCCCTGATCATTCGCCGTGCCGGTTGGCATCATCCCCATGACGCAGTCGGATGCGTGCCGCGATGCGAAGATCCCCTTCGCGACCTCGGCGAACGTGCCGTCGCCGCCCATGTAGATGACGACGCGCACGCCATCGTCATCGATCGCTTCGCGCACGCGGTCGATCGTGCGGCCTTCGGGCTCGGTCGGCGTGAATGTGTGTGTGATCGCCGCTTCGTCAAGTAAGGCGCGGGTGTGGCGGATCCAATCGGCCGCCTTGCCGCTCTGCGCCGTGGGATTCGCGAACAGCACTGCCGGGCGGCCCTTCAACCAGCGCTCGATGCCTGACACGAATTGAATGTAACCTTCCGCCGCGATACGAACTGCCATCCGCGAGTCGGTTTTTGCGACGGGGTGGCAGTAGGCTACGCTTACCCATGGTCGCTCTCGCGCAGACGCCTCACGCTACCGACGAGCACGAGCTGTTGCGCCAGACGGTCCGGCAGTTCGTCCAGAACCGTGTCGAGCCGCAGGCGATGGAGCACGACGAGGCGCAGACGTTCAACACGAAGCTCCTCCGCGAGCTCGGTGACCTCGGCCTGATCGGCGTCACCATCCCCGACGCCGACGGCGGCGCCGGCATGGATGCCCTCGCCTCCTGTATCGTGCACGACGAGCTCGCGTACTCCGATCCCGGGTTCGCCCTCGGCTACCTCGCGCACGCGCTGCTGTTCGTGAACAACTTCTACTGGGCCGGCAACGCGGCGCAGCGGAAGAAGTACCTGCCGAAAGTGCTGACCGGCGAGGTCGTCGGCGCCATGGGCATGACGGAGCCGGCGGTGGGCACCGACGTCCTCGGCATGCAGACGATCGCGCGCAAGGACGCGGACGGCTACGTGATCAACGGGCGTAAGACATTCATCACGAACGGTCCGGAAGCGGATCTGTTCCTGGTCTACGCGAAGCTCGAGGACCGGATCACCACGTTCATCGTCGAGCGCGCGTTCTCCGGATTTTCGACCGGGCCAAAGATCGGCAAGATGGGCATGCGCGCATCGACGATGTCGGAGCTGATCTTCGAAGACGTCCGCGTGCCACTCGAGAATCTCTGCGGCACCGAAGGCGGCGGCATCACGAACATGATGCGCAACCTCGAGATCGAGCGGCTCGGCCTCTCCGCGATGTCTCTCGGCATGGCGCGCCGGTGCCTCGACATCATGGTCGACTACACGAAGGAGCGCCGTACCTTCGGCAAGCCGATCCACGAGCACGGTCAGATCCAGCGGTACATCGGCGACAGCTTCGCGAAGGTCGAGGCGATGCGCGCGTTGACGTACAACGTCGCCGCTACCACCGGTCCGAGCTCGCGTAACCGCCTCGGTACCGACGCAGCAAAGCTGTTCTGCTCGACCGCCGCGAAGGAAGTCGCCGACGCGGCTGTGCAAGTGCTCGGCGGCTACGGCTATTGCTCCGAGTACCGCGTCGAGCAGTTCCTGCGCGATGCCAAGCTGATCGAGATCGGCGGCGGTACGCTCGAAGCGCACCAGAAGAACATCACGCGCGATCTGACGCGGCCGTGACCCGCGACAAGCCGCCGGATGACCGCGACACGCTGATCGACGCGAAGAAGACGCGGCTCGGGGTCGGCGGGAGCACGGACCAGGCCGCCGAGGACCTGGTCGGCAAGATCGTCAGCGGGTACCTGATCGACGCACAACTCGGCTCCGGCGCGATGGGCGCCGTCTACCGTGCGTCGCACATCGATACGAACCGTGTCGTCGCGCTGAAGGCGCTGCACGCGCACCTCGTGCACGAGACCTCGCTCGTCGAGAGGTTCCGCCGCGAAGCGAAGCTCGCCGCACGCCTCGGCCATCCGCACATCGGCGGCGTGATCGAGCTGCTGCAGGCCGAGGACGGCCGCTACCTGATCGTGCTCGAGTTCGTCGAGGGCGAGCCGCTCTCGAGCATCATGACCATGCCGCTCGATGCGGAGCGCGTGATCACGCTCGTGGGCCAGCTCCTCCGCGGCCTCGAGCACGCGCACGCGCACGGCCTCATCCACCGCGATCTCAAGCCCGATAACGTGCTCGTCGAGTGGCGCAACGGCCGCGATCACGCGCGCATCGTGGACTTCGGGATCGCGATCCTGCGCGACACCGAGGACGGCTCGCTGGAGCGCCTGACCCAGACCGGTCAGATGATCGGCACGCCGCTCTACATGTCGCCCGAGCAAGCCAAGGGCGAGCCGATCGATCACCGCGCCGACCTCTACTCGCTCGGTGTGATGATGTACGAGATGCTCTCCGGCGTGCTCCCGTTCGATGGGCGCCCACTCGACATCCTGGCCGCCTCGCTGAAACGCGATCCGCCGCCGATCGCGAACCGCGTGCCCGGCCTGATCCTCGCCGAGCCACTCCTCGAGCTGTTCTGCAAGAAGCTGATGTCGCGCGTTCTCGCGAAGCGGTTCACCAGCGCGCGCCACGCGCTCGACGTGCTCAAGCTGATCCAGACCGATCCGGCCTCCGCCCGCCCTGCCCTCGGCGTGATGGACGTCGAGCGAGCGCTCGCGGTGGTATCCCTGCCGCCGCCGCCCGGCAAACGCTGATCGCTGTCACGGAGTTGGCGCTGCGCTGCCCGGCGGAGCGCTCGGCGGCGGACCGCCCATGCCGCCGTGCGGACCACCGCCGCCCATGCCGCCGCTCATGACCTTGATGATCTCGGTCTGCAGGTGCTGCGCTTGCTCCGGCGGAAGCTTCTCGCGGCACTTCTTGATGCTCGGCTGATCGGTCGCGGTCTGGAAGCACCCGAGCACGTCGGCGCTCCACTTGTCGGCCTGACACGACGACACGAGCACGCCGCGCAGCTTGTCGCCGATCGCCTTCATCTGCTCCATCGCCTCGGGCGGACCATTGCGCGAGGCCAGCATCGAGTCGATCGCCTTGCCGATCGCGGCCTCGCACGGATCACCACTGGCGCCACCACTGCTGCTCTTGCTGCAGGCAGCGAGGCCGAGAACGAGCGCGAGCGAGATCAGCTTCGACATATGAACTCCAAATAGAAAGGGCCCGTGCCGAAGCACGAGCCCAAGTCTAAACGCGAAACTTAGTAGCTAGATCGAACGGGTCGACCTTAGTTGCAGGCAGCAGCCGACTGCTTGACCGCGTCCGCCGCGGCCTTGCACGCCGTGCCGAGAGCCGCGCGGCCCTCCGCCGGAACGCTCGCCCACGCCGCCGAGGTCTGCTCGTACGACTGCTTCAGCGCGTCGCGCGTCGCCTGCGGGAGCTTCTCGCACTTCGAGAGGGCCTCGATGGCCGCCTGGTAGTCCTTGCACTCGGCCGGCAGGTCGCCGGCAGCGGGCGCCGTGCCGCCGTTCATCGCGCCATCGCCCGAGCCACCGGCCGGGGGGGTCGAGTCGGAGCCGGCGGGCGGGGGCGGCGCCATGTCGCCGCCGCCCATCGCCTTCGCCATGCACTCGCCGTACTTCGTGCCGACGTCCTGCATCTCCTTCATCGTCTTCTCGTCCGGCTTCTCCGGCTTGTCACCGGCGTTCTTCGCATTCTCAGCCGACCACTTGTTCATCTGGTCCTGGACGTCGTCCGCGCACTTCTTGTCCTTGCACGCGCACATCTTGTCCTTGAACTCGCCCATCTTGGCCATCGCCTCGCCGGCGCCGCCCTTCTTCTTGCAGCCAAAAGACGCGATGGAAACGGCAGCCAGGAACGCGATCGTGAGTTTGCTCATCTGTGTGATCCTCTTTGTTGAAACGGAAGTTGTGTTGAGTGTTTTAGAACATCGGGTGCGCGCGCGAAACGAAACGACTGGTTTTAAGAGTCGTCGTTTGCTGCCGATCCGATCTGCGTTCGTGACAATCCGCGACAATTGAATCGAGGTCGCGACAAGCAGTAGGTCACCACGGATGTTCGTCCGTGATGACGGCAATGATCACGCTTCAACGAGGAACCGCTCGTACGCGGCGAAGTCGTACTCGCGGCCGAGGAAGTCCTTCACGAGCTCTGCCGCATCGCGACTCCCGCCCGGGACGAGCACCTTGTCGCGGTATGCGTAGGTCACGTCGGTCGCCATCAGGCCGCGGGCCGCGAACGGCGTCAGGAGGTCCTTCGCGATCACGAGCGACCATTGGTACGTGTAGTACATCGCCGAGTAGCCAACGAGATGTCCGAACGACGCGTGGAACCGCGTCCCCGGGACGTAGGCGAACGGCGTGTACTTCTTCTGCAGTGCCTGGACCTCGGCGAGCTGATCGAGCGCCGCGGGATCGGCACGGTGGAAGTTGAGCGAGATCGACGCGTAGAAGATCTGCTGCACGGTCTGCGTGCCGAGCCCGAACTTGTCGGCGCGGCGCATCTTGTCGACCAGCGACTCCGGGATCACCTCGCCGGTCTCGTGGTGGCGCGCGAACCGCGCGAGTGTGTCGTGGCGCCACGCCCACTCCTCGAACATCTGGGACGGCGCTTCGACGAAGTCCCACTCGGTCGCCACGCCGCTCTGCGTGATCCAGCGCTGATGCCCGCCGAGCACGTGGTGCATGAGGTGCCCGAACTCGTGGAACATCGTCACCACGTCGTCGTGCTCGAGCAGGCCCGGATCCGTGGCCGACGGCTGCGGGAAGTTGCACACGAGCACGCCCTCGGGGAGCTGCATGCCGCGCACACCATCCTTGAGCGGGAACTGCGCTGCATGCTTGTACTTCCCCTCGCGCGGATGCATGTCGAGGTAGATGCGGCCGAGCGTCTCGCCGGCGCGGATCACGTCGAACGTCAGCACCGTCTGGTGCCACGGCGGCACATCGGTGATGGGGACGTACGAGAGGTCGAAGATCTCCGACGTGATCTCGAGCAGGCCGCGTAGCACGCGCTCGTACGGGAAGTACTCGCGCACCACGCTCGCGTCCACCTCGTAGCGGTCGCGCTTGACGAGGTTCTCGAGCCACACCTTCTGCCAGTCGGCGACCGTGGTCGCCGAGGGCGTGACGGTCTTGAGCTGGCGCAGGAGCTCCGTGTAGTCCTCCTGCGCGCGTGGCGCGGCGAGCTTCTGCACGCGCTCGAGGAACTCGGCCGCGCGATCACCCGAGCCGATCATCTTGTCGGCAGTGATGTAGTCGGCCCAGTTGGCGTAGCCGAGAATGCCGGCCTTCTCCGCGCGCAGCGTGAGGATGTCGCGCAGCACCGCCTCGTTGCCCTGATCGCCGCGGCTGCGAAACGCGATGTAGAGCTGCTCGCGCAGCGCATCGTCGTTCGCGTACGTCATGAACGGGTTGTAGTCGGGGTAGTCCGTGGTGATCCGGATCTTCCCGTCCGCAGAGGCCGGGTGCGAGGCGAGGAAGTCCGCGGGCAAGCCGGCGAGGCGAGCCGGGTCGTCGACCGCGACCGCGCGCACGTCCTCGCTGATCGTCTTCGAGAACGACTGGCTGAGCTTCGTCAGCTCCTCGTCGATCTTCTCGAGCCGCGCGCGGACCTCGGGTGGACGATCCACCCCGGCGCGCCGGTAATCGCGCAGCGTGTGCGCGTGGAACCGCTTCGTATCGGCATCGGCGGAAGAGACATCGACGGCAGCGAGCGCGTCGTACATCTCGCGATCGAGCGCGAGCGCCGAGTAGAACTTGCTGACCTCTTGTTCGCATTCGCGCGCGGCGTCGCGGATCGCCTCGTCGGGGTGAACCTCCGACATCAGCCCGGCGAGGGCATTGGAGGCGCTCGCGGCCATCAACAGCTGGTTGTAGCGACCCAGCGCTTCCTCGATCGTACGCGTGCTGGATTGGATGATCTCGGGGCGAAGCGCCTGCGCGCGGTGCAGCCCCGCGAGGCATTCGGTGCGGAACTTCTGCTCGGCCTGCTTCATGGCGAGGGAAACGGTAACATCCTTCGCGATGGACGAGGTTCCCGAGCTTGGCGACGCGCTTCCCCTGGTCGCGACCGATCCGCGATGGCTGCCGATCGCGCTCGCGGACCTCGATGCGGTGCACGCCGATCACCTGCATTGCGAGCGCAAGGCGGCGCAGTCCGCACTGTCGCTGATCCGCAGCTATCCCGAGAACACGGATCTCGTCGCGGCGATGGCGCGCCTCGCCCACGACGAGACCCGTCATGTCGTCCAGGTCTCGCAGCTGATGTCGCGACGTGGCCAGCCGGCCGCGTACGACTTCGGCGATGACTATGCCAAGAAGCTGCGCGACATGATCCGCAAGGGCGAGCCGCAGCGCCTGCTCGATCGGCTCCTCGTGTTCGCCACCATCGAGGGCCGATCCGCCGAACGCCTGGCGCTGCTCGCCGAGGGGCTCGAGGATGCGAAGTCGCGCGAGCTCTACGCGAGCCTGGCCACCGCCGAGGTGCGTCATCGCGACATCTTCCTGTCGCTCGCGCGCGCTGCGTCTCCCGAGACCTGGCGCGCCCGCGCCGGCGAGCTCGCGGCGGCCGAGGCGGAGATCCTCGCGACACGAGCCATCTCGGCGCGCATCCACTAGACTGGAGGCAGATGAACGAGGATCGCGACGTCCGCCTCCGCAAGACACTGCGCGGCATCGTACTCGTGCTGGCCGGGCTGACGTTCGTCGCCATCGTGTTCGGCGTGATGCCGGGCCACGAGTACTACGAGGATGGAAAGCTCGTCGAGCGAACGACCGCCGGCGGCGCCGGGTTCTTGCCGTTCGCGTGCTGGCTGGTCGGCCCGGGCCTCGTGGTGTGGTTGCACCCGAAGGTCGGTGTGGCGCTGATGTGGTCGGTGCTCGGCTGGCTCGGCTGGCTGATGATGTTCGGGTTGTGGGGCTTCGAGCCGGCGGGCCAGCACGTCGAGCTGTGGCCGGCGACCGCCGTGTTCTGGCTGATGGCGCCGGTGCTGTTCACGCTGCTCGTCGGGATGCCGTTCGGCCTGGCGATCTATCGCTCGATCATCCGGGACGCTGATCGGCGAGCCGCCGAGCTCGCGAACCCGCCAATGCCCACGGCGCGGGTGGTCATCCGTCCTCCACGGGCTTGAGCTCGGCGAGCGGCGGCATCGCCGCGAGCGCGCGCCACTTCACCGACACGATCCCGACCACCACGATCGCGAGCGCCCCGCCGACGACGATCGCCGGCACCGTCCCGATCGCGAACGCCGCGACACCGGACTCTGCCGCACCGAGCTCGTTCGACATGCCGATGAACACGTAGTGCACCGCGCTGACGCGGCCGCGGATCGAATCAGGGACCACGAGCTGCTCGAGCGTCGAGCGGATGACGACGCTGATGTTGTCGAGCCCGCCGCAGAACACCAGGAGGATCACGGTGAGCGGCAACGACCGTGACAGCCCGATTCCGATGATCCCCGCGCCGAACAGCGCGACCACGACCAACAACACGCGCCCTGGTCGCTGCCACGCCGGCAACCGCCCGCCGATCACCGCCGCGAGTACCGCGCCCGCCGACATCGCCGAGCGCAGCACGCCGTACCCGAACGCGTTCGTGTGCAGGAGATCCGTCGCGATCGCAGGCGTCAGCGATGCGACCCCCGCGAACAGCACGGCGAACATGTCAAGCGTCAGCGCCGGCAGCAGCAGCGGCGAATTCCAGATGAAGCGAAGGCCGACGCGCCAGTCGCTGCGCGCATTCTTCGTCGCGGTGGCGATCGTCCGCGCCGGCGGCAGCCCGCGATACATCAGCGCCGACGCGATGCCGGTGACCGCGACGAACGCGTAGTTCCACTGCGGTGTGACCCAGATCAGCGCGAGGCCGGCGAGCGCAGGGCCCATGATCCCCGCGAGCTCCTGCACGCTCGACGTGATCCGGTTCGTGCGCTCGAGCTCCTCGCGCGGGAGGATCAGCGGGATCAGCGACGCGCTCGATGGCGCGTGCACCACGTTGACGCAGCCCTGCGCGAACAGCAGCGCGTAGTATGCAAGTGCGCTCGCCCCGAACGCAGACGCGAGTGCCAGGCCGATGCCGATCAAGCCGGTGATCGCCACCGACCAGGTCGCGAGCAGCCGGCGGTCCGAGCGATCGACCCAGGTGCCAGCGGGTACGAACAGCAGGATCACCGGGATGACCTGGACGAGGCCCAGGCCCGCGATCACGAGGAAGTTGTGCGTGTCGCCGTAGAGCTCCCACACGACGGTCGCGTTGATGATCTGGCGACCGAACGTGTTCAGCGAGCGAGCGCTGACGATGCGGAGGATCCGACCGAGGACAGCGTCGGGCACGACGCGTGAGATGCTACGTCAACTGCGACTGGCTCGCCTGGGTGTGCGATTCCCGAACAACCTCGCGGCTGTGCACGATTGGGACAGTGACACGCCGGGCAGGATCTTGCATTCTGATGACACCATGGTAGTGACCACTAGATTCCTGCTGGTTAGCGCGCTCCTGGTGGGAACTGGATCCCTCGCTGCTGAGGCGGGAACCCTCACCGCGACGTTCACGACCACGCCCAACGGAGGACAGTTCGCCCCGAACCACGTGGTCGCAGTGTGGGTCGAAGGCCCCGGTGCAACCTTCGTGAAGACGATCGGTCGATGGTCCGCGACGCGGACCTCGAGCCTCATTGCGTGGCGGACCCTGGCCGGCGTCGCCGATGTGGACGCTGTCTCGGGCGCGACCATCAATAGCCATGCGGCCCCGCTGACGTTGACCTGGGATCTGAAGGATCGGAACGCCACGGTGATCCCCGACGGCACGTACACGGTCCGCATGGAGCTCGCCGACTCGAATGCCAGCACGGCAGCCCAGAACCACCAGGGCACGTTCACGTTCGTGAAGGGCGCGACCGCGCAGATGCAGTCGGCGCTGACGAACGGCGGGTTCACGAACGTCTCGCTCAACTTCGATCCGCAGATGTCACAGCCGCCGCCCTCCAACCCGCCGCCGAATCCGCCGAGCGGCGGCGGCGATGCGGGTCTCGACAACAGCTACGACGCTGTCGAAGGCGGCTGCGCAGCGGGCGGCTCGGGCGGTCCCGCGATGCTCGCGATGATCGGCCTCGCCGCGCTGCTCAGGGCGCGCCGCAGTTCGCCGAACGCCACCCGTCGGTGACGTAGTCGGTGAACGTGCCGGCGTACGCACCGCCCGGAGCCGGGCGGAGCTGGCCGCCGTTGACCGTCACGTAGTACTCGAACCGGATCTGCGCGTACTGACCATCGGAGGTCGGCGTCGGCGCGACCTCGGGGCAATGATAGCTGCGCAGCGGATCGAGCTCGCGCAGGTTGAGCTTGTAGCGCGCGTTGTTGCCGGTGCGGCGATCGAACGCAACGGGCTGCACGTGCCATGTCTGCTCGCCGGTGTAGCGGTAGTGCACCGCCACATCGAGCTTCTGCCACAGATCCGGATCGTCGCGATCCGTGAGGCCCGGCTGGTAGACCTGGAAGCACGCGTTCGTCAGCCACGCGCGCTGGCGTGCCCACGTATCGAAGTTGAAGCCCTGCTGCGCAGGCGAGCCGCCATCGCACGGATCGCTGCCGTCGCGCGTGATCAGCGTTCGCAGCTCGCCGAACCACTGCGGCGGCACGAGCGCATCGAACACGTAGTTGTTGCCGAAGTTCGAGTCCCACGCCTGGCAGCCGGTCGAGCTCGTGTTCTCGAACCACAGCGCCACCGAGCGTGCGTCGGAGGGAACCGCGATCGTCGGCGCGCCATCGCGCACGCTGACGTCGCGGCGCTGCTGACCGGGCGAGAACACGACGTGCGCCGTGATGTCGTAGAGCGGGTGACCGCCCTGCGAGTTGCGGCACTGCGTGAGCCGCGCGCCGTCGTACGAGATCGCGAGCTCGCCGCCGGGGGCGAACACGCCGTCGCGCCGCTGGTGGAAGCTCGCATCGAACACGAGCGTCGCGCGCGTCGGGCCCGAAGGCGGCGTGCAGATCGTCGCGTCACTCCAGATCGCCAGATCGGGCGACGTGGCGACGTAGTTGTCGAGGTCACGTGAATTGCGATTGTGATCGAACAGGCGACCACCCGCGGCGAGGTGGAGGTACGGCACCACTTCGAGGCGTGCGTTCGACAGTGATGTTCCGCTCCAGCCAGGACCCGGCAGATCGTGATCGAGGCGCGCGAGGTAGCGCGCGTAGCCCGGCGTCGCGGGCGCGCTGACCGCGGTCGCATCGATGCTCGTCCACGGACCGCTCGGCGCGAGGTGATACATCACGGCGGGAACCAGGCCCTCAGCCGCGGCCGCCTCGGAGATCTCGAGGTTGCCGGACCACACCCAGCTCGAACCGTTCGTCTCGTACGTGAAGCCCGTCGAGTTGCGCTCGAGGCTGCGCAGCACGACATGGCAGTTGCGATCGGCCTGATCGTGGCTGCCATCGACCCCGACGAGCGGAGCCGTGGTCTCGGTATCGAAGCCATCGCCGGCATCCGCGCAGGCGACGAGAACAATGAGCAGGGACGCGTAGCGAGACATCGTGCTCCCCCAGAGGCAGGGCGCGTGCCACCCGAGGCGCGAGGTGTTCCGCGCAGTTGGCCACGCCCGCGCGCGGCGATGCTGCAGATCGCAACGGGGGGGTGGCTACTGCTATTTCCGGACGAGCACGCGGCCGGAACGCGGCGGCACCGTGACGGCGATCGTCCCATCGGGCTTCACCGTGAACGTCTTGCCATCGCCGCCGGGCATCACATCGGCGAGCGTCGTCCCGGGGGGCAGCGTCGTGCGCGCACACGCACCACCATCGGCGGTCGGCGCGCAGCTCTCGCTGTCCTGCGCACTCGAGTTGATGACCACGAGCGCCGTCTCACCGCCGGGCACACTGCGTTCGAACGCGAAGATGCCGGCGTCGCGGCGCGCACCAGCGATCGTGGTCGACCACACGGGCGACACGGTGCCGTGGCGCAGCGCCGGGTGGTCCTTGCGCATCTGGATCAAACCTTTGACGTGCTGAAACGTCGCGTGGTCGGTGGCGAACGGCGCGTAGCCTTTCTGCTCGTTGCCGCGGAACATGTCCTCGCGGTTCTTCGGATCCACGCCGCCGGCGAACAGCTGCTCGGTGCCGTAGTACACGCACGGGATGCCGTCCCACGTGAACAGGTAGGCGAGCGCCGAATCGAGGATCTTCGCGTCGGACTTCTCGAACAGGAACCGCGGGAGATCGTGGTTGTCGAGGAAGTTGACGCTGAGCTGGTTCGGCGCGAGGCCGACGCCGCCGTTCTCCGAGGACGCGTGTGCGGTCGGCTGGTAGGTCGGGCCCGCCGAGTAGCCCTGGCTGATGCACCACGGGTCCGTGGTGTTGCGACCCATCCGCGAGTTGTAGAGGCACTCGAGGTTCTTCGTCGGCTGATCCAGCGCGAACACCGGATCGATGCCGCGGTACTTCTGCGGGAAGTTGAACATCGAATCGAACCGCCCGAACGTGCCCTTCGCGTCGGTGCCGCCCCAGGTGTAGCTGCCGATCAGATCATCGTTGCCGTCGAAGCCTTCGCCGAAGATGAAGAAGTTCTGCTTGCCGAGGTCATGCGCCTTCTTGCGCATGCGGTCATTGAACTCGCCCCAGAACCCGCGCACGTTGCGCGCGACCTCGGGACGATCGATGTGCTTCACGGTATCGATGCGGAACCCGTCGAAGTCCGCGACCTCGATCCAGTACTCGAACACGCGGATCAGCGCTTCTTTCGTGTCGGGGTTGTCGGTGTCGAGATCCTTGAGGCCGCCGGGGAAGTCGCCGGTGGTCTCCTGGTTGCGCACGAACTCCTTCGTGTAGTCGCTCTCGTGCCACCACACGTAGACGCGGCCCTTGCGGTGGTACCAGCTCGGGTCGTCGAACCACGACTTGCTGTCGTCCCACTTGAACCAGTCGGGCGGGCGCGGTGGCGGCGTACGGTTGACCTCGGGCCAGTTCGTGAACCGGACGTCGGCGCCGCCGGAGAAGCCGAGCGAGGTCCAGCCCTGGACGCCGCGCGGGTCGTAGTCGGGATCCCATTCGATGATCCGCTCGAGGTAGCCCTTGCCGTCATTGCAGTACGTCAGCTCGTCGGCGGAGCAGCTCGCCGGGTTGGTCATGCAGATCTGCAGGCACGAGTGCGAGAACCCGCCGCCGCTGACCGTGTCGTCCGGCTGACCGTTGCCGTTGATGTCGTAATAGAACAGCTGGCCCATGTGGTTCGTGACCACATCAAGGATCACGAGCATCCCGCGCGCGTGAGCCTTGTCGACGAGCTCGCGCAGCTTCGTCAGGTCGCCAAAGTGAGCGTTCGGGCGCAGGAAGTCCTGCGTCCAGTAGCCGTGGTAGCTCGCGAACCCCGCGTCCGATTCCGTGTTCTTGACCACCGGCGAGATCCACAGCGCGGTGACGCCGAGCTCCTCGAGGTAGTCGAGGTGATCGATCACGCCCTGCCAGTCGCCGCCGTGATACCGGCCCGGGATGCCGGGCTCGACGTTGATGTCGTTGTTCGGATCGCCGTTGTCGAACCGGTCGATCATGATCTGGTAGATGACCTGATCGCGCCAGTCGAGGCCGGCGTTGCTCTGGTGCGGCTCGTCAGCCGGATGATCGAAGTCCGTTGCGCCGCCACACGCGGCGCCAAGGGCCACGACGAACGCGAGGGCAGAACGCAACATCGGGGGCATGGGGAGCATGATTCGTGCCCCACCCGGCCGTCGGGGATCAACATGTTAATGGTCACAGCCGGGCCCCGACGGAAGGAGGCGTTGCGGAACGCAACGTCGCGCGCTACCACCGGGCATGGCATCACGCCCGTGGCGGGTGGCTGGCTGGGTGTTGAAGCACGTGATCCGGGTGCTCTGGATCAGCACGATGATCCTGACCCCGTTGTTCGGGTTCTGGCTCGCGTCGTCGCTCGCGGCCTACGAGAACGCCTCGCAGTGGCTCGCGCTGCTCGTCGGCCTCCTGCTGTTCCCGATCCTCCCGGTCGGCTGGGATCTGTTCTTCCTGTGGCGACGCAGCAAGCAGCCGCCGCGGAAGCAGATCCTGACGCGCATCGATCGGCTCGTCCTCCGGACGCTGCTGATCAACGGCGTGTTCCTCGGCGTGATGATGTGGCAGGCGCCGCAGACCGCGTTCCGTGCGCTCGCGGTGCGCGGCGACTGGATCCTCGATGGCTACGAAGGTCCGTTCGCGAACAAGATCCGCGGCGCGCTCCTCGGCTTCGCGGATCGCTTCGAGCAGCGGTGGCACAAGACCGAGGGCGATACCTACGGCACCAGCGACAAGCCGCCCGAGGATCTCGAGCGCCCCGCCGACGTGCCGGTGAAACCGGGCGAGCCTTACGCGGGCTGGCCGATGGCGACCGCGCCCGACGTCCAGGTCACCGGCATCCAGCCGAGTGACGAGATCAGCGTGGATTCCGTCGGGAGGTACTTCGCCGCGCGGATCACCGACAAGCGCCGCCTGGTCAAGGCGCTCCACGACTACGTGGTGCTACGCCTCCACTACGACACGCCGACGTCGGAGCTGCGCGGCGAGGATCGCTACACGAAGCGTCCCTCGCAGGAAGCCGAGGACGTGTTCCGCGCGCGCACCGGCGTGTGCGAAGGCTACGCGCGTCTGATGGTCGCGCTCGGCAAGGCCGCCGGCGTCGAGATCGCGTACGTCACCGGCTACATCCGCGACACCGAGCGCGATGTCGATCCGGCCGCGACCGACGACGTGGTCAAGGCGACGCTCGAGGGCTACGGCCACGCCTGGAACGCGGCGAAGGTCGACGGCACGTGGCAACTCGTCGACGCGACCTGGGACGACACGAGCGATGCCACCGACGAGGTCCCGTCGACCTATCTGTTCACGCCGCCGAAGCTGTTCCGCATCGATCACCTTCCCGAACAGACCGCATGGCAGCTCGTGGCCGTGCCGATCACGGCCGGCGAGTTCGCGCGGCAGCCGCTGATGTCGCCCTCGATCGGCGAGCTCGGCGTGGTGCTCGAGGCACCGACGCGCTCGCAGATCACGGTGACCGACGGCGAAGCCACCGTGCTACTCGACAACCCGTTCGGTGCGACCATCACGGCCTACGCGACGCGCGCCGGGAGCAAGGACAAGGAGAATCGCTGCACCATCGCGACCACCGTCGGCACGCGCCTCTCGGTGACCTGCGCGCTCGGCAGCGGGCAGTACGAGGTCAAGCTGTTCGGATCGCGCAAAGGCTCCACCTCGCGCAGCTACGCCTACTTCGGCACGATCCTGGTCAACAGCCGCTGATGTCCGACAATGGGGTCCGACCCCATTGTCGGACAAGCTGGGTCCTGTCCGGTAATGGGGTCGGACCCCATTGTCGGACAAGCTGGAACGGGGTTTGCTCGAACCGAGCGCGTGATGCGAATCGCGGCACTGATCGCACTGGTCTCGGCGTGCGGAGACGACGGCGCAGCAATGCCCGACGCATGGCTGGTGGATAGCGCCACAGTGGATGCCGCGTTGCCCGACGCTCCCGGCTGTCCCGCGCCGCGCACGATCACCGTGGCCACGGCGTCGGAGGTCACCATCGTCAACGAGCCGGGCTCCGCGCTCGGCATCTTCGATCCATCGATCGTCTATCCGGCCGGCGCACCGGGTGGCGCGCTCGCCTACTCGAGCGTGCCCGCGCAGAACTCGATCCGCACGCGGATCGCGCTGTCGCCGGATGCGGGTGCGACGTGGACGTATGTCGGCGAGGCGAACACGCCGGAGGTCGCGACGATCGCGTCCAGCGACGCCAACGAGTGCCCCGGTGGCGCGTGCTCGGGACAGCTGATCAGCGAAGTCCCGACGCTCGTGCTTGATCCGGGCGAGCCGGTCGTCGCGAAGCGTTGGAAGTTGTTCGCACACCGCTATCTGGTCAGCGGGGTCAACACGCTGCACTACCGGATCGGCACGATGACGATCCAGACCGCGCCCGATCCGCAGGGACCGTGGACCGCCCCCGAGAAGCTGTTCGGCCTCAGCTCACCGAGCGTGTACACCACGCAAGGCGCGCGCTACAACGCGAGCACGTTCTCCGGCATGACCGATTGTCTCGTGCTCACCGAGCCGAGCGCGATCGTGCTGCCTGGCGCGCTCGATCTCGCGATGGGCTGCGTCTACCTGGATGGCGCCACGCCGCGGATCAAGATCGTGGCCGCGCGCTCGACCGATCACGGTCAGACGTGGGCCAGCCTCGGCAAGATCCTCGGGCCGGGGGCCGGCGATTGCTTGCCCGGCACCGCGGCGGGCGCATCGATCAACGCGCCGGATCTGTTCGTCGCGCCCGACGGCAAGGAGTACATCTCGATCACGTCGTCGGATACCGGCTACCACGGCTGCGCGATCTTCCATGTCGACGACCCGGTCACCGGGCACGTCGCCGCGCTGCCCACGACGCTGATCGTTCCCGACACGGGTCAGTTCAGCGGCGCGTGCACCTGGAGCGCCGGCGGCGGCGGATACCAGATGGATATCGGGTTTCTCACGTCGGCGCGGGTGTTCCGGATCTACCGCGCGGGCGCGTTCTGAACGTCAGCGGCGCTGCACCGTGGCAGTCGCGGCGGCGACCTCGGGCGGCGCGTCGAGCCATGCGTCCATCGTGGTGTCGGCGAACAGCTGCCGGCGCAACCACGCCACGTCGACGCGACGCGACGCGGTGCGGGCACGCTCGTTCGGCGCGGTGCCGGCGGTGCACAGCGTGCAGAACGTGCACGTAGGGTCATCGACCCAGTCCATGTGATCGGCGTTCGCGATCGTCATCGCGAGGGCCGGGCTTGGCGCCGCCGCGTAGAACTGCTGGAAGTTCTCGGCCGTCGGTGCGCACGGCATGAAGCCACCGGTGCCATTCGTGGTCTCGCCGACGACGGCGATCGCGGCGGTCATGCCGACCATCTTTTCGGGGGCAACCGATGGCGACGTTGAGTCGACGGGATCCCAGGCAACGACGGCCTTGATCCGCGGATCGAGCGACGCGGCGAACACGCTGATCTTGCCGCCGAGGGAGTGGCCCGCGACCGCGAGCTTCGAAGCGTCGACGGCGAGGGCGGTCTGCGCGAGCGCCCAGTCGAGGACCGCCGGAACATCGGCGGCGAGCTTGTTGTGATCGGCGTTGAAGCCGGTGTCCGCATAGTCAGTGAGCACGACGACGAAGCCCCACGTCGCGAGGTGATGCGCGTACGACGTGTACTGCACGCGCTGCATCTGGAACCCGGGCGACACCACGACGAGTGCGTGCGGTCCCGGCGAGCTCGGCGTGAACACCGTCGACGGCAGCGTTCGGCCCGCGGTCTTGCCGGGAATCGACACGGTCATCGTGGTGACGGTCGCTGCGCCATCCGCAGCGGGATCGCCCGCGGCGCCCGGCGCGTCATTCGCCGCGCCGTCGGCGTGTGCGCCGTCGCCGCCGCCGCCGGTCGCGTCAGCGAGGTTGCTTGACGACGGGTTTCCTCCGCACGCCGCTACGAGACACAGGGACAGAAGTGGGGTCTGGCGCATTCGATTCCTCCTCGATCAATCGCTGGAGTGTGGGTAGCAACAGCTTGCGGCGCACCAGAACAACGAGGCGCTCCGAGAGCTTGGTGGCGGCGGTGGTGAGACGCGCGACGTCCCCCGGCTTGGCGCGGCGAATCACGCCGTCGCGAAACAGGCGCAGCTCGACGGCGGTGAGCGCGCGCAGGGCGGCGAGGTAGTCGTTGATGATCTCGAACGGGAGCATGTCGGCCGCGATCCCCGCCCGCCGCGCGGAGCCAAGGGTGGCGAGCAGGGCGAGATCGTCCCCGCGGTACCTCTGATCCTCGCCCGGGACCGCCAGCCCGGCGGCGGCGAGAATCTCGAGCTCCCGCTCGGTGGCCCCGCGGGCGAGCACCTCGTCGCGGGTCCGCGCGCGCTTCCCGCCGTGGCGGGCCAGGACCTTCGCGATCGCATCGGCCGCGGTCATGTCATCGGGCGCCTCGAGGTCCCGCTCAATGGACTCCCGGATGACATCGAGGGGCAGGAACTGCCGCTTCTGCAGCTCCTTGATTGCCTTGATCTTCGACGACAACGCCGGGTCGTACCAGGACATGGTGCGCCCGCTCTTGCGGGCCGGAGCGATCAGGCCCTCGCGCAGGTAGTGCTTGATGGTCGCGATCGGCACACCCGAACGCTTCGCCAGCTCGCCGATGCGGACCAGTTGCACGCACTGGATAGTAGAGAGTTCTAGTTCCTAGTCAAGGCACTGTACGAAGGATGCACAAGGAGTTGTGCGATCCATTCCGGGGCAGCGCGTGCCGACGTGAGCTAGAATGTTCCCGTGTCCATCATTGGGGATGCAGGCCGCCTGCCGTCGGCGTCCGGCACGAACACCAGTGTCTCTCTCGATGCGGTGATCAACGCCGCGAGGCGGCTCGACGAGCTATCCACTGCTCGCGTCGTGTGCGAGGCCGCAGAAGCGGTCCACAAGGCGCAGAAAGGTGGCCAGCCGGTCGGGACGCTCTCGCCGCAGATGATCCTCGTGACGCGCGAAGGCATCGCGCTAGATCTCATGGCGCAGCCGTCGACGGCGCACATGTCCCCCGAGAAGCTGAAGGGCCACGCCGGTGACCGCCGGTCCGATGTGTTCTCGCTCGGTGTGGTCCTGTGGGAGGCGCTGACCCACGAGCGGCTGTTTGATGGAGCGTCGGAGGATGCCATCAAGCAGGCCGTGTTCGATCGCGAGGTCCAGCCGCCCTCCGAGCTCAACGCGAACATCCCGTCGGAGCTCGACGCGATCGTCAAGAAAGCGCTCGCGCGCGATCCTGCCGAGCGGTTCCCGAGCGCAAAGGTGATGGCCGCGGAGCTGTCGACGATCCTCGACGACGCCGGCTATCCCGATGACCACAGCGAGATCGAGAAGTACCTCGTTGCCGAGTTCCCGGCCGGCGCGATCCCGCCAAAGCTCTCCTCCACGCCGGCGGGCTCTGGCCCGGTGAAGGCGCCGACCGCCGCCGCGCGGGTGCAGCTCAATCAGACCATGATGGGCATGGCGCCGATCAAGGACCCGGCGGAGCTCCGCGCGCTCGCCGAACGGGCTGCCGCCGACCGGAAGGCGGAGGACGAGGCCAAGGCCGCGGAGAAAGCGCTATCGGAGAAGGCCGCGGCGAAGGTCGCCGCAGACAAGGCCGCCGCAGACAAGGCTGCCGCCGACAAGGCCGCCACCGACAAGGCCGCCGCAGACAAGGCCGCCGCAGACAAGGCCGCCGCAGACAAGCTCGCCGCAGACAAGCTCGCCGCAGACAAGCTCGCCGCAGACAAGAAGGCCACCGAGGCCAAGGTCGCCG
>JBBRBG010000140.1:0-24047 GCA_038206055.1 Haliangiales bacterium
GATCTCGTCGCCCTCGCCGACGTGGCGCTTGCCCCAGCTCTGCGCGACGAGGTTGATCCCCTCGGTCGCGCCGCGGACCCAGACGATCTCCTTGGTCGACGGGGCATTGATGAACCGGCGCACGCTCTCGCGCGCGTTCTCGTACGCGTCGGTCGCGCGCGCGGCGAGTGCATGCGCGGCGCGGTGCACGTTCGAGTTCTCGTGCGCATAGAAGTACGACAGCCGATCGATCACCGCGCGCGGCTTCTGCGTGGTCGCCGCGTTGTCGAGCCACACGAGGCGCTTGCCGCCGTGCACGCGCTCCTCGAGGATCGGGAAGTCCTTGCGCACCGCGTACGGATCGAAGCCATTGCGGCCGAGGTCGCGCGCGAGCGCATCGTCGCCGCGCGGCGACGCTTCATACGCCTCGACGCGCCCCGGGCTATCCGGCGTGAGTGCGTCGGCGCCGGGGATGTAATACGGCACGTCGCCAGACGACGGCTCCGGCAGCACCGACATCGACATGCTCGGCAAGCCGCCGATCGACGACAGATCGAGCGGCATCCCGAACGGGCTTCCCGCCGGCGACGGCACACCACCCGGCGACGTGCTCGGCGTGGTGTTCGGCGACGGCACCGAACCGCCGTGTGATGCGCCGCGTGCGAGCTCCTGGTGCTCGGCCTGCGTCAGCGATGTCGTCGAGCGGCCGCCACTCGCGGTGAGCCGATCGCCGGAGTCCGGACTGACCGGTGGCGACACACCGACGCCCGATCGCGGCCCCGTGGAATCAGGCGGACTGTCCCGAAGATCCCGATGGCCCGAAGGAGAGGCTTTCTCGTCGAGAAACCTCGGTGGCGATCCGCCGACCCCTGACAGCGGCCCCGCAGGATCTGGAATCGCGTTGCCCGCAGGAGCGAGCGTCGGCGAGATGCCCGGCGAAGGATTCGACTGGATCCCGTGCCCGGTGATGATCTGCTGCGGACTGGGCACCGGAACGATCGACGCGGCATCTGCGCCGAACATCTCGTTCGCCATCCGCGTCATCAGCAATGCCATCGAATTCGGATCGGTCGGATCGGGCAGGGTCGGCCCGACCGGCGGCGCAGTTGCGCCCATCGACGCACCCGGGCTCGCACCGATGACCGCGTTCGGCGCAGGTGGCGGCGTCAACGCCGATGGCGCGGCACCGCCTGGATCCCCGACCGTCCCCAGTGGAATCCGAAACTCCAGGGGAAGCGAGGACCCGATTCGATCATCCGTAGTCATGGTAGCGGTCGACCTCGATTCCCTCGAGGCAGCCGATCGCGTCCTCGACCAGCACGGCCGACGAGCAGTACAGCGAGATGAGGTACTGCGCGGCGCCCACGTTGTTGATGCCCATGAACCGCACGGACAGGCTCGGGCTGATCTCACCCGGGATGCCGGGCTGGAACAGACCGACGACACCGCGCTTCTTCTCGCCGGTGCGCATCAGGAGGATGTCGGTCTTCTTGCCGCTGACGTGCAGCTTGTCGCACGGGACCAGCGGGAGGCCGCGCCACGTGAGCATCGGGGTGCCGAACAGCGTGACCGTCGGAGGTGGAACGCCACGACGCGTGCATTCGCGACCGAACGCGGCGATGGCGCGGGGGTGAGCGAGGAAGAACGCCGGCTCCTTCCAGACGCGGGCGATCAGCTCGTCGAGGTCATCCGGCGTCGGCGCGGCGCCGCGCGGCTTGACCTTCATGGTGTCGTGCACGGAGTTGAGGAGACCGTACGCGCCGTTATTGATCAGCTCGTCCTCTTGCTTCTCCTTGACGCGCTCGACCGCCAGGGTGAGCTGCTCCTTGACCTGATCATACGGGCTGCGGAACAGGTCCGAGATCCGCGTGTGGACCTCGACCGTGGTCGTCACCGAGGACAGCGTGTACTCGCGGGGCTTGTCCGCGTAGTCGATCAGCGCGACCGGCAGCGACGCGGTGTCGTCCGGGCTGCACTCGACCGCGAACCCCGCGTTGAGGGCGCGGTTGACGCGGTAGACACCGGCCTCGACCGGCGTCCACGGGAGCAGCTGGACGAGCCAGCGAGGGGTACTTCCGACCCAGTAGGGCGGGGTCTTGGTGGTGTTGCTGAGCTGGCGTGCAGCGCGCTCGCCCAGCATGCGGGGGTCGTTGTCGGCCATGGTTGCGGAACTCTAGTAACAGAGAAGCGATCGAAGTCCGTGAGATCGGAGACGATGGATCACAGGGGATCGCCGATCCGGGAGCGAATCCTCCTTGTTCGTGGAGGGGTCTCCGCTGGCACGGACAGCACACGCAGTTTTCGGTCGGGGTCGCTCGGGACGCGTGATAGCGTCCCCGGAATGCGTCCCACGGCCTGCCTCCTGTTGTCGTTTGCACTCGTTGCGTGCGGTCCTTCCGGCCGTGGAGATGATGTCGGCGGCGGCGGCGACGGCGGCGGCGGCGGCGACGGCAACGGGTCGAACGGGGACAACTGCTCCGCGGCCTCGAAGCTGGTCTACGTGGTCGACGCGAACAACCAGCTCTCGCAGTTCGACCCGTCGACGAAGATGTTCAAGGACCTCGGCGCGCTGGCCTGCCCGGCCGGCTCCGGGTTCACGCCGTTCTCGATGGGCGTCGACCGCAACGCTACCGCGTACGTGCTCTACGTCAACGCGGATCCGCTCTCGGGAAACCCGATCGACTCGAAGTTGTTCCGGGTCGACACGACGACCGTGGGGCTACCGTGCACCGCGACCTCCTTCCGGCCCGACGCCGCGATGAAGGAGTTCGGCATGGGGTTCTCGACGGAGACCGCCGGTGGCAGCACGGACAAGCTGTTCATCGCGGGCGGCAACAACGCCTCGACCACCGCGAACGCGAAGCTCGCCACGCTCGACGTGACGACGATGGTCACCACGATGGTCCCGAACGGAACGATCCAGGGGTCGCCCGAGCTCACGGGTAACGCGAACGCGGAGCTGTGGGGCTTCTTCCCCGATCCGACGAACCCGAAGATCCAGGGCATCAACAAGCAGAGCGGCGCCGCCATCGCGCCAGCCCCGCTGCCGGCCGCGCTCAAGGGCATGCCTGTCGCCTGGGCGTTCGCGTTCTATGGCGGCGACTACTGGATCTTCCTGGCGAAGACCGACGGGCTCGGGACCGAGACGCCGACGACCGTGTATCAGGTCAGCCCGGCCGGCGCGCTCAAGGGCATGACCCCGACCACGAATCGCAAGATCGTCGGCGCGGGTGTTTCGACCTGCGCCCCCGTCGTCATTCTGTAGCGGTCTGAGTGTAGAGTCGCCCTCGTGACGGGCGACGAATACCTCCAGACACAGCTCCAATCCATCCTTCAACCGGGTGAGCAGGTCCTGCACACGGCGTACATGCGCCGGCAGCCGGGCCTCCTCGTTCAGATGTTCTTCTTCCTGATCGCGTTCCTGCTGACGAAGGCGTACTTCGCCGTCCTCACGAACCGCCGGCTGATCTTCATCCGCACGAAGATGGGCGCGTGGACGGGCGTGCAGAACAAGAACCTCGGCGTCGAGCAGTACGACGTGCGCGCACTCACGAAGTGCGACGTCGGCGCGAACAACAAGTCGATGACGTTCCACTTCTCGAACGGCCCCGCGCAGACGCTCCGGATCTCCCCGTGGTTCAAGTCGGTGCAGGGCACCGCCGCGTTCCACGATCAGGTGCCCGCGCTCATCAACTCCGGCCAGCTCCAGCAGATGGCCACGGGCCAGCTCCCGCCCGGCGGAATGGGTCAGCTCCCGCCGGGTCAGCCGATGCAGCAACCCCAGCCGATGCAGCAGCCGATGCAGCAGCAGCCGCAGATGCAGGCGCAGGCGCAAGGCTATCAGGTCGGCATGCAGGTGATGGTGGCGCCCGGTGATGGCCAGCGCTACCCCGCGACGATCGTGCAGGTCGGTCAGGGCCAGTACCAGGTGACGATGCCGAACGGGCAGCCGTACTGGTTCAACGCCCAGCAGATCTCGGTCGGCTGACAACGCCGCCGAAGCGCGGCGCGTGTGCGACGTATCGAAGCGTGGTGAACCGCACGTTGGTAGGCAGACCACGGGCGTCCGAGCCCAGGATACTTCGCCGGTCCGTGCGCCCGTGATACCACCGCAACATGATCAGACTCCTGCTGGGATCGTGGATGTTGGCGCTCGTCGCATGTGGTGGTGGATCGATCGCGGTCGAGGACCTGCCCGGTGACGTGAAGGACGCGCGCTGCGACAACCTCCTCAAGTGCGAGGGCATCGCCGATCGCGCGACGTGTAATGGCGCAATCCCGGCCGACACCTCGCAGGTTCCGGCGATCCAGGCCGCGATCAAGAACGGCACCATCAAGTACAACGGCGACAAGGCCGGCGATTGCGTCGACCAGCTCAGCGGCCGGTCGTGCGAGTTCGAGGGCTTCCACAACGAGAGCGCGTGCAGCGACGTGCTCACCGGCACCGTCGCCACGGGCGGCGCGTGCGTGCTCGACGAGCAGTGCGCGAACCGCGGAAATTGCCAACCGACCGGCAGCACCTGCGATCCCGCGACGACCTGCTGCGCCGGAACCTGCGTGGGTGGCTCGACCGTCTCCGCGCTCGGTGGGCCGTGCAGCGACCAGATGCACACGTGCGGAACCACCGCGTACTGCAAGCCCGGTACGACGTCGGGCGCTGTCGGGACCTGCACCGCACTCGTCACGGGTGAAGGCACCGCCTGCGACGCGGTCTCGGCGTGCGTGAATCCGCTCTTCTGCAACGTCAACTTCCAGACCGGCATGGGCACGTGCAAGAAGCCCGCGGCGTCGGGCGCCGCCTGCGTCAGGATGGATCTCCTGCCGTGCGCCGATAGCCGCGACTTCTGCAACACGACGAGCAACACGTGTGTTCGCCGCATCGCAGTGGGCGCCGCCTGCGTGTCGGGATCGATGCCCTGCGTCGACTACGCGAGCTGCATCGCCGGCACGTGCGCCGGCGATATCCCGGCCGGCGGAGCATGCGTCGTGGACAGCGGTGCGAACTGCGCCGGCAGCCTCGCGTGCACCAACGGGACGTGCCAGGCGCAGCCGACCGGCCCCGTCTGCACCCTGTAGATCAGAACGAGACGCCGAGCTCGACGCTGCCGTTCAGCGTCCAGCGCCCCGTCTTCTCGCTCGTCGTGCGCATCCAGGCCGGCGTCGCGGGTTGCAGCGTGCCGAACCAGCGGCCGCCGTGCGGCGTGTAGCGGAAGCCCCACGGCAACCGCACGTCGTGCGCGATCGCGCCGCCGCCACTCGCCTCGAACCCGATCGGCAGTGCGAACCGCCGCGCCGCATCGAGCGGGAGATGCGTGCCCATCGCGAACACGTGGGTGACGCTGCTCCGCCAGCCCCCCGCGTCGCGGGTGCCGACGAGCCGCACGCCGCCGCCGATCTCGAACACGTCCAGGAAGCGGAGCTTCGCGACGAGGCCCGTGCCGACGAGGTCGCCGGTCTTCGCGGCGCCGGTATCGATCGCGAGCGTAGGACGGAGGATCGAGCGGACCTGCGCGCCCAGCGAGAACATCGGCTTCGCGCGAATGCTCTCGGTGCTCGCGAGCTCGGGCTCCCATGCGCCGCGTCCGGGCATCCCGGCGTTGCCTGCGCGCGCCAGCGCCTCCACGGTGTCGCCCGCGATCCGGACCCCCTTGCCGCCACTCGGCTTCCCGCCCTGCGCCGCGGGGACGGTGCGGAACAGCAGCGCCACCGGTAGCACGACCACGGCCACTGCCATCGTTCCCACGATGGCCGCGAGCGTCTTGCCGCCGGAGAGGTTCTCGACCTCGATCGCGGCGACCCGCTCCCACGGCCAGCCGATCTTCGATGTGATGCCGATGCGCAGCGCGTCGATCAGCCGCGAGCGGTAGAGCGGGAGGCGCCAGCCTTGCTGCGGCGTGTGGATCCGGATCGCTGCGAGCCGCACGTCGAACGCCGCGTAGTGCGCGCGGACCTGCTCGTCCGCACCCGAGAGCGAACTACACGTCACCCGATCGATACACATCTCGACGACGCGCCGCGCAGATCCCGTCGGCGTCAGAGCGGCCTCGAGCGCGCCGAGCCACGATCGCAACGGATCGACGCCGCCGACCATGTGCCACACCTCGCCGTCCTGGCGGAGCCCGCCGGCGGGCGGACGAGTCTGTTCGATCACCTCGAGCAGCTCGGGCGTGGCACCGACCAGCTCGATCTCGTCGGCGTATTGCGCGATCCGAAGCACGCCGCTGTCGACCCACACACCGCGTTGATCGACGTGCAGCTCCCGGCCCTCGAGACGATCCGACCAGGCGCCATCCGCGCGGCGCAGCCGGAGCCGCGTGTTCGGATCGATGCGCTCGTTCCACGGCGTCTTCGTGGTGACCACGATGCCGTCGCCGCGCACCGGTGCGCGCAGCCGCGGATCGGCGGGGCTCGCGAGCTGCCGCGTCGACGTGCAGCCGAGCAGGACCATCACACAAAGAGCGCGCATCGCGCGTGGTCCTCCACGTCGTGTGCCACTCCGTAAGCCCCCGAGCGCGCGAGTCCGCGGCGTCAGCTTGCCAACGTCTTCGCGAGTTTTCCGCCGCGAAACACCCACAGTGTGCCGGGCACGCCCGCCGTCCACGTCTCGTCGCGGGTCAGCGGCACCGTCGCAACGACGGCGACGCGGTCGTTCGGCGTGGTCACGGCCGCGAAGTCGACGCTGAGGTCCTCGTCGGCGAGCGTGGCCTTCTTGAACGGCGCCTTGCGCACGATGTAGTGGAGCTTCGTCGCGCAGCGCGCGTAGAGCTGCTCGCCATCGCCGAGCAGCATGTTGAACGTGCCGCCCTGCCCGATCTTGCCGGCGTGCTTCGCGACCGCCGCGCCGAGATCGCTCTTCGAAGGTGGTGTGTCCTTGAACTCGCGATGGAGCGCGCCGAGCAGTGCGCAGAACGCGTGCTCGCTATCGGTCTTGCCCATCGGCTGGAACCTGCCGAGCTTGAGGTCGAACGCGTTCTTCACGGTACCGTTGTGGGCGAAGACGAAGTGGCGCCCCCACAGCTCGCGCGTGAACGGATGCGTGTTCGCGAGCGAGACCTTGCCGCGGGTCTTGCGGCGCACGTGCGCGATCGCGAGCAGGGTCTTGATCGGGTGCTCGCGCACGAACGTGGCGAGTGGCGAGTCCGAGGCCGCGGCTGGCTCCAGGAATACCCGCGCGACCGGGCCGTCGTACAACGCGAGGCCCCAGCCGTCGGCATGCGGGCCGTGCCGGCCGCCGCGCGCCGATAGCCCCGCAAAGGAGAACACGATGTCAGTCAGGACGTTGCATTCCATCCCGAGCAGCTCGCACATCGAAGCGCAGCGTATCGCGCGCCACCCCACCCCTTCCACACGTTACGATGGGTGAATGAAGCGGGAGGACGAAGAGAACACGGATCTGTTCAATGTTCCTCAGGTCGATACCGCGCAGATCCACGACGTCCCGAAGAAGCGCGTCACGATCGCGGGCTTCCAGGCGCCGCTGCCCCCTGACTCGGAGGGCGGCGACGACGGCCCGGCGACGATCGCCGAGAGCACGTACGAGACGTGGGCCACCGGCATCACCGGGGCGCCCGCCCCGCCAGCGACCGATCTCGGTCTCGGCACCTCCGCGCACCGCTACACGCTGGGACCGATCATCGGGCGCGGCGGCATGGGCGAGGTGTTCTCCGCACTCGACGAGCAGATCGGCCGCCCGGTCGCGATCAAGCGCCTGCGCATGAACGAGCCCTCGCCCGACGCGTTGACCCGGTTCCTCCGCGAGGCGCGCATCCAGGGCCGCCTCGAGCACCCGGCGATCGTCCCCGTCCACGAGCTGTGGAAGGACGACCTGGGCCGGCCGTTCTTCGTGATGAAGCAGCTCACGGGCGTCACGCTCGGCGACGTGCTGAGCCGGCTCGCGGTCGGCTCGCCCGACGCTCAGAAGCAGTTCTCTCGGCAGCGCCTGCTCCGTATGTTCACCGACGTCTGCCTCGCGATCGAGTTCGCGCACACCCGCGGCGTGGTTCATCGCGACCTCAAGCCGGCGAACATCGTCCTCGGGGACTTCGGCGAGGTGTACGTGCTCGACTGGGGCGTCGCGCGCGTGATGAACGAGGAGGAGCGGCCGAGCTTCGCCGACGCCGGTGCCCTGGCCAGCGACGTCCCGGCGTACAACGAGACCGTCGCCGGCTCGATCCTCGGCACGCCGGGCTACATCGCACCCGAGCAGATCCGCGGCGAGTCCGATCTCGATGGCCGCGCCGACGTCTACGCGCTCGGTACGATCCTGTTCGAGATCCTGACGTTGTATCCGCTGCATCCGCGCGGTCATGCGGCCATCGCGAGCGCGCTCGCGGGCATCGATGCGCGGCCGTCGCGCCGCGCGATCGATCGCGTGGTGCCGCCCGAGCTCGATGCGATCTGCGTGCGCGCGACCGCCGTCGAGCGGGTCGACCGGTTCCCGACCGCCCGTGCGCTGTCGGAGGCGGTGCAGGAGTTCCTCGACGGCGATCGCGACTTCGTGCTGCGGCGCGAGCTCGCCCGCACCGAGCTGCAGACGGCGCGCGCCGCCCTGGCGAGCGGCAACGGTCAGAAGGAGCGCCGGATCGCGATCCGCGCCGCCGCGCGTGCGCTGGCGTTTGATCCCACGTCGCCGCAGCCCGCCGATCTGCTCGGTCGACTGATGCTCGAGCCGCCGAAAGAAGCGCCCGTCGAGGTCGAGCAGGAGCTCGAGCAAGCGGACCTCGACTCGCTGAAGAAGAGCGCCCGGTTCGGAACGCTCGCCGCCCTCGCCTACCTGAGCTTCTTCCCGATCCTGTTCTTCATCGGATTTCGCGAGCCCTGGTATCACATCGTGGGACCCGGCCTGTGCGCGTTCATCGTGGCCGTCGAGCTCGGCATCGCGCCGAAGAACCCGTACCTGTCGGGGTACCTCGCGATCACCGCGAACCTCGCGATGATCGCGCTGCTCTCGCGCATCGTCAGTCCGTTCCTGATCGGCGCGGGACCGGCGACCGTGATCGTGATGCTGCTCTCGAACCACAAGCGCCTGATCAACACGTGGCTGCTCGCCGGCCTGTCGGTGGTCGCGACGCTGTTGCCGTGGGCGCTCGAGCTGGTCGGCGTGCTGTCACCGCGCGCGTTCGTCACCCACGACGCGTTCATCCTGCAGACCGGCGCCGGTGGGCTCAACGAGATGGGCGCGCTGTTCGGGCTGGTCCTCTACATCGTGGTGCTGATCGGCCTCGCAACACTCCTTTCGCGGATCCAGGACAACGAGCGACGGGGCGTGCGACGGAACCTGGCCATTCAGGCCTGGCAGCTCAAGGAGCTGATCCCCCGGCAGGAATCCACCGCGCTGTGATCCTGCAACAGTTGGTTCCCCACCCAGGGATTCCCGACGGTGCCCTCCGTCCCCATAGTGGACGGACCATGACGACGCAGGGAGAAGACGGTCTGACCCGACGACAGGTGATCCTCGGCGGCGCTGCCGCGGCGGCCGCGATCGGCGGCGCGGTGGCGGTCACGCAGAGCAGCGGCGATCGCATGACCAAGGCGGCCCCGACGCGGATGCCCGTCGTGTTCCTGCCGCACGGCGGTGGCCCGTGGCCGTGGGTCGACCTCGGCTTCGACAAGCAAGGCGATGCGGATCTGCGCGCCTACCTCGAGACCCTCTCGGCGCTGCCAAAGACGGCGCCGAAGGCGATCCTCGTGATCTCGGCGCACTGGGAGCAGAACGTACCGACGGTGATGACCGCGGCGCGCCCGCCGATGCTCTACGACTACTACGGCTTCCCACCGGAGTCGTACGAGATCCAGTGGCCAGCGCCCGGCGCTCCGCAGGTCGCGGCGCGCGTGCAGGAGTTGTTGCGCAACGCCGGCATCGCGAGCGCGACCGACGCGCAGCGCGGCTTCGACCACGGCGTGTTCGTGCCGCTCAAGCTCGTGTACCCCGATGCGGCCATCCCCACCCTCCAGCTCTCGCTCAAGGCCGAGCTCGACCCGGCGGAGCACCTCGCGATCGGCCGCGCGCTCGCACCGCTGCGCGACGAGGGCGTGTTCATCGTCGGTAGCGGCATGAGCTATCACAACATGCGCGGCTTCCGCGATCCGCGGGCGCGGCCGGTGGCAGAGGTGTTCGATGCGTGGCTGCGCGATGCGGCGATCGCACCTCCCGCAGAGCGCGCGGCGAACCTCACGGCGTGGGCGAAGGCTCCCGAGGCGCGCGGCGCCCACCCGCGCGAGGAACATCTGATGCCGCTGATGGTGATCGTCGGCGCCGCGGGCGAGGACCCCGGCACGGTCGCGTACAACAAGACGTACGCCAGCCTGCGCCTCAGCGCGTACCACTACGGCGCCTAGCGCAACAGGTGCGTCATCGGAGCCCCAGGGTGTGGGATTTCGGCGCGTCGGAAGAGCCGGACTGTCCCGAAGATCCCGAAGCCACGAAGAGGTTCTTCGAGCCTCGCCTCGCGGTCTCGACGAGAGCTCGCGCGTCGGTGAAAGAAGCTCTGCTTCGCGCCTTCGGGATCTTCGGGGCACTCCGATCTTGCAACTGCGGAGGAGGCCGGAAGCCTCAGCGTTCGAAAGGCCGCTGCGGCTCGCTCATTGCGCAGGTTTGCCGATGATCGCCTTCGCCTCGGCGATCGTCTTGCCGGCGTAGTGCCGTGAGTAGTTGTCGGGCGTGGTCAGCGTGCGCGGATCCATGCGATCGCAGCACACCGTGCCGTGCAGGTGATCCACCTCGTGCTGGAGGATGCGCGCGTACCAGCCGACCGCGGTGCGCGAGAACGGACGGCCGTGCTCGTCGAGCGCGTCGACGCGGACCTTGCGGTGGCGCGCCACGACCATGCTGAACGTGGCGAAGCTGAGGCAGCCTTCGAAGTGCGGCACCTTCTCGTCGCCGATCACGGTCAGCTTCGGGTTGACCAGCACGTGGTAGTCGACCGGCGTGCGCTCGCGGGCGGCGAGTTGCTCGGCGGTGAACCCCTCGTGGAACTCCTTGGGATCTTCGATCACCACGACCTGTGCCGGCACGCCGATCTGCGGCGCTGCGAGGCCCACGCCCGGCGCGGCCCGCATCGTCTCGCGCATGTCGACGATGAGCTGCTGGACCTGGGGGCTGGCCAGCTCCTCGGGGGTCAGCGCCCTCGCGTGCTGGCGAAGAACCGGGTGACCAACCTGGACGATCTCGCGAACAGCCATCGCCTCTTCTACTACGAGCTGCAGGACAGCATCGAGCATCCCGGCTTGTGGCGCGCCCACTCCGGTCGCTTCTCGGCGAACCGCTCCTTGCCGGGCTGCAGATCGTACGGGTGGCGCAGCACCTCCAGGAGCTCGGGGAGCTGGGCACGGTCGCCGGCCTCGGTGGCCTCGATCACTCGCTGCACCACGTAGTTGCGCGGCACGTACAACGGATTGACCGCATTCATCCGCGCCCGACGCACCTCGTCGGAGATGCCCTCGCCGCGCACCCGCAACGCGTAGGCCACGAGCCAGCGGTCGATCTGCGCACGCTGGACCCGCGTGACCTCGTCGGGCGCGTAATAGGCCGCGCGTAGGGTGGCGAAGGTGGGGTTCGGCTCCGCGAGCGCGCGGAAGAACAACGTCATGTCCGTCTCGAGGACAACGAGGAGCGCGCCGAGGTCGGTAAGCAGATCGTCGTCCTCGGTGGCGCTGGTCCGCAGGCCCGAGAGCCCGAGCTTGCGCAGCATCGTGTGGCGGTACTGCGCCGACAGCTCCGGGATGTACGCGTCGATCGTCTTCCGCAGCGGATCGAGGTCGTCGCACAGCGGCGAGAGCGCCTTCGCGAGCTGGGCGAGATTCCACTGCGCGACCTGCGGCTGGGCGCCGAACCGATATCGCTTGCCCGACGCGTCGGTGATGTTCGGCGTCCAGTCGAGGTCGAACGACTCGACCCAGCCATAGGGGCCGTAGTCGATCGTGAGCCCGAGGATCGACATGTTGTCGGTGTTCATCACGCCGTGGACGAAGCCGACGCGCATCCACTCGGTGACCATCCACGCGGTCTTCCGCATCACCTCGTCGAACCAGCCAGCGATGTCCATCCGCTCGCTGTGCAGGTGCTGCGGATAGAACCGCTCGAGCGTGAACCGCACGAGCTTCTCGAGCGTGTCCTTGTCATCGCGCGAGCTGTGGATCTCGTAGCTGCCGAACCTCAGGAACGACGGTGCGACCCGACACACCACGGCGCCCGGCTCGAAGCGCGGGTGCCCGTCGTAGAGGAGGTCTCGCTGTACCTGATCTCCAGTGAGCGCGAGCGACAGCGCGCGTGTGGTCGGCACGCCGAGGTGAAACATCGCCTCGCTGCACACGAGCTCGCGGAGCGACGACCGCAACACCGCCCTGCCATCGGCACGGCGCGAGTACGGCGTGGGTCCCGCTCCCTTGAGCTGGAGCTCCCACGGTTCGCCATCCGCGCCGACGACCTCGCCGAGTGTGATCGCGCGCCCGTCTCCGAGCTGACCCGCCCAGGTGCCGAACTGGTGGCCGCCGTAGCACGCAGCATACGGTGCCATTCCGGGGACGACGCGGTTCCCCGCCAGCACTTCGGCCAGCTCCTGGGTAGGAGCTGGATCGAGGCCGACGAGCGCGGCGACTTCCGGAACCAGTGCGAGCAGCTCGGGCTTCGCCACGTGCGTCGGTGCGACGCGCGAATAACACGCGCGAAGCACCTGGCGGAGCGCGTTATCGCTCCGCGGATCTCCCGGGAGGGTGCGCACGAAGTGATCCGTGTACGCGAGCCTGGAGATGTCCGTCACGCACGCAGCGTAGCGAGGTCTGTTGCACGTGGCGAGCGGCGCCGGGCCGCGAAGAGCTACCAGCCCTTCTTGCCGCGACGGCCGCAGCCGCCACCGCCGCCTCCGCCCTGCACGCCGGTCGACACATTGATGACCGGGGGGGCAATGGCCGCAGGCGCGGCGATCCCGCCGCCCCCGCCGCCGCCACCGCCCATCATCATCATCATCATCATCATCTGCATGGTGTCGCCACCGCTGTTGGTGTTCTTCGCGGCAGCGAGGTCTTTGATCGAGCTACCGATCTGCGTGAGCATCGCCGTCAGCTCGGCGTCTCCGCCGCTCGAGCGGCCGCTGACGCGGCTCGTTCCGCCGGCAACGGTGGCCAGCTGCTCGGTCTCGACGCTTACAAAGGTCTCGTGGGTCTCGGTCTTCGCGGTGGACATTGGGGGGCTCCTTGGTGTGAGCAGACATAGAGCAGCCGATGTGCCATCCCCCCGATCCGCCCAAGTGGCTGATCGATCAGCCACCACCGACCGTCACCCCTGGGTGGCGTCACCGGGAGACGTAACCCGGGGGATGCGGGTGTCCGACAACGGGGACGGTTTCAACTTACGCAACTTGCGATCTGGAACCCCGCGAGATCGCGTCGAGCACCGCCCGCGGCGGCTGCACGAGGAGGCGATCCCGCGCCTGGGCGTCGATCGGGTCCGGCTGTGACGCATCGGGGTCTGCACGGCAGAACGCGGCTTCAACCGTGGTCGCGACCTCGCCGAGGATCCCATCGAGCTTCGCGTAGGTAGCGAGCGCACGCGCGGCCAGCGCAGCAGCGGCGGGGCCGATGTCGTGGAGCCGGGCCAGCTCGGACACGGCGTCCGGCGCCGGCTCGGTCGTGCCAAGCGCGAGGCCGATCGCGACGGCGGCGGCCTGAAGGGCCCGGTCGCTGCCATCCGGCGCCATCGGCACCACGAGCGCGGCGAGCTGGCCGATCCACAGCGCGCGGCTCACGGGCGGCACCGCGGCGTGATCGGGCGGGCCAACCACGAAGAAGTCCGGCGGCTCGCACGAGCCATCGAGTAACTCGACCAGCTCCTCGCGCGGCCCGAGCGCTGCGATCAGATCCGCGTAGACGAACCGCCGCGCGAGGAAGTGGATCCACAGCAGGAGCTTCACGTTCGCGTAGTGGGCGCCGAACAGCAGCGCCCGCTCGCGCTCCATGACCAGCGCCGCGATCGCCGGGCTCGTGGTCTCCGGCGTGCCGGCGACCAGCACCTCGAAGAACCGGATCATCATCGTCTCGGGCCCCGAGCACACCTCGGTCTCGCCGATCAGCGTGCCGTTGCCATCGGTCGACTCGAAGATGGCCTGTGGCGTCAGCAGGACGGGCGTCCACACCCCGGCGAGCAGATCGACCAGCAACCGCTGCGCCCACAGCCCGACGCCGAGCGTGATCTTCGCCAGCGCGGCGGCGTATGCGGGCGGGCGCGCCTCGCCATCACCGCGCAGCAGGTAGAACCACGGCAGCGCCGAACCGAGCTGCCCCACCCGCCACAGATCCATCAGCTCGGGCGCCGCGGGCATTGCAGCGCCGCGCTGCTCGGCATACGCGACGCGCATCACGGCGAGCGATGCCAGGATGTCGTCCCAGTGCGCCGAGATCTGCCGCAGCGCCGACACGTTCATCGGCGCCTCGTGCTGGTGTCGCGACCCCGCGTAGGGACACGGCTTGTACTCGATCTCGCCGGGCCGGATGTACTCGACCGGCGTGCGGCCCTCGCGGATCAGGCGGTCTTCATCATCGCGATGGAACTGCTCCTCGATCATCCGCAGGATCCGCAGCGTCACGAGGGCGGTCCCTGCGCGGCGAGCTTCTGCGCCTCGCGCATCGCGAAGATCCGCACCCACGAGCCGCGGCTGCCTTTGCCGGCGTAGCTCGCGAGCTTCGGCGGCAGCTCGCCGAACTTCACGAGCAGGCGCTCGCAGATCTTGCGGCGGACCGTGCCGAGTGCTGCCACGCCGCCATCGTACCCGCCCGGAAGGTCCTCCGACAAATCCCAGATCCAAGTGGCATACTCGCGCCATGCGTTCGACACTTCTGGTCCTGGGTGCGCTCCTCGCCGCGGCGAGCCCCGCGCTCGCGGGACCTGCATATGGCCCGCCACCGAAGCCAGGGCCGCCCGTGCGAAAGTCGGCCAGCCTGGAGTTCTCCGCGGAGGCGCTCGGCGAGTTCGCCGAGGCGATGATGGCCGACAAGGCCGGCGATCTCGAGAAGGCACACGACCACTACCGGCGCTCGAGCGACGACGTCAAGCAGCCGTCGACGCTCTACAACATGGCCGACGTCGAGCGCCGCATGGAGCGCTACAAGGACGCGATCGAGACCTACGGTAAGTACCTCGACGCCGCGCCCGACGCGGCCGATCGCGCCGACGTCGAGAAGCTGATCGAGGCGCTCAAGCAGACGCCGCCGATCGTCACCGTCGATGGCGACGACGCGCGCGCGATCGTGTTCCTCGACGGTGTGCTCGTCGGTCCGTCGCCTCAGACGATCCAGATCACGCCCGGCTGGCATGCCATCGACCGGATCGGCCCCACGAGCTTCGAGCACGACACCCTCGAGGCGAAGCCCCTCGAGATGCGGCACCTGCAGTCGTCGTCGCGCAAGGAGGAGGTCGGCAACGTCGTGTTCACCGCGTCGAGTGGGCTCCAGATGTCGGGGAGCTGGAAGGATGCAGATCGCGCGTGGCGGTTCCCGCACCGGAACGAGGTGCCGGCGGGTCGCTACGAGACCGTCGCGTTCAACGAGAAGTATCTGTGCAATTCGATCGTGTTCGACGTGCCGAAGGGCGACGGCGTGTTCTACGTCTACATCGATGCCGGGCAAAAGCCGGACCGCTCCGCGTGTATGCCGTTCACCGTGAAGACCAAGAAGCTGGTGTTCCCACCATGATGCGTGCGCTGCTGCTCCTCGTCGCGGTCACGCGCATCGCCGCCGCCGAGCCCGACGACGCGGTCCGCAAGGGCACGCCTGACAAGTTCGTGAAGGCCGCCGGCGAGGCGTTCCGCGCTGCGGTCGCCGCCGACAAGGCCGGCGATCTGCGCGACGCGCTCGGCCTCTACCAGAAAGCGTTCGCGATCTCGCCGCACCCGAGCACGGCCTACAACATCGCCGACGTCCAGCGCCGGCTGAACCAGCTCCCCGCCGCCCTCAAGAGCTACGAGATCTATCTCGCGATCGCGCCGGCCGCCGCCGATCGCATCCAGGTCGAGGCGTTGATCGACAAGCTCGACAAGACCCCCGGCATGCTGTGGGTGAGCACCGCCGCGGCGAGCGATCCGCAGGCAATCGACCTCACCGATGCGTTCATCCTGATCGACGGCGAGATCAAGAAGCAGCCCGGCGTCGAGATCCACGCCGGCCCGTACAGCTATCGCGAGGGCTTCGGCGTCGACATTCGCTCCGGCGAGCACGTCGTCGACGTGGTGACCGCCGTCAGCTTCGGCTCGGCGACCTGCAAGCTCGGCCCCGGCGAGAACCGCGAGTGCAGCGTGCGCGCGCCGCCGCGAACCGATGGCTCCGTGGTGTTCAACTCGAACGAGCGCAGCGTCGAGGTCCGGATTCCGGCGAAGGCGAAGAGCCGCAACGAGGCGCGCGAGGTCCGCTTCGTGCTGCCCGGCGGCAAGCAGCGGCTCGAGCTGCGCGACCGCAGCTTCGAATGCCCCACGATCCCGATCGAGGTGCCCAAAGGCGGCGACGTCGCGTACGTCTACGCGTCGACCACCGAGCACGATCGACTCGAGCGCTGCCGCAGCATGAAGCTCGTGCAGCACAAGCTGCACTTCGCGCCGTGACTCTAGAGCTGCGTCGCGACGGCGATGCCAATGATCGCTGCAACGGCGAGCACGATGATCCACACGAACCGACGCACCGCAGCGTCGCGCGCCGCGATCTGCGACATGTCGTAGCCGGGCATTCCGGGACCCGGTGGCAGCGGCTGCACGACATCGGTGCGCGGGATCGGCGGCTGCGCGAAGCTCGCCAGGTCCATCACAGGGCGCTGCGCGTGCGGCAGCGGGCCGGCAGCACCGGGCGGTGTGTACACGGGCATCGGTGGTGGCGGCGTCGGCGGCCGGCCCCGCGGATCGCCGGGCGGTTGCGGCGGGAACAGCGCGAGGCCCGAGCCCGGCAGCGGCGTCGCGAGGCCGCCAGACTGCTCCTGTGCAGGTCGTTGACCGAACAGCGGCTGGCTTGCGCGATCGGGCTGAGCGAACCGCGGCTGACTTCCGCGATCGCCGATGGGAGGCGGAGGCGGCTGGGTCGGCGCTCTGCGTACGGTGACGGGCGTCGGCGTCTTGCCCGGGCCGCGCTGCGTGGTCACCATCGGCTGCGAGCCGCGCGAGGACGGCCCCGGTGGCGGCACCTGCGAGATCGTCTTCGAGCGGCTCACATGCGGCGCGGGCTCGGTGGCCGCCTCGCCGAGCGCGACCGCCGCGGCGCTCGGCTTCACCATCTGCGCGGGATACGGCGAGGTGACCAGCGGGCGCGGGCGCTCCTCGTACATCGTCGATTCGTCATCGGCCGGGAGCGATACCGTACGCGTCACATCTTCGTCGTCTCCGGACTCGTCGCCATGGAGCAGCCGATCGAGCGCGGCGCCGAGCTGCGCCACGGTCGCCCATCGGTGCTCGGGCTCGCGCTCCAGGCAGCGCATCACGATGCGATCGATCGCCTTTGGCACCGGCAGCAGCGACGAGAGCGGATCGGGGCGCGTGCGCAGCATCGCCGCGAGCACCGCGGCCGGAGAGTTCGCCTCGGAGAACGGGCGGCGTCCCGCGATCATCTCGTACATGACGATGCCGAGCGTGTAGATATCCGTCTGGCCCGTGGTCGCGCCGCCGACCATCTGCTCGGGCGACATGTAGTCGAGCGTGCCGATCATCTGGCCCGCGTTCGTCAGGTCTGCGGAGTCGATGCTGCTCTCGCGGAGGATCTTCGCGATGCCGAAGTCGAGCACCTTGACGAAGTCCTCGCTGCCGTCCTTACGCTCGAGGTTGATGTTCGTCGGCTTGAGATCGCGATGGATGATGCCGAGCGCGTGCGCCTCCTCGAGTGAGTAGCAGATGCTGCGTGCGATCTGCGCCATCACTCTCCACTCGAAGGCGCCGCGCGCGCGAAACCGCTCGAACAAGCTCTCGCCCTGCAGCAGCTCGAGCACGATGAACAGCGTGCCGTCATCGGCCTCGCCCATCTCGTACGCGATGATCGTGTGTGGGTTGCGCAGTCGCGTCAGCGTCTCGCCCTCGCGCTTGAACCGAGCGATCACGCCGGCGTCGTTCGCGAGGCGCGCGTGCAGGATCTTGAGCGCGAACTGATGGCCGCTCTTGTTGTGCGTCGCGTGATAGATCGCGCCGAAGCCGCCGATCGCGATCCGGAAGTCGATGTGGAAGCGGCGATCGAAGACCGCGCCGACCAGGGGATCGTGGACCTGGACCTGCGTCCGGTCGTTCTGATCATCCTGGCGGCCCACCTGCAAAGTGTAGGAGCGCGCTGCCACCCGCGTGAAATGAAACGACCCCCGATCGGCGGTGGTGAGCCCGCCGTGAGGGTCGCTACCCCACAATCTTGCGGTTTTACCTTGGGGTGCGCCGGCTCCAGTGCACCCTCCGATGATGCTGACCTGATCGTGCGTGGTCGTGCACGTCGGGTGCACCCGCCAAGACCGCGACCCCTCTGAGCAGCGCTCACGAGTGTCCAGATGTGGTCACGATCATGACGTGCGCTGGTATCTCGCGCGCTTGCGATCGCGCGGGCGTGCGTGCGTCCACTTCGATCTTGTTCGCCTCGTTGATCGCGGCCTGTAGCTCGGCATCGTCGCTGCCGCCGAACGGACTGGAGCCGGACGCCGGATTGCAGAACCCGCACCCGGATGCGCCGGTCTCGATGCCGGACGCCGCGCCGACCTATCGATTCTCTGCGACGCCCCGCCTCCCGCGAACGCACCGATGCCGATCTCGCCCGCCCTTGCTGCGGCCGGGTGTCCGGCGCTCGTGTCGGGCTCGAACACCATCACCAGCACCGGACACGCCCGCGACTTCCTGCTCGTCATCCCGGACAACCTCCGGCCGGACGAGCATCCGCCGGTGCTGTTCATGTGGGAGGCGACGCGAAAAGCTTCCGCGAGCCGGGTGAGGTGCAGGACGCGGCCACCGCGCAGCGTTTCATTGCCGTGCTGCCCGTCTCGAAGGGCGCGACGGTATTCGGCACCTCGTCTACGAAATGTCGCACTGGGACGGGGCTGCGACGCCCCTGGCGCGGGTCCCCGCGTGCGGCTATCGTCCGCGCGATGAAGCGTCGCACGTTCTTGTTCGCGTCGGCCTCCTCGGCCGTTCTTCTGGCATTCCGTAAGCAGCTGTCGTTCGCGAAAGGTGAGCCCGCCGTGAAGCTCGAACCCCTCCTGGCCCCGTTCACGGGCCCAAATGGTGGCGTCCCGCCGTTCGACAAGATCAAGGTGGCCGACTTCAAGCCCGCGATCATGAAGGGCATGGACCTGCAGCGCGCCGAGCTCGCCGCGATCGCCGACAACCCGAAGCCGGCGACGTTCGAGAACACGATCGTCGCGTTCGAGGACTCGGGCCGCCCGGTCAGCCGCGCTGCGGTGCTGATGGGCGTCTACACGTCGACGATGAACGACAAGTCGATGCAGGGCGTGGAGACGGAGATGAATCCGATCCTCGCCGCGTACGCCGACGAGATCACGCAGAACGAGAAGCTGTTCGCGCGGATCAAGGCGGTCTACGACGCGAAGCCGAAGCTGACGTCGGAGCAGCAGCGCCTGCTCGAGGTCCACTACAACAACTTCGCCCGCCGTGGCGCGGCGCTCGGTGCGAAGGACAAGGCGCGGCTCAAGGAGATCAACACCAAGCTCGCCGGCCTCTACACCACGTTCACGCAGAACCAGCTCTCCGACGAGGAGACCGGCATGGTGCTGCTCGACAAGGAAGCCGACCTCGCCGGCCTGCCCGATTCGATCAAGGCCGCCACGGCTGCCGCCGCCGAGGCGAAGGGCAAGAAGGGCAAGTGGGCGATCACGAACACGCGCTCGAGCGCCGAGCCGTTCCTGACGTACTCGTCAAACCGCGCGCTGCGCGAGAAGGTGTTCCGGATGTGGACGTCGCGCGGCGACAACCCGGGCGCGCACGACAACAAGCCGATCATCACGCAGATCCTCGCGCTCCGCGGCGAGCGCGCGAAGATGCTCGGATTCCCGAGCCACGCGCACTGGATCATCGCCGACAACATGGCGAAGACGCCCGACGCGGCGATGGGCCTGACGATGAAGGTCTGGAAGGCCGCCGTCGCCCGCGTCAAGGAAGAAGTCGCCGACATGCAGAAGGTCGCCGACGCGGAGAAGGCGAAGATCAAGATCGAGGCGTGGGACTACCGCTACTACGCGGAGAAGGTCCGCAAGGAGAAGTACGACCTCGATCAGAACGAGGTGAAGCCGTACCTCCAGGCCGAGAAGCTCCGCGAGGGCATGTTCTTCGCCGCGGGTCAGCTCTACGGCTTCACGTTCAAGCCGATCAAGAACGTGCCCGTGTATCACCCCGACGTCCGCGTCTGGGAGGTCACGAAGGGCGGCCAGCGCGTGGGCCTCTGGTACTTCGATCCGTTCGCTCGTGACGGCAAGCGCTCCGGCGCCTGGATGAACGAGTACCGCACGCAAGAGGCATTCAAGACACCGACCACGCCGATCGTCTCGAACAACTCGAACTTCGTGCAGGGCAAGGCCGGCGAGCCTGTCCTGATCTCGTGGGACGACGCGACGACGATGTTCCACGAGTTCGGCCACGCACTCCACGGCCTCAACTCGGCCGTGAAGTATCTGACGCTCGCCGGCACGAACACGAAGCGCGACTTCGTCGAGTTCCCGAGCCAGCTAAACGAACACTGGCTGCCCACGCCCGAGGTGCTGAACAAGTACGCGCTCCACTTCGAGACGAAGCAGCCGATGCCACCCGCGCTGCTCGCGAAGATCATGAAGGCGAAGAACTTCAACCAGGGGTTCAAGACCGTCGAGTACCTGATGGCGACGATCTACGACCTCGAGATCCACACGGCGCCCACCGACAAGCCGATCGATCCGGCCGCGTTCGAGAAGGCGACGATGAAGAAGATCGGCGCGCCCACCGAGATCGTGATGCGCCACCGCCCGCCCGCCTTCGGCCACATCTTCGCCGACGATGGCTACTCGGCCGGCTACTACAGCTACATCTGGGCCGACACGCTCACCGCCGATGCCGCCGAGGCGTTCGTCGAGGCGAAGAGCTTCTACGACAAGAAGACGGCGAAGAAGCTGCACGACTCGATCATGAGCGTCGGCAACTCGGTCTCCCCCGAGGAGGCGTTCCGGAAGTTCCGCGGCCGCGATGTCGATACCAACGCGCTCATGCGAGATCGCGGCTTTCCGGTAAGTTGAATTACACCGGTAACGGTGATGGCCAAAACTATGGCTAGAGACCGGACGCGCGACGCGTTACAAGCCGGCGAATGAACGTGAAGGCCTTGCTCGGAACCGCTGTCGCAGTCGTCGTTCTCTTCCTCGGGACCGCCCGCGCAGATCAGAAGGCCGATCGCGCGGCGATCGCGGCCTCGCTGACGCAGTTGTCGACCAACGCGGGCACGCTCGCCACGGCGGCGAAGGCGAGCGATGACCGCGGTGCGCGCAAGAAGTTCGGACCTGCCGCCGCGGAGCTCTCGGATGACCTGGCCGCGCTCGCGAGGCGCCTCGGCAAGGACGTGGCGATGAAGTCGATCGCCACCGACGCCGCAGCGATCGACAAAGCCGCGACGGCACTCGTCGAGCTCGCGGATGAGGCCGAGGACAAGGAGGAGCGGAAGTCGCTCCGCTCGCAGGCGACGATGATCCAGCAGGGGATCGCGGCCGCGCGCAAAGCGATGGACGCCATCAAAGCCGACGCCGCACCGAGCGCGCCGCAGAAGTTCACCGGCCGACTGTTCAACACCAGCGATAGCTGCTCGTGGGCCGAGAACCTCAAGTTCGTGGTGTCGCGTGACGGAGCTCAGGTGTTCGCGACGCAGAACATGGTGTTTCCGGGCAAGGACGTCGCGCTCGCTGTCGAGAAGGGCAAGTACCTCGTGCAGCTCCATGACACGAGCGGAAAGCTCCTCGGTCAGGGCACGCTCGATGCGAACAAGGAAGGCTGGATCTACAAGTCCGGCTGCGTGAACCAGGACTGAGCACCAGTTACACTCGTCGGGATGAGCTCCCCGTATCGTGATGCGGAGGTACCAGATCGAGAGGTGACGACGAGCGACGAGCCCCGGCCGCTCGTCACGTTCGACGTCTCCGGCGCGAAGGGCGCGGACGGCCCGCACGGGCGCTCTGGATCCGGCGGATCCGCGACCGGCTGCAGCGGCAGTAACGGCGAGAGCGCCGGCCCGTCGCAGCCAGGCGAGAGCGCCGGGCAGATCCGGCTCGAGATGGTCGCCGATGACGCGGCCGGCTCGGTCACGCTCTCCGGCGAGCTGTTCACGCCGCACGGCCAGAAGCAGGCGATCCGGAACCTGGTCGTGATCGACGAGGCGGGCTTCATTCCGCTGCGCGCGATCGGCGGGGATGGAGGCAAGGGAGGCAACGGCGGGCGCGGTGGCGATGGCGCACGCGGCTCCGACGGCTCGGATGCCACGCGCTGGTCGAGCGGCGGCGATGGCGGCAGCGGTGGCAACGGTGGCTACGGCGGCGACGCGACGAGCGGCTCCACCGGCGGCGATGGCGGTCAGATCGTGGTCTCGGTCAGCGAGGACGATACGCCGCTGCTCATGCTGATCCGCCACGAGATCGAGGGCGGCACCGGCGGCAAGGCCGGCCTCAACGGCTCGGGCGGCAACGGCGGCTCGGGCGGCAGCGGCGGCAGCTCGTACAGCTGGACCACCACGTCGACCTCGCGAGACTCGAGCGGCAACAGCCACACCACGACGCATTACCACTCGAACCCCGGCGGCAGCGACGGCTCGAGCGGCATGGACGGTGCCTCTGGCAAGGCGCGCGTCGCGACCGGCCCGCACGGCGAGGTCGGCAACTTCGCGATCGAGGTCAAGACCGCCGACGGCAAGCTCGCCACGTATCCCTCGCGCTACGACCTGCGCCTGGTCTCGTTCGCGCACGACTCGCTCAACGAGGACTGCGTGTACGAGCCGCGCGAGCTCGTGCGCGTGTTCGATCTCGAGGTCGAGAACGCCGGCGGCATGCCCACGCCATCGAAGGACGAGCTCGCGCTCGCACTCGCGACGGGCGGCTGGGTGAAGCCCGAGCCCGGCGAGCTGAAGTGCGTACGCGGGCTGGAGCCCGGCAAGCGCTACAAGGTGCCCGGCGAGCTGCGGTTCCGGATCGCCGATCACACGCCGACCGGGCCGTCGGCACCGCTCGAGATCGAGGAATCGATCTTCCAGCGCGCGATGATCCCCTCCGTCAAGCGCGACTTCGAGCACTACCAGGAGGGCGACGCCGCGCTGCAGGGTCGGTTCGTCATTCGCTATCCGATCCGGGTCTCGACCGTCGAGAACCTCAAGTCGCTCGCGGCGGGCGAAGCATCGCGCGTGCGGTTCAGCCTGACCAACCAGTCGCGGTTCGCGCTCGGCGCGGCCTCCGAGTGCAAGCGCGTGGTCCGCGTGCGCGTGGCGACGGCGCCCGACTCCGAGATCGGCGACGAGCACGTGGTGTTCAGCGCCGACGGTGCCGACCTCGCCCCCGGCACAGGCTGGACGAAGGAGCTCGCCACGCTTGGCGCCGGCGACACCACCGCGCTCGAGCTCACGATGAAGGTCAAGGACAGCGCGCCCGAGTACCTCCGGTTCTCCGCGTACGTGACGCTCGAGATCGGCGATCTCGAGGACCCGGCGACCACGCGGCCCGTCCAGATCCGCGACTTCGAGGTGCGCATCGCGCGTCCGTTCCAGGTCTCCGACGCCGACGTGCTGCTCGTCGTCAACCACCGCACCACGCGCGAGGAGATCGAGGCGTGGGATCAGCTCGCGGCCCGGCTCGCGTTCAAGACCGCGATCTGGGACCTGTCACGCGAACGCCACCTGGATCTCGAGAAGCCGCTCAACGGCGGCGTCGCGCTCGCCGACTGGTTCGCGAAGAAGGCCGTGATCATCCTCGATAACGAGATCGAGGGACCCGAGGGGCCCACGTACCCGCACGTCTTCCTCGCCGACGATCAGGCCACCCGGGCCGCCGAGAGCGGGATCGACATCGCGTTCGTCGGCAAGGGGCTGACGATGCGTCGCCTGCTCGTCCCCTCCCCGGCGCC